>NZ_PEDM01000001.1 GCF_002742685.1 Anoxybacillus flavithermus
GCCTTCGCAGTTCGGGACTTTCACCCTATAGATTGCACCCATGCCGAGCACACCAAAAAAGAGGCTTATTTTTCAGCCTCTTTTATGACGTTTTTGCTTCATCATTTGACGATACGAGCACGGCGCGCGGTTTGCTTCCTTCATAAGGCCCGACGATGCCTCGCGCTTCCATCGCATCAATTAAACGTGCAGCACGGTTATAACCGATACGGAATCGTCGTTGCAACATCGAGACAGATGCACTTTGCATGTCAATGACGAGCCGAACGGCTTCATCAAACAACTCATCGTCGAACGCTTCTTGTGGTTCGTCATCTTGCGCCATCATCGTTTCTTCATATTGTGCTTGTTGTTGGGAAATAACATATTGCACGATGTTTTCTACTTCTTGATCGGACAAAAAAGCACCTTGTACGCGAATAGGTTTAGAAGCACCAACAGGTAAAAAGAGCATGTCACCACGCCCAAGTAATTTTTCCGCCCCCCCCATATCTAAAATCGTCCGTGAATCGGTTTGTGATGATACGCTAAACGCAATGCGAGATGGAATGTTTGCCTTGATGACACCGGTAATAACATCGACGGATGGACGCTGTGTTGCGATAATTAAATGAATGCCCGCCGCCCGCGCCATTTGGGCAAGACGTGTAATCGAATCTTCAACATCACTTGAGGCAACCATCATTAAATCTGCTAACTCATCTACAATGACGACAATGTATGGTAAAAGAGGTTGTTTCACTTCCGCTGTTTCGTTATGCCGCTCAATATATTCATTATATCCTTCAATATTACGCGTTCCTGTATGCGAAAATAGCTCGTATCGTCGCTCCATTTCGCTCACTACTTTTTTTAATGCTTGGGACGCTTTTTTCGGATCAGTAACGACAGGAGAAAGCAAATGCGGAATACCATTATATACGCTTAACTCAACCATTTTCGGATCGATCATCATCATCTTTACTTCATGCGGTTTCGTACGCATCAATAAGCTAACGATAATGGCGTTAATACATACACTTTTTCCACTACCTGTCGCACCCGCAACGAGTAAATGCGGCATTTTATTTAATTCAGCAAGCACCGCTTGTCCCGATATGTCACGCCCAAGTCCAATTAACAGTTTTGCTTCAGGTTTATCTGCTTCTTTCGCTTCCAACACTTCGCGTAGAGATACCATCGCAATTTCTTCATTCGGTACTTCAATACCAATTGCTGATTTTCCCGGAATCGGTGCTTCAATGCGAATGTCTTTTGCAGCTAGAGCGAGCGCTAAATCGTCACTTAAACTCACAATTTTACTTACTTTCACACCAACGTCTGGATATACTTCATATCTTGTGACGGCTGGTCCGATATGCACTTTTGTTACTTTTGCCTTTACACCGAAACTTTGAAACGTTTTTTCAAGCTTGCGGGCATTTTCATAAATACTTTCTTTTTCCCTCGATTGATCAACCGCCTTCGGAGGAGAAAGCAAATCAATGGGTGGCAACGTGTAATCTGTTTCATGTGTTTGCGTAAATACGAGCGGCTTTTCTTTTTCAACTACTTCATGAAAATTAGAAATGACAGGTCCTTCGATTTCATTTTCTTCCTCTTTTTCTTCTTTTTCTTCGAGTTCTTCGAGCGCCGTCACCACTTCAATATGCGGCTGTTGTTGCTTTTCTTTTTTCGGGCGATTCAAAAACGAGCGGACATCCGCAATAACAGCTTTTGTTTGCGTCCGTATAAACGAAACAAACCACTCTATTCCTTTGCCGACTGTATCACGCAACGTTTTGCCTGTGAGAAGTAACACGCCAATGATCATCAATAATGAAGCAATCCATTTTGTTCCTAATTCATCAAATAAATAATAGCTTATCGTATACAGCAAGGCGCCAAGCATCCCACCGCCTAAATCCGAAAAAGAACTATTTTCTCCATGCACATCTGCCCAAAATAGTTCCCATGTCGTTCGAATAATGCTTGGATTTGCTAATTTCCCATTTCTTGATAAAATATGAAACAACGCTTCGTGACTAAACAACAATAAGGAAAGAACAATCAAGTACAATCCAACGAGAATGCGTTGAAAAAATGGAGGCCATGCGCGCTTCCAAATGACATATAGCGATGTCACAAGCGCTCCTAATAGTGCAACGATATACCACTCGCCCATAAAAAAGCGAGTAGCAAAAACGAGTGAACGCCCGACAGCTCCGACATTCGCCATCGCAATGACCGTACATGCTAACATCGTTAAACCGATTAACTCAAAGCGTATCGTTTTTTTCCATTGATCTTGTTTGTTTGTGCGACGCTTATTTTTTTTTCCCATTTCGCCCACTCCAACATAATAAGATGAAAAAGCAGCCAACAGAGAAGCGTGGCTGCTTGTTCTTATTATACCATAAATTGTAGTGATGTCGCATGAAGTTTTATACCGGGTTCATACGTTAAATAATGTTGCGGATCGCTGCTTAATACACGCACAATTTCATACTCATTCGTTTCTGTTTGTTGCACAAGCAACGTCACTCCGTTATATTGAACGGTGCGTTGTTTTTTATACTCGGCCTCGTTCGTTTGAAAAACTAAAAACTCTGGAACGATTGTATGTAAAATCATTGTAACATCGCTCCTTGTTGATGAGAATGATCAATGAGTTCACGCAATTTGCGCATCGCTTGTGACAGCCCCCCCACTTCATCAATTAAACCGTACTTCACAGCATCTGTTCCTACCACATTCGTTCCGATATCACGCGTTAAATTACCTTTCGAAAACATGAGTTCTTTAAATTTTTCTTCGCTAATGTTTGAATGTTTGACAACAAAATTGACGACACGCTCTTGCATTTTATCTAAATACTCAAACGTTTGTGGCACGCCAATAACAAGACCTGTGAGGCGAATCGGGTGAATCGTCATCGTTGCCGTTTCTGCGATAAATGAATAGTCGCAAGACACAGCAATCGGCACACCGATCGAATGGCCGCCGCCGAGCACAATCGAAACAGTTGGTTTGGACATCGAGGCTAACATTTCTGCAATGGCTAACCCTGCTTCGACATCACCGCCTACTGTATTTAATACGACGAGCAATCCTTCAATATTCGGGTTTTGCTCAATTGCCACAATTTGTGGAATAATATGTTCGTACTTTGTTGTTTTGTTTTGCGGTGGTAGTTGAATGTGCCCTTCAATTTGCCCAACGATCGTTAAACAATGAATTGTGGAATCAGAAGAAAGCTGCGGAACATTCGTTTGACCGAGTTGAACAATATTTTCTGCCGGAGATGGCTTCGTTTCTTCTTGAGATATATCCCGTTCTTCCATAACAATCCCCTTTCCATTACATGATGTCGTTAGTATACGTGAACATCGACTTGTTCATACAAGAAAAGCGCAAAGCGCCCCCTATTTTGCCTAAAAGCAGCCTGTATCCTAAATGTCGCCATCCTTGGCTCCGCGAAGAGCGCACAAGCCCCACCGAGGAGGCTTTCGAACCAAGTATAGCTTGGTTTCGCGTGGTTAAACTTAATGAAGACAATTAATGTGCGGCCGAAAGAAGGGACGGAGCTCATCACACCGATAGCGCTTAGAGCTAGACAACGCTCCACCTCATTGTAAATTCCTATCTTACAGAAAAACACCTGCGATGCGCAGGTGTTTTCTTGACTTTGAGCATGTTGTTTTATACTTCCATAATGATCGGTAAAATCATTGGTTTCCGTTTTGTTTTTTCAAATAAATATTGGCTAAGTGCATCACGAATATTTGTTTTTAATGAAGACCATTCAATGACGTAATCTTCCATACTTTTTTCAACGATCTGTTTTACAATTTTTATCGATTCTTCAAAAAGTGTTTCCGATTCACGTACATATACGAAGCCACGTGAAATCATTTCTGGGCCAGCAACGACACGCTTATCTTGTTTACTTAACGTTACAACAACAATCATAATTCCATCTTGTGACAGTAAACGACGATCGCGCAACACAATATTTCCTACATCGCCAATGCCTAATCCGTCAATTAAAATTTGGCCACTCGGCACTTTTCCACCGAAACGAGCGTGACCATTACGAAATTCGATCACTTCTCCTTTTTCAATTAAGAAGATCGCATCTTGGCGAATGCCGACCGCTTGGGCAATTTTCCCGTGCGCCTTTTGCATGCGAAACTCTCCATGTACCGGAATAAAATATTTTGGCTTCATGAAATTAATCATTAACTTCAATTCTTCTTGGTATCCGTGTCCAGACACATGCACTTGACGTTGACCGTACACGACATTCGCTCCTGCGCGGTATAAAGCATCAATTGTACGAGCAATAAATAACTCATGCCCCGGCATTGGAGAAGAAGCCACAATCACTGTGTCTCCTTCTTTAATATTGATGTATTTGTGTGCCTGTTTTGCCATGCGGGCAAGCGCCGCCATTGGTTCTCCTTGGTTGCCTGTCGTTAAAATGACTAAATCACGATCATCGTAACGATCTACTTCGCTCATCGGGATGATCATATTTTCATCCAATTTTAAATATCCAAGGCGCACCGCAATGTCAATCACTTTATGCATATGACGGCTCATAATAACGACTTTCCGTCGATGATCACGAGCAGCATGTAACACTTGTTGAATACGCGTAATATTTGATGCAAAACAAGCAACGATCACACGACCTTGCGCATTGTAAATGACATCGGAAATCTCTTGACCAACAACCGCTTCAGAACCTGTATATCCCGGCTTTTCCGCGTTTGTGCTATCCGATAATAAACAAAGCACACCTTGTGCCCCAATTTGGGCCATTTTACCAAAATCGGTGCGACATATACCAACAGGTGTTTGATCAAATTTAAAATCGCTCGTATATACAATGGCACCTTGCGATGTTTGAATGCTTACCCCGAGACAATCTGGGATGCTATGATTCGTTTGGAAAAATGATATGATAGCTTTTTCAAATATAATTTCGCTGTCAGCATGTATTTCGATGCGCTTCGCTTTCGATGTAATCCCTTGCTCTTTTAATTTTTCTTCCATGAGCGCGAGCGTCAATTTCGCCCCGTACACAGGGACAGTAATTTTCCGTAGTACATACGCGATCGCCCCAATATGATCATCATGGCCGTGCGTTAAAAAAATACCACGAATACGTTCTTGTTGTTCAACCAAGTAGGAAATATCAGGAATGACCATATCAATGCCGAACATTTCATCCTCTGGAAACATGAGTCCCGCATCTAAGACAAAAATGTCTTCATCCACCTCAACGACATACATATTTTTTCCTACCTCTCCGACGCCGCCGAGAGCAAACACACGAATTTTCTCTGTTTGTTTCATTTTAAATCCTCCTACAATCAACCAAACTTACCCGCTCAAAGTCACTTATATCCATTATAACTGATTCAACAATAAAAAAGAAAGGGATGAATTCCCTTTCTTAACCTTGTAACACATGCATGAGCTGCAAACGTTCTTGTTCCGTCAACGGTACAAGTGGTAGTCGAACAGAACCGACATCTAACCCTTTTATTTGTAGAGCCGTTTTGACTGGGACAGGGCTTGGAGCGGCAAATAATGCTTTCATGATCGGCAATAGACGCTGATGCAACTTCGCTGCTTCCTTATTGTCTCCACACATAAATGCTTCAATCATTTCCTTCATTTCGTTGCCGATAATATGCGAGGCAACGGAGACGACACCGCTTCCGCCAATAGATAATACAGGAAGGGTCAATCCGTCATCTCCGCTATACAACATAAAATCATTGCGCGTTTTTGCGATAATTTCTGTCATCGCATCTAAATTTCCGCTTGCATCTTTAACAGCTACAATGTTTGGAATTTCGGAAAGACGCACAATCGTTTCAACGGAAATATTGACAACCGCCCGTCCCGGAATGTTATACACCATCACAGGCAACGATGTGCTTTCGGCAATTGCTTTATAGTGTTGGTAAATCCCTTCTTGATTTGGTTTATTGTAATAAGGCGCGACGATCATAACAGCATCGACGCCGATTTCTTCTGCCTTTTTCGTTAGTTCAATCGATGCACGCGTATTGTTGCTCCCTGTTCCAGCAATAACGGGGACACGTCCGGCAACAACGTCGACAACGTGACGGAAAAGCGCCAATTTTTCTTCTGTCGTTAACGTCGGTGATTCTCCAGTCGTTCCAGCGACAACAAGAGAATCGGTGCCGTTTTCAATTAAATAGTTCACTAATTGCGTTGTTTTCGCAAAATCGATGTTCCCTTTATTGTCAAATGGGGTGACCATCGCTGTGGCAATTTGACCAAATTG
The DNA here is from genome assembly GCF_002742685.1 of Anoxybacillus flavithermus. GTDB lineage: Bacteria > Bacillota > Bacilli > Bacillales > Anoxybacillaceae > Anoxybacillus > Anoxybacillus flavithermus_E. The sequence goes on from NZ_PEDM01000001.1 coordinate 6,308, forward strand.
AACCACAATGTTTCACTCCTAACTAAAATCATATTGTTTTTGTTCCGCAAGTTGAAATGCATCATGCAATGCATTTACCGCTTCTTTTAAATGCTCTTCTTTCACCAGTACCCAAATGGTTGTATGGCTATCAGCTGATTGTAAAATTTGAATACCGCGTTCGGATAACGCGGTAACAATTTTCGCTGTTACCCCCGGAACGCCAGCAATGCCTGCTCCGACAGTCGATACTTTTGCGCAACCGCGCGTGACGGTTGGCTCATAGCCAAGCTTTTGCAACGTTGCAATTGCGCGATCTGCTACATCGCTCGATACGGTATATACGACCCCGTTCGGTGATATGTTAATGAAGTCGACGCTAATTCCTTCATTCGCCATCGCTTTAAATACTTCCGCTTGTAAATCGTAATGTCCCTCTTTCGCTGTCACTTTAATTTGCGTAATGTTTGAAACATGGGCAATTCCTGTCACTAATCGCTCTTTTACATCGCTTCCTTTTTTCCCAATCGATGTAACAAGCGTCCCCGGCGCATCGGAATACGTCGAACGAATGCGCAGAGGTACTTTCGCTTGCATCGCAATTTCGACCGCACGTGGATGGATGACTTTCGCCCCTTGATATGCCATATTGCAAATTTCTGTATATGTCACGACATCAAGTGGTCGTGCATTTTCTACAATGCGTGGATCCGCCGTCATTACACCTTCGACGTCGGTAAAAATGTCAATCCATTCCGCACCTAGTGCAGCGCCGAGCGCGGCTGCTGACGTGTCACTCCCACCGCGCCCGATCGTTGTCACATCTCCGTTTTCAGCCGCACCTTGAAAACCTGCGACAACGACAACATCGTGCTCTTTCAGCGCACGCAACAACCGTTCACAACGCATATCGATAATTTTCGCATTCGTATGATCGTTGTTCGTACGAAAGCCTGCTTGCGCTCCGGTAAAGGCTGTCGATTTGACACCATGTTTGTTTAACATATTTGTAAAAACGACACTTGAAATAATTTCCCCACACGCCATCAATAAATCTTTTTCACGATTTGTCACATGTGCATTGGCTCCGTCAATGAGGCTAAGAAGCGTATCCGTTGCATACGGATCCCCTTTTCGCCCCATCGCTGAAACGACGACAACAACTTTATATCCGTCTTCCAATGCTTTTTCAATATGTTTGCGCGCTAAATTTCGGCCGTGTTCATCACGAACAGACGTGCCACCAAACTTTTGAACGATAATTTTCAACGTCAACACCTCGATGCTGATTTTACGCTTTCACAAGCCCTAATTTTAAAAGACTTTCAGCAATTTGAACAGAGTTCCACGCCGCTCCCTTTAACAAGTTATCAGAAACAATCCATAAATGGAACCCTGTATCGCGATTTAAATCTTTGCGAATGCGACCGACAAATACATCGTTTTGTCCCGTTGCATATAACGGCATCGGATATAGTTGTTCGCTTGGATCGTCTTGTAAGACGACGCCCGGTGCTTCTTTTAGGAGCGATTGAATTTGGGAAACCGTTACTCCTTCTTTTTCTACTTCAATATAAACAGATTCTGAATGCCCTACCATCACTGGAATGCGTACGCATGTTGCTGCTACTTCCAATTCAGGCATATGCATAATTTTTTTCGTTTCATTAATCATTTTCATTTCTTCAAATGTAAATCCATTATCTTGAAACTTATCAATTTGTGGAATGGCATTAAATGCAATTGGATAATGTTTACGATCGGATTTCACCGGTAAAATTTCCGGTGTCACTTCTTCACCATGTAACATATGCATTGTTTGCGTTTTTAACTCTTCTACCGCCTGTGCCCCTGCTCCTGATACCGCTTGATATGTTGAAACAATGACGCGCTTTAACCCGAATGCTTGACGAATCGGTTCGAGCGCAACAACCATTTGAATCGTTGAGCAGTTTGGATTCGCAATAATTCCGTTATGCCAATGTAAGTCTGCCTCATTTACTTCTGGAACGACAAGCGGGACATTTTCGTCCATGCGAAACGCGCTCGTATTGTCAACAACAATTGCTCCGCGCTTTACAGCCTCTGGAGCAAGTTGCTTCGATACTGCTCCACCTGCACTAAATAGCGCAATATGCACTCCTTCAAAGCTTTCTGGCTTAGCTGCTTGCACTTCAATTTCTTCACCTTGAAACATGACTTTTTTTCCAGCCGAACGCTCTGAAGAAAGCAAAGATAGCTTTGCAATTGGGAAATTTCTTTTCTCTAACGTTTGAATCATTTGTTGTCCGACAGCTCCTGTCGCACCAACGACAGCGACATGTAATCCTTTTTGTTCCATTTCTTCTTCTCCTTCCAACTGATAGACAATTTTAATATCATTTATTTTAGCACATTCATTCATAAAGGAGAGACGTTTTTTATAAATTTTCTTAAAACTGTTTATTTATGAACGACGATATTCAACGATGACGGGCTGAATTTGTCGACCCTCGAGCGCTGCTTCTACCGTATCAAGTAGCAATGGCATATGAGCGACCATTGAATTTGGCTTTTTGAACGGATCATCTTGCCCAAATGGAATGAAGTAAATATTTTTTGCTGCCATTAACCGCATTAAATTCACTCCGTTTAAACCAAGCGCATCGTTTGTCGAAATGCCGATCACAACGGGACGATGGTTGCGCATCGTCGCTTTTGCAGCCATTAGTACAGGAGAATCTGTCATTGCGTTCGCTAATTTGCTCATCGAATTTCCGGTGAGCGGCGCAATGACCATACAATCAAGCGGTAATTTCGGTCCTAACGGCTCTGCTTTTACAATTGTATCAATGACTTGATGACCTGTCATCTCTTCAAGCTTTTTCACCCATTCTTCTCCTTTGCCAAATCGGGTATTTGTCGATTGTACCGTATATGAAACGATCGGAATGACGTCTGCCCCTTTAGCAATTAATTTTTCAATTTCCGGCATTACCGCATCATATGTGCAATGTGATCCGGTTAAGCCGAAGCCAATGCGCTTTCCTTGTACGTTCATTTTTTATTCTCCTTTCTTTTTTTCAAATCTGTTGAAAGAAGTTGCGCCAATACGTTTGCGACAATTTGCCCCGCTGTTTTTGGGGCGACAATGCCAGGAAGCCCTGGCGCTAATAACGCTTGAATGCCGCGCTTTTCCGCATATCGAAAATCGGTTCCTCCCGGTTTTGACGCCAAATCGATAATAAGTGTATGAGCCGGCATTTTCGCAATGACACTAGCGGTCACAACAGGATGTGGAATCGTATTAATACAAACGTCAATATCTTTCACGTGTTGTTCTAAATCGTTTAAATGAAACGGCTCTAACGCCATCTCTGCAATGCGGGCTAAATGTTCGGAGCGGCGAGCTCCCACTTTTACTTTCGCTCCTAAAGCCGCAAACGTTCGAGCAACGGTCATACCTACACGACCTAACCCTAAAACAGCAACGCGTGATCCATGAATCGTCACATCTGTATGTTGAATGACCATCATCACCGTTCCTTCTGCCGTAGGAATCGAGTTATAAATAGCGACGTCATCTCGTTCGAATAGTTGAACATGTTTTCGTCCGACCGACTTGACGACACGGTCTAAATAGTCATTGGTAATCCCTGAATAAACGGTACAATGCGTCGGGGTTGGGCGGAGTAATTCTTCTGTAAACGTCATTTTTTCGTTTGAAAATACCGTTTGAATTTCACCGTCCATGCTCGTTCCGTGAACAGGTAAAATAATGGCATCTACTTCGTGAAAATCGACTTCGTGAATTTTCATTTTTGTTACTCCAGCAAAGCCATGGTCTAATTGATCGAAGCCAACAAGTGACAATTTCGCGTCAAGTTCCATCAATTTCCGAATGACTTCAAGCTGCCGAGCGTCCCCACCGATGATCGCAACGTGCATTCCTGTCAGCATGAGTTCATTCACCCTCTTATACATCTAGTTTTTTGCCCATCGTTACTTTCACATCTTATGATGTCGGCCATCAAACGGTGAGCAGAAAATGAAAAAAGACACCCCTTAAGGTGTCTATTCATCGACGTCAATCAAAATCATATCAGAACCGATCTTTTTTACACGGCTCCATGGCACGCGTATATCTGTCCCATCTTTCCGAAAACCAAACCATTTTGTTGTCGGAATTAAAAGCGCTTGAATTTGACCTGTTCGTTCATTAATTTCTAAGTCAGTCTGTCCTAAAATACCGAGACGCTCTGCTCGCTTCATATCAACAATTTCTTTGCCACTTAATTCACTTAGTCGCACATGTCGCCCCCCTTTCTTTATCATTGTAGAAAACGGGGCATAAAAAAATGCCTGCAAGTTTATTGTTGCAGGCTTTTTGGCAATGTTCCTTCCGGGCTGATGAGCGCAACGGAAAAGTCGTCTGTAAAAATCGTTTGCGCCATGCGGTCAACGCTTTCTTTCGTCACGCGATCGATGCTTTCAATGATTTCATCGAGCGAGCGATGACGGCCGAGCAACAGCTCGTTTTTTCCATTTCGGCTCATACGGCTATTTGTACTTTCTAAACTTAACATTAAGTTCCCTTTCATTTGCTCTTTGCTATTTTCTAGCTCTTTTTCCGTAATTCCATCTTGTTTTAATTGTTCGATCGTTTGTTGAATCGTATCGAATAAAAGATCGAGCTGTTGGCTTCCTGTCCCTCCATAAATCGTTACCATTCCTCCATCGCGATATGCGGAATGGTAAGAGAAAATAGAATAAGCTAATCCGCGTTGTTCACGCACTTCTTGGAAAAGACGACTACTCATACTTCCGCCTAAAATATTGTTTAAAATAATTAAGCTATAAATGTCTTCATGCCCAATCGGTAGTCCGTTAAATCCGATACATACGTGCGCCTGCTCTGTCTCTTTTTTGCGCGCGACTTTATTCGGATAAAACGTTGGTGTGATATGCGCATCGTTACCTTTTTGTCTCGTAAATGAGCCGAAGTAAGCTTCTACTTGTTGAATAAATGACTCATCGACATTTCCTGCAATGGAAATCACCACACGATCTGGCGTATACGATTCATGCATATATTGTCGTAACGTATCTCTTGTAAATGTTGCTAACGTTTGCTCTGTTCCTAAAATCGGATAACCGAGCGGATGATTTCCATAACTTGCCTTACTTAACAAGTCATGAACGAGATCATCTGGTGTATCTTCATACATTTTAATTTCTTCAAATACGACATTTTTTTCTTTTTGTAACTCCTCGTCTACAAACGTCGAGTGGAAAAACATATCGGCTAGTATATCTAAAGCAAATGATGCATGTGTATCTAATACTTTGGCATAGTAGCACGTATATTCTTTTGACGTAAACGCGTTGACTTGACCGCCGATACGATCAAACGATTCCGCAATATCACGTGCCGAGCGCGTTTTCGTTCCTTTGAAAAACATATGTTCAAGAAAGTGCGAAATACCATTGTTTTGTTCATTTTCATTGCGCGATCCGGTGCCAATCCAAATTCCGATTGCCACAGACCGAACAGTTGGAATATGCTCGAGTACAACTCTTACCCCGTTTTGACACGTATATGTTTTAATCAAGTCCCTTCCTCCTACTTTTTACAATTCTTTCCTCACTTAATAATGTGGACACATTGTCGATTACATATTCTTGTTTTTGTAATGATTGAATTAACGGTTGTAACGCTTTTACCGTTGATACAGTCGGGTGCATTAAAATCATCGCTCCGTTATGCACCTTTGATGTTACTCGTTCCACTATAACAGAAGGCGATGGTTTTTGCCAATCAATTGTATCGACTGTCCATAAAATGGTGTACATCCCGAGCTCATGGGCGATATATACGACATCATCTCGATAGCTACCGCTTGGCGGAGCAAATAAGCGAGGTTTTATTCCTGTCGCTGCTTCAATGGCATCGTTCGTTTTGATGATTTGTTCCCGAATGGCTTGTTTGCTCATCGTTTTCATATCTGGATGGTTGTATGAATGATTGCCAATTTCATGACCGGCATCTGCAATCATTTTAGCTAGTTTCGGGTTTTCTTTTACCCAACGCCCTTCTAAAAAAAACGTTGCGCGTACGTTATATTTTTCGAGAATATGTAACATACTCGGGATATGTTCGCCTCCCCAAGCAACGTTAATTAAAAAAGAGACCATCGGTTTATCTGGATGCCCGCGATAAATGGGTGATGGGGGCAAATCAGATAAATGAATAGAGGGCGATACTTGTTTATATACAAGCTGTTGTTCAGAAAATGTTCCGTTTTGTTTCATTTGCTTGTACGATGCCTCAATGTCTACTTCTAATCCGTTGTAGCCTGGGATTGTTTTCCACACTCTGTCTATCTTAGCGTTTTGTGCAGGAATATTGTATTGTTTTGCACGCTCTATAATTTGAATATATAACGGATCACTTTGTTTTGCCACCGTCATATGCCGTAACTCATGAATGTACGTGGTCGTCCACGGATTTTGTACAATTATGGCTGCCATACATATAATCATCGTTAAGAAAAACGCTCGTCGCACGCTTCGTCCCCTCCTTCTCTAATAAAGAGGGTATGTGTAAGAGGGACAAGGTAGAACGAGCACGAAAAAATTTTACACACAGCAAAGAAGCCAAGGGGATATGAACCCAAGGCTCCGATTTTATTGTTCGGCTTCTTTTTGATCACGTAACACGGCCTTGCGTGATAAGTTTACACGACCTTGTTTGTCGATTTCTGTTACCTTTACTAAAATTTCATCGCCGATCGAAACGACATCTTCCACTTTTCCGACGCGTTCCTCCGCCAATTCTGAAATGTGTACGAGACCGTCTTTTCCACTAAACAATTCGACAAATGCACCAAATTTTTCAATTCGTTTTACTTTTCCTAAATATACTTGTCCAACTTCCACTTCACGAACGATATCTTCAATAATCTTTTTCGCCTTTTGATTCATATCTTCGTTTACAGATGAAATGAAGATTGTTCCATCTTGTTCAATATCAATTTTTACGCCTGTTTCTTCAATAATTTTGTTAATTTGTTTTCCGCTTGGACCGATGACGTCACGAATTTTATCAGGATTAATTTGCATCGTTAAAATTTTCGGTGCATATTTAGATAGCTCTTTGCGCGGTTCGCTAATCGTTTGCATCATATGTTTTAAAATTTCGAGACGACCTTTGCGCGCTTGTTGCAACGCTTCTTCTAAAATTTCACGCGACAATCCTTTAATTTTAATATCCATCTGCAAGGCGGTAACCCCTTTTTCCGTACCAGCCACTTTAAAGTCCATATCACCAAGATGGTCTTCCATACCTTGAATATCTGTTAAAATGGTGTAATGTTCACCGCTTTTCACAAGCCCCATCGCAATACCAGCAACCGGCGCTTTAATTGGCACTCCCGCATCCATCATCGCCAATGTGCTCGCACAAATGCTCGCTTGAGACGTTGAACCGTTTGATTCTAGCACTTCAGATACAAGGCGAATGGTATATGGAAACTCTTTTTCAGATGGAATGACCGGTTCAAGCGCACGCTCACCAAGCGCTCCATGCCCAATTTCACGACGGCCTGGTCCACGCATCGCTCCTGTCTCTCCAACGGAGAATGGTGGGAAGTTGTAATGATGCATAAAGCGTTTCGTTTCTTCAATGCCAAGCCCATCTAAAATTTGTACATCGCCAAGTGCTCCAAGCGTACATACGCTAAGTGCTTGCGTTTGACCACGTGTAAACAAGCCAGAGCCATGCGTACGTGGTAAAAGTCCGACAGCTGACGAAAGAGGGCGAATTTCATCGACTTTTCGTCCGTCTGGGCGCACTTTTTCTTCTGTAATTAAGCGGCGTACTTCTTCTTTCACAAGTTTATATAAAATTTCTTTTACTTGCTTAATCGTTTCTTCGTCTGCTTCTTGTTGTTCATATGAAGCAACAACTTCCGCTTTTAATTGTTCAATTGCTGCCTCGCGCGCTAATTTTTCAGGTACTTGAACCGCGCGTTTCACTTCACCTTCCACGCGAGCACGAATGTCCGCTTCAAGCTGGGCATCGAGTTCATACAGAACGACTTCCATCTTCTCTTTGCCAACTTTTGCGGCAATGTCCTCTTGGAATGCGATGAGCCGCTTAATTTCTTCATGCCCAAACATAATCGCTTCAAGCATAATTTCTTCCGGTACTTCGTTTGCTCCTGCTTCAACCATGTTAATCGCATCTTTTGTCCCTGCAACAACAAGATGCATATCGCTTTGCTCCATTTGTGCGACAGACGGGTTAATGACAAACTCTCCATTTACGCGACCAACTGTCACTCCAGCAATCGGTCCTTCAAATGGGATATCAGAAATCGTCAACGCTAACGAAGAACCAAACATCGCTGCCATTTCTGGTGAGCAATCTTGATCAACGCTCATCACCATGCTGACAACTTGTACTTCATTACGAAATCCTTCAGCGAATAGCGGACGAATTGGACGGTCGATGAGACGGCTAGCTAAAATGGCTTTTTCACTCGGACGTCCTTCACGCTTAATGAATCCCCCAGGAATTTTACCAACAGCGTATAAACGTTCTTCGTAATTAACTGTTAATGGGAAAAAGTCGACGCTTTTTGGTTCTTTCGATGCTGTCGCTGTGCTCAATACGACCGTATCGCCGTATCGCACTAATACAGCACCGTTTGCTTGCTTGGCTAATTCGCCAATTTCAACGGTTAACGGCCGACCTGCCCAGTCGATCGAAAACACATGTTTTTCTTGTTCCATATAAACCGAGTACCCCTCTCTATGTACAAATAAAAAATCATATTTGTTTTAGTATAAGCAAATATCGGCGCAAATACTAATAAAAAGCGGGAATGCTCCCGCTTTTTACTTATCGGCGTAATCCGAGTTTGTTAATCAATTCACGATAACGGTTGATATCTTTGTTGCGTAAATACGTAAGTAAGTTACGACGACGACCAACCATTTTCAAAAGACCACGACGAGAATGATGGTCTTTACGATGAACACGTAAATGTTCGTTCAAGTTGTTAATTTGCTCTGTAAGGATAGCAACTTGTACTTCTGGAGAACCTGTGTCAGTTTCGTGAATTTTGAACTGGTTGATGATCTCGTTTTTACGCTCTTGTGTTAATGCCATCCTTGTTCACCTCCTCTTTTTTCAGCCCCAATTACCGAGCAAACGGCGGTGACTCGTATTGCCCAGCAATGGTTAACATACACTAAATAGAATACATGTTTTTCCGATAAAATGCAAGGGGATTTTGAAAATATTCGCGTGCCGCTTGAACATCGCGATGAATTTGTTCAACGAGCTCGTGAACGGAAGAAAACGCTCGTTCATCGCGCAAACGTTTATGCCATTGGATCGATACACTCGCACCGTAAATGTCTGCTGAAAAATCGAATAAATGCACTTCAATCGTTGGTTCTTTTGGCTGTTCCGTATGAAATGTCGGCTTATATCCAATGTTACATACTCCCGTCCACGTGTTATCATCGATCGTAACCGTTACCGCATATACCCCGATACGCGGAATGATATAGTCATCGTCAAGCGCAACATTTGCTGTTGGAAATCCGATTGTACGCCCGCGTTTATCCCCATGAACAACCGTGCCTGTCACTTCGTATAATCGCCCCAGCAAATTCGGAAGTTGCTCGACGTCCCCTTCAGCTAAACGTTGGCGAATATATGTTGAACTAATTTTCTCTTCACCAAACATTTGTTTTGGTATGACCGTTTGGGTAAATTGTTGACGAGAATGAAACGGCAATGTTTCCATCGTCCCTTTTCCTAAGCGTCCGTACGTAAAATCAAATCCTGCCACGACATGCTTTACACCGAGCCCGATGATATATTCATCGACAAATTGTTGTGGCAACAAATGGGCAAATGCCGGTGTAAATTCAACAACATATAAATAATCAACGCCAAGTTTTGCAATTTGTTTTTCTTTTTCTTTTAACGGTGTAATAAAACGAACATGTTTCTGTGAGCGCCCAAGCACGACAGACGGATGCGGATGAAACGTCATGACCGCGCTTTTGTATTGATGATCATCGGCAATTCGCTTCGCTGTCTGAATCACTTTTTGATGTCCAAGATGAACACCGTCAAAATATCCGAGCGCCATGACAAGTGGGCCATTGTTTTTTTCGTTTAACGGATGGGACAGCCAAATCGTTTTCATCGTTTTCACCTACAATACTTTTAAAGGTTTCATATAGCCTTGCTTTGTCGGATGAGGCATGTAAATCGCTAACGCTTCACCTTGTTCATTAACCATTAACAGACGCTCTGGCATAGAAGGTAGAATAGGTAAAAGCGCCCCATGTTTTACTTTTTCCTCTTCTTCCTTACTCATGACATACGTTGGGAAATGAGCTAGCGCTCGTTTAATCGGTAAAAGTAACGTATGCGCTGTACCAGCTACGACATGCTGTTCAATGTCAGCAAATGTCACGCATTCATTAAGCGTAAACGCCCCTGACGCCGTGCGAACAAGATGTGACATATGCGCTGGATAGCCTAGGCGTTCGCCAATTTGAACCGCAAGTGTACGCACGTATGTTCCTTTGCTACACGTCACCCGAAAACGAAATGATATACGCTCACCTGCAAATACTTGTCTGTTATCCAGAAGTTGCAACTCGTAAATATGGACGTTTCGCTTCGGTCGCTCAACATCAATACCAGCGCGTGCGTACTCATATAGCTTTTTTCCATTGACTTTTATAGCAGAGTACATCGGTGGAATTTGTTCAATCTCCCCTGTCAACTCAGCAAAAACACATTCAATGTCATGACGAGTAATCGGTCGTTCAATTTGTTTTATAGAGACGACATCGCCTGATGCGTCTTCTGTTGTTGTTGCTATCCCTAGCGTCACTTCTCCTTCATACGTTTTTTTCTCCGCTGTTAATAGTTCAACAATTTTTGTCGCTTTGCCGATGCAAATCGGTAATACACCAGATACATCGGGATCGAGCGTTCCTGTATGACCAACTTTTTTCGTTTGAAATAGCTTACGAATGCGCATGACACAATCGTGTGAGGTCATGCCAGCAGGTTTATGTAACAATAACACTCCGTCCATCGCTTCACCTCTAAAATAGCGGAAATGGATAGACGCATGTCTATCCATTATTCTTCTTTATGTTCTTTTTCTTCGGAAATTTGTTTAATTAAACTTTCAATTCGTTGTCCGTAATCGATTGTTTCATCAATTTCAAAGTAAATTTCCGGCGTCTTGCGCAAACGAATACGCTGACCGATTTCTGAACGGATAAATCCCGTCGCTTTTGCTAATCCTTTGAGCGTATTTTTCTTTTGTTCTTCATCCCCAAGAACAGAAATATACACTTTTGCTTGTTGCAAATCGCCCGTTACTCGAACATCCGTTACAGTAACGAAACCGATGCGTGGGTCTTTTAGTTTGCGTCCGATAATGTCACTTAATTCTTTCTTCATTTGTTCGCCTACACGTGTGGCTCGCAAACTCATAATCATCACCTCGATTAAAACCACTCAAATGTTGTAACCGTTCGCTCGATTTCTGGAAACGAATCGATCAATTGCAATGCTCGTTGAAGTTCTTGTTCCGTGGCTGTTCGCTCGGCTGTAATAGCTACAATTCCAAGCTTCGTTCGTTGCCATACGTTTTGATAATCTACTTCGGCTACTGATATATTATATTTTTGTTTGAGCCGTGTGACAACGCGCTGCAACACGGCTCGCTTTTCTTTCAATGATTGGACGTCGTAAATGATACATTCACATTCGACGTATCCGATCATTTTCGTGCCACTTCTTGCATAACATATGCTTCAATAACGTCGCCTTCTTTAATATCATTAAAGTTTTTAATCGTTATCCCGCACTCGTATCCTTGTGCCACTTCTTTCACATCGTCTTTGTAACGTTTTAACGTATCGATTTGCCCTTCATAAACAACGATACCTTGACGAATGAGACGAACGCTACTATCGCGCGTTATTTTTCCATCCGTTACATAGCATCCTGCAATCGTACCGACTTTCGATACTTTAAATGTTTGACGAACTTCCGCTTGACCGATCACTTTTTCTTCATACTCTGGATCAAGCATACCTTTCATCGCTGCTTCAATTTCTTCAATAACTTTATAAATGATACGATGGAGACGAATGTCTACTTTTTCTGTTTCTGCAACACGTTTTGCGTTCGCATCCGGACGAACGTTAAAGCCGATGACAATTGCGTTCGATGCAGATGCAAGCATAATGTCGTACTCTGTTACTGCGCCAACACCAGAGTGGATAATTTTTACACGTACACCTTCTACTTCAATTTTTTGCAATGCGGCAACAAGCGCCTCAACAGAACCTTGAACATCAGCTTTGACGATAATATTTAATTCTTTCATTTCACCTTGCTTAATTTTTTCAAACAAGTCGTCTAAGCTAACGCGCGCTTTTACGCTTCGTTGTTGCACGATTTGCTTTTGGGCGCGAGCTTCGCCAATTTGACGGGCTTTTTTCTCATCTTCAAATACCATAAAGCGATCGCCTGCTTGCGGTACTTCGTTTAATCCTGTAATTTCAACAGGTGTAGATGGACCTGCTTCTTTCACACGACGACCGAGATCATTTGTCATTGCCCGCACGCGTCCGTACGTATAACCGACAACAATCGGGTCACCTACGCGTAATGTGCCGGATTGAACGAGAAGGGTTGCCACTGGACCGCGACCTTTATCGAGCTTCGCTTCAATGACTGTTCCTGTCGCACGACGATTCGGATTTGCTTTTAATTCTTCCATTTCGCTCACAAGCAAAATCATTTCAAGTAAGTTGTCGATCCCTTCTCCTGTTAATGCCGACAATTTACAATAAATTGTATCGCCCCCCCATTCTTCTGGAACGAGCTCATATTCCATTAACTCTTGCATGACGCGATCTGGGTTCGCTGTAGGCTTATCGATTTTATTGACGGCGACGATAATTGGAACTTTTGCGGCTTTCGCATGGTTAATTGCTTCAACGGTTTGTGGCATCACACCATCATCGGCTGCAACAACAAGAATGACAATATCTGTTACTTGTGCACCACGTGCGCGCATTGTTGTAAACGCTTCGTGCCCCGGTGTATCTAAAAACGTAATTTTTTTACCGTTAACAACGACTTGATAGGCACCGATATGTTGTGTAATACCGCCTGCCTCTTGTTCCGTTACTTTCGTATGGCGAATCGAGTCAAGCAACGTTGTTTTTCCGTGGTCAACGTGTCCCATAATCGTGACAACAGGCGGACGTTCAACTAAATCTTCTGGGTTATCGACAATTTCAATCGTCTCAAATTCTGTTTCGTCAACAGTTACTTTTTCTTCTACTTCCACACCGTAATCTGAGCAAATTAACTCGATCGCATCTTTATCTAAATCTTTGTTAATTGTTGCAATAATACCGAGCATAAATAACTTTTTAATAATTTCAGAAGGCTCTTTACCTAGTTTTTTCGCTAGCTCAGCAACCGTTAATGAACCTTCAAATGTAATTTTTTTCGGAAGCTCCTTTTCCTTTTTCTTTTGTACTTCTTGTTGTGGAGCTTGCTGAGGTTTTTGTTTTTTATTTTTTTTGTTATTGAAAATTTTCTTTTCTTTTTGTTGAATTTGCAAGTCGTGTTTTTTCCCTTCGCGATTTTTGACTACTGCTTTTTTGATCGGCACTTTCTTTTGAATGACTTCATCGTCATCTTCTTCAAACTGTTCTAAAACAGGTGTTTTTACAGGTGCTTTCTTTTCTTCTTTTTTCGTTTCTTGTTTTTGTTCTTGTTTTTCCTCGCTTTTAAATGAACGATCTAATTGTTCAACAATATCTGCTTCAATCATCGTCATATGGTTTGATACATCGATGTTCATTTCTTTTAGTTTATGGATGACATCTTTACTTGACACATTATGTTTTTTGGCATATTCGTATACACGCATTTTTGACATACATTCACCCCCAAAATGTTAGAGCATCGTTTTCAGTTTTTGTGCGAATCCTTCATCCGTAATCGCTACAACAACACGTGCCCCTTTTCCAATCGCCCCACCTAATTCATGACGATTGTCCACGTAACAAAGCGGAACGCGATAAAACGAACATTTATCGGAAATTTTTTTTCTTGTGTTTTCTGACGCATCTTCCGATAAAATGACAAGTTTCGCGCGTTTACGCTGAATTTCTTTTACAACAAGTTCTTCTCCCGAAATGACTTTACGCGCCCGATTCGCTAATCCGAGAAAAGAAGCCCATAGTTTATGATTCATTTGTTTCTCCGTTCTCCTCCTCGGCAAGTTGCAACAGCTGTTCATAAATGGAATCGTCAATAGTCGCTTTTAAATGATATGCCAGCGTATTTTTCTTTTTCGCGAGCAAAATACATTCTTTACTTAACGTGATATATGCACCACGTCCAGCTTTTTTTCCCGTTGGGTCAATTGACACATCGCCTTCTTTCGAACGAACGATGCGAATAAGCTCTTTCTTTGGCTTCATTTCCCCTGTAACAACACATTTGCGCATCGGGATTTTTTTTGGCATATTATTCCACCTCACTAATCTCCTCTTCGTCAACTTGGAACGATGATGAAGAACGAGGGTAAATACCTAATTGCTCAGCTTCAGACTGACTTTTAATATCAATTTTCCAATTCGTTAATTTCGCCGCTAAACGTGCATTTTGACCACGTTTTCCAATCGCAAGAGATAGTTGATAATCTGGTACAATGACCGTCGTCGCTTTTTCTTCTTCATTGACGATGACGTCAAGCACTTTGGATGGGCTTAACGCGTTGGCTACAAATTCAACCGGATCGGCTGACCAACGAACGATATCGATTTTTTCGCCTTTTAATTCATTTACTATCGCTTGTACTCGTTGTCCTTTTGGACCGACGCATGCACCAACTGGATCGACTTCTGGGTTATCGGAATGAACAGAAATTTTTGAGCGATCCCCCGCTTCGCGTGCGACAGACTTAATTTCGACCGTCCCGTCATAAATCTCTGGTACTTCTAATTCAAACAATCGTTTTAATAGTCCTGGGTGCGTGCGTGATACGTAAATTTGTGGCCCTTTTGTCGTTTTTTCTACCTTCGTAATGTACACTTTAATACGATCATGTGGTTTATATGTTTCATTCGGCATTTGTTCGCTGATCGGAAGCAACGCTTCAATTTTCCCAAGGCTGACGTAAATAAATTTTGAATCAGTCCGCTGTACAATGCCTGTCATAATGTCTTCTTCACGATCAACAAACTCAGCATAAATGACGCCTCGTTCTGCTTCGCGGACGCGTTGCGTGACGACTTGTTTTGCTGTTTGGGCAGCGATGCGTCCGAAATTTTTCGGTGTTACTTCAATTTCAACAACGTCTCCTACTTGATAGTTCGGGTTCATTCGCTTCGCTTCATCAAGCGAAATTTCTAAACGTGAATCATACACCTCATCTACGACTTCTTTACGAGCAAATACGCGAATTGTTCCCGTTTCTTGATTAAAATCAACACGAACGTTTTGCGCCTGATTAAAGTTGCGTTTATATGCGGATACAATGGCCGCTTCAATCGCTTCAATTAGCACTTCTTTACCAATGCCTTTATCGCGCTCAAGCGCTGTTAAAGCATCTAACAACTCTGTATTCATGAACCGGTCGTCCCCCTTTAATGTGAATTAAGAGAAAATGACAGCTAGCCGTGCACTAGCTACTTTTTCGTATGGAATCGTAATCGCTTTTTTCTTTGTTTTCACTTTTACTTCTACGGTCACCGTTTGACCATCAAATGCAGTTAACAATCCTTCAAATTCTTTTTGGCCATCGATTGGCTCATACGTTTTCACATAAACGTTTTTCCCAACGGCGCGTTCAAAATCTTTCGCCTTTTTAAGCGGACGCTCTGCCCCTGGTGACGATACTTCTAAAAAGTAATTGTGCGGAATCGGATCGATTTCATCAAGCTTTTCACTTAATCGCTCGCTTACGACACCACATTGATCGATATCAATTCCAGTTGGTGAATCAATAAAGACGCGCAAAAACCAGTTCTTTCCTTCTTTCACATATTCAATGTCGACAAGTTCTAACCCCATCTCTGTCACGATCGGAGTCACGAGCTCCTCAACGATGTGCGTCACTTTTTTCATGTTGGTCCTCCTAACTGCAAGAAAATCCCTTGCGGCTGGCAAGGAATCTCGAATCAATACGAAAGAGTGGGTCTCCCCACTCTTTGTGTGCATTATCTTTACCATTTCCACTAGAACTATAACATATTGGCAAAAAAATTGCAACTCATTCAAAAGAGCGACAATTGATTGTGATCTGGTAGCGACTGTAAACAACCACGACTTTCGAGATATTCTAAAATCGTTTTTGATACTTTGCCGCGTTGTTGTAAATCTTCTTTCGATAAAAATTCCCCTTCTTCGCGAGCGCGTACAATGCTTTGCGCAACGTTTGTCCCTAGCCCAGGAATGGCATTAAACGGTGGAATAAGCGAATTTCCGTCAATGATAAACTCTGTTGCTTGCGAACGATACAAATCAATATTTTTAAATGAAAATCCTCGTTCACACATTTCAAGGGCAATTTCAAGCACAGTCAACAAGCTTTTTTCTTTCGCGGACGCATCAAGCCCTTTTGCTTGAATTTCTTCAATTCGTCTACGTATCGCAGCAGACCCTTGAATCATCGCATCTAAATCAAAATCTTCCGCACGCACGGTAAAATACGATGCGTAATAAAGAAGCGGATGGTGAACTTTAAAGTACGCAATGCGAACAGCCATAAGCACGTAAGCAGCGGCATGCGCTTTCGGGAACATGTATTTAATTTTTTTACATGACTCAATGTACCATTCTGGCACATCATGTTTGCGCATTTCTTCTTCAAATTCTGGCGTCAATCCTTTTCCTTTACGAACGGACTCCATAATTTTGAACGCTAACGATGGCTCTAAGCCACGATAAATTAAATACACCATAATGTCATCGCGACATCCAATCACTTCTGATAACGTACACGTTCCGCTTTGGATAAGCTCTTGCGCGTTACCAAGCCAAACGTCCGTCCCATGTGATAATCCTGAAATTTGCACAAGCTCCGAAAACGTCTTCGGTTTCGTTTCTTCTAACATTTGACGAACAAAGCGCGTACCGAACTCTGGGATACCGAGCGTTCCTGTGTTACACATAATTTGTTCAGGTGTCACCCCAAGCGATTCTGTACTACTAAAAATTTTCATCACTTCCGGATCGTCTGTTGGAATCGTCTTTGGATCGATTCCACTTAAATCTTGCAACATTCGAATGACTGTCGGATCATCGTGTCCGAGAATATCGAGTTTTAATAAGTTATCGTGAATAGAGTGGAAGTCAAAATGCGTCGTGCGCCATTCCGCACTTGTATCGTCAGCAGGATATTGAATCGGCGTAAAGTCATAAATATCCATGTAATCTGGAACGACGATAATCCCACCTGGATGTTGCCCTGTCGTTCGTTTCACTCCCGTACATCCAGCGGCTAAACGATCTATTTCCGCCGCACGTACATGAAGATTTTTATCGTTTATATATCCTTTCACAAATCCGTATGCTGTTTTGTCCGCGACGGTACCAATCGTTCCAGCACGATATACGTTATCTTCACCGAATAGCACTTTCGTATAGTTATGCGCTCGAGGTTGATACTCACCTGAAAAGTTCAAATCAATGTCTGGCACTTTATCTCCTTTAAACCCTAAAAACGTCTCGAACGGAATATCGTGACCATCTTTATTGTAACGCGTGCCACATTTTGGACAGTCTTTATCGGGCAAGTCAAATCCTGAGCCGACCGAACCATCATCGAAAAACTCGGAATGTTTGCAGCTCGGACAAACGTAATGCGGCGGAAGCGGGTTCACCTCTGTAATTTCTGTCATCGTCGCAACAAACGATGAACCAACTGAACCACGTGAACCGACAAGATAACCGTCATCAAGCGATTTTTTTACGAGTTTATGAGAAATTAAATAAATGACCGCAAAGCCGTGACCAATAATGCTTTTCAATTCTTTTTCTAGCCGTTTTTCAACGATGTCTGGCAGCGGATCCCCATAAATGCTTTTCGCCCGTTCATAACTCATTCGCCGAATTTCTTCGTCCGCCCCTTCAATTTTCGGTGTGTACAACTCATCTTTAATCGGCTTCACTTCTTCGATGGAATGGGCGATTTTTTTCGTATTTGTAACAACAATTTCTTTCGCCTTTTGTTCACCAAGAAACGAAAAGGCTTCTAACATTTCGTTTGTCGTACGAAAATGAACGTTCGGCAATTCGTGGCGATTTAACGGATTGCCACCAGATTGTGAATGAATTAAAATTTTGCGATATATTTTATCTTCTCGATGGATATAATGCACATTTCCTGTCGCAACAACTGGGATGCCGAGCCGTTCACCAAGCTGCACAATGTTTGTAATAATTTCTTTTAGTGCTTCTTCGTCGCGTACATATTCCATTTCAATGAGCGGCGCATACACTTCTGGCGGATGCACTTCAAGGAAATCGTAAAACGGCGCAATCGCTTCCGCTTCTTCGATTCCTTTTTGCATCATCGCTTCAAACAGTTCACCTTTATCGCAACCTGATCCGACTAAAATCCCTTCGCGATGTTGTTGTAATACGGAACGTGGAATGCGTGGAACGCGATAAAAATAATTCACATGTGAAAACGATACGAGTTTAAATAAATTTTTTAGCCCCACTTCATTTTGTACAAGTAACGTTGCATGAAACGGTCTGGAACGTTGGAACGCTCCTTGTTCTTTCGATGCTTCATTTAATTGATCGAGATATTGAATTCCTTTTTCATCAAGTTCTTTTAACAAATGAATAAGTAAATACCCTGTCGCTTCTGCGTCATAAATGGCGCGATGATGCTGGGTTAATTCAATATTAAACTTTTTACAAAGCGTATTTAAACGATGGTTTTTTAACTCTGGATATAAGTAACGAGCGAGTTCAAGTGTATCAATGACCGGGTTTTTGACTTTGCCACGATTGATTTTCTTAAATCCTGCATTTAAAAAACCGATATCAAACGTTGCATTATGAGCAACAAGCACGCAATCATCGATCCAATCGTAAAACTTTTCTAACACCTCTTCAACATCTGGTGCGTCTTTTAACATATCATCTGTAATTTTTGTTAATTCAATCGTTGTCACAGAAAGCGGATGATGCGGGTTAGCAAACGACTCAAAACGGTCGATAATTTCCCCGTTTTTTACTTTCACCGCTGCTAACTCAATAATCGTATCATATACGGCAGAAAGCCCTGTCGTTTCTACGTCAAATACAACAAACGTATCGTCCATGAGCCGTCGATGCGCTTCATTATAAGCGATCGGTACTCCATCATCAACAATATTTGCCTCTAATCCATATAAAATTTTCACACCGTATTTTTTTCCTGCACTATACGCTTCCGGAAACGATTGAACGACGGCATGATCCGTGACGGCGATCGCCTCATGTCCCCATTTTTTCGCTTGTTCAACAAGTTTGGTAACGGAAGCGACAGCATCCATTTGGCTCATTTGGGTATGAACATGTAATTCCACGCGCTTTTCTTCCGCTGTATCTTGACGTTCGTTCGGTTTCACTTCATTTAAATCGTTCGCGATAAGCACAAGATCGCGTACAAACGTGTCGTTTTGTACGCTGCCGCGCACTTTAACCCACATTCCTTTTTTTACACGCTGCATAAGCTCGGCATCTTCTTTATCGCGCGAAAACATTTTGACAAGAATCGAATTTGTGTAGTCCGTTATTTTTAACGTCAATAACGTACGTCCACTTTTTAATTCTTTTGCTTCAGCATCAAAAATGTATCCTTGTACAACGACACGACGTTCTTCTTCCACAATTTGATCGAGCGAACGAATATGTTCCTCATCTTTAATTTGGTAGCCAATTACAAGCGGGCCGCTTACTTCCGTTGTGTTCGTCTCTTCTTGTTTCGGCATCGCTTCCATAAATGCGGCTAACGCTCGTTCTTCATCTTCTTTTTGTTTTTGCGCTAAAAATTGTTCAAACTGCTGCTCATCATGTTTTACACTCGCTTCTAACTGCAAGTGCGGAAATCCGAAAGAAACATACGTCGCAGCGAACATTTCCGCAAATCGCTTTTTTAACGCGATTGCTTCTGCTTCATTGCGCGCTTGTACAGTGACTTTCGTTCCTTTTACTTCCGGTTGCTGTTGTGTAAGTAGTGAAAAAAGCGGCGATGTTTGTTGAATCGTATCGACAAATATTGGCCAGTACGACACCACATCTTCAGCAGTAAACGTTTGATCCTCTACTTCTATCGTGCATTGCACATCGGCAATATGGCGAAATTGTTCGATTAGTCGTTTACGAAACTCGGCATATACGTGTGCTGGTAAGATCGTAGGAAATCGAAAATAAAAGTGCCAACATTTCATTCGTTTATCAACAACTACTTTGTCAATCCGCCCATGCAATAAGTCCTCTGCCATATGCGAAGAAAGTTGTAGTTGTTGTAGTAAAATCGAAAATCGTTGTTTTTGTTCTTCCCTCATCGTTGTTCGTTACAAAAATGTAACGGTACACCTCCCCTTCTTTTTTATACCTCGTTTGGGAGCGATAGACGACAGAAAGAGGGGGAAGCCCCCTCTCTGCCTTATAAGTAACGGCGCAACGTTTCCACTAATTGCGACACGTGTACTTCTTCTGTTTCACCTGTTTTTCGTACTTTTACTTCAACAATTCCTTCATTTGCACGCTTTCCGACTGTTACACGCACAGGTAACCCAATTAAATCACTGTCGGCGAATTTGACTCCTGGACGCTCGGCACGATCGTCATACAACACTTCAAACCCTTCTTGTTGCAAACGTGCATACCATTCATCGGCAAGCTCCCGCTGCTCGTCCACTTTTGGATTTACCGAAATTAAATGGATGTGGAAAGGAGCAACCGCTGTTGGCCATATGAGTCCATGCTCATCATTATATTGCTCAGCAATCGCAGCAAGCGTACGAGACACACCGATACCATAACAGCCCATAATCATCGGCTGCGTGCGTCCGTTTTCGTCTAAATACGTCGCATTCATCGCTTCGCTATAACGCGTTCCGAGTTTAAATACGTGTCCTACTTCAATTCCGCGCGCAAAACGAATCGTTCCTTTTCCATCTGGTGACGGATCTCCTTCTTGAATGAAACGCACATCTGCATATTGCGCAGCAAAGTCACGATCTGGATTGACCCCCTTGTAATGATAGTGCGCTTCATTCGCTCCGCACACGCCATTGACAATCGCTTTTACCGCATGGTCAGCTAAAACGATTATACCATCCCGAACACCAATCGGACCAAGTGAACCAATTTCACAGTTCATCACTTGCTTCGTCTCTTCTGGTGTCGCTAATTCCACAACTGTTGCTTCTAATATATTTTTTACTTTTACATCATTTACTTCATGGTCACCGCGCACAAGAACGAGCACATAGCGATCATCTACTTTAAATAATAACGACTTGATGCATTTTTCTTTTGGTACTTGTAGAAATTGACTTACTTCTTCAATTGTGCGTTGTTCTGGCGTATGCACTTTTTCAAGCGGGGCATGCGGTTCATCACTTCGCTCATACGTCGTAATGACTGGAGCCATCTCAATGTTCGCTGCATAGTCAGACGAGTCGGAATATGCAATCGTATCTTCTCCAACATCAGATAAAACCATAAACTCATGCGTGTCTTTTCCACCCATTGCACCAGAATCGGCAATGACAGCGCGGAAATTTAATCCGCAACGACGGAACACATTCGCATAAGCTTCGTACATTTTATTGTATACTTCATCTAAACTTTCGTGCGAAGCGTGAAACGAATACGCATCTTTCATAATAAACTCACGGCCACGAAGCAATCCGAAACGCGGGCGTTTTTCGTCACGAAACTTTGTTTGAATTTGGTAAAGCGTAAGTGGCAAACGCTTATACGATTTCACTTCATCGCGAACAAGTGCCGTAATGACTTCTTCATGTGTTGCACCAAGTGCAAAGTCACGCTCGTGACGATCTTTTAAACGCATTAATTCTGGTCCGTATGAATACCAGCGGCCTGATTCTTGCCATAACTCTGCTTGCTGAAGCGCTGGCATTAACAGTTCTATAGCACCTGCCCGATCCATTTCTTCACGAATGATCGCTTCAATTTTTTGTAATACACGTTTACCAAGCGGTAAGAAGCTATATACTCCGCTTGCATTTTGGCGAATAAAGCCGGCACGAAGCAGCAGTTGATGGCTTTTAATTTCCGCATCTGCCGGCACTTCACGTAAAGTAGGAATAAACGACATACTTTGTTTCATCTTCTTTTAGCACCTCTTACTTCATTGATTTATAAGAAAAATTTTTGAATGTCATTCCACGTAACAACAAGCATAAGCAACATGAGGAGCGCAAACCCGATGAAATGAACGATACCTTCTTTTTGGCGATCGATCGGTTTACCACGCAACGCTTCAATCGCAAAAAACGTTAAACGTCCCCCATCGAGCGCTGGAAGCGGAAGCAAGTTGATAATCCCTAAGTTAATGCTTAAAATAGCTCCCCATTTCATCAAGTAATACACGCCAGATTGGGCGACTTTATGTGTGGAAACAGCGATACCAACAGGTCCAGATAACATATCAAATGAAAATTTGCCCGTCAATAAATGACCTAATCCAACGATAATTTCCTTTGTCCAATAGTACGTTTCTAACGCTCCTTGTTTGATTGCTCCGACAAACGACTTTTCCATCGGTCCATACACACCGATGAGACCGATCGTCTCACCTTCGATCGTTTTCTTTTCTGGTGTGACGGTGAGATCAATGATTTGACCGTTGCGATTTACTTGAAATTGGAGCGGCTTCTCTGGACTTTTTCGAATGATTGTCACGACATCGGTCCATGAAGACATCGGCTGTCCATCAATCGAAATGACAATGTCACCTTGTTTTAATCCTGCTTGGCGCGCAGCACCGTCTTCTGTCAATTCACCAACGATTGGTTTATCCACAGGGTAGCCTTGTAATAGCCCAATAACAATAAAGATCACAAGCGCTAGCACAAAATTCATAAGCGGACCGGCAAAAATGGCCATCGCCCGCTGTCCGAGCGTCTTGGAACCGAATTGACGATCGTACGGCGCAATTTGTACTTCTTCTCGATCAATGACGATGTAAGCTGGATCGCTTAATTCAAAACGTTGTAAGCGATCATCGTCACTTTCGTAACCCTCAATATATAACTCATGTTCAAAATCGGCGCGTTCCACCTCAATGATTTTCGCATCGGGATATTCGTCTTTATGATTGACGATGATTTTTTTCACTTTACCGTCTGAATCAAACAATAAGCCGATCACTTGACCGCGCTTGACGTCAATCATTTCTGGATCTTCGCCAGCCATGCGCACAAAACCGCCAAGCGGAAGTAGGCGAATGGTGTACGTCGTCTCCCCTTTTTTCATCGAAAACACTTTTGGACCAAATCCAATCGCAAACTCGCGGCATAAAATACCTGCTCGCTTGGCGAAAATGAAGTGACCTAATTCATGAAAAAACACAAGCGCACCAAAAATAATAAGAAAAGCAATAACCGTCTCCAAAGTTTCAACCACCTTTTACATGTGTAGTGATTTTACATATTGTCTCGTTTCAAGATCAACTGCACGAATCGTCTCGAGGTCTGGATGGGCAATCGATATGTGCCGCTCCATCGCTTTTTCAATGCATTGTTCAATCGCTAGAAACGATATTCGTCCAGCTAAAAAGGCTGCCACCGCTTCCTCATTGGCTGCGTTTAATACAGTCGGCATCGTTCCACCTATCTGTCCTGCTTCATAAGCAAATTGTAAACAACGGAACCGATCCATGTCCACTTTTTGAAAATGCAACGTGGCTACTTGTGCTAAGTTCAATCGTTCAATATGTAGCGGAAAACGGTCAGGATATGTTAATGCATATTGAATCGGTACCCGCATATCTGGCGTTCCGAGTTGAGCAATGACACTTCCATCGTGAAATTGCACCATCGAATGAATAATGCTTTCTTTATGTAAAAGCACGTCAATTTGTTCGTACGGTAATTGGAATAACCAGTGTGCTTCGATCACTTCGAGTCCTTTGTTCATCATCGTTGCAGAATCAATTGTAATTTTTGCTCCCATCGACCAGTTCGGATGCTTTAACGCCTCTTCAACTGTGACATGTTGTAGTTGTTCGCGCGTCCGATCACGAAAACTACCACCAGATGCCGTTAAAATAATACATTCGATATTTTTTTGTTGTTCTCCTTGCAAACATTGAAAAATTGCCGAATGCTCACTATCGACAGGCAAAATGGTTACGCCATAATCGGCAGCGTGCTTCATGACAAGATGACCTGCGGTAACTAACGTTTCTTTATTGGCTAACGCAATCGTTTTTTTCGCCTCAATCGCCTTTAACGTAGGCACTAGTCCAACGCTTCCTACTACCGCATTGACGACAATGTCAGCTTCTTGAACGGTCGCCACTTCAATGAGCCCATCTTCACCTGAAACGATGCGTACTCGCCCAATATATTCGCTCTGCAACATGTCGGCATCTTCTTTTTGGGCAACACATACAACTTTTGGTGAAAATTGTTCAATGATCATTCTTGCCTGTTCTATATTGCGCCCGGCTGAAAAAGCGACGAGACGGAACGCATCAGGATGAGCGCGAATCACATCTAATGTTTGCATGCCGATCGAACCCGTCGCCCCTAACAAACTAATTGCTCGCAAACTATTCACTCCTTTTTAAGCAATAAGGTAAAACAAATGTAAAATGGGCAAAACAAATAACAAACTATCGAATCGATCTAAAATGCCGCCATGTCCTGGCAAAATAGCTCCTGAATCTTTTACTCCGTAATGGCGTTTAAATGCCGATTCCACTAAATCACCAAGCTGTCCGAAAATGGATAAAATAACCGTCGCAATGAGTAACATGAGAAAAGACGGAGCAAATGGCGATAACCACTCATACACGCTTACAACAACAAGCGCACATAAAATACCGCCCATCGCACCTTCAACTGTTTTGTTTGGACTAATATGCTCCCATAGCTTTCGCTTGCCAAACGCCCGACCAATAAAATATGCTCCACTATCCGTTGCCCAAATTAAAAAGAGCGCATAAAAAATGTACGACAATCCGGCTTCACGCACTTGAGCAAAAGAATAAAAACCAATGCCTACGTATAATACAGCGGCAATCATAAACCCTGCATCGTCAAACGTAAATGCATTTTTTGATATGACCGTATAAATGAACAACAAAAAGAGCCCAACGACGAGGATCCATATATTTATCATATGTTCATATGGATATAAAAAGAGCCATAGTGTAAGAAAACTAACAACGCTCGGGAACGAGAAAAGAGACATACGTTTCATGCGAATCAGTTCAAATAAACCAATTGTAGCTAGTACATACGTTAAAATGAAAAATGGCCATTTGCCATATATGACGATTGGTAAAAAGACTGAAGCTGCAATAATTGCTGTTACAATTCTTTGTTTCATATGAAATTATACGCCTCCAAATCGACGGCTTCGTTGTTGAAATTCATGTACCGCCTGTAAAAAATGTTGTTCTGTAAAATCTGGCCAGAGTACATCTGTAAACCAAAATTCTGTATACGCTAATTGCCAAAGCATAAAATTACTTAAACGAATCTCTCCGCTTGTGCGAATAAGCAAATCTGGATCTGGTAAATCGTTTGTCATTAAATAGGAATGAAACAGCTGTTCATTTACATCGTTTGCTTGAATCGTTCCCCTTTGCACATCATCAACAAGCTTTTGAACGGCATGCACAATTTCTGCACGACTTCCGTAGTTTAACGCAAAGTTTAAAATTAAGCCGGTATTTTGTTTCGTCTCTTCGATTGCTTTATCGACTGCACGTAACGTATGTAAAGGTAGTTGATCTTTATGTCCCATGACGCGTACTTGCACGTTTTCTTCGATTAACTCTGGCAAAAATGTGTTCAAAAATTGCTCAGGCAACTGCATTAAATAATCGACTTCTGTTCTTGGTCGTTTCCAATTTTCCGTTGAAAATGCGTATAATGTTAGCACTTTCACACCAAGTTCATTCGCAAAGCGTGTAATTTTCCGTACCGTTTGCATGCCCTCATAATGTCCAGCCATGCGTGGCAACGCTCGTTTTTTCGCCCATCGTCCGTTTCCGTCCATGATGATTGCGACATGCGTGGGAATAGGTCCTTGTGAAATTGTTTCTTTTTCATATCCTTCTTCTTTGTTTTTCCATCTTTTCATCTTTTCAAACATCAGCGCGTATCCTCCAGCTTTGATCCAACACGATTAGGCTGTGCGCCCTATTTTGTAATTATAGCAAAAAACCCTCTATAAACATAGAGGGACTTATACTTCCATGACTTCTTTCTCTTTTTCTTTCGTAATCACATCAATTTTTGCGATATGATCGTCTGTTAATTTTTGAATGTCTTCTGTATAACCACGCAACTCATCTTCTGTAATTTCACCATTTTTCTCTAGTTTTTTCAACTCATCGTTTGCATCGCGGCGAATGTTGCGCACAGCGACTTTCGCTTCTTCAGCATATTTTTTTACCAACTTCACAAGCTCACGACGACGCTCTTCCGTTAGCGGCGGGATGGAAATACGAATGACTGAACCATCGTTTGAAGGTGTTAACCCTAAATCAGATGCTAAAATGGCTTTTTCAATTTCTTTCAATACGGATTTGTCATACGGTTGAATGACAAGAAGGCGCGCTTCCGGCACTTGAATGCCTGCTAACTGAATAATTGGTGTTGGCATGCCATAGTAATCTACTGTAATTTTTTCTAATAACGCTGGATTTGCACGACCAGCACGAATCGTTGCGAGTTCACGAGAAAAAGCTTGAACTGCTTTATCCATTTTTTCTTTCGCGTTCGTTAACACTTGCATCTTATTTCCCCCTTACAATTGTTCCAATATTTTCGCCTAATACGGCACGTTTAATATTTCCTTCTTCCATAATCGAGAAAACAATAAGTGGAATATCGTTATCCATACATAACGATGAAGCTGTTGAATCCATAACGCCTAATCCTTGTTTGATCACATCTAAGTAGGATAGTTCATCATATTTGACTGCGTTTTTGTCCACTTTTGGATCGGCGCTATATACACCGTCTACATTGTTTTTTGCCATTAAAATGACGTCCGCTTCAATTTCTGCCGCACGAAGCGCAGCTGTCGTATCTGTCGAGAAGTACGGATTGCCTGTTCCTGCAGCAAAAATGACAACGCGTTTTTTCTCTAAGTGCCGAATCGCTCTCCGTCGAATGTACGGCTCTGCCACTTGGCGCATTTCGATGGACGTTTGTACGCGCGTTTGTACACCGAGTTGCTCTAGGCTGTCTTGCAAAGCGAGCGAATTCATTACTGTTGCTAACATGCCCATATAATCGGCTGTGGCACGATCCATGCCCATTTCACTGCCGATTTTTCCTCGCCAAATGTTCCCACCGCCAACAACGACCGCCACTTCAACTCCAAGTTCTGCTACTTCTTTTACTTGTTGCGCAATAGATTTAATGACAGAAGGATTAATTCCAAATCCTTGATCACCAGCTAACGCTTCACCGCTTAATTTTAAAACGACACGTTTATATTTTGGGCTTTTCATTGTAAACCTCCATACCGTTCTTTAAAAATAGGGAACACATATGTGTTCCCTATTTGTCTTCATTACTTACGAACTTGGCTCATAACTTCTTCAGCGAAGTTATCTTGACGCTTTTCAATCCCTTCGCCTACTTCGTAACGGATGAAGCTTTTTACAGTTGCACCATTAGATTCTACAAATTGACGTACTTTCACATCTGGGTTTTTTACAAAGTTTTGCTCAAGTAAGCAAATGTCTTCAAAGAATTTGCCTAAACGGCCTTCAACCATTTTTTCAACGATATTTTCTGGCTTTCCTTCATTCAATGCTTGTTGTTTTAATACTTCACGCTCGCGAGCGATTTCATCTGCAGATACTTCATCGCGAGAAACGTATTTTGGATTAATCGCAGCAATGTGCATCGCTACATCTTTTGCAATGTCGCTATTTGTTGTACCTTCTAATACTGTTAATACGGCAATGCGACCACCCATGTGTAGATATGCACCAAACGCTGCGTTGTCACCTTTTTCTACAACTGCAAAGCGACGTAACGTAATTTTTTCACCAATTTTAGCGATCGCTGCATTGATGTGCTCTTCAACTGTCGCACCGTTGTCCATTTTTTGTTGTAACGCTTCTTCTACTGTTGCAGGTTTATGTTTTAATAAATGCTCTGCTAATTCTTTTACTAATGTTTTAAATCCTTCGTTTTTGGCAACGAAGTCTGTTTCAGAGTTTACTTCCAAAACGACAGCTACATTTCCGTCAACTTCAATTAATGTTGTTCCTTCAGCTGCAATGCGATCTGCTTTTTTCGCTGCCTTCGCCATTCCTTTTTCACGAAGCCAGTCGATTGCTTTTTCCATATCACCATTTGTTTCTGTTAACGCTTTTTTGCAGTCCATCATTCCTGCGCCAGTTTTTTCGCGCAATTCTTTTACCATTTGAGCAGTAATTGCCATTTGAAACATCCTCCTTTTTATGTGCCAAATCGTATGTACACAAACCGAAACGGTTCGTATGCTTAGTATGCCCGATTTTCTTAAAAAAAGGTGATAAAAGGCTCCCCCCTCTTATCACCTTTCGCATGCTTACTCAGCTGTGACAACGGCTTCTTCGCCTTGTTTTGCTTCTAAAATTGCATCCGCAATTTTAGCTGTAAGAAGTTTCACAGCACGAATCGCATCGTCGTTTGCAGGAATGACATAGTCGATTTCGTCTGGATCGCAGTTTGTATCAACAATTCCGACGATTGGAATGTTTAATTTACGAGCTTCTGCAACGGCAATGCGCTCTTTGCGTGGGTCGATGACAAATAATGCATCTGGCAATTCTTTCATTTCTTTAATACCGCCTAAAAACTTTTCAAGACGCTCTAACTCTTTCTTTAGTTTTACCACTTCTTTTTTAGGCAATACATCAAATGTGCCATCTTCAGCCATTTTTTCGATTTCTTTCAAACGCTTAATACGTTTTTGAATAGTTGCGAAGTTTGTTAACGTTCCACCTAACCAACGTTGGTTCACATAGAACATGCCAGAACGTTCTGCTTCTTCTTTTACAGAATCTTGCGCTTGTTTCTTCGTACCAACGAATAAAATTTTGCCGCCGTTTGCCGCAAGTTCTTTGACGAAGTTATACGCTTCTTCTACTTTTTTCACTGTTTTTTGTAAGTCAATGATATAAATACCATTGCGCTCAGTGAAAATATATTTTTTCATTTTTGGGTTCCAACGACGTGTTTGATGCCCGAAGTGAACCCCTGCTTCAAGCAATTGTTTCATTGAAATAACAGACATCTTTCATCCTCCTACACGGTTTTTTTCCTCCGCTCATGTCATTTTTAAGCAAGACCGCAAAGCAGCACCGTTGCTTAAATCAATGAGCGTGTGTATTCACACCAAGTAGAACTATATCATAATTAAAAAACACATTCAACTACTTTTGGTGAAATTTAAGCAAAAGCTCCATTTCTGTTTTGCCACGTTTGAGTATTTTGGCAATTTCATCGATTGTTTTCCCTTGTTGTTGAAGTTTTAATGCTTCAGAAACGAGCGATTCGGCCGATTGTTCTTCAGCCGAAGTTGTCGATAATTCGATGCGGTCAACAACGTGCTCAACTGGAGGAGACATTTGTTCTTTTCGCAACGAACGAGAATGTTGGCGAATGGACGATGACGTAATTTGTTTAACAAATCGTTCATTTTCTTCTTTAAACTGCATTAAATATGTTGTCATCATCGTCTCCATTTCACGAATGAGCTCCGCTTGCTCTCTTTCCGTCTCTTTAATTTTCACCCATTTCAACGATAAAAGAACGATGAGAAAGAGCGAGATACCGTGCAAAACGAAGCTAACAAACCATAAAAACGTTGTCATACCATCCCTCTTATCCAATAAAATCAATATGCGTTCCTTTATAAGGATGTTTGCTTTTTTCTTTTTTCTCAGATTGTTTTTTCCACTTAGCACGTTCGCTTTGTTCGGCTTTCGTCACTTGTTGCCGAATGCGCTCGTCTTGTTTTTTTATTTCTGATGCAAGTTGTTGTTGAGCAAGCTGTCCGTACTGTTGCATATGTTCTTGCCATTTTCCGAGCTCATGTGTTTTCGGCAAAGCCACTTGTAACTCGACTAACTTCAAGTTCATGTTTTCACTTCCTTCATAAAATTGATGAAGGACTGTCACGTTATATCGCTTGCTCAATTAGTTTGCGCATTTTAAATAATGCTTTTGCATGAATTTGGGAAATTCGTGACGTCGACAGCCCCATAATATGCCCGATTTCTGTAAACGTCAGTTCCTCTTTGTAAAACAAACTAATAACTAACTGTTCTTTTTCATTTAATTGTTGGATGACTTGGGCTAATTCGGCAATTTGTTCTTCTCTTAACATATGTTCTTCAGGCGACGGCGATCGATCATCGCGTATCGTAAACGATGATTGATCATCGTCATCGTCAAACGGTCGCTCATCGAGCGATAAAACATTCGCGAAAAACTGCTCATTCATGACTGCGTATACTTCATCTTCTGATATATTTAACGCGTCAGCCACTTCTTTGGCACTAACGTCACGCATATGCATTTGTTGTAGCCGCTCAATTGTCGCTTCAATTTTTTTTGCTTTTTCTCGTATACTTCGGGGCAGCCAATCTTCTTTTCGCAAACCATCTAAAATGGCACCACGAATCCGAAATGAAGCATACGTGTCAAACTTCAAGTCACGCGAAGGATCGAATTTTTCTAGCGCATCGTATAAACCGAGTAGCGCTAAACTTTTTAAATCTTCTTTTTTCACGCTTTTCGGAAGGGATGAAGCCATACGTTGTACGTGATAATCGACAAGTGGCATATACTTTTCAATCAGTTGGTTGCCCGCCTCACGATCGCGAGCATCTATCCACTTTTGCCAGCACAATATATCATCCCCCCTAAGCTACGTTTTGGCATTTATTTTTCTTCATCACTCAATAATTGACGAATATACTCCGCTACTTTTTGTTGTTCTTCTTCACTTAAGTTTTCAATCATCTGTTCCACTTCGGTGTCATTCGGCTGTGTAAACGAAACGCTCGGTGTTGATTCATCTCTTTGGATAAATCCAATCATCCAGCGAACAATAAACGCGAAAACAAAGAAAACTACAAATGTAATGAAAGCCCGTATTGTAGATGTCCATATGCTATTTTGTAATAATGAAGCGAAAAAAGCGATCATGCAGCCGAATAAAGCAAAACCAATGTTAAATTTCCATGTACCAGCCATTACATTTCCCGTACCCCTTGATTTACTGTTCGAATGAGCAACATGCCTGTTTTCGGATGAAATTCAATCGTCCGTCCGCTGCTTCCTCCGACATCTTCAGCAACAATCGGAATGCGAAAGCGTTGAAGCTGCTGGCGAACAGCCTCAACGTTGCGCGGTCCGATACGCATCATATCCGTCGTTCCTGTGCGAAATTGAAACATTTGCGCCCCACCAGCCATTTTTGCTTTTAAATGACCGTTTCGTCCTCCTGCCCCAATGACGCGCCGAATCAGCTCTTCAATCGCAGTATCGGCATATTTCGCCACATTCATGTTTTCGGATTTTGCTAACGACGAATCAGGTAACATGACGTGCGCCATCCCAGCCACTTCTTTTACTAAATCATATACGACCACACCAACGCACGAGCCAAGTCCGCATGTACGAATGACATGCGGTGCCTTGACAACATTCATATCAGCAATTCCGACTTTCACTACTTGAACAATTTCACTCATCATGTTCCACACCTAAAGCTCGAAAGATGATATGAAATGATTCAGGGTCAGGAAGTAGGAAAAAGTGTCCATTGACACGATCATCCGGCTGATGTTCCTCATGAATGGCCGTATCGACGACAATGACATGATCACCGACTCGTGACATTTCAATTAATCCATAACTTAAAATGGCACCAATCATATCAATGCTGAGCGCCGGAACAGATGGATGTAAATTTAAATTTGTAAAATCGGATAAAGACGATAAATATGAACCGGCTAAAATGTTGCCCAGTTCCTGTAATGCGGATAATGATAACTCTGAACAATCTTGTTCTAATTTAAACTGTTCGTCACCAATCATTTGTTGAACAAATCGTTCCGCCTGCTCAATCGATAGTACAAAAAACATATTGCCAGGGGCATCGCCTTCAATACGTAAAAAAACAGCAGCAACGACATTGTCAGCTCCCCCGACAATGTCCATCATTTCATCAAATGAAATGATTCGCACATCCGGAATCGTCATTTCAATTCTTTTATTTAACAGCTTTGATAACGCTGTTGCTGCGTGACCCGCACCGATATTTCCAATCTCTTTTAGTATGTCCATATGGACGGCATCCATCCGTTCAAAATATGACATGGACGATTTATCCTTTCTCTGTTTTTAATACTTTTTCTAAGTTTAATAAAATAAATAGACGCTTTCCGATTTTTACGACACCGTTAATATAATCTGCTGTTGTTGCATCAACTACTTCTGGCGGCGGTTCAATCGCTTCTGTCGAAATATCAACGACATCGTTTGCTGCATCAACAATTAAACCGACTTCAATATCATCAAACGCAACGATGATGACGCGCGTATGATCAGAAAATGCTGCCTCTTCCAGTCCAAATCGCATGCGTAAATCAATAATCGGTGTAACGACTCCGCGTAAATTAATGACGCCCTTGACATATTTCGGAACGCGAGGAACGCGTGTAATATGTTGAATTTTTTCAATCGAGCGTACTTGTTGAACTGGAATCGCATATTCTTCGTCTTTTAGTTGAAACACAATTACTTTCAGCTCAGCCACATTAAATTCCCCCTCTCGCTTGTCCCTACTTAATTAACGCGTTGCAATCAATAATGAGCGCAACTTGTCCGTCACCTAAAATTGTCGCGCCAGAAATTGCAAACACAGATGTTAAGTAGTTGCCAAGCGATTTTAACACCACTTCTTGTTGACCGATAAATGAATCGACGACAAGTCCAGCCATTTTTTCACCTTTACGTACAATGACAACCGACAAGAAATCGTCTTCTTCTTTGATGACCGGCACTTCAAAAATATCTTTTAAGAATAAAAGCGGAACAACTTTTCCACGAAAATCGATGACTTTTTGGTTATGGGCATGTAAAATGTCCTCTTTTTTCACAATGGCTGTCTCGATAATCGATGACAACGGAATCGCATATTTTTCCTTTTGAATTTCAACTAACATAACAGAAATAATGGATAGTGTAAGCGGTAGCTGAATTGAAAAGACAGAACCGACTCCTTCTTCCGAGTCAATTGATACCGATCCACCTAGCGACTCAATTGTACTTTTTACAACGTCTAATCCGACACCACGGCCTGAAATGTCAGATACTTTATCCGCTGTTGAAAAACCTGAAGCAAAAATAAGTTCGTATACTTGTTTGTCAGTTAAATTGGCTGCGTTTTGTTCCGAGACAATGCCTTTACTAATGGCTTTTTTCAGCACTTTTTCGCGGCTAATGCCTGCACCGTCATCTTCAATTTCAATGAATACATGATTGCCGCTATGATATGCTTTTAATTTAACTGTTCCTTCTTCTGGTTTCCCTTTTGCCCGACGTACATCTGGTGTTTCAATGCCGTGATCGATAGCGTTACGCAACAAGTGAACGAGCGGATCGCCAATTTCATCAATCACTGTTCGATCGAGTTCCGTTTCTGCTCCGATAATTTCAAGGTTAATTTTCTTTCCTAAATCACGAGCTAATTGACGAACCATGCGCGGAAAGCGATTGAATACCGTTTCAACAGGCACCATGCGCATATTCAAAATAATGTTTTGCAAGTCTCCTGAAATGCGCGACATCCGTTCAACCGTTTCGTGTAATTCAGGATTGTTTAACTCGCGCGAAATTTGTTCTAGTCGACCGCGATCGATGACAAGTTCTTCAAATAAGTTCATTAATACGTCAAGACGTTCAATATTAACGCGAATCGTTTTATTGCTCACCTGTTTTCCCGTTTGCTTTTCTTCTTGTGCTTCTTGTTTTTTCTCGACGGTTTGCTCAACAGTTTTTGTCTCTTCTTTTTGTTCTTCTTTTGGTTCTTCTTTTTGCTCTACTGGAAGGTTAGATCGATGTAAGTCGACGGACTGGACGCGCACTTCCTCTACTTCTGACACTTTCATAATGCGCTTTTGTAACTCGTCTTGTGATACTTTTGTCACTACCGTCACGACAAATTGATCGTCAAACTGTTCAGATTCAAGCATTTCAACGGTCGGAACAGACTTGATCACTTCACCAATTTGTTCAATCACTTCAAAAATCATAAATACACGGGCAGCTTTTAATAAGCAGTCAGAGCGAAGCTTAATCGTGACTTCATAACTATGGAACCCTTGTTCAGCCGACTGTTTTAAAATCGTGTATTCAAACTCATCGTATGTTTGTTCATATGTTGAATGGCTTTTTTGCGGAGTGACAACGACTTCCCCTTTTTCAATTTGCTTTAACTGGGCAACAACTTCTGTAACGTCACGTTTTCCATCTCCACCTTCTGCAATGGAAACGACCATCGCTTCTAAATCATCAACAGCGCGAAAAATGACATCAAGCAGTTCAGGCGTAACCGCAATTTTCCCATTTCGTATTCCATCGAGCACATTTTCCAGTTGATGCGTTAAATTAGCTAAGTCCTCAAATCCCATCGTTGCTGACATTCCTTTTAGCGTATGGGCTGATCGGAAAATTTCATTGACGATCGACACATCATCTGGGTTTTTTTCAAGTTCTAGCAGTTGCTCGTTAATCGTTTGTAAATGCTCTTTACTTTCATCAATAAACACTTCGAGGTATTGACTCATGTCCATTGTTCCTATCCCCCTCAAACTTGTACGTGTTTCATTACCGCTTCAGCAATATTGTCGACGTGAACGATCTCATCAACAACGTTTGCAGCAATGGCTGACTTAGGCATGCCGAATACGACGGAAGATTCGGCAGATTCTGCAACGACAAACGTGTTGCCCGACGCTTTCAATTGTTTCAATCCTGCTGTACCGTCTGAACCCATTCCTGTCATAATTACAGCGATTTTCTCGTAATCTGTTAGAGCGCTTAACGACTCAAACATCACGTCAACGGAAGGTCGATGACCATTGCGCGGTGTTGCTTCATCTAAGTGGATGGCTAGCGACATACCTACCCGTTTCACATATAAATGTTTTCCTCCTGGTGCGATATACGCCGTCCCTTTTTGAATAATTTCACCATCTTCTGCTTCTTTGACGCGAATGTGACATAATGAATCAAGTCGGGTTGCTAAAGACTTTGTAAAGCCTTTTGGCATATGTTGAACGACTAAAATCGGCGCGTCAATCGTTGCTGGAAATTTCGTTAATACGTGTTGAAGCGCGCGAGGGCCCCCTGTAGATGTGCCGATGGCGATGATTTTTTTCTTTCCACTTACGCTTTGTCGTTCACTTACCTCTATTTTACTATATTGCTTTTGTGGCAACATAGACATTTTTTGTTTTGTTTTCACTGTTCGCAAATTGGCTTCGCTTGCCAAAAGCACTTTTTCGATCATCTTATCTTTAATTTTATATAAATCTAGTGAGATGGCTCCTGAAGGCTTCGCAATAAAATCAACCGCCCCGTATTGCAACGCTAAAATTGTATTTTCCGCCCCTTCTGTCGTCGTACTTGAGATCATGACGACTGGAAGCGGTCGTTTCTGCATAATATGCTTTAACGTTTCAAGCCCGTTCATGACAGGCATCTCAACATCTAGCGTCACAACATCCGGATTTAATTGCTCAATTTTTTGTAACGCTTCTTGTCCGTCACGTGCTGTACCGACAACGTGCAACCGCGGATGTTCTGACAAAAAATCGCTAATTAATTTTCGCATAAAAGCAGAGTCATCAACGACGAGCACTTTCACTTTCTTCACAGTCATGATAACCTACCTTTCCAAAAAGTATTGACGTAGCTTGGCAAAAAAGTGAAACGGACGTTTCGCTTGCCCCTCGTGCTCTTCTTTTGCTAAGTAGCGATCCGTCATTTGCATAACCGCCTTACTCGCCTTTGCACTCGGATCAAATAAAAGAAGAGGCGTTTGCCGAATGACAGCCGTGCTTACTGTTCGGTCTTCAGGTATATAGCCTAATGCATGTAATTGCTTTCCTAAAAAACGTTTCGCCACTTGTTTTAGACGTTGCAATGTTTCTGTTCCTTCTTTATCCGAACGTACGCGATTGACTAGCACATAAATTGGGAGTTGTGGATCTGCTAAATGAATGTACTTCATCGTTGCATATGCATCTGTTAAAGCGGTCGGTTCAGGTGTCGTGACGATAAAAATATCATCCACCGCCTTGAGCAACTGAAGACGATCTTCAGACATACCTGCTCCCATATCGAAAATGAGATAGTCGTATTGCTCGGAAACGAGTTGCAATTGTTCAATAAAATACTCGACTTTTTGCTCATCCATATGAAAAATTTCTGTTAATCCTGTTCCCCCAGCAATAAATGACAGCTGTTCTGGTCCTGTTTTTATAATATCATGAATGGTGACGTCTGGACGAAAAATATCGATAATAGTACGAGAAGATGTGTGTCCAAGCAAAATATCAATGTTTCCCATGCCAATATCCATATCAAACAACAATACATGTTTTCCCCGCTGACGTAGCGCTAAGGAAAAGTTTAACGAAACGTTCGACTTTCCGACCCCGCCTTTGCCACTCAATACAGCAATCGCTTTCGTTTCTGCTCCATGTTGCATTTTTTTCACGCGCAAACGTAAGCTTTCCGCTTGATCTCTCATCATTGTTGCTCGACCCCAGTAACCATATTTGCCACAAGCTGTGGAGTAGCTTCAACAATATCATCAGGTACGTTTTGTCCGTGCGTCATATAAGCTGCACCGATGCCGCATCCGATCATCATATTTAACATCGCTCCATGCCGACTCGTTTCATCCACTTTCGTAAAAATAAATTTATGAATCGGAATGATCGAAAACTGTGTATAAATGTCTTTCATATCTCGCCACTTTGCGGTTAGTGATAAAACGAGAAACGTTTCCATTTCTTCATTAAAGTCGATCATTTCTTTTAAATCGTTCACATATTGGACATTGCGAAAATTTCGTCCAGCTGTATCAATAAACACAATATCATACGATGCAAGCTTCTCTTTCGCTTTACGAAAATCGTCGAGATTGTAACATACTTCAAGCGGCACATTTAAAATTTTTGCATATGTTTTCAGCTGATCAATAGCAGCAATACGATACGTATCTGTCGTAATAAACGCCGCTTTTTTTCGGTGTTTAATGACACAATCGGCGGCCATTTTCGCAAGCGTTGTCGTTTTACCAACACCGGTCGGTCCAACAACGTTGACAAATTTTTTTTGAAACGACATGCCACCAAACGGAAGAGGGGATAGCATGTGAACGATTTCTTCATGAAGCCATTGTTTCACTTCGTCATATGAAGCGTTCGCCCCGGACGTATACCAACGTTGCAACAATGCGGACATAAACATTGCCCGCACATCATCGCTTATTTCTTGATCGATTAAATGAGCATCTATTCCTTTTAACGGAGCGGGGTAATGCTCAACTCCCCCTCCTTGTGACAACTGGCGGATCGTCGCTTTTAATTCATGAATTTCTTTTAATAGTTGTTCATCGTGCGCCGGTTCTGTACGCTCTTTTCGTTTTTCTTTTATTTTTTGAACGGACGCAGTGGCAGGCTTTGGATCAACGGCAGCGATCACTTCGATATTTTTCCGAGAAAACAACCCAAGAAAACCTTTTTTTTGCACAACTTTTGAGTTTAAAATGACAGCATCATTGCCAAGTTCTGCTCGAATCATTTTCATCGCTTCTGGCATAGACGAAGCGACAAACTTTTTTACTTTCATTCCACATTCACCACCCCAACACTTTGAACTTCAACATTTGCCTCAAGCTCATTATACGACAATACTGGAACGTGACGGAAATATCGTTCCGTTAATTGTCTCACATACATGCGCACAGCCGGTGAACAAAGTAAAATTGGTGATTGATCTTGAAACGGAAATTGTTCAATTTGCATCGCAATCGCTTCAATAATCGCTTGCGAAACGACCGGATCAAGCGCTAAATAGTTACCGTGTTCCGTTTGTTGCACACCTTCGGCAATCATTTTTTCGACCTTTCCTGATAATGTAATGACACGTAAAGGTTGACCTTCAACTACATATTGGCTCGTAATTTGACGAGCGAGCGCTTGCCGAACGTATTCTGTTAAAAGATCCGGATCTGTCGTCATTCGAGCGAAATCCGCAAGCGTTTCAAAAATGACTGGCAAATTGCGAATCGATACTTTTTCACGCAATAAGTTGGCAAGTACTTTTTGAATATCACCAACGGATAACGGATTTGGCGTCACTTCTTCCACTAAAATTGGATACGATTCTTTCACATGGTCGATTAACTGTTTTGTTTCTTGACGCCCGAGCAATTCATGTGCGTGTGCCTTTAACAGCTCAGTAATATGCGTAGATACGACAGATGGTGGATCAACGACCGTATATCCAAACATTTCGGCTCGCTCTTTCATTTCTTCAGAAATCCATTTCGCTGGCAAACCGAACGCCGGTTCAATCGTATCGATTCCTTCAATGGAATCATCATCAACGCCCGGGCTCATCGCTAAATAATGATCAAGTAACAACTCGCCACGCGCTACTTCATTTCCTTTGATTTTTAGTCGATATTCATTCGGCTGCAATTGAATATTGTCACGAATGCGAACAACTGGAATGACGATTCCTAACTCTAAAGCAAGTTGACGACGAATCATGACGATACGATCTAATAAATCTCCACCTTGATTCGCATCAGCAAGCGGAATTAATCCGTATCCAAATTCAAACTCAATCGGATCAACGCTAAGTAAACTAACAACACTTTCTGGGCTTTTCATTTGATCCATTTCGATCTCTTCTTCTGTCTCTTCTAGTTTTGTTTCATCCACATGCGCTTGTTTTGCTAATTGATAGGCTCCGAAAGCGAGCAAAGAAGCAATCGGGATCGTTAGCAAATCATTAATCGGGGTAAACAAACCGAGTAAAAAAATGGTCCCCGCTGTGACGTATAACATTTTCGGATACGCAAACAGCTGCCGCATAATATCGGCACCTAAATTATCATCGGAAGCCGCACGAGTAACGACAATACCAGTAGCCGTTGAAATTAATAACGCTGGAATTTGGCTAACAATTCCATCTCCAACGGTTAATAGCGTATATCTTCTTGCCGCTTCGCCAATGTCCATCCCTTGTTGCACCATGCCGATGACAATTCCAAATAACATGTTAATTAATACAATAATAATTCCTGCGATCGCGTCACCTTTTACGAATTTACTTGCTCCGTCCATCGCCCCATAAAAATCAGCTTCTTGCGCAATTTTTTCACGTCGTTCTCTCGCTTGTTGTTCAGAGATGATGCCGGCATTTAAATCGGCGTCAATGCTCATTTGCTTTCCCGGCATCGCGTCGAGCGTAAAGCGCGCCGCAACTTCAGATACGCGCTCTGCTCCTTTTGTAATGACGACAAATTGAATAATAATTAAAATTAAAAACACAACGAAACCGACAACAACATTTCCACCAATAACAAACGTTCCAAACGTTTCAACCACTCCCCCTGCTTCCCCTTTACTTAAAATCGAGCGAGTCGTGGAAACGTTTAAACCGAGGCGAAATAATGTAAGCAAAAGGAGAAGCGAAGGGAAGATCGAAAATTGGAGCGGTTCGCGCATATTCATCGATGTTAAGAGAACGAGCAATGCAAGAGAAATATTCATAATAATGAGGATACTGAGCAACCACGATGGTAGAGGGATGATGAGCATCGCTACAATCAATACAACCATAAGTAATACAGATAAGTCCCTTGCCGACATAAACGTTCTCTCCTGTTCACATACATAAAATTAAAGTTTATTTTTTGTTTTATAGACGTACGCTAAAATTTCTGCTACCGCTTTGAAAAAAGCTTCTGGAATGACCATGCCGATATCTGTTTGATCGTATAGTGCACGTGCAAGCGGGCGATTTTCAACAATCATGACATCATTTTTTTTCGCGATGTCTTTGATTTTTTGCGCCATATAATCTGCTCCTTTAGCGACAACGATCGGAGCGTCTGCTTGTTGTTCATCATACTTTAACGCCACAGCAAAATGGGTTGGGTTTGTAATGACCACATCGGCTTTCGGCACTTCTTGCATCATACGGCGCATCGCCATTTCTCGTTGTTTTTGCTTAATGCGGGATTTAATTAACGGATCCCCTTCTGTCTTTTTATATTCGTCTTTAATGTCTTGCTTTGACATACGAATATTTTTTTCAAAATCGTACCGTTGATACAAGTAATCGAAAAGGGAAAGAAATAGTAAAGCGACAGAAGCAACAAGCCCCATTTGAATCGTTAAACGTCCAAGCGTGGCCGCAATCGCTCCGATTGATTTATGAGATAGAGATAAAATATCATCGATGTGCATCCACAAAACGGAAAAAGTTACAACACCAACAAACAATACTTTTAAAATGGACTTTAACAATTCTACAAGCGCCCGAAGTGAAAATATGCGCTTAAATCCTTGAATCGGATCGAGTTTGCTTAGCTTCATTTGCAGTGGTTCGGTCGTGAATAAAAAACCAACTTGCACAAAATTAGCAAATAGCGCTGCAGCAATGGCGGCTAAAAAAATCGGACCAACAAGCAACGCAAACTGGCGAAGAAGATCAACGAAAATCAACTGCACGGAATCGACCGTGACGTCCATGAAAAAGTAATGTTGAAACGACTGACGAAATAGCCGGGCGATCGCATCTCCCCATATGCCTAAAGAAAACGAAAGAACAAGAAAAACAATGAGCATTAAAAAGGCAGCGGTCACATCCGCACTTTTTGCTACTTGTCCTTTCTTACGCACTTCTTGCCGTTTTCTCGGCGTTGCTTTTTCTGTTTTTTCTCCGGCGAAAAACTGCAAATCAACGGACAGCCAGCTCACGTTACGCGCCTCCTAATAGTTTCATCATGCTGCGCATCGACATAAAGGTGAATTCAAACAGTTGTTTTGTGACGACAAACATGCTTGAAAATACAATGACAAACAAAACAAAGCTAACAATAATTTTCACAGGTAGCCCAATGACAAAAATGTTCATCTGCGGAACCGTTCGGGCTACAATGCCGAGTGCTACATCAACTAAAAACAAACAGCCAACAATCGGAATGGCCATTTGCAATGCAATAACAAACATCGCTTGAAATAAACGAACGACTTGTTCTGCAATTTGTCCATTCTCGAAAGAAATGGGGTGATCAAGCGGAATGAACTGATAGCTATAAAAAATACCGTCTAACAACAAATGATGTCCATTGACGGCAAGCAAAAAAAACAAAGCAATTGTGTATAAATACTGTCCCATTAATGGGCTTTGGGAGCCTGTTTGCGGATCGATGACGTTTGCGATCGCAAACCCCATCTGAAAATCAATGAATCCTCCTGCAATTTGAATCGCTGACATGATCATAAACGCAACAAGCCCAATCAGTAACCCGACAAGCACTTCTTTCATCAGCAACATCATATACGTTCCGTCAATATCTAATGGCTTTGGATCGAGTGAAAAAAACATGAGCCAACTTATAAAAAAAGCAAAACCGATTTTATGAACGTTTGGTACATTTCGATAGGAGAAAAGCGGCATCGTTGCGAAAAACGAAGCGACGCGCGCGAAAATAAGTAAAAATGTCGGTACATACGTATATAGCTCCATACGCTTCATCCTACAAATTTACTCAAGTTACTAAAAATATTATATGCATATGACACCATGCGCGAAAGCATCCACGGTCCGAAGAAGACGAGACCGAGTAGCACTGCGACAATTTTTGGAACAAACGCTAACGTTTGTTCTTGAATTTGCGTTGTCGCCTGCAAAATGCTAATAAACAAGCCGACCGCAAGGGCAAGCAACATGAGCGGACCGCATATCACAAGCACCATGTATACACCGCGTTCCGCAACTTGAATGACAAAATCGGGACTCATTTTTCCCACCTACTTTAAAAGCTTTCTAATAATGATTTCACGACTAAATACCAACCATCCACGAGAACAAATAATAAAATTTTAAACGGCAACGAAATCATGACCGGCGGTAACATCATCATTCCCATCGACATTAATACACTTGCGACAATCATATCAATGACTAAAAACGGAATGAATAACATAAAGCCGATTTGAAACGCTGTTTTTAGTTCGCTAATCGCAAAAGCGGGGACGAGCGCTGACATCGGAATGTCTTGCACCTTTTTTGGTTGTTTAGCTCCTGCGTAGCTTAAAAATAAAGCTAAATCTTTTTGTCGCGTATGTTTACTCATAAATTCTTTTAGCGGCGCTTCGGCACGTTCATAAGCTTGCTCTAAATTAATCTTTTCATCAAACAGCGGCTGCAAGGCATCACGATTAATTTGTTGAAAAGTCGGTGCCATAATAAAAAATGTTAAAAATAGCGATAGCCCGATAATGACTTGGTTTGGTGGCATTTGTTGCGTGCCGAGCGCTGTTCGAACAAACGATAAAACAATGACGATGCGTGTAAACGATGTCACCATAATTAAAATACCGGGTGCAATTGACAAGACCGTCAAAAGCAACAACAGTTTGACGGATGTTGCTACGTTTTCGGGCGCACTGTTATTAAAAAACTGCATGACTTCATTCATGTGGATCCCTTTCTTTTTCCAGCGCTCTCATCGCTTGTTTTCGCTTCTCGGCTAACTGTTGTAATTCTCGATCGAATAATTGGCGAAAACGAGGCTCGTTTGTTTTTCGCTGCAAAAACGATTGGAGCGATTT
Organism: Anoxybacillus flavithermus; assembly: GCF_002742685.1. Lineage (GTDB taxonomy): Bacteria > Bacillota > Bacilli > Bacillales > Anoxybacillaceae > Anoxybacillus > Anoxybacillus flavithermus_E. Next base: position 49,510 of record NZ_PEDM01000001.1, read on the forward strand.
CCATACGTTCTTATCAAGCAATGAATCAAGACGTGCTTCGTGTTGCTTAAGCAACTCTTCAATTTCTTGTTCATCCGTAATTTCTTTTAATAAGTGAATTGATTCACCTACACCGACAACAAACACACGCCGACCGACTTTCACAATTTGAATCGTCCGATTCATTCCTAAACTTGTCCCACCTAAATGTTGGATAAGCCCTTTTCGCTCATAAAATCGGTTTTGTTTATTTAACCATTTTAAAAGCGCATATAACAACAATACAACAAAAGCCGTTGCGGCAATCAGTTTGACAAAATCCCAAACCGTAATCGGAGACGGTTGGGCAACGATTTCGGATTCCGTTGCCTTGTCTGTTTGTTGTTCTTGACACTTTTCTGGATGCTCTACACATTCTTTTACGCTATTCGTTTGTTCTGCAAAAGCAGGAGAAACTGCTTGCAGAACAACGAACGCGCACAACATGATGATGCGAATATAGCGCAATGAATTCCACCTCTAACCGAGCGTTTTGTTAATCGCTTCAATGACACGATCTGCTTGGAACGGCTTGACAATAAAATCTTTTGCTCCTGCCTGAATAGCATCGATAACCATCGCTTGTTGCCCCATAGCTGAACACATAATGACTTTGGCGTTGCTATCAATTTTTTTAATTTCTTTCAGCGCCGTAATGCCATCCATTTCTGGCATCGTAATGTCCATTGTAACTAAGTCCGGACGAAATTCTTTATATTTTTCGACCGCTTGTGCTCCATCGGCTGCTTCTGCGACAACTTCGTGCCCGTTTTTCGTTAAAATATCTTTAATCATCATTCTCATAAATGCTGCATCATCAACAATTAAAATTCTCGCCATTCTCCAAAAACCTCCCAAATTATCGTAATTTGTTTAGCCGATCGCTTTGGCTAATAATACTTGTCACACGCACGCCGAAATTTTCATCAATGACAACAACTTCGCCTTTTGCGATCAGTTTGTTGTTTACTAAAATGTCAACTGGTTCACCAGCTAGCTTATCGAGCTCAATGATAGAACCTGACGATAAGCCTAAAATGTCTTGTACAGAACGCTTCGTTCGCCCGAGTTCAACCGTCACTTGCAACGGGATGTCAAGCAACATGTCGAGATTGCGCGATTCCGCTTCTGGAAGCGGCGCTGGTTCAAAACTTGCAAAAGCAACAGGCTGGACGTTGACAGGCTGCTGCACGGCTCCCGTTCCAAAATGTTGAGGAGCTTCTTTTTGCATTTGTTGAGCCGGTGAAGGCGCTGGTTGCGTTTGTGCGGATGGCGCGGTTTGACGTGGCTCGTTCGTATTTATTGTAGCTGATGTTTGCGCTTTTGTACTAGACGGATTTAATAAATTTTCGACTAATTCTTTCGCAAAATGAATCGGCAACAGTTGCATAATGTTAGAATCAATTAAATTGCCTACTTTTAAGCGAAACGATACTTTTACAAGCACGTCGTCCGGCGGTAAATATTCAAACCCTTCGCCTTCTGATAAATCAAGTAAGTGTAAACTTGGTGGTGAAATATCGACTTTTTTACTAAAAATCGTCGACATTGACGTTGCGGCGGAACCCATCATTTGGTTCATCGCTTCTTGCACAGCACTCAGTTGAATTTCATCCATAAAGGCGGGCGGATTTGTGCCGTCTCCCCCCATCATTAAATCTGCGATAATGGCGGCATCAGATTGTTTAATGACAAGTAAATTCGTTCCTAAAAATCCTTCCGTATAGCTCACTTGAATCGCAACATACGGATGCGGAAACTCTTCTGCCACGCGTGCACGTTCAATGAGTGAAACGCTCGGCGTCGTAATTTCAACTTTTTGATTTAATAACATCGATAACGCTGTCGCTGAACTGCCAAACGAAATATTTCCAATTTCACCAAGCGCATCTTGTTCAATTGGTGTCAATACTTCATCGATCGACATTGTACTAGACGGCATCGGGTCTTCGTCAATTCCTCGCAACAACGCATCAATCTCATCTTGAGATAACATATCGTCACTCATCATCGCCGTCTTCCCCCTTTATTACATCTAAAATTTGCACTGCTAATCGTTTATTCATTTTTCCCGGCTGTCCAATAAATTTCGGTACATCTCCTACCTTAATAATGAGTGGATCGCGCACCGTTTGATCAAGCTGAATGACATCGCCAACGGAAAGTTGTAAAAATTCTTGGACGGAAATGCTCGATGTACCAAGCTCTGCGATCATTGGTACTTTCGTTTGTTTTAATCGTTTTTGTAGCGTCGCAACTTCCTCTGGTTCACGCTCTTTTTTTTGTGTTTGCATCCAATAATGAACAGATAATTTCGGGATAATCGGCTCTAAAACGACGTGTGGAATACAAATGTTAATCATTCCACTTGTATCACCAATTTGTGTATTTAGCGAAATAACAACAACCGTTTCATTTGGTGATACCATTTGTAAAAATTGTGGATTGACTTCAAAATCTGTGAGCATCGGATCGATATCTGCTACAGACTCCCACGCTTCACGCAAGTTGCTAAACGCTTTTTCAAACAAACTGGACATAATTTTTGTTTCAATTTCGGTTAAATTTTCGATTTTATTTAAACTTACACCTCTGCCTCCTAATACGCGATCAAGCATGGCATAAGCAATGTTTGGGTTGACTTCTAACAGCACGCGTCCATCCAGCGGAGGAACTTCAAACACCGTTAAAATTGTCATTTTCGGAATAGAGCGAATAAACTCTTCGTATGGCAATTGGTCAGCCGATGCGACGGAAATTTGCACATATGTGCGCAATTGCGCGGAAAAAAACGTCGTCAATAGTCGAGCAAAGTTTTCATGTATGCGCGTTAAACTGCGAATTTGATCTTTTGAAAACCGCAACGCCCGTTTAAAGTCATACACTTTCACTTTTTTCTCTGCTTCTTCTTTTTTCAGCTCATCGGCGCTCATCTCTCCAGCAGATAGCGCCGCAAGCAAGGCATCTATTTCACTTTGCGATAAAACTTCTCCTGACATCGTTCTCACCTCCTACTCCTATTCATTTTATTTACTGGAGAATAAAGGAGGTTATATAAATTTTCTCAACTTTTCCTTCTTGCATGAGCTCATTGATGCGTTCGCGAAGTTTTTTCTCTAAAAGCAACTTTCCTTGTTTTCCTTTAAACTGTTCCGCTGTCATTTCTGATAATTCTTCAATAATGATGTTTTTAATTTGGAAATCGCGTTTTTCGGCTTCTTCTTTTGCTTTTTCGCTATCTGTTTGAATTTTAAACGCAATTTTAATAAAGCTTCCGTCCATTAAATTCGTCATGATTTCCGGTACATCAAACGAACTGGCGACAATTTCATCGACTGTCGGTTCTTTTGGCTCATTATTCCCCATAAATTTCATAACAACAACAAGGGCGACGACGCTAACAAGCGTAATCACTCCCATAACAATCAACATGATTTTTAACATTTTATTGTCTTTCAACGTCGGATCCCTCCGCCTCTCTCCTTAATCCGAGCACAGAAATGTTACGATAAAACGTTTCTACTAATAACATAACATCTTCTACAGACTCCCGCACGACAAACTTTTTGCCATTCGTTAACGTAATGGTCGTGTCTGGGAACGCTTCAACTTGTTCTATGTAAATGGCGTTTAACGTAAAAGGTTTACCGTTTAACCTCGTTAATCGAATCATTATGTATCGGGGGCAAACGCCCCCGTCCCCCCTTTATTTATTATTTCTTCAAGTTGACAAGCTCTTGTAAAATTTCATCCGACGTTGTAATAATGCGTGTATTCGCTTGGAATCCTCGTTGCGCAACGATCATTTCTGTAAACTCTTCAGATAAATCGACGTTCGACATTTCTAATGCCCCGGAAATAATTTCACCGGCACCGTTTAAACCTGGACGCGACAATTCATTAATCGTCAAGCCGTTTGCATTTCGGTCGAGTTTCCCCGAGTTGTTCGTTTCTTTAAACGTATTTCCGCCCATTTTTTCTAAACCGCTCGGGTTCGGAAATTGCGCCAACAAAATTTGTCCTGCAATTTTTAATTGCCCATTGCTGTCAATGAACGTCACTTTTCCGTCCGCCGTAATTCCAAAACTTTTCGCTGTTTTCGGAATTTGAATTAACCCCGGCTCAAAACTTGTCACATTTCCGTATTTCGGCTCGCTGTAGTCTTGCAGCACTTGTTGAATACTCTCCACAGAACCACTAATTCCTTCTAAATATGGGCCCATCATTTTTTCAGCTTGGTCTAACGTAGTTGGCCATCCGCTTGTTGGAATTGTTGTCATGTTATTGATACTTGCTTTTGGCGAAACATTGTTATTAAAGTTACCGATATTCGTATTCATATTGTTAATTTGTGTATTAAAATTGTTGATAAAAGTATTAAAGTTAGAAAAAGAAGGGGGGTCAAAATTATTTTTCCAATTTTGAACGAAATTAACTAGCCCTCCAGCCCCGTTTACAAAGTTATCGAGTTGAGTTCTTAAAGTGTTAACTTGATTAAGGTTTGTGGCAGAAGGTAATGTCTTAATCGCTGCCTCACCAATTAAATATTGTCCATCAGAGTTTACAACATAGCCATACTCATCTAAATAAAAGTTTCCAGCACGTGTAAAATTCAAATTAAACACTCGATCGATCGGTACACCCGCATTCACTCTATTTGTTCCTAATTTTCCAGCTGGTCCATCCATACTAATTAATGTCACATCATTAATCGACCCAACGACGAAAAAGCCGTCGCCGCCGAGCGCTAAGTCAAGCGGACGCGATGTCGTTTGCGTCGAACCTTGCGTGTGAATCGTTTCGATCGAACCTAGCCCGCTTCCTAATCCGATTTGTTTGCCATTAATTCCCCCGCGTGTTCCTGTTGATGATGTTGCCGCAGAAATTTGTTGGGAAACAAGATCTTTAAATGTGACGCGCGCTTTTTTGTAGCCATACGTGTTGACGTTAGAAATATTGTTACCAATGACGTCTAATTTATATTGAAAGTTGCGAATACCACCAATTCCAGTAAACATGGAACGTAACATATAATCCTCTCCTTTTCGTTGTTTGAGCGGCTTCTGTCATTCCGCACGCTCGAAGGCCTCCGTAAAGGTCCGGCCTTATATAATAATGGCTCCGTTAATGTTTGTGAACAATTGGCTCTGCGCCTCTTCACGATGCATCGCTGTAATGACCGTTTGATTGACTGCGCTCACAATAAACGCAGCTTCATTTGTAATGACGAGCGAGTCGCGCACCCCTTTTTGTTTTGCCTCAACAATTTTTTGTCCGATCGCTGCCCACTGTTCATCGTTAATATGAATATTTCGTTCTTGCAAACGTTGTTGGGCATGTTTGCTTATTTTTAACGTTTGCTCCGCTTCAACAAGGGCATCGTGAAACGATTGCCGCTCCGTTGAAGCAACCGTCTGTTTTTTCGACGGAATCAATGGGGTGTGCGGAAAAAATTGAATGCGATTCATTTTCTCACCTCCTTTATTGCGACACTCTTGTGACGCGAGAGGCTAACACCATCTTCCCTTGATCAAGCTCTAACCATATGTCTGTTTCTTTTTGAACGACAGCTTTCACCACACCGCTTTGTTCATCCCATGTAACCGTCTTACCGATCCATTCGCTATATTGAGCAAGCGATGGGGCAGATTGTTGTTGAATAAGCTTTTGCAATGCATCTAACGTACCTGTAAGTTTTTCCGATGTGCCCGTCTGTGTTTCAATAAACTTGCTCATCATATTTGACATATTGACCATTTGTTCAAGCGATGAGAAGTTTGCCATTTGTGAAATGAATTCACGGTCTTCCATCGGATTTAACGGATCTTGATGTTGCAATTGAGCAATTAAAATTTTTAAAAAATCGTCTTTTCCTAAAGAGCTTTTCCCTGTTTCGCGCTGCTGTACTTGCCGCTGAGACAAAAGCAAGCTCGGATCGATCGCTGTCACGTCTATCACCTCTACATGTCAAAGTCAAACCATTCGTTTAGCCACTCATCAAATGATTGATCAGGTTGCTTTTTCTCTTCTCTTGGTTGCTCTTGTTGTTGCTGTTGCTGTTTTTGTTGATGGAATGAATGATCGCGAAATTTCGCTTGATCAAATACATTAAATTGTTCGACCGTAATATGATCCGCAATATGCGCAAGCTGATGAATATGTTGTTCCACTAGCTGTTTCGCCGCTTCAGTCGATGTAATCATTTTTGCCGTTAGCTTCCCTTTTTGTTGAATAAGCTTAATCGTTATATATCCTAAATGTTCAGGTTGAAGGCGAATCAGCATTTGCGCATTGCCGTTTTTCCATCTCGTGAATTGACTTGAACGAACAATTCGCTCAAACTGTGCGACAAACGGTGTTTCATTCGTCGTATCAATCGTTGGTCGGTCAAACGGTACATGTTTATCATCTGATTGTTGAACAGCGTGCACCAAATCAGACAAACGAATCGTCCATTGTTTGCGCTCTTGTGTCAATAGAGCATCTTCCTTTTTCGCAGACCCCGATGATTGTTGTTCTTGTACATACGTGCTTACTAATTGTGCTCGCGAAGTAATCGGATATTTTCGGAACAAATCACTATTTATGTTCCCATCTTCAAATATTTTTTCAACATCTGTAGCTAACGACTCATGAGTGGACGGAACTATATTCAACAATTTATCCTTTATTTTTTCTTTGCCGCTCCATCGTACTTGATGGTCTGTAATCATTCGAGCAGTCAATTCTACTGATTCACTTTCCATTTTGTTCACACTATGCACGTTGTTTAATTGTGATTGTCGATCTGCAATCGTTTGAGCCATCGATTTTACTGTTTTTCTCTTCACTTCGTTCGCATTAAGCCTGCTGTCCAACCGGGTTTGGTTGTCCAACATTGCTTGCAACATCGCTGTCATCGTGTCGCTCTGTTCGTCTTGCACACCAAATACATTGCGCAACGTTGTGCGTACTTGTTCAGTCATCGACTGTGGGATCGTCCATTGCTTTTGTTCTAGTTGAAACAAAGCAATGACGAGCATCAGTTCATCTTTTTCATCATGATCATCTGACGCTGAAAACATCGTTTCAAACGGTGGCTCAGCTGAAAATCGTTGAACAATTTGCTCTTTTGTTTCTTCTGGTAAAAGAGAAAGAAACGATTGTATCATTTCAGTTGATAATATGTGCTTGTCTGCATACGCATCATGCGCCGGAAGCTGTTCAAACCATTGCTGCAACTGCTCCCAATCCACTCGTTGCATCGTTTCCGGCTGTTCCGACAATGCTTGTAACGATTCTGACGTTTGACGCAATGATGAAAGCAATTGGGAAAATACATCCCCATCACCCGTTTGAACGGTTGCTTGTTGATGAGATCCGCCGAACGAAACGATTGAAGAAATCGGCGCGATATTCATGTTTTCACCTCCTTTCAATTGTTCGCTTTTTTCGCAAGCAAGCTCGTATATTTCGCGGCGTTTGCGGCATCCATTTTTTCTAAAATGGCCGCCACTTTGTCTGTTTTTAGTTGCGAGAGCAAATCGACAGCTTCGCGGTCCGACATTTGCGGAATAATTTCTGCTGCTTTTTTTGGAGACATCGTTTCATACATTTTCACAACGTCTACACGCGGAGCATTTGTCTGCTCTTTTGTCTGTGCTGTCGGCTGTTGTGCTTGTTCCTTTTCCGCCTGCAAACGTGCAATTTCTTGTTTGAGCGTGTCAATTTCGGCATTTTTTTCTTTTATAGTATCTTTCGTTTTTGCGAGCTCCTTTTCTTTCTCAACAATCGTTGCTTTTAGCTCGACAATTTGTTCTTGTAGTTTCTTTTTTTCGTTCGCGTCTGTTCCCTCAATCCATTGGGAAACGAACGGCAGTTGCCCTGCATATTTTTTCCCTTGTTCAAATACGTTAATACCAGAGAACGTTAAAATAAGTAAAACAACCGAAATCGTAAATAAAAGCGGAATAAAAACGACAAAAAGAAACCATTGAAGCTTGCTCGCTTTTTTCTTTTCCTCTTCTTTTTCAAACTGTTCCATTGACGCTCACCTTGTTTCTCGATAACAATATTGTTGAATTGAAATATCATCCATTTGCTTTTGTTCTGTAATTCGCATTTGTTGTGCCATCATTTCATCATGCTTTTCTTTTATTTTCTCATATTTTTTCACTTCTACATTCAATTCAACTAACTTTCGTTGTTTCAACTCCATTTGTTGACGGGCTTGCATAACAAGATGCTGATAGTGATCGATGACACGCTGCAAATTGTTCATAAATTGCTGAAACGAACGAATATGTTGAATCGCTAGCCCCGACTGTAATTGTTGTTTATGTTGTTCTTCGTACTCTTCTTTTTGTTTTAAAAAGTGGTATAGTTTTTCCGCCACTTCTTCAAATCGATGGCGCGCTTCTTCATATTCGTGCAGCGCTTTTTGTTTTTCATGTTCTTTTAAGTTTAAAATTTTTTTTAATTGAAATGGTGTCATTGTTTACTCACCCTTGTTCAATAAGTTGAAACAACTGTTGAACACTTTCGTTTATTGTGTACGATTCATGAACATCTTGTTTTAAAAACGAAATAATTTTTGGATAATAACGAATCGCTTCGTCGATTTCACGTGACGATCCTCGTTTATAAGCACCGATTTGAATTAAATCTTCTGATTGAATATATGTCGCCAACAACTCGCGCAATCTTTCTGCCACTTTTCGATGTTCTGGCGTCACAATGTAGTTCATGACGCGGCTGACGCTTTTTAATACGTTAATCGCTGGATATTGACCTTTATTTGCTAGTTGGCGTTCTAATACAAAATGACCATCTAAAATGCCCCTTACTGTATCAGCGATCGGTTCATTCATATCATCACCGTCAACGAGCACCGTATAAAAAGCAGTAATCGTTCCGTGCTCATTCGTCCCCGTTCGCTCAAGCAATTTCGGTAAAATGGCAAAAACAGAAGGTGTATATCCTTTCGTTGTCGGTGGCTCACCGACCGCTAATCCGACTTCACGTTGCGCCATCGCCACACGGGTGACCGAGTCCATCATAAACATGACGTTTAGTCCCTGATCACGAAAATATTCCGCAATGGCTGTTGCTGTATATGCCCCTTTAATGCGCATGAGAGCTGGCTGATCAGATGTCGCGACAACGACGATAGAGCGTTTTAATCCTTCGGGACCGAGATCGCGTTCAATAAACTCGCGCACTTCGCGTCCGCGTTCGCCGATGAGTGCGATAACGTTTAAATCCGCATTTGTATTGCGGGCAATCATCCCCATTAACGTACTTTTCCCAACGCCCGAGCCAGCAAAAATGCCGACACGTTGTCCTTTCCCTACCGTTAATAAACTGTCAATCATTTTTACCCCGACTTCAATTGGTTCTGAAATGGGAGGACGCGTCATTGGATTTGGCGGTTGACGGTCGATTGGAACGGCCGTCAATCCTTTCGGAAGCGGTTGATCGTCAAGTGGCGCTCCTAATGCATCAATGACACGCCCGACAAGCGCTGAACCGACTTTCATTTCAAGTGGCGCTCCCGTTGCTTCTACAATGCAACCCGGAGCAATGTCTTGAACGGTTGCATAAGGCATTAAAAGTACATATTCGTCGCGGAAACCGACGACTTCCGCTTGAATTTTTTTCTTCTTTTTATGACCGATATGAATGTAACACACATCGCCAATCGAGCTTTCTGGTCCTTTTGCTTCGATCATCAAACCGATGACGCGTGTGACTTTGCCAAATCGTTTATATGGGTCGAGCAACTCAATTTCATTGATGAGTGTTTGCCAGTTCATCCGCTTGCCCCCTCGATCCGCTCAAGCAATTGTAGCTTCAATTGCTCGAGCTGCGTATCAACGCTTGCATCAATGCGCCCAAACGGTGTTTCGACAATACAACTTGTTTCAGCTAATGTTTCATCTGGATAAATAAATAAATGAATGTCTTGACTAAATAATGCTTTTAACTCATCTTTTTGGCGAACAACGACATCGTAGTACGTTGGATGCACGTACATTTTTACTTCTTCATGTTCACGAACTTCTTTAATTACTTGTTTCACAAGCCCAAGAAAATGTTCCTTATTTTCATCAAGACGCTCACCGATAATTCGCTCCGCTACTTTGCACGCGACAAGTAAAATTGTTTCATCAGCTGATTCAAGTATATGATAAAACTGCTCATTAGCTGATTGTACGATTTTCTTCGCCTCACGAATCGCCTCCATATATTGCTGAAATCCTTCTTGGCGCCCTTGCTCCAAACCGATCTCATATCCTTCTTGACGCGCTTCGTTTATCCATTCACTTCGTTGTTCTTCCCATTGTCTTTGCTCTTCAGCAATTTGTTGTTGAACAGATGCGTAGTACATGTCCGCTTCTTGACGAATGTGTGCGGCTTGCTGTTCTGCCTGCTCGATGATCATCTGCACATGCTGTATCGTCGTTTCATCATGTGGCTCATGCTCTTCTTGCTGCATATCAGGCATCAATTTTTTTACTTCGATGACTGCTCGTTGCTCGGTACACGTCCGAGCAAATGGGGCTTTAATGATTTTAGACAATAATATCATCTCCTCCGCCACGAGCGACGACAATTTCACCCGCTTCTTCGAGACGACGAATCACTGCGACAATACGCGATTGCGCTTCTTCTACGTCGCGAAGACGAACAGGACCCATAAATTCCATTTCTTCTTTGAACGTTTCCGCCATACGAGAAGACATGTTGCGGAATACAACTTCTTTCACTTCATCGCTAGATACTTTCAACGCAAGCAACAAGTCGGCATTGTCCACTTCGCGAATAACACGTTGAATGGCGCGATTATCAAGCGTAACAATATCTTCAAAGACAAACATACGCTTTTTAATTTCTTCTGCTAATTCTGGGTCTTGAATTTCAAGCGCGTCTAAAATCGTTCGTTCAGTTGCCCGATCGACACCATTTAACACTTCGACAACAGCTTCAATACCACCTGTTTGCGTGTAATCTTGTACAACCGTTGTCGACAGCTTCCGCTCGAGCACTTGTTCAACTTCATTAATCATTTCTGGTGAGGTACGATCCATCAAAGCGATGCGACGAGCAACGTCCGCTTGCATTTCTTGTGGCAGCGCTGATAAAATTTGACCGGCTTGCGTTGGTTCTAAATACGACAATACAAGTGCAATCGTTTGCGGATGTTCATTTTGCAAAAAGTTTAAAATTTGCGCCGGATCCGCCTTGCGTGCGAAATCAAACGGACGCACTTGCAGCGCAGACGTGAGACGATTAATAATGTTCATCGCCTGCTCTGGTCCAAGTGCTTTTTCAAGCACTTGTTTCGCATAAGCAATACCGCCTTGTGAAATGTAATCTTGCGCTAACGCAATTTGATGAAACTCTTCTAAAATCGTTTCTTTTTTCTCGGCATCCACTTGGCGAACGTTTGAAATTTCGAGCGTCAATTTTTCAATTTCTTCTTCAGACAAATGTTTATATACAGATGCTGAAACGTCTGGTCCTAATGAAATGAGGAGAATGGCCGCTTTTTGTTTTCCTGTTAATTCGCCTTTTTTCGCCATACGATCCCCCCCCTTATTCCTCTGCAAGCCATGTTCGTAGTAATTTCGCAAACTCTTCTGGCTTTTCTTTTGCGAGCTTTTCAAGCTGCTTGCGGCGCAACGTTGCTTCTGTTTCCACTTCTTCGTTTACATCTGGAATTTGTACTGCCACTTGTTCTTCTTGTAATGACAGTTCGTCCATTTCTTCTTTTTTCCGTTTGCGCAACCATAAAAAGACGATGAGCGCAAGGAGCACAACAAGCACACCGCCACCTGCAATATATGCCCATGTCGGAATAGTTGATGTTTGTTCGTTAAACTGCACTTTTCCGTTAAACGGCTGCACAGAAACGACGACGCGGTTTTGTAAATCAGCATCCGTCCATTGTCCAGCAATGTCTTTATCGACTGACGTCCGCACAATCGTTCCTAAAATTTTTGTAATATCATCAACCGTTTGAGCAGGAATTGAGTTTGGATCGTTCGGTTTTGGTGGCTCAACCATGACTTGAATACCTAAGTCTTTCACTTTATAAGGACTTGCAACAATCTCTCTTTTTATTCTATTAACCTCGTTATTAATTGTTTCCTCAATTCGCTCATAATCCCCGTTTGTCTCGCCATTTGTTCCTTGATAGCCCGGTACAGCGTTTTCTCCTGTTCCTGTCGTACCACCTGGTTGAGCACCTTTGCCGGAGAACGTCTCCGTAATTCGCTGTACACTTACAGCGATGCCTTCCATATTTTCTTTATCTACTGGCTCAACAAGCTCTTCTTGGCGATTTTCTTGCGTAAAATCCACGTCTGCTGTCACAGAAACGACGACTTTATCTTGTCCAATCATCGTTCCTAACATTTGTTGAACGCGGCGTTGAATGTCGCGTTCAATTTGTTGTTTTATTTCATACTGTTCAGCAAATGTTTTGCCGGACGAAAAATTTTCTTCATTTTTTAAGTCAAAGTACTCAAAATATTGATTCATAATGACGATATTTTCAGTAGGAAGGTTCGGCACGCTTTTGGAAACAAGGTGATATAGTGATTTAATTTGCTGCTCATTAAATTTATATCCCGCTTTTGTTTTCAAAACGATAGATGCGGATGCCTCTTCCTGTTGGTCACCAACAAAGATTGTCGGTTGGGGTAGATTAATCATCACTTTCGCATCTTCTACCCCGTCGATACTTTTTATTAAATTGGCGAGCTCTGTTTGCATCGCCTCAATTTTCAACACGTTAAATTCATTATCCGTCATCCCGAAACCAGCGTTTTTCCCAAAAAACGAATAATCAATACTTCCGCTATCCGGAATGCCTTCTGCAGCTAATTCCACTTTTAATGTGTTGACAAGCTGTTCAGGCACTAAAATCGTCGTTCCGTTATCGGTAATTTGCGACTTAATTCCCCGTTGATCAAGCGTCGCTTTAATTTGCCCGGCTTCTTGCGGCGATAAATTGCTGTAGAGAGGAACAAAATTCGTTCGCGTCGCAAAAAAAGCGGTAAGCGCAACGGCAACGATCAACAGCCCAACAAGTCCTAAAGCCATCACTTTTTGCTGTTTTGTTCTCTCGCTCCAAAACAATTTCAATCGTTCTATCGCTTGTTTTAATCGCTCGTTCATATGCTTCCTCCGCTATCTCTTGAGGTCCATTATACTTGCATTCTCATCACTTCTTGATATGCCTCAATGACTTTATTGCGCACTTCAATTGCTAATTGAAGCGAAACGCTTGCTTTTTGTGAAGCAATCATCACATTGTGCAAATCAACGTTTTCTCCTTTTGCTAGCTTCGTTGTCAACTGGTCTGATGCGATTTGTTGTTTATTGACTTCATCAATCGCTTCTTTTAAAAATTGTGAAAAAGCCCGTTGCACTTCAGCTGGTTTTGCCGCTTGCGGCTGTACCGTTGGCGATAAAGCTGCACGTTGAATGCGATCAATCATCCCTTACCCCTCCTATTTTCCGATTTCTAACGCCTTCATTAACATCCCTTTCGTCGCATTTAACACGGTCACGTTCGCTTCGTACGAGCGTGTAGCGCTCATTAAATCGACCATTTCTTTTAATGGATCAACGTTCGGCAATTGTACATATCCGTTTTCATCTGCATCCGGATGAGACGGGTCATATACAAGTTTAAATGGTGTTTGATCCTCAACGATTTTCGTTACTTTTACTCCACCTGATGAGCGCTCGTTCATTGCTTGATTCAAGAAGGAAGAAAACGATTCGTTCGGCTGCATCACAACCATTTTACGACGATATGGCTGCCACTTCCCATCGACCATTTTCGCTCGTGTCGTATCGACATTCGCCATATTCGCTGAAATGACATCCATGCGCAACCGCTGAGCAGTTAACGCAGAGGCAGACACATTGAAACTTTGAAACATGTATTATTTTCCTCCCTTAATGACCGTTTTCAAAGAGTTAAACTTCCCGTTTAATCGTTCAACTAAAGCATTATAATAAATTTGGTTTTGCGCTAAATCCGACATTTCTTTATCTAAATCGACATTGTTGTTATTATGATTGTAAACGAGATCGTTTTTAGTTGTCACGAAAAATTTGTTTGTACTTCCTTTGAACTCAAAATGGCGTGGATCGGTACGATACGCTTGTAACGCTTGCTGAAATTCGGTACGAAACTGAACATCTTTTGCTTGAAAGTTTGGTGTATCGACATTCGCAATATTGTTTGCGATTACTTTTTGTTTCAACGATGAATAATTTAATCCTTGTTCTAGTATTTGGAATGTATTTGAAAACAATTTCACGACATATTCCTCCCCATTGAGACACCGTTCGACACCTTTATTGTAAAAAATTATTTACATAATGTATATAGGGAACATTGGACTATTTTTCACATACTTTAGCAAAAGAGGCATCTTTACGAGAAAGATGCCTTCTTGTTTTTAATGGTGTTTTAATTTCTCGAGCTCAGTTAAAAACTTATCGTTTAATACTTTAATGTACGTTCCTTTCATGCCAAGCGAACGGGATTCGATGACCCCGGCACTTTCTAGTTTGCGAAGCGCATTGACAATGACTGAGCGTGTAATCCCGACGCGGTCAGCAATTTTACTTGCCACAAGCAAGCCTTCTGTCCCATCTAACTCTTCAAAAATATGTTCGATGGCCTCTAATTCACTATATGAAAGCGAGCTGATCGCCATTTGAACGACTGCTTTACTGCGCGCTTCTTCTTCAATTTCTTCCGCTTTTTCTCGTAAAATTTCCATTCCGACAACTGTCGCTCCGTATTCAGCTAAAATTAAATCGTCATCATGAAACTCTTTATCTAAGCGAGATAAAATGAGCGTTCCTAATCGCTCACCACCACCGATAATCGGCACAATCGTCGTCAAACCATTTTTAAATAAGTCTTTATTTTCAATTGGAAATGCCGTATACTCACTATTAATATCAAGGTTTGGTGATGTTTCTGTAATATTAAATAAATTTTTCGTATACTCTTCTGGGAATTGACGATCCGCTAACATTTTTTTCATTCGTTCATTTTCAATCGTTTGTTTAATCGCAAAACCGAGCAATTTTCCACGACGGCTGACGACGAAGACGTTCGCCTCGATGACCTCGCAGAGCGTTTCTGCCATCTCTTTAAAGTTCACAGGCTTTCCAGCGGCGTTTTGTAACATCGCATTAATTTTTCTCGTTTTTTCAAGTAAATTCATATCGCATCCTCCTTATAAAATAAACTCGCTTAAATCTTTATTTCGTACAATGTTTCCTAGTTTCTTCTCGACGTATTGTGGGGTGATAACAACTTTTTCTAAATGAACATCTGGTGCTTCATACAATAAATCTTCTAACAATTTTTCCATAATCGTATGAAGACGACGTGCACCAATGTTATCTGTTTGTTGATTCACTTCAAAAGCGACTTCCGCAATTTTACGAATAGCATCGTCAGAAAATTCAAGTTGTATACCTTCTGTCGCAAGTAAAGCAACATATTGTTTCAAAAGCGCATTATTCGGTTCAACTAATATTTTGACGAAATCATCGACGGTGAGCTTCGTCAGTTCCACGCGAATCGGAAAACGCCCTTGCAATTCTGGAATTAAGTCGGACGGTTTCGCCATATGAAACGCCCCAGCAGCAATAAATAAAATATAGTCTGTTTTGACTGGTCCATATTTCGTCATGACGGTTGAACCTTCAACAATCGGCAAAATGTCACGTTGCACACCTTCACGAGAAACATCAGCTGATGAACCAACCTGCCCTTTTCGAGCAATTTTATCAATTTCATCAATAAAAATGATGCCAGATTGTTCCGCTAGACGAATCGCTTCTTGTGTCACTTCGTCCATATCAATGAGTTTTTGTGCTTCTTCGTTTGTCAGTACATGACGAGCTTCTTTTACTTTTAATTTTCGTTTTTTTCGCTTTTTCGGCATAAAACTACTGAGCATATCTTGCATGTTGACGCCCATTTGTTCCATGCCTGCGCCTTGGAATAAGTCAAACATGAGCGGTTGTTGCTCTTCGATTTCAACCGTCACGATTTCATCTTCTAACTGCCCATTTGCCAATTGCCAAGCGATTTGTCTTCGTTTTTCGGCAAGTTGTTGATCGTCACTTACGTTCGTCGTTTGTTGTTCGGCTGCACCACCAAACAAAAGTTCAAACGGATTTTTCATCGGTTGTTTTGTTTTCCCTGGTACAAGCAGTTCAACAAGCCTTTTGTTTGCTAATTGCTCTGCTTGTTCTTTTACTTCGTTCATTTTTTTCTCTTTTACGATGCGCACAGACGTTTCAACAAGATCGCGTACCATTGACTCAACGTCACGTCCAACATAACCGACTTCCGTAAATTTCGTCGCCTCTACTTTTACGAATGGAGCACCAACAAGTTTCGCTAATCGCCGAGCAATTTCGGTTTTTCCGACACCTGTTGGTCCAATCATTAAAATATTTTTCGGCACGACTTCATCGCGTAACTTTTCATCTAATAAACTGCGACGATAACGATTTCTTAGCGCAATCGCCACCGCTTTTTTCGCTTCATGCTGACCGACGATAAATTGATCAAGCTTTTCAACAATTTGTTTTGGTGTTAACATGCCGCTCCCCTCCCTCTACAGCTCTTCGACAATAATGCAATCGTTTGTGTACACACAAATGTCGCTCGCTACTTTCAATGCTGCTTGTGCAATTTGCTTTGCTGTTAAATGTTCACCCGCATACGTTTTTAACGCTCTACCAGCCGCTAGCGCATAGTTGCCACCTGAACCGATTGCTAAAATGCCATCATCTGGCTCAATGACTTCACCCGTTCCAGAAATGAGCAGTAAATGCGTGGCATCCATGACGATTAACATCGCTTCTAACCGCCGCAACACTTTGTCGCTTCGCCATTCTTTCGCTAACTCCACCGCTGCACGCTGTAAATTCCCATTATATTCCTCTAACTTTCCTTCAAACATTTCAAATAGTGTAAATGCATCCGCTACTGCTCCTGCAAAACCAGCTAACACTTTGCCATGAAAAAGTTTACGAATTTTTCGGGCTGTATGTTTCATCACTACGGCATTGCCAAATGTCACTTGACCATCGCCCGCCATCGCTCCTTTTCCTTGATGGCGAATAGCAAATATCGTCGTCGCATGAAATTGACTCATAAACATCCTCCTTTTTATGCACGCGGATGGGAATGTAAATAAACATAACGCAAATGATCTTTCGTTACATGTGTATACACTTGCGTTGATGAAAGATGCGCATGACCTAACAATTCTTGCACAGAACGTAAATCAGCACCCTCATTTAATAAATGCGTCGCAAACGTATGGCGAAACACATGAGGACTTACTTTTAAAGAAAGTGCCGCTCGTTCGACCATTTCATTTAAAATGTGGCGCACACCTCTTGGCGTCAACGCTCCACCGCGCGCATTTAAAAAAAGTATATCAGTCGGTGTCTTCGCTTTACTTGCTAGTTGCTGACGTCCGTCTTGTATATATCGTTCAAGCGCTTCTTTTGCATACGTACCAAACGGGACATATCGCTGTTTATTTCCTTTTCCATAAATTAAAATCGTACATACAGAAAAATCAATGTGTGATAAACGAATGTTACAACATTCACTTACACGAATACCTGTTGCGTATAATAGTTCGATGAGCGCTTGGTTTCGTTGACCGATCGCTGTATTTAAATCATTGACAACAAACAGCTGTTCTAATTCATCTGGATACAAAAAATGTGGAATTTTCTGTTCTTTTTTCGGCAACGATGCAAGCGCAAATGGATTTTCTGAAACGATTTTTTCTCGCAACAAAAACTTATAAAAGCTACGCAAACTCGACATTTTCCGGGCAATCGAACGGCTTGATTGCTTTCGTTGATGAAGCTCTGTTAAAAACAAACGGACGTCGCTATAAGATACTTGTTGCAATGTTGCAATTTGTTCGCGCTCCATAAATTCAAAAAATTCACCAATATCATGCTTATAACACGCAATTGTATATTCTGAATAATTTTTTTCTATTTGTAAATATTCAATGAACAAATTTAACGTAAAATTCACATTTTCCATTCGATCACCCCATAAGAGCTACTAAATAGTAGCATAATTTAGTAGCTCTTGCAATGAATTTTACAACTTTTTTAAAAAATTCTGAATCGTTTCTAATGCCCGTTGTGCATACCGTTCATTTTTTATCTTTTTGTCTTTAATCGTCTCATCAAGCGGAGCGAAAAGGCCAAAGTTTGCATTCATCGGTTGAAAATGTTTCGGATTCGCTGATGTAATATAGTGCGCCATGCTGCCGATTGCTGTTTCTTGCGGAAACACAACAAGTTCTTTTCCAAGCACATAATGCGCGGCGTTAATCCCTGCCACAAGTCCTGATGCGGCTGACTCAACATATCCTTCGACACCGGTCATTTGTCCTGCAAAAAATAAATCTTCTCTTTCCTTATATTGATACGTTGATTTTAATAGTTTCGGCGAATTAATGAACGTATTGCGGTGCATAACACCGTAGCGGACAATTTCAGCTTGTTCAAGTCCAGGGATGAGCCGAATGACTTCTTTTTGTGCGCCCCATTTTAAATGTGTTTGAAAACCGACAATATTGTACAACGTTCCAGCGGCATCATCTTGACGAAGCTGCACAACCGCAAAAGGACGTTTACCTGTACGCGGATCTTCTAAGCCAACGGGTTTCATTGGACCAAACAGCAACGTCTTTTTCCCACGTCGTGCCATCACCTCAATCGGCATACATCCTTCAAAATAAATTTCTTTTTCAAACTCTTTTAAAGGAACGGTTTCAGCAGAAATGAGCGCATCATAAAACCGCTCAAATTCCTCTTCTGTCATCGGACAGTTAATATACGCCGCTTCGCCTTTGTCATAGCGAGATTTGATATACACTTTTTCCATATCGATACTTTCTTTTTCGACAATTGGTGCTGCGGCATCGTAAAAATATAAATATTCTTCCCCTGTTAACGCTTGAAGTTGCGCGGAAAGGGGCTGCGATGTTAACGGACCTGTCGCAATAATCGTCGGACCGGTTGGGATTGTTGTTACTTCTTCGCGCACAACGGTCACATTCGGATGATTCGCTACCATTTCTGTTACTTTGGCAGCAAATTCATGACGGTCAACAGCTAAAGCTCCACCAGCTGGCACGGAACAAGAGTCCGCTGCTTTCATAATGACAGAATCTAATCGGCGCATTTCTTCTTTCAACACACCAACCGCATTCGTTAACGTATTCGCCCGTAGCGAGTTACTGCACACAAGCTCAGCAAATTTGTCTGTATGATGAGCTGGCGTTTGTTTGACCGGACGCATTTCATACAATTTTACACGAATGCCGCGCTTGGCAAGTTGCCATGCAGCTTCACTTCCTGCCAATCCTGCTCCAATTACTGTTACTTCCATTGATATTCCCTCCTCGATAAAATGGGTGAGGGTATGCGCCTCACCTTACTGTTGTTCGTTATATTCACATTGCGTACATTGAATGTGCACGCTCTTTTTCCCTTTTTTCTCAACAAGCATGCCGCCGCATTTTGGGCATGGGCGACTGATCGGTTTATCCCACGAAACGAAATCACATGTTGGAAAACGATCGCATCCATAAAACATGCGCTTCTTTTTGCTTTTTCGTTCCACGATGTTTCCTTCGTGACAGCGTGGACATTTCACACCGATGTCTTTGACGATCGCTTTTGTATGGCGACATTGTGGGAAGTTCGAACAAGCGATAAACTTTCCAAATCGCCCCATTTTATATACCATCGGACTTCCGCATACTTCGCAATCGATATGAGCTGATTCATCGGCTATTTCAACTTTTTCCATTTCAACCTCAGCAATTTTTAGCCGTTTTTCAAACTCGCGATAAAATTCATCGATGATGCGCACCCATTCGACTTTTCCTTCTTCGATGTCGTCTAAATTTTTTTCCATTTTAGCTGTAAATTCGACATCTAAAATTTCCGGAAAAAATTGCATGATTAAATCAAGCACAATTTCACCGAGTTCGGTTGGAACGAATCGCTTATTTTCAAGCGCCACGTAATTGCGCTTTTGAATCGTATCAAGCGTTGGCGCATATGTCGATGGGCGACCGATGCCGAGCTCTTCTAACGTTTTCACAAGGCGAGCTTCCGTATAACGTGGTGGAGGCTGCGTAAAATGTTGTTTTCCTTCGATATCTTTACTAAACACGCGCTCTCCTTCGGCGAAATCTGGCAATAGTCGCTGTTGTTCATCTTTCGGATCATCCGTTCCTTCGACATACACTTTCATAAAGCCCGGAAACTTGACTGTCGAACCTGTCGCGCGAAAGACGACTGAGCCGTTTGAAAGCTCGACCGCGACCGTATCGAGCACAGCGGGCGCCATTTGGCTCGCGATAAAGCGCTCCCAAATCAGTTTGTATAGCTGATATTGATCGCGTGTCACATACGGTTTAATTGCGCTAGGATGACGCCAAACGGACGTTGGTCGAATCGCTTCGTGTGCATCTTGCGCATTCGCTTTTTGTTTTTCTTTTCTTTTTTCTGTTGCTACATATGATGTACCGAACGTCTGTTCAATATACTGCATCGCCTCTTGTTTGGCGCTTTCTGATACGCGCGTCGAGTCTGTACGCATATATGTAATTAAACCGACCGTTCCTTCGCTTCCAAGGTCAATTCCTTCGTATAGTTGTTGGGCAACCATCATCGTTTTTTTCGTGCGGAAATTCAACTTCCGTGCCGCCTCTTGTTGTAATGACGACGTAATAAACGGGGCAACGGGATTGCGCTTACGCTCTTTTTTCGTTACCGCTGTGACGACAAATTCATTGCCTTCCACATGGTTTAACACATGTTGAACGTCTTGTTCCGTCTTTAAATCGAACGTTTCGTTATCTAGGCGGTAAAATTGCGCTTCAAATGTGTCATTGCCCTTTGTAAACGTCCCTTGAATCGTCCAATATTCTTCAGGTTGAAACGATTGAATTTCTTTTTCTCGATCAATAATTAAGCGAAGCGCAACAGATTGCACCCGCCCTGCGCTTAACCCTTTTTTTACTTTTTTCCAAAGCAATGGGCTAATGTTGTAGCCGACAAGGCGATCAAGCACACGTCGCGCTTGTTGAGCGTGAACTAAATGCATATTAATAGCACGAGGCTGTTCAAACGACTGTTTAATCGCATCTTTCGTAATTTCGTTAAATACAACGCGACATGGAGAGTCGGTATTTAAATCAAGCAAATGTGCTAAATGCCAAGCGATCGCTTCCCCTTCGCGATCCGGGTCGGCAGCAAGAAATACTTTTTTTGCTTTTTTTGCAGCTGCCTTTAATTCTTTAATCACGGAGCCTTTTCCACGAATCGTAATATACTTCGGTTCATAATCGTTTTGTATATCAACGCCCATTTGACTTTTTGGCAAATCGCGCACATGCCCCATCGATGCTTTTACTTTATACTTTTTTCCTAAGTATCTTTCAATCGTTTTCGCCTTTGCTGGCGACTCTACAATGACTAAGTAGTCTGACATCATTTTGTCCTCCCTTAAGAGGTAATTCGTAAAGTAAAATCTTCATTATTATTAATGATGATTCGTTCATTTGTCAAACATCATTTTTCGATTTTTTCTTTCGCTCATGTAAAAAGATGTCGAAATTCCTCTTCGATATCGTCGCTTGACAATATTAATTTCGCTCCTTGTTGAATTAATCGATTCGTCCCAAGCGCTTCTTTTGTTGTGATGTCACCAGGAATCGCAAACACTTCTCTGCCTTGTTGGAGCGCAAAATGAGCAGTAATAAGAGAACCGCTTCGCTCTTTCGCCTGTACGACAACCGTGCCAACAGACAAACCGCTAATGATGCGATTGCGCATCGGAAAATGCCACGTTTGTGGGCGAACAAACGGTGGATATTCTGAAATAATTAATTGCGTTGTCGCTAATTGTCGAAATAATGATTCATTTTCACGTGGGTACATATAGCGCAATCCGCCCGCAATGACCGCAATCGTTTCACCACAATGTTGCAAACATAAGCGATGCGCTTCGGCGTCGATGCCTTTGGCTAACCCGCTCACCACGACCCAGCCGTTTTGAATAAGCGGCGGAAGTACGATGCTCATCGCTGTCACCCCTTGGCGAGTCGGTGTTCTTGTTCCAACGACGCTAATCATTTTTTTTCGCTTAAGCAACGCCACATTGCCTTTCGCATATAGTACCCACGGTGGATCATATATATGTTTGAGCCACTCCGGATAGCCATCATCCTTTATTGTTACAATATGAATGTTTTGTTCCTCATATGTTTTTATCATACGTTTCAACTTGTGACAATGCAAATCGTGGAAAAAAGCAGTGAAATGTTTTTGGGGGATCGGAAGTAATCGTTGGAGTTGATGTGACGAAAGATGAAAAATGGAGGCTAGTGATGGGTCAACATGAAGCAGTCGTGCGATACTTTTCCATCCAATCCCACGGCAATGATGTAAATGAATGAGTCGTTCGCGAGTTGTATCGTACACCCGTACCCCTCCTTTTTTATAAAAATCGCCCTAAGGTTCGTTCCTTAGGACGATTGGACGATTAATGCGTTTTACATTTTTCGTATAAGCCACGCTCTTTTAGTACAGAAATGAGCGTCTCGCCGATCACTGCTGGCGTCTCCGCAACTTTAATGCCGCATGCTGTCATCGTTTTAATTTTTTCTGCTGCTGTTCCTTTTCCGCCAGAGATGATCGCACCGGCATGTCCCATGCGTTTTCCTGGAGGAGCAGTTTGGCCACCGATAAAGCCAACAACCGGTTTTGTCATGTTCGCTTTGACCCATTCAGCTGCTTCTTCTTCCGCTGTTCCACCAATTTCACCGATCATAATGACGGCATATGTGTCTTCATCTTCATTAAACGCTTTTAGTACGTCGATGAAGTTTGTGCCGTTGACTGGGTCACCGCCGATACCAACTGCTGTTGATTGACCGATGCCCGCTTGCGTTAATTGATGTACCGCTTCATACGTTAACGTACCAGAACGCGAAACGATGCCGACATGCCCTTTTTTATGAATATAGCCTGGCATAATACCGATTTTACATTCTTCTGGCGTGATGATGCCAGGGCAGTTCGGACCGATGAGGCGCGTTTTCTTTCCTTCCATATAGCGCTTCACTTTCACCATATCTAATACAGGAATGCCTTCTGTAATACAAACAACTAAGTCGATTTCTGCATCGACAGCTTCCATAATGGCATCTGCCGCAAATGCCGGCGGAACATAGATGACAGAAGCGTTCGCTCCTGTTTTTTCAACCGCTTCAGACACCGTATCAAACACAGGCACACCTTCTACTTCTGTACCACCTTTTCCTGGGGTCACTCCACCAACGATGTTTGTACCGTATTCGATCATTTGTTTTGTATGGAACAATCCTTGTGAACCTGTAATTCCTTGCACGATTACTTTCGTCTCTTTATTAACAAAAACGCTCACGTTTCTCCCATCCCTTCTATTAGCTTACTAGCGAAACGATTTTTTGCGCGCCGTCTGCCATCGATTCAGCGGCTGTAATGTTTAGTCCAGACTCTTCTAAAATCTTTTTCCCTAATTCGACGTTCGTTCCTTCTAAACGAACGACAAGCGGAAGGTTTAAGCCAACTTGTTTTGTCGCTTCAACAATGCCGTTTGCGATGACGTCGCATTTCATAATGCCACCGAAAATATTAACGAAAATGCCTTTTACTTTCGAGTCAGATAAAATGATTTTAAATGCTTCCGTTACTTTTTCTGTTGTCGCACCGCCACCGACATCTAAAAAGTTCGCTGGTTCGCCGCCATAATATTTAATAATGTCCATTGTAGCCATCGCTAAGCCCGCACCGTTTACCATGCAGCCGATGTTTCCGTCAAGAGAAATGTAGTTTAAATCATATTTTGATGCTTCAATTTCTTTTGGATCTTCTTCATCTAAATCGCGGTATTCTAAAATGTCTTTATGACGATATAGCGCGTTAGAATCAAAGTTGAGCTTTGCATCAAGCGCCATGACTTTTCCGTCGCCTGTCACAACGAGCGGGTTAATTTCAGCGATCGAGCAGTCTTTTTCGACGAATACTTGATATAAGCCTAACATAAATTTGACCGCTTGATTGACAAGCTCTTTCGGAATGTTGATATTAAACGCCATGCGACGCGCTTGAAACGCTTGTAAGCCGACAGCTGGGTCGATGTACTCTTTAAAAATTTTCTCTGGCGTTTTTGCTGCGACTTCTTCAATTTCTGTTCCGCCTTCTTCTGAGCCCATTAAAACGACGCGGGACGTCGCACGATCCACAACAAGCCCGATGTAATATTCTTTTTTAATGTCGCATCCTTCTTCGATTAAAAGACGCTTTACTTCTTTTCCTTCTGGACCTGTTTGATGTGTGACAAGCACTTCCCCTAACAGCTCACTCGCATATGTACGAACTTCTTCTAAACTTTTTGCGACTTTTACTCCCCCTGCTTTTCCGCGACCGCCGGCATGAATTTGCGCTTTCACGACACAAACGCTACTGCCGAGCTCTTTCGCCGCCTCAACCGCTTCTTCAACCGTGAACGCCACACGGCCATTCGGCACGCTCACTCCGTAGCTTCTGAGGATCTCTTTTCCTTGATACTCATGAATATTCATACCCCATCCTCCTATGTATAAAAATAAAAGTACTAGCGCTTTCATTGTATAATGATACTTTGTCAGTTGTCTACCATTTAGACAGAAAATTCTTTAACAAGAGAAAAAGCAGCGATCGTTGTCATCGCCCCTCCACCTTTTTTTCGACTTGATAAATAAATGCAAATACTTCAGCAACAACTTTGTACAGTTCTTCTGGAATCGTTTCGTTTAATTGTAATTGACCGAGCATCGTCGCGAGCGTTTCATCTTCATAAATGGGGACGTCGTATTGTTTCGCGCGTTCAATGATGCGATCAGCCACAGCTCCTTCTCCTTTTGCTACAACGACAGGGGCAATATGTTGTTCGTCGTACGATAAAGCAACGGCGCGCTTTCGTTTCATATGCGATAATCGACTCCTTTATAAGAAAATGGTTCAACAAGTAAACGGTCACTTCGCTTGTTCATCGGCGTTTTAACGGAAATAGAAGAAAGCGTGTAGCCATGTTCAGCAAGCTTCTCCTTTAGTGACGGCTCAAGGGCGGACGCATACAGTTCCACACGAGGCGTGTCATTGATGATCGAAATATGAACGATACGTTGTTGAATATGAACGTCTACAATCGTTTCTTTTAACGTCGCAAGCGTCAAATAAAATAAAATGCGGCAATAGTCTGTATCCATTTTTCCGTTTTCTCGTTGTTTTCCGCGCCATTGAATTGTCACATCTGTTGTATGCGTCCCGATGAATAGCGGAAATTGAGTAAATATATGTTGGAGCGAATCGTTGTTTGTTGATAACAACTGATATGCTTTCACTCGATCAAGTAATGAGATAATCTCCGCTCTTAACTCACCTGGCGCTTCTTCTGCTGCTGTTTGCAATAAAACGAGCCATTCATCTTGTTGTTTCATCGTCTCTTCAAGCAGTTGTTGAATATGTTCAGGCGAAAAAGAAGAAAGCGTCGGCATATGGCGCAAATAAGAAGAAAGTTTTGCTAACGTTCCTTTCGGGTGAAAGCGATCGATCATCATCGCCAGCGTGAGTTGTTGTTCATATAGCGGTCGATCATCTTGCAAAGCAACGAACGCACGAAATATATCATCACGAAGCGGCAAATCGTGCATAAACAGCCATTTGATTGCTTGCGCTTCTTTTTCTCCTCCTGTTTGCAACCATTGTCGAATGAGGGACATGTCATGTTTTTTAAATGTAAAAGATTCATCCATCATCCAACGAACGAGCGCCTTCGTTCGTTCATTCATCGGTAAACGAAAATAACGGCTGACGCTTTCTTCATCTGTCAGCTTTGCTGTATGTTGCAATATTTTTAGCTCAAGCGGAGATGTTTTTTGTACGTGAAACGTATATGCGCCACCTTCTTTGACAGGCGATTGCAGTTCGGCTGTCAGCGTATGACTGCCGATCCGAACGAGCGCTGTTCGATCTTCGTTTATTTTTTCGATTTTTCCATAAATGATGTCACCAACTTGGAGCGTCGGTGCCTTGGGTAAACGTATCGTTTGTGCATCTTGAAATAACGTGCGCAACCATTGAACGTTCATCTCATTCCCCTCGCTTTAATCGCTCGCGAATCGGGGCAAACGAACGACGATGTTCTTCAATGACACCATATCGTTCAATCGCTTGGATATGCGCTTTCGTTCCGTATCCCATATGTTTCTCAAATCCATATTGCGGATATTTCTCACCTAGCTGTTTCATCATTCGATCGCGCGTCACTTTCGCTATAATGGAGCTTGCCGCAATGGATGCACTATGCGCATCTCCTTTAATGATCGATGTTTGCGGAATCGATAGCGGAATGGGCATCGCATCAATAAGCAAATGTTCAGGAGCGATCGCAAGCGCTTGGACGGCTTGCACCATCGCTTTTTTCGTCGCTTCGTAAATGTTTAGCTCGTCAATTTCACGGGCGCTCACTATGCCGATGCCAATCGCAAGCGCCGTTTGCTGAATGACAGAAAACAATTGCTCTCGCTTCGTTTCCGATAGTTTTTTCGAATCGTCCAAATGAGGTAAAAAAACGTCTTTCGGCAAAATGACCGCAGCGGCAACAACTGGGCCAGCGAGCGGACCGCGTCCCACTTCATCTACGCCAGCGATGTAGCGCACGCCTTTTTCATATAGCGCCTGCTCATATTGCAACATATGCGAAAAACGTTCCCGTTCGCGTTTTTCTGTTTCTTTTTGTTTATACCATTGTTGAACGAGGCGTTGGACGCCTTTTCGTTCATCATACAAAAGTTGTTGAAACCATTCATCCGTTTCATCGTGAATCGTTTGTAGTCTTTTTTTTATTTCCTGTATATTCACCGTCATCACTCCTTACCCTTTATATCGACAAATAAACAAAAAAATAAAGGCTCGCTTATGCGAACCTTACAGGCGGTCAAAACTAAGTCGGCCTAATTTTTCTGTACGAATATCGCGCAACACAAGCTCAGCTACTTTATCGTAATCTACGACGCCTCCAGCAGCTAAACAGCCTCGTCTTTTTCCGATGTCATCAAACAATTGGACGATGTCTTCTGGAATGTCCGCAAGCGCATATCGTTCTTTTAAACGATCAGGATAATAAATAGCTAGAAAGCGTAACGCATATACAGCAACGTCTTGTAAATTTAAAATCGTATCTTTAATCGCTCCCGTCGTCGCAAGCTTTAATCCGACTTCTTCATCTTCAAACTTCGGCCATAAAATTCCTGGAGTATCAAGTAGTTCAAGCTCTTTGCCGACTTTAATCCATTGTTGCGCCTTCGTCACTCCTGGTGTATCGCCTGTTTTCGCGATATGTTTTCCAGCGAGTCGGTTAATGAGCGTCGATTTCCCGACGTTTGGAATGCCGACAATGAGCGCACGCATCGCGCGAGGACGTTTAATTCCCTTCGCCATCATTTTTTCAAATTTTGGGCGTAATCGCTCTTTTGCTACGGTTACAATTTGTTTGACACCTGTTCCGCTTTGTGAGTCGATCGCAAGCGCTTCGATTTGTTGTGCAGCGAAAAAGTCGATCCATTGTTTTGTCACATCAGGATCAGCCATATCGGCTTTATTTAATAACATGATGCGCGGTTTATTTGCGACAATCTCATCAATGAGCGGATTGCGCGATGAAATAGGGATACGCGCATCCACTAGTTCAAATACGATATCAATGAGCTTTAATTTTTCTGTTACTTCCCGTTTCGCTTTTGCCATGTGGCCGGGGAACCATTGAATCGTCATCGTTGCCACCTACTTTATTATGTTATTCAACAATGCGAGCATCAGAAAGAGGCCAATAGACGACCGACGTTTTGCCTACGACTTTTTCCATCGGAATAAATCCAATATGGCGACTATCTTTACTATACCGACGATTATCTCCAAGCACGAATAAATGGCCTTCTGGAACCGTTTTTCGTCCCCATAGTTCTTCAAGTGTAAACGATTCTGTTAGCGGCCCATCAAATACTTGCTTTTTCTCTTCGTCTAAATAAGGCTCTTTATACGGCTTTCCGTTGACGTATAACGTATCATTTTTATATTCGATCCGATCACCAGGCAATCCAATGACGCGTTTAATATAGTCTTTTCCTTCTTCAGCATGAAACACAATAATATCAAACCGTTCTGGTTCGCCAATTTTGTATGCCACTTTATTCACAATCATTCGGTCTTGATTATGTAACGTCGGCATCATCGATTCCCCTTCAACGATAATCGGGGCAAAAATAAAATAGCGAATACCTCCTGCTAATGCCACCGCAATAACAATTGCTTTTAGCCATTCAAACCATTCGTTTTTTTGTTTTTCCATCCGTCTCCCACCTATATGATGAATGTTGAAAAAGGAGCTTGATGATCAAGCTCCTCGCAATCACTTCTTTTGTTAGATGATTTCTTTGATGCGTGCTGCTTTACCGCGGAGTTGACGCAAGTAGTACAATTTCGCGCGACGAACTTTACCGCGACGAACAACTTCTAATTTCGCAATCTTCGGCGTGTGTAATGGGAATGTACGCTCAACACCTACACCGTAAGATACTTTACGCACTGTAAATGTTTCGCTAATTCCACCACCACGACGCTTGATGACAACGCCCTCAAATACTTGGATACGCTCACGGTTTCCTTCGACAACTTTTACGTGAACGCGTACTGTGTCACCAGGGCGGAATTCAGGAAGATCGTTACGTAGTTGTTCTTTTGTAATTTCTTGAATTAAATGATGCATCATCTTCATCTCCTTCCAACAGATGCTCATGCTTATGTTTATCGTTCATAGCAGCGGAACATCGTTTTACGTGCGACGTAAGTCACAACGTTTATACTAGCATAAAGATGTACCGGATGCAAGAGTTACCGCTCATTTTTTTCCCATTGTTCAATCCATTTTTTTTGCTGTTCCGTTAGTTCATACGTCTCAAGTAAATCCGGTCGTCGCAACCACGTACGACGCAATGATTCTTTTTGACGCCACTCTTCAATTAAACGATGGTTGCCAGAAAGAAGAACGTCTGGTACTTTCATGCCGCGAAAATCCGCAGGACGCGTATAATGCGGATGTTCAAGTAAGCCCGAGCTATATGAATCAAGGATAGAGGAATGTTCGTTACCAAGCACGCCCGGAAGCAAACGAACAACACTATCAATGACGACCATCGCTGCCAGTTCTCCACCCGTTAAGACGTAATCTCCAATGGAAATTTCGTCTGTTACAAGATGTTCCCGAATGCGTTCGTCATATCCTTCATAATGTCCACAAATAAAAATGATATGTTTTTCTTTGGCGAGTTGTGCTGCTTTTTTCTGCGTGTATCGTTCCCCTTGTGGACAAAGTAAAATCACACGCGGGCGATGTTCACTTTGTTTCGTCAAATGGTCGACCGCATCGAAAATTGGCTGTGGTTTTAATACCATCCCAGCCCCACCACCATAAGGATAGTCGTCTACCGTCTGATGTTTATTATCAGCAAATTCGCGGAAATTGACGAGCTGGAACGTAACGGCCCCTTTTTCTTGTGCTCGCTTTAAAATCGACTCGTTCAACACGCCAGTAAACATGTTTGGAAATAAGGTGAGCACGTCAATTTTCATTCGTCAAGCAATCCTTCCATCACATGAATCGTAACCGTTTTGTTTTCAACATCGACTTGTTTGACAACATCATCAATGTAAGGGATTAACACATCTCCGCCTTTTTTTCGTTTGACGACCCATACGTCATTTGCACCTGGCGTTAAAATTTCTTTTACTTCTCCAATCGTTTCACCATCTTCTGTCACAACCGCGCAGCCAATAATCTCATGAAAATAATATTCTCCTTCGTTAAGCGGTTGCAATTGCGTTTCTGGTATTTTAATGATCGCCCCTTTAAACGGTTCGACTAAGTTAATGTTGTCGTATCCTTCGAACGTTAATAAATCAAACGACTTATGAACTCGATGGCTTGCTACTTTGACTTCCACTGGCGGCTTATTTTCCATAAAAATATATAGCACATTTCCGATTTTATACCGTTCTTCCGCAAAATCTGTGCGTGAAATGACGCGCACTTCACCGCGAATGCCGTGCGTATTGACAATTTTTCCGACATGAAACCATTTCACAACGATCACCCCTCGCGTATATCAACAACGATTCCGTCTTCAATAATAATCGTTTTTTGAGACGACCAACGCGCACCAATGTGAACGTCGATAATCGCCTCGACTTCTCGTTCTTTAATTTCGCTTCCTATCGGTAATATGCGCAATTGTTCAAGAAGGAAATCAAGTTCCGCTATTTTTTGGCGTCGAACTTGCATTTCCCGTTCAAACTTTTCTTTAATTTGTTTCGATGAAAACGATGTTTGTTTTTCCATTCGTTTTTGTTCGAAGATAAGCTGCTCACATTGTTGTTCGAGCTGCTGTTTCTGTACGATAAATTGTTGAGTGAGTTGTTGCTTGCTTTTTTCTGTCAACCGCTGTCTTACTTCAACCGTTTGAATGATTTTCATGGCGCACCGCCTTTCTGAACGAAAAAAGGGGAGGTGTCTCCCTCTCCCTTACTCTTCGATGCGTACGTCTATTCGCTTCTTTGACTCATTTGCTGCTTGAACAACGGTGCGAATCGCTTGAATCATTCGCCCGTTTTTTCCGATCACTTTTCCAACGTCTTCGTGATGAAGCGCAATCGAATATGTGATCGATTGTTGTTGTTCCGTTTCGCGAATGACGACGCATTCCGGATGATCGACAAGTGACCGAACAATTGTCTCAAGCAACGTTTTCATATATTACTTTCCGTACTTTAAATTGTGGAATTTTTCTAAAATTCCTTGTTTTGAAAGCAAGTTGCGCACCGTGTCAGATGGTTTTGCACCGTTTTGCAACCATTTCAATGCAAGTTCTTCGTTAATTTTAATTTCTGCAGGCTCTGTTAACGGATTGTATGTGCCGATTGTTTCGATGAAACGACCGTCACGTGGAGAACGAGAGTCTGCAACAACGATACGATAAAATGGTGATTTTTTTGCACCCATACGTTTTAAACGAATTTTTACTGCCATAATTGTAGCACCTCCGAAAATATTTCACACAAGATAGTATATTAGCAATAAACGTTTTGTTTGTAAAGTGTTTTTTCTTAACACTGTTATTTTGTTTACATGAACGGGAACCGGAACCCTTTCTTTTTCCCTTTTGGCATGGTTGTCATCATTTTCATCATTTTTTTCATTTCGTCAAACTGTTTTAATAAGCGGTTGACGTCTTGAACCGTCGTTCCGCTTCCTTTTGCAATCCGCTTTTTGCGGCTCGAGTTGATGATTTCCGGATTCATTTTTTCTTCTTTTGTCATCGAGCGAATGATCGCTTCGACGCGGCTAATTTGTTTTTCGTCAATTTGTAAGTTGTTGAGGCCTTTCACTTTGTTTGCGCCCGGCAACATTTTTAAAATTTCATCGAGCGGGCCGAGTTTACGTACTTGCCCAAGCTGTTCTAAAAAGTCGTCAAGTGTAAACGATGCCGTACGCATTTTTTGCTCGAGTTCTTTTGCTTTTTCTTCATCGACAGCCGCTTGCGCTTTTTCGATGAGCGTCAACACATCGCCCATACCTAAAATGCGCGACGCCATCCGCTCCGGATGAAACGGCTCAAGGGCATCGAGTTTTTCACCCATACCAACAAATTTAATTGGCGTGTTCGTGACCGCTTTAATCGATAATGCTGCTCCACCGCGCGTATCGCCGTCGAGCTTCGTCAAAATGACGCCCGTTAAGCCAAGCTGTTCGTTAAAGCTTTGCGCGACGTTGACCGCATCTTGTCCTGTCATCGCATCGACGACAAGGAAAATTTCATCGGGTTTCGTCACTTCTTTGATTTGTTTCAATTCATCCATGAGCGCTTCATCGATGTGCAGACGCCCTGCCGTATCGATTAATACGTAATCATAATGTTCTTCTTTCGCTTTTTCGATCGCTTGCTTAGCAATTTCAACCGGGCTCACTTGATCGCCGAGCGAAAACACAGGGATGTTCAGTTGTTTACCTAACGTTTCAAGCTGTTTAATCGCTGCTGGACGATAAATGTCAGCTGCAACAAGCAACGGTTTGCGATTATGTTTTTTACGTAATAAATTAGCTAATTTTCCCGTTGTTGTCGTTTTTCCTGCTCCTTGCAAACCAACCATCATGACGACGGTTGGCGGACGGCTCGCTACGGCAATTTTGCTATTTTCTCCCCCCATCAGCTCCGTCAATTCTTCTTTCACTACTTTAATGACTTGCTGCCCTGGGGTCAAACTTTTTAACACTTCTTGTCCGACAGCCCGCTCGCTTACTTTTTTCACAAAGTCTTTGACAACTTTAAAATTGACGTCCGCTTCTAATAGCGCTAGCCGCACTTCGCGCATCATTTCTTTTACATCGGCTTCCGTGACTTTGCCTTTGCCACGAATTTTATTCATGACATGTTGCAGACGGTCGGCCAATCCTTCAAATGCCATCGTTACCGCCCCCTACTCTAATTTCTCCAACTCCATAACGAGCCTCATCAGCTCTTCATCGTTCGGATAGCGTTCGGCAATATGCGTCTTTAATACATCTAATAATTTTTGCCGCTGTTGAAACTTTTGAAAGAGCAATAGCTTTTGCTCATAATCTTCTAACATCGCTTCCGTTCGTTTAATGTTATCATATACAGCTTGACGACTCACTTCGTACTCTTCGGCAATTTCACCGAGGGAGTAATCGTCTAAGTAATAAAGGGACATATAGTTCCGTTGCTTCGGCGTTAACAACGATTGATAAAAATCGTATAAATAGTTCATTCTCGTTGTTTTTTCTAGCATGAAACTCCCCCCTGTTAAGTGAAACGCCTTTACATGACTTTAGTGTATATGTTTTATCCGATACTGTCAAGTCATTCTCCTTGCGTCTCTTCTCGTTCCATAAACGAGGAAAATAACCCATACACGAATTGTTCGGCGTTAAACGGTTCTAAATCGTCCATTTTCTCTCCTAAGCCGACAAACTTCACCGGAATGTTTAACTCATGGCGGATCGCTAACACAATGCCACCTTTTGCTGTTCCATCCAGTTTTGTAAGTACAATGCCGGTGACGTTCGTCGCTTCTTTAAACGTTTTCGCTTGGCTCATCGCATTTTGTCCCGTCGTCGCATCTAACACGAGCAATACTTCATGCGGTGCGCCCGGTACTTCACGTTCAATGACACGCTTCACTTTTTCAAGCTCTTTCATTAAATTCACTTTATTTTGTAAGCGTCCAGCTGTATCACACAGCAAAATATCGACGTTGCGCGATTTCGCCGCTTGAATGGCATCGTACATCACCGCAGCCGGATCTGAGCCAGCCGATTGCTTAATCACTTCAACGCCAACACGCTCGCCCCATACTTCAAGCTGTTCAATCGCACCCGCACGGAACGTATCGCCAGCGGCAAGCATCACTTTTTTTCCTTCGTTTTTTAATTTATACGCGAGTTTTCCAATTGTCGTCGTTTTTCCGACGCCGTTTACACCGACGAATAAAATAACCGTTAAGCCGTTTGGCTGAATGTTTAATTCTGTCGTTTCATCGCCGCTCGCTTGATATATATCAATGAGTTTTTCAGAAATGACGCTATACATTTCTTTTGGGTCTTGAATGTTGCGACGCTTCACTTCCAT
The DNA here is from genome assembly GCF_002742685.1 of Anoxybacillus flavithermus. Lineage (GTDB taxonomy): Bacteria > Bacillota > Bacilli > Bacillales > Anoxybacillaceae > Anoxybacillus > Anoxybacillus flavithermus_E. Next base: position 83,409 of record NZ_PEDM01000001.1, read on the forward strand.
CTTTAGCTCATCGATGAAATCCATGACCGTTGCCACACCAACATCTGACGCAATTAAAATTTCTTCTAGTTCTTCAAAAAACTCTTCGTCCACTTTTCGATAGCGGGCGATTAAGTCATTCACTTTTCCCGCAAAAGAGTCGCGCGTTTTTTCTAATCCGCGCTTAAACTTTTCCGTTACTGTATCCGCTTGTTTTGCAATTTTTTCTTTTAATTTTTTAAAAAAACTCACCGTTTCTCATCCTTTCTTTCCAGCTGCTTCTTCCAGTCGAACAGAAACAAGTTTCGATACGCCTGATTGTTGCATCGTTACTCCATATAATACATCGGCTTCTTCCATCGTTCCTTTTCGATGAGTAATGACGATAAATTGTGTTTCGTGGCTAAATTTCTTTAAATATTGCGCATATCGTTGCACATTTGCTTCATCTAGTGCGGCTTCTACTTCATCAAGCACGCAAAACGGAACAGGTCGAACGTTTAAAATGGCAAATAAAAGGGCAATCGCCGTCAACGCCCGTTCGCCGCCTGATAATAAACTTAAATGTTGCAGTTTTTTTCCTGGCGGTTGTGCGACGATATCGACACCCGTATGAAGCAAATCGTTCGGATCGGTCAGTTGTAAATCTGCTTTTCCTCCCCCAAACAATTCGATGAACACGCGCGCAAATTGCGTGCGAATTTGTTCAAATGTCGTTACAAATCTTCGTTTCATTTCATCATCCATTTCGTCAATGACTTGATACAATGTATCTTTCGCTCGTTGTAAATCTTCTTTTTGTTCCGTTAAGAAGCGATGGCGTTCGGAGACACGTTCATATTCTTCGATCGCCCCAAGGTTCACCGTTCCAAGCTCATCAATGGCAAGTTGGATGAGCTTTACTTTTTTTCGCGCTTCTTGGGCAGGGATATGGAGCGGGAACGCTTCTTTCGCCGCTTCAAATGACAACTTGTATTCTTCGCGAAGGCGGTTTAACAAGTGATCGAGTTCCGTATCAAAACGAGCAAGCTTCACTTCCTCGTCTTTTAACGTATCTGTGAGTTGTTTATGTTGTCGTTTCAATTCTTTTATTTCTTTTTCGAGTTGCTCAAGCTTTGTTTGATAATGTAGCCGCTGTTTGCGTCGGCTAGCAATGAGTTGAATCGTTTCTTCTTTTTGTTTCGTTTTTTCTTCGCATATTCGCTCGAGCTGTTGTTCATCTTCCGTTTGTTTGTTCATATGATGAACAAGCTGATTGCGCTCCTCTGTCATTTGTGTGCGCGCTTGCTTCGTTTCTTCCCATTCTTCTATTAATCGACGCACATGCTGCTCTTCGTTTCTTACGTGTTCTTGCTTTTCAGCAAGCGCCACTTTCAAGGCGGTTAGCTGTTCTTGCAGTTGTTCTTTTGATTGTTGCTCGAGCTGTTTTTTTTCTGTCCATTCCTTTACTTGTTCATCAATGTCGGCAATTTTTTTCTCAAGTTTATGAAGCGACTGCACAACATCGTGAAGGCGAACTGTCAACTCCTGCTTTTCTTCTTCAAGCGTTTGTCGTTCGTAACGATATACAGCGAGTCGCTCGTCCATATGCTTTTTGCGAAGATCAAGCTCGGTCCATGCGCTTTTTTCTTCTTGTAGCTCCATACGACTTGCCTCTAGTTCGGTATAAAGCGCTGTTCGTTTTTGCTCAGCTTGTGCAATTGCCTCTTTTTCGCGTTGCACAAGCTGCTCAAGTTCAAGTGTTTTTCGCTCAGCATGACGCCAGTTTGCTATCGCTTCTTCAAGTTCACGCGTGCGGCTTAATAATGAACTCGTTTGTTTGTTTACCGTTCCTCCCGTCATCGCTCCACCAGGATTCACTACATCTCCTTCAAGCGTAACGAGACGATAGCGGTATTGCAATTGACGAGCAAGCTCATTTGCCCCTTTTAAATCGCGCGTAATAATGACCGTCCCAAGAATGTTTGTCATCACATTTTCGTATGTTGCTTCATACGAAACTAATTCAGAAGCAATGCCAACGTAAGCTGGATGTTTCGCAATGTTTTCTCGAACGGATGCAGGAAGCGTCTTTCGCTCGATAACGTCGAGTGGTAAAAATGTCGCTCGACCATATTTATTTTGCTTTAAAAACTGAATCGCTTCGCGTGCACTTTGTTCATTTTTCACAACGATATGTTGCGCCGATCCTCCGAGCGCTACTTCGATGGCCGTCTCTAGCTCAGATGGTACTGTCATCAATTCAACAATCGCCCCGTGAATGCCTGAGAGGCGATCTTTCGCTTTTAACACTTCTTTTACGCCTTGGAAAAATCCAGCGTACTCTTGTTGCATCGCTTCAAGCATGTCTTTTTTTGATTTCATTTTTTGTACGTATTGATATGCTTCGTATAACGTTGTTTCTTTTTTTCGATATTGCTCTTTTCGCACCGTTAGTTGTTGCTCTTCTGTTTGAAGCGTTTGTTCTTGTTTATTGATGCGCCCTTGCAATTGTTGAATGAGTTGTTGCTTTTGTTCCCATTGTTGAACGATTTGCTCGTATACCCGAATATGCTCGTCGTTTGCGGCGATAAGCTTTCGTTGTTTTTCTTCATTTTTTTGCAACTGGACTTCGATGTGCGTCCGTTCATTTTTTAACGTCGCTTGCTCATGAACGAGGTCAATGTATTCACTTTTTAATCGTTCGATTTCTGCCTCCGCTTTCGGACCGTAAGCGGAAAGGACGTTGTTTTGTTCTTTTAATTGTGCTTGAAGCGTTCGCATATCTGTTTGAAGCTGTTGCAGCAGCTGTTTTTTTTCGGCAATCGTCGCTTCAAGTACACGTTCGCGCTCAGCAAGTTGCTTCATCGTTTGTTCCATTTGTTGCTGTTGCTTATGCGCGTTGCTTTTTCGCTCTTTTAATACTTGTTTTTTTCCTTCCATTTTTTCTAGTTCTTCGCTCACAAGCAATAATACTTGCTGCAAGCCGTCAATTGATTCATCAAGCGCTGTCAATTCATGACGCAACTGAGCGATGTGCGCTTCTTCTTTTTGCAACGTTGCCGCTAATTCCATTTCGCTTTGTTGATGTAAAGCGAGCTGCTCTTTTAGTGCTTCCCATTTTTCATGTAGTTGCTCAATTTCATAGACAATTAGACCGACTTCATACGTCTGCAATTGCTCTTTTTTCTCCATATATTCTTTTGCAATCGATGCTTGTTGTTTCAACGGTTCGAGCTGTTGATTTAATTCGTGTAAAATATCTTGCACGCGCTGCAAATGATCTTCTGTTTCGTTTAGTTTTTGCTCAGCCTTTTTTTTCCTCATTTTATATTTTAATACGCCTGCCGCGTCTTCAAAAATCATGCGCCGATCTTCCGCTTTACTGCTTAAAATTTCTTCTACTTTTCCTTGGCTAATGATCGAAAATGCCTCTCGTCCAACACCCGAATCCATAAATAAATCAACAATATCTTTTAAGCGGCAAGGCTGTTTATTAATAAAAAATTCGCTATCGCCTGAACGATAGACGCGTCTTGTGACGCTTACTTCTTCGTATTCAAGCGGCAAAAATTGATCGCTATTATCGAGCGTCAATGTCACTTCAGCAACGTTTAACGGTTTACGCGATTCACTTCCGGAGAAGATGACGTCTTCCATTTTTGCTCCGCGAAGCGATTTGGCCGATTGCTCCCCGAGCACCCAACGAATCGCATCTGTAATGTTGCTTTTTCCACTTCCGTTCGGACCGACGATCGCCGTCATACCTGGAACAAAATCAATGGAAATGCGATCCGCAAAAGATTTAAATCCGATAGCTTCTAAACGTTTGAGGAACAACATATATCCCCCTTTATCTAAAAGATGTAACAATAAGCAAGGCTGTCCTTTCGCACTGGATCAGCCTTGTTGTGATTGTTTTAGCTTAGCTAATGCCATTTGTGCGGCGCGTTGCTCTGCTTCTTTTTTCGAACGTCCGACTCCGATGCCGAGCTCTTCGCCATTTAACGATACGCGCGATACGAACTCTTTATTATGAGCAGGACCTCGCTCTTGTAAAATTTTATATTCTAAAATTCCGCTGCCATCACGTTGTACAAGTTCTTGTAGTTGACTTTTGTAATCCATCACATGAGAAAAAGCACCTTCGCGAATTTTCGGGAACATCGTTTTCTCTAAAAATTGCTCGACTGCCTCGATCCCTTGATCTAAATAAAGCGCCCCGATAAAAGCTTCAAACACGTCCGCTAACAGCGATGGACGCATGCGCCCTCCTGTTAGTTCTTCCCCTTTTCCAAGCAAAACGAGATCACCAAACGATAATGCGTGGGCAAACGTAACAAGCGACGGTTCGCAAACGATCGCTGCCCGCAGTTTCGTTAATTCCCCTTCGCTCATTTGCGGAAAATGTTTAAATAAATATTGAGAAACGGTCAATTCAAGAACAGCATCTCCTAAAAATTCAAGGCGCTCATTATCTTCATGTAGCCGCTTTCGATGCTCATTCACATATGATGAATGGGTAAATGCTTGGATGAGCAATTTTTCATCGTGAAAAAAAATACCAATTTGCTCTTGAAACTGTTTAAATTTCATGTACGGTCGTTGCTTCGACATGCATATGAACCCCCAACTATAAACGTAAAAAGCATAGAAAGCCCCGCTTACAAAACGGGACTTTGCTTATTATGATAGACGGCTTTTTATGTAGTTAACTGCGTCGCCGACAGTCACAATTTTCTCCGCCTCTTCATCTGAAATTTCCATATCAAACTCATCTTCTAATTCCATAACAAGCTCAACAACATCAAGTGAATCTGCTCCTAAATCTTCTTTGAATGAAGATTCAAGCGTCACTTGTGACTCTTCAACACCAAGGCGATCAACGATAATTTTCGTCACACGCTCTAATACGTCTGCCATTTTATTCACCTCCCCTCAAGCTATTATAATGAATTATATCCGAAAATAAAACGAATTTTTACATAACCATGCCGCCATCGACATGAATCGTTTGGCCTGTTATATAGCTTGCCCCATCTGAGACGAGAAACGCAACGACATGGGCAATATCTTCTGGATTCCCGAAGCGGGCAAGCGGAATTTGTTGCAGCATCGCTTGGCGCACATCTTCGCTTAATTGGTCTGTCATATCTGTCGTAATAAATCCAGGCGCAACGGCATTTACCGTAATGTTTCGACTGGCGAGTTCTTTTGCTGCTGTTTTCGTTAGTCCGATCACACCTGCTTTTGCAGCAACATAGTTTGCTTGCCCTGGATTACCGCTTACACCGACAATGGACGCTACGTTCACGATTCGACCGTATCGTTGTTTCATCATCGGACGTGTAACGGCTTTTGTACATAAAAAGACCCCTTTTAAGTTCGTATTGATGACCGCATCCCATTCTTCTTCTTTCATGCGCATAAGCAAGTTGTCGCGCGTAATGCCTGCGTTGTTTACTAAAATATCGACGCGTCCCCAACGCTCAAGCACTTCTTTCACCATGCGCTCTACTGCCTCGCTATTTGCAACATCCGCTTGTACAGCAAACGCTTCTCCACCATGTTCAACAATTTGAGCGACAACTTCGTTTGCTTTCGCTTCGCTCCCTGCATAATTGACCACCACTTTTGCACCAAGACGAGCGAGATGCAAAGCAATTTCACGCCCAATGCCGCGTGACGCCCCTGTCACAATCGCTACTTTTCCTTCCATCTCTATTCCCCTTTCACCGCAGCCACCGTCGCTATAAACGAAGCTTCATCAAAAATCGAATAGACGTTGACATGACGGTTTATTTTTTTTACGAGACCGCTTAATACTTTTCCAGGACCGATTTCGATAAACGTATTTACGCCTAAATCAATCATCGTCTGAACAGATTGCTCCCAACGAACAGGCGAATACAATTGTTCAACGAGACGACGTTTGATTTCCGTTGGATCTGTCATCGGCTCAGCCGTCACGTTCGAAATGACTGGCACAGCACTTTCTTGAAACGACAATGTGTCAAGCACCGCTGAAAACTGGTCCGCTGCAGGCTTCATTAAAACGGAATGAAACGGTCCGCTCACTTCAAGCGGAATGACCCGCTTCGCTCCTTTTTCTTTCGCCAGTTGTGACGCTCGCTCAACCGCTTCTTTTTCCCCTGAAATGACAATTTGTCCCGGACAGTTTAAGTTCGCTAATTGAACAGGCGATGATTGTGTTGAAGCTTCATCAACAACTTGTTGTAATAAAGCCTCATCCATTCCAAGCACTGCAGCCATCGTTCCTTGTCCTGACGGTACTGCTTTTTCCATGAATTCTCCGCGCTTACGCACCGCATATACGGCATCAGAAAATGACAGCACAGATGCTGCAACAAGTGCACTATATTCCCCGAGGCTATGTCCTGCGACATAATGCGGAGCAATACCTGCTTCTTTTACCTTTTGCAAAAACGCGATGCTTGTCGTGAGTAATGCAGGTTGAGCATTTTCTGTTTTTGTTAATACGTCTTGTGGACCTTCAAAAATGAGTTGTGACAAAGAAACTTGCAATCGTTCATCCGCTTGGCGAAAAATAGATGCTACTTTTTCATCTTTTTCCGCCCATTCTTTTCCCATGCCGACCGTTTGTGAGCCTTGTCCTGGAAAAATAAATGCGATTTTTCCCATCATGTCACCTCTTATTGTTTTATTTCCGCTACGGATTGTTTCACCGTTTGTATAACGTCGTTTGCGACCATTTCACGCGCTTGGCGCACCGCATGAAAAATGGCGTGAGCATCCGATGAACCGTGCGCTTTAATGACAGGTGCCCGTAAACCGAACAGTGCTGCACCACCATATTCTGCATAATCCATTTTTTTCTTTAATTGCATAAGCTGTGGCTTTAACGCAAGCGCCGCCATTTTGCTTACAACATTGCTTGTCAATGCTGACTTTAACATCGAGAAAACAGCGATTGCCGTTCCTTCGATCGTTTTTAGCGCGACGTTGCCGGTGAACCCGTCAGTAACAACGACATCAGCTACTCCTTCTAATAAATCGCGCGCTTCTACGTTTCCGACAAAGTTTAACGACGTCTGTTGTATGAGTTGAAACGCTTTTTTCGCTAGTTCATTTCCTTTTTGATCCTCTGTTCCGACATTTAATAAGCCGATACGCGGACGAGCAACACCGCGCACTTTTTCCGCATATGCCGCACCCATGAGCGCATATTGCAATAAATGTTCCGGGCGGGCATCAACGTTCGCGCCAACGTCTAACAATACAAATCCTTTTCCATCAATCGTTGGCAACGTTGGGGTAAGTGCAGGACGATCAATGCCGTCGATCCGACCAATGATAAACAGGCCTGCAGCCATTAAAGCGCCTGTATTGCCTGCGGAAATGCAAGCATCTGCACGTCCTTCGCTTACTTCGTTTGCCATTAATACCATGGACGCCTCTTTTTTACGGCGAACAGCGCGGACAGGCTCATCTGTTGCTTCAATGACTTGTTCGGTATGGATAATAGACAGTCGTTCGTCATTTGTTATGTATGGGCGAATGAGCGTCTCGTTCCCGACAAGTGTAATTTCAATATCGGGAAAATGCTCAATCGCCTTTTGTGCACCGATCACGACTTCTTTTGGTGCGTGATCGCCTCCCATGGCATCCATTGCGATTTTCATCTTTCTTCTCCATCCTTTTTAACAACGTTTGAACGGTACATATGAAATTCTCCTTGAAAGACAAGTTCTTGCCCTACGTAGCTATTTACTTCGACAACTGTGCGCCCGTTTTCGTTTAAATTTTTCACTTTTGCTTTGGCGACGACGCGCTCACCTTCTTTGACAGGACGCATAAAGCGAATGTTTGCCTTTGCCGTTAATGCGAGTTCATCGTTAATGACTGCTACTGCGAGCGAATTCGCTTGCGCAAATAAATGATGTCCTCGGGCAATTTGATTACGTTTAAACACATGTTCTTGTTTTACGTCAAAAATGGAAATTGCACTCTCATCTAACTGTATATCGATGATTTCTCCAATGACTTCTTCAATAGGCAACGACTTCACTTCGTCAGCAAATGTGCGCTCAGCGACATGTTTAATGCGCTCACGCAACTCCGGAATCGATAGTTCTAAGCGATCGAGGCGGATCGTTTGAATGCTGACTGAAAATTTTTCGGCAAGCTGTTCGTCGGTAATAAAAGGATTTTCTTCGATCGTTGCTTGCAGTAATCGTTGCCGTTCCCGTTTATTTCTTCTCATTTTCGATCCACCATCCGAATTATTACTAGGTACTAATAGTAGTATATAACACCCAGAATCACATTTCAACAACTTTTAATCTAATTTTTCACCGTTTAAAACACCTGATTGCTGTAAATGTTCGCGAAGTAGTGCATATGTTTCATCGCGCCAAAACGAACGCGAAGCGATGAGGCGCGCTGCATCTTGTCGTGCCACTTCTAAAATGCGATAGTCGTGAACGAGATCACCAAGGCGAAACTCGGGCATGCCGCTTTGTTTCGTGCCAAAAAAGTCGCCCGGCCCGCGCAGTTCTAAATCTTTTTCAGACAGCACAAAACCGTCGTTCGTTTCCGTCATAATGCGCATCCGCTCTTTTCCGGTTTCTGATTTTGGATCGGCGACTAAAATGCAGTACGATTGCGCTTGTCCGCGCCCAACTCGTCCGCGCAACTGATGAAGTTGTGCTAAACCGAATCGGTCTGCATCATAAATGACCATGATCGTTGCGTTTGGGACGTTTACGCCAACTTCTACAACCGTTGTTGACACTAAAATATGAATATTATTGGCGCTAAATGCACGCATCACTTCTTCTTTTTCTTCTGAAGATAAACGACCGTGCATCAGTCCGACACGATATCGTCCTTTATAATAGTTCGTCAGCATCGCATGAACATCAATGGCGTTTTGAACATCAAGTTTTTCTGATTCTTCAATAAGCGGGCAAATGACGTATGCTTGATGACCTGCATCCACTTGTTTTGCAATAAATTGAAATACGCGTTCAAGCATGTCGTGTTTAACCCAATACGTTTCAATTTTTTTTCTTCCTTTTGGCATTTCATCAATGACAGACACGTCCATTTCTCCAAATGCCGTAATCGCAAGCGTGCGCGGAATGGGTGTCGCCGTCATAAATAATACATCAGGTGATTGGCCTTTTTCACGTAAAATACGGCGCTGTTCTACCCCAAAGCGATGTTGCTCGTCTGTGATGACAACGCCAAGTTTCGCAAAATTCACATCGTCTTGAATGAGGGCATGCGTGCCAACAACAACATGAATGTCTCCCGCTACCAATTGTTCAAGGAGCTGTTTCCGCCTTTTTCCTTTTACTGAACTCGTCAACAGCTCGACACGAATGCCCATCGGTTCAAGGAGCGCACGAAGCGATTCGGCGTGCTGTTCGGCTAAAATTTCGGTCGGCACCATTAATGCCCCTTGATATCCTGAAACATATACTACATACAATACAATGGCCGCAACGACGGTTTTTCCTGACCCGACATCACCTTGTAATAACCGATTCATTCGATATGGCGACTTTAAATCTTGAACAATTTCACGGACAACCCGCTGTTGTGCGTTCGTGAGCGGAAATGGAAGCGACTGAATAAACGTTTGAAGCCGTTCATCTGAAAAGCGATGTGCAATGCCCGGTGACTGTTCACGGCGATATTTTTTTAACGCTTGCATTTTTAATTGAAAAAGTAAAAACTCTTCATAAACGAGACGGCGTCGTGCTTGTTTCAGCTGCTCGTGCGAAAGCGGCATATGAATGGCTCGTATCGCATCACGTTTTGATATGAGCCGATATGTTTCGAGCAGCTCGTTCGGCAACGGGTCGACAATCGCATGACTGTATTGTTGCAAAGCAAGCGCAATAAATCGACGCATGCCTTTCACTGTTAAATCACCACGCGTTGAATAGACCGGTTCAATCTCCTTTTGTTGTTTCATTTCACCGATATGAAGCTGCTGTACGGTTATCGTTTGGCGATGCTTATCCCACTTCCCTGTAATCGTTACCGTTTCATGTAAAGTCAGTTTCTTTTTCAAATAAGGTTGATTAAAACAAACGGCGGTCACTAAAAATCGGTCAACAAGTACACGAAACGTTAAGCGTGACTTTTTGCGGCTATAATACGTCAGCACAGGCTCACTATACACTTTGCCAACGATCGTTATTTTTTCATCGTGCTTTGCTTCTTCTAACGCACATATGCGATAATCTTCATAACGAAAAGGGAAATGATACAACAGTTGTTCAATTGTATCAATCCCCATCTCATGAAGCGCAGCCGCCGTTTCTTCTCCAATTCCTTTAATCGCTGTGACTGTTTGTTGTAGTACGTCACTCACGTTCATTCTTCGGCTTGCCGAAAATGTCCGCTTCGAATTTGCGAGCGGTCGGCGTCGCCGCTAACCCTCCTTGTGCTGTTTCTTTTAATGCTACTGGCATCGTCTGACCGATACGGAACATTGCTTCAATGACCTCATCGCACGGAATGCGACTTTGTATGCCAGCAAGCGCCATGTCGGCAGCGATCATCGCATTTGCTGCTCCGATTGCATTTCGTTTGACACACGGTACTTCCACTAACCCTGCAACGGGATCACAAACGAGCCCAAGCATATTTTTCAAAGCGATCGCCATCGCTTCTGCCGCTTGTCTTGGCGTACCACCAGCCATTTCGACAAGCGCTGCTGCTGCCATGCCTGCTGCCGAGCCAACTTCCGCTTGGCAACCTCCTGCCGCACCAGAAATGGAGGCGTTGTTTGCGACAACAAATCCGAACGCACCAGCTGTAAATAAAAACTCGATCATTTGTTCGCGCGTCGGTTGCAGTTTTTCTTTTACTGCAAATAACGTCCCTGGAACGACACCAGCCGATCCTGCTGTTGGCGTTGCACAAATCATTCCCATCGCTGCGTTTACTTCGTTCGTTGCCATCGCCTTACTGACCGCATCTAAAATCGTTTCCCCTGATAAAAATTGTCCACGCGCAATATATTGTTGCAAGCGTGTCGCATCGCCGCCTGTTAATCCAGAATGCGAACGAACGCCAGCTAATCCGCGTATGACAGCTTGTTCCATCACTTGTAAGTTTTTCTCCATTTGCGCAATGATGTCCTCCCGACTGCGCTCAGTCACTTCCATTTCTTGACGAATCATCACTTCTGCAATTTTCATTTGTTCTCGTTCTGCTCGTTCGACGAGTTCCGCTACATTTCGAAACATGGTGATCTCCCCTTTGCGCCGCTTTTACTCGACAATTTTTGTTACGTCAATAATATGTGGTAGCGCTTTTAATTGTTCGACAATCGCATCGTCAATATTTTGATCGACTTCAATTGTCATTAACGCTTGTTTTCCTTTTTCTTTCCGCGAGACTTCCATATGACCGATGTTGATCGCATATTTCGCTAACACGCTAGCTACTCCTGCAATGGCACCGTAACGGTCGTTATGCATAATTAAAAGGGCAGGGTGATGACCGGAAAGCCTTAGCTCGAAACCGTTTAACTCAATGATTTCAATTTTTCCACCGCCAATTGAAATGCCGACAAGCTCGAGCTCCCCTTTTTCATCACCGAGACGAATTTTTGCTGTATTGGGGTGAGGCGGAATGGCTTCTTCTTCATGAAACGTGATGCGAATGCCTTCTTGCTTGGCGATGTGTAACGATGTTTTCATTCGCTCATCAAACGTATCAAAGTTTAACAAGCCGCCAACGATGGCAACATCTGTCCCGTGTCCTTTATACGTTTCAGCGAATGAACCGTAAAAGAAAATATCCGCCCATGCTGGTTTTCTCCCAAATAAATTGCGCGCTACTTTGCCAATCCGTACCGCTCCTGCCGTATGTGAGCTTGACGGACCAATCATAATCGGACCGATAATGTCAAATACACTGCGATATTTCATTTGTTTCTCCCCTTTGTCATCTTCATGAAAAAGAAGGGGAACACTCCCCTTCTTTCATCGTATGTGAATGATAGCGATCTGCTTTATTCAATAGCAAAAATAAATGGATATAGCGGTTGGTCGCCATGATGCGTTTCAACTTCGACGTGCGGGAACTGTTGTTCAACAAACTGAAGGACGTGTGACATTTGTTCTTCGGTCGCATCTTCACCAGCGAGAATCGTTACAATTTCATCTTCCTCGCCAATCATATGCGTAAGTAACGTCTCGATCACATGAGTAAGCTCTTTATGAGATACGACAATTTTTCCATCGGCAATTCCCATATAATCGTCTTTTTCAATTTCGACACCATCAATATTTGTATCGCGTACAGCAAACGTTACTTGTCCTGTTTTCACGCGAGCAAGCGCGTCGGTCATTGCTTTCTCGTTTTCTTCTTTTGTGGCAGAAGGATTAAATGAAAGCAACGCTGTCATTCCTTGTGGGACGGTTTTTGATGGAATGACAACTACATCGCATGATGCGACAGAAGCGGCTTGTTGAGCTGCTAAAATAATGTTTTTATTATTTGGTAAAACAAATACCGTTTGGGCATTTACTTCTTCAATTGCTTTTACGATGTCTTCTGTACTCGGATTCATCGTCTGCCCACCTTCAATGACCGCATGGGCACCGATGCTTTTAAGTAATTCAGCAATACCATTCCCCATCGCTACCGCAACGATGCCGTATGGCATGCGCTCTTTCTTTTTCGGCGGCTGCACATCTTGGTGAACGATATTCGCATGCTGTTCGCGCATATTTTCAATTTTAATGTTAATTAAACTTCCGTAACGTTGTGCATAGGTGAGCACTTCACCTGGTTGTTCCGCATGAATGTGCACTTTTACTAATTCGTCATCTGCAATCACGAGAAGCGAATCGCCGAAGCGGCTTAAATCTTGGCGGAACGTTTCTTCTTGAAACGGATGTTTCGCCACTTTATCTTGCTCGAATTTCACCATAAATTCTGTACAATATCCAAACTCAATGTCATCTGCGCTCAAATGGCTTTGCACGTTACGGTGATGTTCGGTGCGGACGAGTTGTTCCATCGACAACGTTTCTGATTCCGCAATCGTTTCTCCTTTTAATGCCGCTAAAAAACCTTCGTATACGAAAACGAGACCTTGTCCGCCGCTGTCAACGACGCCTACTTCTTTTAATACAGGAAGTAAATCTGGCGTGCGCTTTAGCGACGCTTTTGCTTCTTTTAATACTTCTGTCATCAAAACGACGATGTCCACTTCTTTTTTCGCCACAGCCACTGCCCGCTTCGCTGCATCTTTTGCAACCGTTAAAATCGTGCCTTCAACCGGCTTCATGACCGCTTTATATGCTGTTTGCACACCCGCTTCCAGCGCTGCCGCAAACTCTTTGCTATTGATTTCACTTTTTTGTTCAACCGCTTTCGCAAATCCGCGGAATAACTGTGATAAAATAACGCCCGAGTTTCCACGCGCCCCCATTAATAACCCTTTCGCTAACGCGCTTGCCACTTTTCCAATATGGTCGGATACGTGATTTTTTACCTCTTTTGCACCGGACGTCATCGATAAATTCATGTTCGTTCCTGTATCCCCATCCGGAACGGGAAAGACGTTTAATGCATCTACTGTTTTTGCATTGTTCGCTAAATGTGTCGCGCCTTGCAACACCATTTGTGCAAAGCGTTTCCCATCTAATGTTGTCATTGTCACAGACTAGTTCCTCCTCACTACGGATTCGTGACACGAACCCCTTGAACATAGATGTTAATAGAATGAACAGATAAACCTAACGTTTGATCTAACGTATACTTCACTTTCGTTTGTACGTTATGTGCAACTTCAGAAATTTTCGTGCCGTAGCTAACGATGACGTATAAATCGATGTGTACCTCGTCGTTTTCTTGACGAACAACAATACCTTTTGCGAAATTTTCACGACGTAAAATTTCAGCAATTCCATCTTTCAATTGATTTTTTGATGCCATCCCGACAATGCCGTAGCAATCGACCGCCGCTCCTCCAGCAATTGCTGCAATGACATCGTTACTAATTTCAACACGACCGTATTTCGTTTGTAATTCAATGGACATCGCTCAAGTCCCCTTTCTTGTTAGGTAGCTAACGCCATTGTACTATACTCGGCTTATTTTTAAAAGTTCCTACCCATAGTATATTTACCCGAAATAGAAAACAGATGTCAAGGTTATTTTCTTGAAAGAGTATGTCGGAAGTATTGCAATCCGTTTTTATGTATGATAAATTATAGTAGTGTTTTGAGCACGTAGTTTGGCAAGTGAGGAGGGAAACAAAATGGCAAAATGCTTTGTGACTGGTAAGAAAAAATCATTCGGAAACGCTCGTTCTCACGCAATGAATGCGAGCCGCCGTACATGGAAAGCAAACCTTCAAAAAGTTCGCATTTTAGTTGACGGAAAACCAAAGCGCGTTTGGGTTTCTGCTCGCGCATTAAAATCCGGAAAAGTAGAACGTGTGTAATAGAAAAAAGCACCAATCATTTGGTGCTTTTTATCCTTTTTTGAACGAGTTTAACATCGCTCGCACAATTCCACCCAAAAACTTCGGCAACTTAATCGTATAAAATTTCACTATGATTCCCTCCCCTACTGTGCACACTCTTCTCCTATTATATTCATCTCCGCACAAATCGTACCTCGAAGCGTTATTTTTCATCCTTGCTTCTTATCATCATTAATATGCCTTCAGTGAATGAAAAAGTACCAAAATGATGGATGAGTTCATTACTTACGCATAATGTTGATCCAAGCGGTATATCTTGTGCATCAAGCGGATATTTAAATCCACGAAGCGTTAAAGCACGCACCGGGGTCATAGGAATAAATGAAATGTATCGGTATTCATCTTTTTTTTCAACGACATGTTTTCCACTTCGATAAAGCGTAACGACGTTTTGACGATCAATTAATTCAATTTGTCCATCTTTTCCTTTAAACAAAAGCTGAACGTTGCCGAATAAATGATCAAGTCGTCCCCCTGTTCCTCCGAACACGCGAATGTTTGTCGCTTGTTGTGCAAGTGCCCAATCAAGCGCAATGTCTGTATCCGTTTGATCTTTTTCCGATGGCCATATGTCGATGTGAGGTAATCTGTTTTTCAATTGTTGTAACTCTAGTTCATCAATCGAGTCAAAATCGCCAAATGCCCGATTTGGCATGATTCCCGCATCAAGCAGCGCTAAAACACCGCGATCTACTCCTACCCAACATACATTTTCCCCGTCATATGCTTGTAAATGAGGTAAGAAGCTTGGCGGACCACCTGCTACAAGATGAATAATCAATATGTTCACCTCCCTAAGAAAGAAGGATGTGTCAAGATGACACACCCTCACGAATGGTGCGAATCGCTTTGGCACGATCTTTTTGATTATAGATGGCTGATCCCGCAACGAGAACGTTTGCCCCAGCTTCGACACAAAGTTTTGCTGTTTCAGCTTGAATGCCGCCATCTACTTCAATTTCAACAGAAATCCCGCGTTCTCGAACGAGTGTTGAAAACGCATGAATTTTTGGGAGTACTGCTGGAATAAACGATTGCCCACCAAAACCTGGGTTGACCGTCATAAATAAAACAAGGTCGAGGTCTTCAATCAAATGCTCAATCATCGAAATCGGTGTATGCGGATTTAACGCGACTCCTGCTTTCACACCATGTTCTTTAATGAGATGGATCGTGCGATGTAAATGCGGACACGCTTCAACGTGTACCGTTAAATAGTCTGCTCCTGCTTTCGCAAATGTCGGGATATAACGATCGGGTTGTTCAATCATTAAATGAACGTCAAGCGGGAGTGTCGTCACCGGACGAATCGCTTCCACGATTAGTGGACCGATGGTAATGTTCGGAACGAAATGACCGTCCATGACATCAACATGAATATAATCCGCTCCCCCGCGTTCTACGTCTACAATTTCTTCGCCAAGTTTGGCGAAATTCGCAGATAAAATCGATGGCGCAATTTTAATCATGTTCAATACCTCGGCTTTCGTTCTTTTATTTCCTCGATAAAGTTCACGTAATGTTCATAACGGTAAGAAGGAATGTCTCCCGATGCGAACGCCTCTTTCACCGCGCATTTCGGCTCCGCTGTATGCGTACAACCGCGGAATTTACAACCGCCGCTTCTAGCAACAAACTCAGGAAAACAAAGTGGCAATTGTTCGAGTTCGATTTCATCAAATTCTAGCGCACTAAAGCCCGGCGTATCTGCGACGAAACCGCCTCCGATTTCAATTAATTCAACATGTCTTGTCGTATGTTTTCCTCGTCCAAGATGGTGGGAAATATCGCCCGTTTTTAACTGTAAGTCCGGACGTAACGCATTTAATAAAGACGACTTTCCGACACCTGACTGCCCTGCAAAGACGGATACGTTTCCTTCAAAGTAAGGGAGTAATGATTCAACCCCTGCCCGCGTTTTCGTCGACACTTCTAACACATCATATCCGATTTGACGATAATCGCGAATATATTGTTCGATGCGTGGCTTCGTTTCATCGTCGACTAAATCCATTTTACTCACAACAATAATTGGGCGAATGTGCTTTGCTTCAATTAAGACGAGAAATCGATCGAGCAATGCTGGGTTAAAATCTGGCTCTACCGCTGAAAACACTAAAATCGCTTGGTCGATATTTGCAATCGGCGGTCGAACAAGTTCATTTTTCCGCTCAAATACGTCTAATATATACCCTTCTCGTTCATTTTCCGCTTGAAAGGAAACGTAGTCGCCGACAAGCGGCGTCACTTTCCGCTTGCGAAACACCCCGCGACCACGACATTGATACACTCGACCTTCGCTTAACACGTAATAAAAACCGCTTAACGCTTTAATAATTTTTCCTTCCGCCATGCCTTCCCTCCTTTAAGGTGTTGTTGGATATGGCACGATGCCTTCACGCACCGTCGTGCCGTTGACGACGACGCGATAACGCCCTTGTTTTCCTTGTTGAATGACAAATTCTACACGCTCTTTCACATCACTTGTTAAACGATAACGTTTGTACGGTTGAGCAAACGAATAGTTTTCGTCTTCTATATATAATTCTGCCATGACTGGTTCGTTTACATCAACAGGCGGTTCGTACGGAATGCTAATTTCTTGGATGACTTTCTTTGTTAATACTGGTTCTTTTCCAAGAGAAATGACGACCGTTACAGTTGCTCCTTTGTCTAATTTTGCGTTCGCTTGTGGCGTTTGAGAAATGACGAGCCCTTTTTCGACCGTATCTGAATATTGCTGTTTGACGATGACGTACAGTTGTTGGTCTGCAGCATAATCGCGCACACTTTTTTCTGTATATCCTGTTAAATCTTTTAAAACAATTTTTTCTGGCCCAAGGCTGACGGTAAAACGCACTTCTGTTTCTTCCGGTACAACTTTTTCGCCTGGAAGCGGGAATTGTTCGATAATCGTACCTGCTGGTTCGTCACTATACACTTGTTTTTTATCGATGAGTAAATAGTTTGCCGATCGCAATTGTCGCTCGACGTCATCGATTGGCTCGCCAACATAATTTTGAAACTCCACTTTTTTCTTCCCTATACTTTTATAAATCGTTACCGCTGTACCTGCTTTCACGACTTTTCCGGCTTGCGGATTCGTACGAATGACAAATCCTTCTGCGATGTCATCATGTTCTTCCTCGACCGTTTTTTCGATTTTTAAACCTAACGACGTTAATTCCGTCACCGCATCTGTATAATTTTTGTTTGTCACATCAGGCACCGTCACATCTTTTGGGAAAAATAAATCAGGAATCCATGTGACTGCGCTCACCCCAGCGCCGACGAGCAAGAAAAGAAATGTCGCCCATAAAATGAGCCATTTTTTTGAACGCTTTTCTTTTGGAGGAGGCACGTCCTCTTTCTTTTCTGACGGTGCAGAAGCGGTCGGTTTCACAATCGGGATAATTTTCGTTTCTTCGTCGTCATCTTCGGTCGGCAACGTAAATTTTTGTTCGTTTATGCGCTCAGGCAAAAGAGCGGTGCGAATATGTTTTTGCATATCTAATGCGCTATTGTAACGATGCAACGGATTTTTTGCTGTCGCTTTTAACACAATATTTTCTACGCTTTGTGGAATATTCGGATTCCAGCGCCGCACAGACGGCGTCTCCGTTTGCAAATGTTTTAGCACAATGGCTACAGCTGATTCACCAGAGAAAGGTAATTGACCGGTCAGCAACTCAAACATGACGATGCCGAGTGAATAAATATCCGATTTTTCTGTCGCTATTCCGCCTTTTGCTTGTTCTGGTGATAAATAATGGACAGATCCTAATACCGAATTCGTTTGCGTAATCGTTGTTGAACTTAACGCAATAGCGATACCAAAATCTGTTATTTTTAATGTTCCGTCTTCTGCCACTAAAATATTTTGTGGCTTAATGTCACGATGAATGACTCCGTTTTGATGAGCGTGAGCAATCGCCCCTGTTAATTCATCCATCATGCGTAACGCCTCTTGAACAGGAAGAGGGGCATGTTGTTGAATATACTGTTTTAACGTACAGCCGCGCACATATTCCATGACCATGTAATAAATGCCGTCATCTTCTCCAACATCGTAAATCGTGACAATATTTTCATGATTTAAACTTGTTGCTGCTTGTGCTTCACGGCGAAACCGTTTAATAAATGATTCATCGTTTACAAAATCTAAACGTAACACTTTGACGGCAACGTCGCGGTCTAAAATCATATCCCTAGCTAAATAAACATTCGCCATTCCGCCGCCGCCGATGAGTTGCAACAATTTATAGCGACCGTTTAATCGTTTGCCGATGAGCACGAGCGATCACCTACTTTCATCCACATCTACAAATTGTACGATCGCTAACGTAATATTATCTTCACCACCGTGCTCGTTTGCGACGTCGATAAGCGCTTGCGCTTTCTCTTCAAGTGATCGATCAGACGTTAATACGTCTACCATCGTCTGTTCAGGCACTTTATTCGAAAGGCCGTCAGAGCAAAGCAATAACATATCTCCTTCATCGACAGCGACCGTTTTTACATCGAGTTCAATTACTTGCTCTGTTCCGAGCGCGCGCAATAGCACATGTTTACGCGGATGATATTCCGCATCTTCTTTTGATAGTTGTCCACTTTTCACTAATTCATTAACAAGGGAATGGTCTTCTGTCATTTGTTGAAATCCGCTTGCGTTTAACAAATAACAACGACTATCGCCGATGTGGCCGATCGTCGCAAACTGTTTTGTACAAATAGCGGCAACAATTGTCGTCCCCATTCCTTGACAATGATCGTTCGTTTGCGAATGATGAAAGAGCGATTCGTTTACTTTCATGACATGTTCTTTTAGCCACGTTTCTGCTTGTTGTGGTGATGTCATTTCATCAGTTTCTTCCCAAAATTGTTTTAATTGTGTCATCGTCATTTCACTCGCCACGTCGCCAGCAAGATGACCACCCATTCCATCAGCAACAACGGCTAAATAGTTGCCTGCTTGATTGATAAAAACACCTCCGTTATCTTCATTATGCGACCTGATTTTGCCGACATCCGTTTGAAACACCGCCTTCATACACGCACGACACTCATGCGAGTATCGCTTCCTCCCTTCTGTATGTGTATCCCGTTTACGCTTTCGTTTCTTCTTTTCGCTCTTTCGCACGTAGCTGTCCGCATGCGGCATCAATATCGTGCCCTTGCTCGCGGCGAATCGTGACATTAATGCCATGTTTTTTTAATGTTTTCTCAAACGCAAAAATTTGTTCACGCGGTGTACGAACGTAGTTGCGTTCAGGTACGTAGTTGACTGGAATTAAATTGACATGGCATTTCAATCCTTTAATGAGCTCCGCAAGCTCTTCGGCATGTTCAATTTGATCGTTCACACCGCCAAATAAACCGTATTCAAATGTCACGCGCCGCCCTGTTTTTTCAATGTAGTATCGCACCGCTTCCATCAGCTCTGGCAATTTATAAGCGCGGTTAATCGGCATTAACTTCGAGCGCAATTCCGTATTTGGCGCATGAAGCGAAATCGCGAAGTTAATTTGCATATTTTCATCGGCAAATTGATAAATTTTTGGGATGATGCCGCTCGTTGATACGGTGATGTGACGCGCGCCAATATGCAGCCCTTTCGGATGGTTAACAGTTTTTAAAAACTTGATTAGCTCATCATAGTTATCGAACGGTTCACCTATTCCCATCACGACGATACTGCTTACGCGTTCATTCGTTTCATCGAGCGCCTTTTGCACTTTGACAACTTGGGCAACAATTTCACCTGCTTGTAAATTGCGCTTTAATCCACCTAATGTCGAAGCACAAAACGTACAACCAATCCGACAGCCGACTTGTGTCGTGACACAAATCGAATTTCCGTAATCATGGCGCATAAGCACTGTTTCAATCGAATAACCGTCATGAAGCTCAAATAAAAACTTCATCGTTCCGTCTTTGGAAGTTTGCTGTACAAGCGTTTTTAATGTCGTGATGACAAAATGTTCATCTAACCGCTCGCGTAGCGCTTTCGGAATATTCGTCATATCTTCAAACGACGTCACTCGTTTTTTATATAGCCATTCAAAAATTTGTGTGGCGCGAAACGGCTTTTCTCCTTGCTGTTCCACCCAACTTTGCAAGTCTTCTAAACGCATCGAGTAAATGGATGGTTTCATGTCATTTCACCTTTCTTTTTCAATGTTGCGATAAAAAATCCGTCGCTAAATACGTGATGTGGAAGCAATTGTAACATGCCGTCATGCACATAGGATGCAACTGACGATGGCAGGCGCGAAGCGAGCGTTTCGTCGCGATCATATTCGGGATGCTCATCTAAAAATTGGGCGATGACTTGCTCATTTTCTTCGCGATCAACGGTACATGTGCTATATACAAGCGTTCCGCCACGTTTTAAAAGCGGAGCGACCGCCCGTAAAATATTTCGCTGAATAGCAGCAAGTTGCGCAATATCTTTTTCGTTTTTCTCATATTTAATTTCCGGCTTTCGCCGAATGACGCCAAGCCCTGAACAAGGCGCATCAACTAATATACGATCAAACGTTTCAGGAGCAAATTGCGTATGTGCTTGACGGCTATCGAGTTGTTTCGCTTCTATATTCGACAAACCTAAACGCTTTGCCTGCTGCTCAATCAGTTTTACTTTATGATCGTGAATATCTAGCGCAACGATACGACCTTTGTTGTTCATTCGTTCAGCCATATGCGTCGTCTTTCCGCCCGGTGCCGCGCAACAATCTAACACAACGTCTGTTTCGGTTGGAGAAAGGGCGTAAGCAACAAGCATCGAGCTTTCGTCTTGAATCGTCACAAGCCCTTCTTGAAACACGCTCGTTTTCGCTGCATTTCCTTTTGTCATTTTAATGCCAATCGGAACGACGGAAGAAGGGATAGCTTCTATTCCCTCTTCTTTTAGACGATCGATAACTTCT
This sequence comes from Anoxybacillus flavithermus, assembly GCF_002742685.1. Taxonomy (GTDB): domain Bacteria; phylum Bacillota; class Bacilli; order Bacillales; family Anoxybacillaceae; genus Anoxybacillus; species Anoxybacillus flavithermus_E. Next base: position 104,802 of record NZ_PEDM01000001.1, read on the forward strand.
CCAACGGTCGCGCGCATCACGTTTACTCGTGCTGTTTGTTCTGGTGGAAAGTTGTTTGCTTCGCACATCTGCTTCGTTTCATCGAAGCCAAACTGTTCGATCCAGCGCCGCACAAGCCAAAACGGGTGGCTTGTCGCGATGGCTAAACGCTCGCTTTCATCTTCTATGTCATCAAATGAGCGCAATCCTTGACGCTGAACGGAACGTAATATGCCGTTGACGAGCGAAGCGATGCCGCGATGGCCACGACGTTTTGCTATTTCTACCGCTTCAAATAACACCGCGCGATCAGGAATCCGGTCTAAAAATACCATTTGATAAAGCGACATTCGGAGCAACAGGCGCACCCACGGCTCAATTTTTCCTTTCACAAACGGCTGTAAATAGTAATCAAGCGTATCGCGTCGTTGGATCGTGCCGTACACTATCTCTGTTAAAAGCGCAACGTCTTGGGCGGATAATTCGTTCGTTTCGATCACATGATGTAATGATAAATTGCTATATGCTCGTTTTTTTTCGATATCGATTAGCACATCTAATGCTAAATTTCGTACGTTTTTCTTACTCATTCGTTCCTCCTAATACTTTCCCGATTTCAATCGTTGCACCGCGTAAAAAGTCAGTAGCGCTCATTTTCCGTTTCCCTGCTGGCTGCAATTCAGTAATTTTAATCGCCGTGTCATTCCCTGTCGCAACGATGATGCCGTCTTGCTCAACGGCGACAATGGTACCTGGGTTCGCTTGTGATGAAGCCTGTACTTTCTCCCCCCACCAAATTTTCCAACGTTCATCGCCATATGTCGTATAAGCGACAGGCCACGGATTCATGCCGCGAATATGGTTGTAAATGTCTTCCCCTGTTTTTGTCCAATCAATTCGCTCTTGTTCAGGTTTAATGTTATATGCAAATGTCGCTTGTTCATCATTTTGTTTGATTGGTGTCAACTCCCCACGAAGCAATTTTGGAAGCGTCTCAGAAAGAAGTTGCGCCCCCGCTTTGCTCAATTTGTCGTGCAATGTTCCGACCGTATCGCGCTCATCAATTGGCACTTCCACTTGCGTTAATATATCGCCTGCATCTAGTTTTTCAACCATATACATAATCGTAATGCCCGTTTTCTTCTTCCCTTGTAAAATAGCGTAATGAATCGGAGCTCCTCCGCGCAATTCTGGCAAGAGCGACGCGTGCACATTAATGCAACCGTACGTTGGTGCTTCAAGGAGCGGTTTCGGTAAAATTTGTCCAAATGCAGCGGTCACAATCAAATCAGGCTGTAGAGCGATGACTTGCTCGTATTGTTCTTTCTCACGAATTTTCGTCGGTTGGAGTACCGGAATGCCGTACGATTCCGCTGTCACTTTGACAGGTGGTGGCGTCAATTGTTGTTTTCGCCCTTTCGGTTTATCTGGCTGCGTAACGACGCCGACGACGTTGTATCCGTCTTTGATCAACTGTTCCAAAACCGGAACAGCAAAATCAGGTGTTCCCATAAATACAATGTTCATTGTTCGAACTCTCCTTCTTCATAATAACGAATCACTTTTGATGTGAATAATATGCCATGTAAATGGTCAATTTCATGTTGTAACGCACGCGCTAAAAAGCCGGTGCCTTCGATTTCAAACGGGCGACCGCGGCGATTTTGCGCACGTACTTTTACATATTGAGAACGTTTCACTTCCCCAAATAAACCGGGAAAACTTAAACATCCTTCTGGACCGATTTGTTCACCGCTTTGTGCAACGATGATCGGATTAATTAATTCAATACGACCATGACGGTCACCAATGTCAACAATTGCAATTTGTTGATCGATGCCGACTTGTGGAGCGGCTAATCCGACTCCATCGGCCGCAATCATCGTATCGTACATGTCGTTTAATATTTTCGCCAGCTTGCGGTCAAAAATAGTGACCGGCTGGCAAACGGTTTCTAAAATCGGGGCAGGATATGTCACAATCGGTAAAATAGCCAAAATGGTTCCTCCCTTATTTACATCATCATATATGGATTTAAATCAATTGTAATCGTCACATCGCCACGCACCATCTCGCGCTGATAATGTTCGACAATTGTGCGGAGCGCTGTCGTTAAGTTCGGTTCCCGCTTGTATTTTATCATGCATTGGTAACGATATCTATCGTTCATGCGCGCAATTGGCGAAGCAACGGGTCCTAATACGACCGCTTCAGCAGACAAATGCTTTTTCACATGTGCAGCGATTTTTTCAGCGATGCTTATTCCTTTCAGCGCATCGACATGCGAAACCGTAATGAGCGTTAAATAATAAAACGGTGGATACCCGTGTTTTTTTCGGGTGATCATTTCGCGCTCATAAAATGCTTCAAAATGATGATCGGCTGCTAGTTGAATACTGTAATGTTCAGGTGTATACGTTTGAATAACGACTTCTCCCGGCAAATGATGCCGCCCCGCTCGGCCGCTTACTTGCGTTAATAGCTGAAACGTTTTTTCTGCCGCCCGAAAGTCAGGGACATGAAGCATCGTGTCTGCCGCTAATACGCCAACTAATGTGACGTTCGGAAAATCAAGCCCTTTCGCAATCATTTGCGTACCGAGTAAAATGTCCGCTTTTCCTTCCCCAAACTCGTTTAACAGCCGTTCGTGCGCCCCTTTTCGACTCGTCGTATCGACGTCCATGCGAATAACGCGCGCATGAGGTAAAAGCTTTGTTAATTCTTCTTCTACTTTTTGTGTTCCTGTTCCGAAAAAGCGAATATGTTCACTTTGACAAGCAGGACAATGCGAAGACATGCGCTGTTCGTATCCACAATAATGACATTTCAGTTGCTGTTGCACCCGATGATATGTGAGCGAAATATCACAATGTGGGCATTGAATGACGTGACCGCAATCGCGACACATGACAAAAGATGAATAGCCACGACGATTTAAAAACAAAACAGATTGTTCCCCTTTTTGTAAACGTTCCGTTAATTTTTCAAATAAAAGGCGGGAAAACATCGAACGGTTCCCTGCACGCAGTTCTTCACGCATATCGACAATTTCAACAGGTGGAAGGGCATGATCGTTCATTCGTCTCGTTAACGTGACTTGCTTATATACCCCTTTTTTCGCGCGCGCAAACGATTCAAGTGATGGCGTAGCGCTGCCAAGTACAACCGGACAACGATGATAACAGCCGCGAAAAATAGCAACGTCACGGGCATGATAGCGAGGCGATTCTTCTTGTTTATAGCTCGTTTCATGCTCTTCATCAATAATGATGATACCGATGTTTTCAAACGGGGCGAAAATGGCGGAGCGAGCGCCAACGACGAGCTGCACTTCTTTTCGTTGAATTTTCCGCCATTCATCATACTTTTCTCCGAGTGATAATCCGCTATGAAGAACAGCTACCTTGGAGCCAAATCGTTCTTTAAACCGTCTGACCATTTGTGGCGTTAATGAAATTTCAGGTACGAGCACAATTGCTTCTTTTCCTTTTTTTAAGACAAGGTCAATCGCTTGCATATATACTTCTGTTTTCCCACTTCCTGTGACACCGTACATTAAAAAAACATCGTGTACGTTTTGTTCAATGGCTTGTCCGATCGCATGCAATGCTTGGCATTGTTCATCTGTTAGGGCGAGCGGTTTTGTTTTTGGAAATGAGCGATTCGCATACGGGTCACGATATATTTCTTTTTCTTTCACAGCGACAAGTTGTTTTTTGATGAGCGCTTGAACAGTTGCCCATGTGCTATTTGTTTCGCTCAACAACTGTTTTAAAGGCAAAGCTCGTGCTGTCAACAAATGTTCGAGCACTTGCTTTTGTTTGATTGCGCGCGTTGAAAGTGATGCGAGTGCATGGGTGACGTGTTCGTCATTTGCACATAATTCGACCCATTTTTCTGTTTTTATTTTTCCTTTTTCTTCAACTCGGTAAACGACTTCAATATGACCATTTGCAATTTCTTTTTGCAATAGGCGCACGTATGGCGTTTGTTCAACCTCGCTCCATGGGATGATGAGACGGTCACGAAACAGCGCGCGCACGTTTTCGTGGACGAGCGGCATATGCTGTTCGATGAGCCGAATATCCTTCTCATATTTCGCTTTCATCGCGGCAGGTAACATCGCTTGAAAGGCAGATACCATGAAACAGAGTGTCGTTTCAGTTAGCCATCTCCCTAATTGAAGTAATTCCTCGTTTAATACAGGAACAACATCAAAAAGGGAATGAATCGGCTTTAGTTGCTCGATAGACATATCCGTCGTTTCTTTGACTTCTATGACAAATCCTTGTAGAAGTCTAGTGCCAAATGGCACGACGACGCGCATACCTGCTTGTACGACGCCAACGAGCTCAGGCGGGATGATATAATCAAACGGGCGATCCGTTTGACTAGCTGGAATATCAACAATGACAGAAGCAATTGTCATACGCGTCCCTCAATTTCACGATGAACTTCACGTAAAATTTCTTTTGCCACTTCCGACTTCGGTAAAAGTGGGAGATGTTTAACGGTTCCGTCCCGTTTCAATAGCGTCACAATGTTTGTATCCGTCCCGAATCCCGCCCCTTCTTGCACGACGTTATTTGCAACGATCATATCTGCATTTTTGCGTGCCAGCTTATCTTTTGCATATCGTTCAACATCGTTCGTCTCTGCCGCAAAACCGACTAAAAATTGATGTGTTTTTTGTTCACCGAGCGTTTGTAAAATATCGATCGTTCGTTCTAAAACGACCGTATAGTCCCCTTGTTGCTTTTTTATTTTATTGTCGGCAACATATTTCGGACGATAATCGGCCACTGCTGCTGTTTTAATGACGATATCGCTATCGTGAAAATGGTTCATCACTTCTTCGTACATGTCTTGCGCACTTTCAACGCGAATCGTCTGTACACCCGCAGGGCTAGGAAGCGTTGTCGGACCCGAAATAAGAACGACATTCGCACCGAAATCACGCGCGGCTTCTGCGAGTGCATAGCCCATTTTTCCAGTCGAATGATTGCTGAAAAAGCGGACAGGGTCAAGTTTTTCACGTGTTGGACCAGCGGTTACTAACACTTTTTTTCCTTTTAATATGCGATTTGTTGCAAAATGTTGTTCAAGCAACGTGACGATCGTTTCTGGTTCTTCTAATCGTCCTTTTCCAACGTAACCACACGCAAGCATCCCTTCCGCTGGCTCAATGAAACGATAACCGAACGATTGCAACGCGCGCATATTTTGTTGGACGGCTGGATGCTCATACATATGAACGTTCATCGCTGGTGCAAGCCACACCGGTGCTTTTGTCGCAAGCAAAATCGTTGTCACCATATTGTCAGCTAAACCATGCGCAAGCTTTGCGATCGTGTTTGCAGTCGCAGGGGCAACGAGTACGACATGTGCCCAATCAGCTAAATCAATGTGTGCAATGACATTCGGCTTTTTTTCATCGAATGTATCAATGTATACTTCATTTTTTGATAACGCTTGAAACGTAAGAGGTGTAACAAATTGGCAAGCAGCTTCCGTCATGACGACTTTGACATTCGCCCCCGCTTGCACAAGTTTGCTTGTAAGCGCTGCTGCTTTATATACAGCAATGCCCCCTGTAACACATAATAAAATGTTTTTTTGCTGAAGCATCGACGTTGCCCCTTTCGTTCGGTATTTGTAAAAAAATAACAACCTAAAAACTAGGTTGTCGTAAATAGTTTATTGCGCTGCTTCTTCTTCGCTAACGACTTCAATATGACCCGCTGCAATTTCTTCTAACGCTTTGCCGACAAATTTTTTCGACACAGGTTTTTCGATCGTTAAGTCATTTTTCACTTGCAATTGGCGGGCGCGCTTCGCCGCAACTGTGACGAGCGTATATTTTGAATCGAGTTTTGTAATAAGCAAGTCAATGGAAGGATATAACATATTACTCCACCTCCAACATCTTTTTATATCGTTGTGCCACGCGTTCACGTCGGCAATGTTCCGCCATGACAATCGCTTTAATGCGCTCGCATGCCAGTTCTACTTGATCGTTTTCGACAACGTAATCGTATGCATCCATCATTTCTAATTCTTCTTTCGCCGCTTGTAAACGATCGCGAATTAAGTCTTCTGATTCCGTTCCGCGCATTTCAATTCGTTTACGCAATTCGCTTAAGCTTGGCGGAGCGAGGAAAATAAAGAGCGCCTCTGGGAACACTTTGCGAACTTGCATCGCTCCTTGCACTTCAATTTCTAAAAAGACGTCTTTTCCCTCTTGCAACGTTTTTTCCACGTACGCAATTGGCGTGCCGTAGTAGTTCCCGACATATTCTGCCCATTCTAACAGCTCATTTTCACGAATCATTTTTTCAAACTGTTCACGCGTTTTAAAAAAGTAATCGACGCCATCGACTTCCCCTTCGCGCGGTTTGCGCGTTGTGACAGAAATGGAATATTGCAATTGAATATCTGGTTGTGAAAATAAAGCTTTTCGCACCGTCCCTTTTCCGACACCGGACGGTCCTGATAAAACGATTAGTAACCCTCGTTCTTTCACGTTCATCCCTACCCTTCTATAATAAACAAACTACTCCACATTTTGCACTTGTTCTTTAATTTTTTCAAGGGCGCTTTTCATGTTAACGACTTCAGAGGCGATGTGGCTATCGTTTGCTTTAGAACCGATCGTATTCATTTCGCGATTGAGTTCTTGGACGAGAAAGTCGAGCTTTCGTCCGACAGATCCTCCTTCGGAAACGATGCGACGGAATTGCTCGATATGGCTATATATGCGTTTTAATTCTTCATGAATATCGACTTTTTCCGCAAATAGAGCGACTTCCGTCAATAGCCGTTGTTCATCGACGATGCCTTGCACAAATTCATGCACTCGTTTATGTATGCGATCGCGATAAGAAGCGACGACCGTTGGTGCAAGCTGTTCAATGCGACGCACACTTTTTTCGATCGTCTCAAGTTGTGTAAGCATATCTGCTAATAGCGCTTTTCCTTCTTGTTCGCGCATATATTTTAGCTGTTCAACCGCTTCTTTTGTCGCTTCTAAAAGTAAAGAAAGAAGCGCATCGTTTTCGATCGGCTGTTCCGTCATTTCAACCGCATCCGACAGCATATGTACAACATCTCGAAGCGATACATCATCGGCAAAATGAAAGCGACGACGCACATCGGTAAGCATTCGGTAATACGCATCAACAAGCTGCCAATCGACGTGAAGCGTTCGTTCAACGAGCTGTTCTCCTTCAATTGTAATAAACACTTCGACACGTCCACGTGCAATATGTTCGGTAATGACTCTTTTTATTTTATCTTCAAACATCATCCACTGTCTAGGCATGCGGATCGAAATTTCACAAAAACGGTGATTGACTGATTTCATTTCCACCGTAATGCTTACGTTTTCGCCTTCTTTTTTTCCCCGTCCAAATCCTGTCATACTTACGATCATACTCTCACATCCATTATGTGTTATCGACAATAAAAGAAGGTAATAGATTCGCTCCATTACCTTCCCTCATTATAGCATATATCACTATATGGCGAAAACATTTCATGAACGGCGGCGAGTAAATAGTGAACCTGCCAGTAAAAATGTCGGAATAGCCGATAAGCCAACAATCAACAACCAATCGGTCAGTGGCAGCGAAACGGTATGGAAAATCGGCTGTAACGGCGGATAGTAAATGACGACAAGCAACAATAAAAGTGACGACAACACAGCGAGCACTAAATACATATTTTCAAACGGATTGCGGTCAAACACCGATCGTTCGCTTCGGCAATCAAATACGTGAATGAGTTGAGCGAGCACGAGTGTCGCAAAGGCGACCGTCTGCGCATACGTTAAGTTTTCCGGATGTCTCGTATGCACGACGAGAAAAGCGATCAACGTCACTATGCCGATTAAAAAACCGCGACTAATGATTTTCCAGCCGAGCCCTCTGGCGAAAACCCCCTCTTTCGGATGACGCGGCGGCCGTTTCATGACGTTTTCTTCGGCTGGGTCTAATCCGAGCGCCATGGCAGGTAGTCCGTCTGTGACGAGATTCACCCATAAAATTTGAATCGGTACAAGCGGGAGAGGGAGCGCCAATATCATCGCAAATAACATGACTAAAATTTCCCCGACGTTCGAGGCAAGCAAATAGCGAATAAATTTGCGAATGTTTTCGTAAATGTTTCGTCCTTCTTCAATGGCGGCTTTAATCGTCGCGAAGTTATCGTCTAACAAAACGAGCGAAGCAGCTTCTTTCGATACGTCTGTTCCTGTCACTCCCATCGCGATGCCGATGTTTGCTGTTTTAATGGCCGGAGCATCGTTGACGCCATCGCCTGTCATTGCGACAATATGTCCTCTTTTTTGTAACGCTTGTACGATTTTTAGTTTATGTTCTGGCGATACGCGCGCAAAAACATACACATCTTCCACAACGTCTTCTAATTCATCGACAGACAGCTGTGATAACGTCTTTCCATCCATCACTTTTCCGTTTGGCGGCAACATGTGCAGTTGTTGGGCAATCGCTTTCGCCGTTAAAATATGGTCCCCTGTAATCATCACTGTTTTAATGCCTGCTTTTTTACATTCGGCTATCGCTTGTTTCACTTCTTTTCGAGGCGGGTCGATCATCCCTTGTAAACCGATAAACGTTAAGTCGCTTTCCGCTTTCGTTTCATCGTTGATCGCTTCGGTAAGCGGAAGTGGACGATACGCGATCGCAATCGTTCGCAACGCTTGGGAGGCGAGCGTATTGACGGTTTGTTGCACCAGTTTCCGCTCTTGGTCGCGCATAAGTTTCGCCTGACCGTCGATATATATGAAACGACAACGTTCTAGCAACATATCTGGCGCACCTTTTGTGACAATAAAGCGCCGACTCGCGCGATCTTTCACGATGACCGTCATCATTTTGCGCGTCGAATCAAACGGAAATTCATGTTCAATCGTAAACTCAGCGGCGATTTTTTCTTTTGTCCATCCGGCTTTCGCTGCCGCGACAACGAGTGCACCTTCAGTCGGGTCGCCGTCAATCATATATGTTCTGCCTTTTTTCTTCAGCACGGCATGATTGCATAAAGCACCGAACAGTAACATTTGTTGCAACGATGTGTCTATTCTTTCTTGTTTGCCGTTATATAAAAACGTTCCTTTCGGTTCATAGCCCGTCCCGCTTACTGTCCATAACTGGTTATTCACCCATACGTGCGTGACGGTCATTTGATTTTCCGTCATCGTTCCTGTTTTATCAGAACAAATGACAGAGGCACAACCGAGCGTTTCAACGGCCGGCAGTTTGCGCACGATGGCGTTTCGCTTCATCATTCGTTGGACACCGAGCGCCAATACAACGGTGACGATCGCTGGCAACCCTTCTGGAATGGCGGCGACCGCAAGCGACACACCGGCTAAAAACATGTCGTATACCGCATGTCCTTGCCATACGCCAAGCACGACAACGAGCGCTGTGAGCGCTAAAGCGATGACGATTAAAATTTTGCCGAGCTGTTCGAGCTTCCGCTGCAACGGTGTCGTCATCGTTGGCGCCGACTGGATTAAATGAGCAATTTGCCCCATCGCTGTATGCATTCCTGTCGCCACAACGATCCCAATCCCGCTTCCTTTTGTCACAAGCGTCCCCATAAACGCCATGTTTGTACGATCGCCTAACGGAACGTCTGGCGCAAGTGGCGCCGTCTGTTTTTCAACAGGAAGCGACTCCCCTGTCAAAGACGATTCTTCGATATACAGCCCTTTCGCTTCCACGATGCGAACATCAGCCCCGATGCGATCACCGCTTGTAAATTTAACAATATCGCCAACGACAAGGTCGGCGGACGGCACTTTCATCCATTCACCTTCACGCAAAACGAGCGATTCAGGGGCAGATAGTTTTTTTAACGCCTCAAGCGACTTTTCCGCTCGGCGCTCTTGTATAAATCCTAAGCATGCGTTAATGATCACAATCGCTACGATGGCGATCGCATCGATGTATTCCCCTAATACGGCAGAAATCGCCGTTGCCGCCAATAAGACGAGCACCATAAAATCTTGAAACTGTCCGATAAATTGTTTGAACGCAGACGGCTTTTTTTCTTCTGACAGCTCATTTTTTCCAAATTGTTTTAATCGCTTTTTCGCTTCTTTTTCCGTTAATCCGAAACCGATTGTTGTGTTTACTTGTTGTTCGACTTGTTCAACACGCAGTCCGTGCCAGCTCATTTCTTTCCCCCTTCCGCTTATCTTATCTATGACAGCTTATTCAGGCATGTACAAAAAAATGATATGGTATAATGAAAAGAAAAAAGAGAAAGGTGTTTTCCATGTCGTTTGATGGAGTATTTACATATGCGATGACAAAAGAATTACAACGAACGCTTGTCGGGGGGCGTATTTCTAAAATTTATCAACCATCTTCATATGAATTAGTATTTCATGTTCGCTTGTACGGACGTAACTATAAATTGTTATTATGTGCACATCCGACTTACGCTCGCGTTCATTTAACAAATGAGACGTACGACAACCCGCCTGAACCGCCGATGTTTTGTATGCTTTTGCGCAAACATATGGAAGGGGGCGTCATCGAGGCGATTACGCAAGTCGATTTTGATCGCATTATGATCATTCACGTGAAAGCAAGAAATGAGCTTGGCGATGTATGCACGAAACAGCTGATTATCGAAATTATGGGGCGCCACAGCAACATCATTCTCGTCGATGAACAGACGAACACAATCATCGATAGCGTCAAACATCTCTCACCTGCTGTGAATCGCTACCGAACGGTGCTACCAGGGACGCCTTACATTGCACCGCCATCACACGACAAAATAAATCCGCTTCACGCGACGGAAGAGACGGTGTTAAAAAAAATTGATTTTCTCTCCGGAAAATTAGCCGATCAACTCATTGCGACATTTATGGGCATTTCCCCCCTGTTTGCGCGCGAAGCTGTTCATCGGGCAGGGCTTGCTAACCGAGCGACGTTGCCGAAAAGTTTTATCACGCTTATGGAAGATGTGCGAAACGAGAAATTTGCTCCATGTATATATACAAACGGGACAAAAGACATCTTTTACGCGTTGCCGCTTACCCATATCGAAGGGGAAGGAAAACATTTTGCTACGTTAAGCGAGATGCTTGACCGTTTTTATTTCGGCAAAGCAGAACGCGATCGCGTGAAACAACAAGCGCACGATTTAGAACGATTTGTCGCGAACGAAAAAGCGAAAAATGAAAAAAAGCTGTTGAAACTTCAACAAACGCTTGAAGAAGCAAGACAGGCGGAACAATATCGGCTATATGGGGAATTGTTGACCGCAAATCTTTATGCTATGAAGCGAGGAATGAGCGAAATCGAAGTCGTCAACTATTATGACGAAAACGGTGCCACAATCACCATTCCGCTTGATCAACAAAAATCGCCGTCAGAAAATGCACAAAGCTATTTTCAAAAATACCAAAAAGCGAAAAATTCGCTTTCCATCGTGCAGGAACAAATCGAGCGGACGAAAGAAGAAATCATATATTTCGATACGCTGTTGCAACAGCTTGAAACGGCATCACCGAAAGACATTGACGACATTCGCGACGAGTTAATCGAACAAGGCTATTTGCGCGCGAAAGCAACAAAACAGAAAAAACAAAAGCCGCGCACAATCGAACTCGAACGCTACGTATCAAGCGACGGAACAGAAATTTTCGTCGGCAAAAACAATAAACAAAACGACTATTTAACGAACAAATTCGCAAGCAAAGACGACATTTGGCTTCATACGAAAGACATCCCTGGCTCGCACGTCGTCATTAAAAGCAAAAAACCATCAGAACAAACGATCATCGAAGCTGCCCACTTAGCCGCTTACTTCAGCAAAGCGCGCCACTCCAGCTCCGTTCCGGTCGACTACACGCGCATCCGCTACGTTAAAAAACCGAGCGGGGCAAAGCCTGGTTTCGTCATCTACGAAAACCAACAAACGATCTACGTCACGCCGGATGAGGAGATGGTGGTGAGGATGAAAAAACCCGTCTAGATAGGCGGGTTTTTTCATTTACAACTTGTAGCGAAGATCTATAAAATAGGCTCTTCACCAAAGGTTGTACTTGATTTTTTTCTGAACATACCCTATTTACGGTTGCGAGGAAAAATCAGTAAATCAATGATTTTTGCACATCTTTATACAGGAAACCGTATTGCTTGTCAAGTACATGTTGTGGTGATGACTCAAAAATTTTTTGTCGTATGTTCTGTCCAATCTCTCTTCTTTTTGTCGAATCATGATATAATATAGGCGGAAAAAAGGAGGTGAATGAGATGGAGCAGTTGTTGCAGCGCATTTTTGATGAGCTGGCATTTTTGCGTGCAAACATGGCAACAAAAGAAGACGTCGCTATGTTGAAAGATGATATTCGTGCATTAGAAAGCCGCGTCAATCACATCGAACAGACGATGGCGACGAAAGACGATATCGCAAGCATCGAACAGCGCATGGCAACAAAAGACGATATCGCGAGCATCGAACAGCGCATGGCGACGAAAGACGATATCGCAAGCATCGAACAGCGCATGGCAACAAAAGACGATATCGCGAGCATCGAACAGCGCATGGCAACAAAAGACGATATCGCGAGCATCGAACAGCGCATGGCGACGAAAGACGATGTTGTAGCACTGCAAGTTGGTATGCGTACGCTTGAACATCGAGTGGAGCATATTGAACAGACAATGGCCACAAAAGAAGATGTGGCGCTTGTGCCAGCGATTCGGGAGATGGTTGGTCAATTAATGGAACGAATGACTGTTGTTGAGTTGCATGTTCAAGAAATTCCAGCCATGAAACAGCAAATCGAACAGTTGTCGCAACAAATGGAAGAAGGGTTTGAGAAAATAGCGCATCAAGAAACGATCCTACAAGCGTTATCACTCCGTTCGATTCAACAAGCAAACGATATCCACTATTTAAAAACAAACGCCATTTCTACCAAATAATTAGATCAAAAAGGGTGTCGCTCGTTGGACACCCTCGTTTTTATGCTTCTAACTGTTCACGCCAATGATGTAACGTGACCCGCTCTTCTTCGGTGATGATGCCAAGTTCCGTCGCTGTTTCGATGAGCGCATCGTAATCGGTCACGGTGTAGTATGGGACTTGTTCTTGCTGAAATGCTCGTTTTCCTTTTTCTAATCCGTATGTAAAAATCGCAACGACGCCAAGCACATGGCATCCTGCTTCGCGCAAAACGCGCACGGCATTTAGTGAACTGCCACCTGTTGAAATTAAATCTTCAATGACGACGACGTGTTGTCCCTGTTCTACTTTCCCTTCAATTTGCTTTCCTTTTCCGTATCCTTTCGCTTGGCTGCGCACGTAGCACATCGGCATATTCAACCGTTCGCTCACCCATGCCGCATGCGGAATGCCTGCGGTGGCCGTGCCAGCAACGACGTGAACGGTTGGAAAATGCGTGCGAATAAGTGCGGTTAGTTCATCAGCAATCATTCGTCTCGTCGTTGGGTACGCTAACGTCAACCGATTGTCGCAATAAATGGGCGATTGTATGCCTGAAGACCACGTAAACGGTTCGTTTGGGCTTAACGACACCGCGCCAATCGAAAGCAATTGTTTTGCGATTTCTTTATTCATCATTGTCCACCATCCCACTCTCGTTTTAGCCGCTCATATGCCGCATATGGATTTTGGGCTTTTGTGATGCTTCGTCCGATGACGATATAATTTGTCCCAAGCTGTTTCGCCTCATGCGGTGTTACAACGCGCACTTGATCGTCCGCTTGATCATCCGCAAAACGAATGCCTGGGGTGACAGTGATGAACGATGCGCCAAGTGATGCGCGAAGAAACGGCACTTCTTTTGCGGAACAAACGACGCCGTCAAGCCCACTATTATAGGCAAGCGTGGCGTAATGAAGTACCGTTTCGTTCATCGTCCGGTCGATCAACAATTCATCGTGAAGCATTCGTTCGCTTGTGCTCGTCAGTTGCGTCACAGCAATGCAACACGGACGGCTCATCCCGTGTGGTGTTCCCTCTTCTAATCCTTCGATCGCCGCGCGCATCATCGCGCTTCCTCCCGATGCATGAACGTTTACTAAATCGACGCCTAATTTCGCCAACCCTTTCATCGCTTTCTTCACTGTATGCGGAATGTCATGAAGCTTTAAATCTAAAAAAATATCATGTCCGCGCTGTTTTAATTTGTCGATGAGCGCTGGACCTTCTTGAAAATATAGCTCCATGCCGACTTTTAAAAAGAGCGACGTATCGGAAAATGGTTGTAAAAACGACCACACTTCCTCCTTTGATGAAAAATCAAGTGCCACAATAAACGGTTTGTCCATTGTTCCAGCTCCTTCCCGTACATTCCGAAATGTGTTGAATGCCAAGTTCATCTAAAAGCGGTGGCAAATCGTGAATAATATGCGGACAAACGTACGGGTCGATAAAGTTCGCTGTGCCGATCGCCACAGCGCTTGCACCGGCATAAAAAAACTCGATGACATCTTCCGCGCTTTGAATGCCGCCCATGCCGATAATCGGAAGCGATACCGCTTGGCTTACTTCATAAATCATCCGAATCGCAATTGGCTTAATGGCTGGGCCAGATAATCCGCCTGTTCCGTTCGCTAAAATCGGCTTCGCTGTTTTGACGTCAATGCGCATGCCAACTAACGTATTAATCATCGTTAATCCGTCCGCTCCCGCTTGTTCAACCGCTTTCGCCATCGCGACGATATTGGTCACATTTGGCGATAGTTTCACATACACAGGCACAGCAGACTCTTCTTTTACCGCCCGCGTCAACTCTGCAGCGATTTCTGGAACTGTTCCGAATGCGATACCACCCTTTTTCACGTTCGGGCATGAAATATTTAACTCGAGCGCATGAACGTTTGGCGCTTTCGAGATGCGCTTGGCGACTTCCACATATTCTTCCACCGTTGAGCCAGCAATATTGGCGATAATTGGTACATCATATTGCGCTAACCAAGGTAGCTCCTCAGCAAGCACATAATCAACCCCGGGGTTTTGCAGTCCGATCGCATTTAACATGCCGCTTGGTGTCTCAGCAACACGTGGCGTCGGATTGCCGAAGCGCGCGTCAAGCGTCGTCGCTTTAATCATCATTGCTCCGAGGACGCTTAAGTCGTAAAATTTCGCGTATTCTCGGCCGAATCCGAAACAACCTGAGGCAGGCATAATCGGATTTTTTAATGAAAGTCCTGGCAACTCTACTGCTAACCGATTCATAACACGACCTCCCCCGCCCGAAATACCGGACCGTCGCTACACACTTTTTTATATGCTGTTTCGCTATGCGGCACGCGGCATACGCATGCAAAACAAGCACCGACGCCACAACCCATTCGTTCTTCGAGCGACAAATATACGTCTTGATGTGGAAACTCGTTTGCGAGCGCCCGTAGCATCGGCTTCGGTCCGCACGCATATAACACATGAAACGAAAGGGCGTGATGTTGAATAACATCGGTGACAAATCCTTTCATGCCGTACGAGCCGTCTACGGTCGCAACGTACGTCCCGCCAAACGATGCGAATCGCTCCTCGTAAAATACGACATCTTTCGTTTGAAAGCCAAGCACAATCGTCACAAATACTCCTTTGTTCACTAGTTGTTTTGCCAATTCATATAACGGTGGCACACCGATTCCCCCACCGACAAGAAGTGCGCGTTGTCCGCTTGACAGCGCCGAAACCGAGAAACCGTTTCCGAGCGGACCGAGCACATCGACCGTGTCGCCGGGCAATTTTTGCGAAAGGAGCGTCGTGCCTGCCCCTTCCGCACGGTAAATGATCGTACATTCTCCCGCTTCGTGATTGATGTCGCAAAGACTGAGTGGACGTCTTAATAACGGTTCGCGATCCCCCACTTTGACGTGCACAAATTGCCCAGGCGTATGCATGCGCTGAACGAGTGAACCAGCAAGCGTCAATTCATAAATGCCTGTTGCGATTTGACGGTTGGAGATGATCGTCATATTCTCCTTCATACATTCACCTTCTTTTCCGTCATCGCCATTGTCGAAAACGTCATCGCTTCTAAAACGAGAAGCATCGCTTTCGCCGTATCGAGCGACGTTAAACACGGAATGCCATTTTCGACTGCCTCGCGACGAATGCGGAAGCCGTCGCTTTCCGTTTCTTTTCCTTTTGTTAATGTGTTAATGACGACTTGCGCTTTGCCTTGACGAATCACATCAAGAATGTTTGGTGAGCTGGTATGAATTTTATTGACGACTGTTACCGGAATGTTCGCTTCCCGTAACGTTTGCGCTGTGCCCGTTGTCGCCAGCAACTGATAGCCAATATTGTAAAAGCGACGCGCGATGTCAATCGCCTCCTCTTTATCTTTATCGGCAACAGTCAATAAAACTGCCCCGTACGGCCGAATGTGAATGCCTGAAGCGACAAGCGCTTTATAAAGCGCCTTCGCAAACGTTTCATCTTTTCCGATGACTTCACCTGTCGATTTCATTTCTGGTCCGAGCGAAATATCGACGTTGCGCAATTTCGCAAACGAAAAGACAGGGGCTTTCACATATACACCGTCGCTTTCTTCTTTTAATTCGGTGTAGTAACCAAGCTCGTTTAACTTTGCGCCTAAAATGACTTTTGTTGCGATATTTGCCATCGGTACGTTCGTAATTTTACTTAAAAATGGAACGGTGCGGCTTGAACGTGGATTCACTTCTAACACGTACACGTCACCGTCATATAGTACGAACTGAATGTTTAACAACCCGACGATACGCAATCCTTTCGCAAGCGCAATCGTATAGTCAACAATTTTCTGCTTAATGTCTTTCGTTAACGTTTGTGGCGGATAGACGGCGATCGAATCGCCGGAATGGACGCCAGCGCGTTCAATATGCTCCATAATACCTGGGATAAACACATCTTCCCCATCGGAAATGGCGTCGACTTCAATTTCTTTTCCAATTAAATAACGGTCAATTAATACGGGATGTTGCGGATTGACTTTCACCGCATGCTCCATATAATGTAGTAGTTCTTCTTCCTTATACACGATTTCCATCGCTCGACCACCGAGCACATACGACGGGCGCACGAGAACAGGATAGCCGATGTCTTCAGCGATGCGTACCGCCTCTTCAACGGAAAACGCTGTTTTTCCTTTCGGCTGTGGAATGCCTAGTTGCGCAAGCGTCCGTTCAAATTTGTCGCGATTTTCGGCGCGATCTAAATCTTCAAGCGATGTGCCGAGAATGCGAACGCCACGTGCGGCTAATTCGGCGGCTAAGTTAATCGCTGTTTGTCCACCAAATTGGACGATGACGCCAATCGGTTGTTCTAAATCGATGACGTGCATCACATCTTCAATCGTTAATGGTTCAAAGTATAGCTTATCGGAAATGCTAAAGTCGGTTGAAACTGTTTCTGGATTGTTGTTAATAATAATCGCTTCATATCCCGCTTCTTTAATCGCCCATACACAATGAACGGTCGCGTAGTCAAACTCAATTCCTTGTCCAATACGAATCGGACCAGAGCCGAGGACGACGACACTTTCACGCGGTGTGACAATGGATTCGTTTTCTTCTTCGTACGTGCTGTAATAATACGGCGTTTCGGATTCAAATTCCGCCGCGCACGTATCAACCATTTTATATACAGGTGTGATTTGGGCGCGCTTACGCATCTCATACACATCGCGTTCGGTCATCTCCCAATATTTCGCAATTGCTACATCGGAAAAGCCCATTTCTTTCGCTTTTTTTAGTACTTCGATATCGCCAACATGTTTGTGTAAAACGGCTTCGTACTGTACGATACTTGCGATTTTCGTTAAAAAGAACGGATCGATTTGACTCCATGCATGCACTTGTTCGACCGTTACGCCGCGGCGAAACGCTTCTGCAATGTAAAATAACCGTTCATCACCCGCTTTTCGAATACGTTTTTGTAGCAGCGCATCATCGACTTGTTCTTTTAATTCCAAATGATAGACGTTCGTTTCAAGCGAGCGTACTGCTTTTAATAGCGACTCTTCAAACGTGCGCCCGATCGCCATCACTTCCCCTGTCGCTTTCATTTGTGTGCCGAGATGACGGTTCGCTGATTCGAATTTGTCAAACGGAAAGCGCGGAATCTTTGTGACGACGTAATCAAGCGTTGGTTCAAAGCAAGCATACGTTTTTCCTGTGACCGGATTCATCATTTCATCCAGCGTTAAGCCAACCGCGATTTTTGCGGCGAGTTTGGCAATCGGATACCCCGTCGCTTTAGATGCAAGCGCCGATGAGCGACTGACGCGCGGGTTTACTTCGATGACATAGTATCGGAAGCTGTACGGATCAAGAGCAAGCTGGACGTTGCATCCCCCTTCGATGCCGAGCGCGCGAATAATGCGCAGCGAGGCGTTTCGCAACAGTTGATATTCGCGATCGCTTAACGTTTGGCTCGGAGCGACGACGATGGAATCGCCCGTATGAATGCCGACGGGATCGATATTTTCCATATTGCAGACGACGATCGCATTGTCTTTCGCATCGCGCATCACTTCGTATTCAATTTCTTTATAGCCTGCGATACTTTTTTCTAGTAAACATTGATGCACAGGGCTCATTTTTAAACCGCTTGAGACGATGTCGACAAGCTCTGCTTCGTTCGTACAAATGCCTCCGCCTGTTCCACCGAGCGTAAACGCAGGACGAACGATGACTGGATATCCGATTTGTGCAACGAATGCATACGCTTCTTGTAAACTATGAACGATCGCGCTTTCTGGCACAGGTTCGCCAAGCTCGTTCATAAGCGCACGAAATTGTTCGCGGTCTTCTGCTTTTTCAATCGCTTCTAATTTCGTACCGAGAATTTCAACACCACACTCTTGGAGCACTCCTGCTTTTGCTAATTCGACCGCTAAGTTTAATCCCGTCTGTCCACCGAGCGTCGGCAAAATGGCATCGGGACGCTCTTTCCGAATGACGCGCGCGACAAATTCGAGCGTTAACGGCTCCATGTACACTTTGTCGGCAATTTGTGTATCGGTCATAATCGTTGCCGGATTGGAGTTAACGAGAATAACTTTATACCCTTCTTCTTTTAATGCTAAACAAGCTTGCGTCCCTGCATAATCAAATTCTGCTGCTTGCCCGATGACGATCGGTCCAGAACCGATGACAAGAATCGTTTCAATATCTTGACGTTTAGGCATGGACGACACCTCTTTCTTTTTTAAACTGTTCAATCATTGCGATAAAATCATCGAATAAATGGTTTGCATCTTCTGGACCTGGTGACGCTTCTGGATGATATTGCACCGTAAACGCAGGAACATCGCGATGACGAAGCCCTTCAATCGTTCCGTCGTTTAATGCGACGTGCGTCACTTCTAGCCGCGTATGAACGAGCGACTGCTCTGTAACGGTATAGCCGTGATTTTGTGAAGTAATTGCTACTTTTCCTGTTTCAAGATGTTTCACAGGGTGATTGGAACCTCGATGGCCGAACTTCATTTTTTCTGTATTCGCCCCGCAAGCGAGTGCAAATAGTTGATGGCCAAGGCAAATCCCGAAAAGCGGAACGTGACCAAGTATGTGTTGAATCATGTCAATCGCTTCTGGGACATCTTTCGGATCCCCAGGTCCGTTCGATAACATGACACCGTCGGGATGCCATTGCAATACTTCTTCGGCCGTTGCATTGTACGGCAATACGATGACATCACAATGACGTTTATTTAACTCACGCAAAATGCCGTGCTTCATGCCAAAGTCGATTAAAACGACGCGATGACCGCGTCCCGGACTAGCGTACGCACTTTTTGTCGATACACGCTTCACTTGATCGCGCGCAAGCTCCGTTTCTTTTAAATACGAGATCGCCTCTGAAACGGACACGTCCATGTCGCAAATCATTCCTTTTAACGTGCCGTATTGGCGAATGATGCGCGTCAGTTTCCGTGTATCGACACCGGCTAACCCAGGAATGTTTTTTATGCGCAAATATTCATCAATCGTTAGCTCGCTTCGCCAATTGGACGGAGATGTACACGCTTCTTTTACGATAAAACCGAACACATGCGGTTCAATCGATTCGAAATCATCACGGTTGATGCCGTAGTTTCCGATTAAAGGATACGTCATCGTTACGATTTGTCCGCAATACGACGGGTCCGTTAAAATTTCTTGATATCCTGTCATTCCTGTGTTAAAAACGACTTCACCGACTGTTTGTCGTTCACTTCCAAACGCTTCGCCAACAAAACGTGTACCATCTTCTAAAATAAGTTGTCGTTTCATTCCCCTCTTCCTTTCTGCCAAACCATTTTTCCATCTACAATCGTCATCGTTGGCCATCCTTTACATGCCCAGCCGACAAACGGTGTATTTTTTCCTTTCGATACAAACGTCGCAGGATCAATGACTTGTTCGGTATGTAAATCGATAACGACGAAATCTGCTTTTGCGCCAACTTTTAATTGTCCGCCATCGAGACGAAACGTCTCCGCTGGTTTTTTCGACAGCCAATCAACGAGCTGTTTTAACGTACATACTCCTTTTTCAACAAAATGTGTATATAAAAGCGGGAAAGCCGTTTCTAATCCGACAATTCCAAATGGGGCAAGCACCATCCCTTCACTTTTTTCTTCTTCCGTATGTGGTGCATGGTCAGTCGCAATAAAATCAATCGTTCCATCCAATAATCCTTCGATTAACGCTTGTTGATCTTCCTTTGTTCGTAATGGTGGATTCATTTTAAAGTTCGCATCTAACGTATGGATATCTTCATCGCAAAGCAGTAAGTGATGCGGTGTCACTTCGGCAGTAACGCGAATGCCTGCTTGCTTCGCCTCGCGCACGATGCGCACCGATTGTTTCGTACTGATATGGCAAACGTGGTAGTGACATCCCGTCGCCTCCGCTAACAACACATCGCGCGCAATATGTACCGCTTCGCAAACGGAAGGAATGCCTAAAAGCCCATGTCGTTTTGCAAATGATCCGTCATGTACGCATCCTTTATATGTGAGCGTTTCGTCTTCACAATGTGCGACAATGGGCATATCGAGAGCAGCCGCTTGTTGCATCGCCTCATACATGATGCGCGCACTTTGCACGCCAACGCCATCATCTGTAAACGCAAACGCTCCTGCTTCTTTTAAGGCGGCAAAATCAACGAGCTGTTTTCCTGCTTGACGTATCGTAATTGAAGCGTATGGCAACACGCGCACATGCGCGGTTTCACGAATGCGGTTAACGAGCCATTCCATTTGTTGTTTCGTATCAGGAACAGGTTTTGTGTTTGGCATCGCCGCAATCGTTGTAAATCCGCCTTTCGCCGCAGCAAGCGTGCCTGTCGCAATCGTTTCTTTATGCTCGCCACCTGGTTCACGTAAATGAACGTGTACGTCGATCAATCCTGGTGCGACAAACTGTTCACACACGTCGATCACCTCGTCATTATCGCTTGAAGCGATGTGAGGTGCGATTTGAACGATGCGCCCGTCGTCAATTTTTATATCGGCTAACGTCAGCTCTCCTTGTTCATTAAGCAAGCGCGCACGTTTGAAAATGATAGCCATGTTTCGTTCCTCCTTTTTGTAATGCCCGTTTTAAGACAGCCATGCGCACGTATACGCCATTTTCCATTTGTTTAAAAATGCGTGAACGTTCACATTCAACGAGCTCGCTTGCGATTTCGACGTCGCGATTGACTGGGGCTGGATGCAAAATGATGCTCGTGTTTTTCATTTGTTTTTCCCGCGCGATCGTTAATCCGTATTGCTCGTGATATTGCTCTTTCGTCCATCCCATTTTTTCTTCATGCCGCTCATGTTGAATGCGAAGAAGCATAACGACATCTGCCTCTTTCACTGCCGTGTCAAGATCAACGTATGTGCCATACGGATTCGTTATATCTTGCCACTCAGAAGGGCTGCAAAAGAAGACGTTTGCGCCGAGCCTCGTTAATATTTCAGCATTAGAGCGTGCTACTCGGCTATGACGAATATCACCAACAATCGCTACATTTAGCCCGATAAATGTGCCAAATTGTTGACGAATCGTTAGTAAATCTAATAACGATTGCGTTGGATGGTGACCGCATCCGTCACCTGCGTTAATGATCGGGATATGAATCGTTTCGCGAAGCGATTCAAAGTAATGATCGGATGGGTGGCGAACGATGACGGCTTCTACTCCGATCGCTTGCAACGTCCGAATCGTATCGTACAACGTTTCTCCTTTTTGGACGCTCGACATCTCTGCATCAAACGGAATGACTTCAAGCCCAAGCTTTCGTTCCGCTATTTCAAAACTACATTTTGTGCGCGTGCTCGGTTCAAAAAATAAGTTGGCGACAAACGTTTGTTTATTGACTTTCCACGTCTCACCGTTCGCAAATCGTTCCGCTTCATGCAAAATGGCAAGCACTTCATCAACTGAGAGCTCTGCTAACGTTAGTAAATGGTTCATGCAACATTCCTCCTTTTTAGTAAAAAAACACCTTGCCGAGCGAGGCAAGGTGTTTACAAGCATGAGGAAAGAGACCGTTTCGCTGAACGGATTTCCTCTAGCACACCTTTGTAAGCCTCGCTGGACTTCTTTTAAAAGGTGTGTTATGCAACATCATGTTTTTGTTCAAATACGCTATCCGACACTTTCGGGCGACCAGGCAAAATGAGGTTTAACACGATACCTGTAATTGCCGCAAGCGCCATACCGTGCACTTCAAATTGTTCTGATACTTTCACAACGGCATCCCCGATGCCAATGACGAGAATAACAGATGAAATGACTAAGTTTCGTTTGTCGCCAAAGTCGATTTTACTATCGACAAGCATACGCAAACCAGAAGAGGCGATAATCCCAAACAATAAGATAGATACGCCGCCCATGACCGGTGTCGGAATCGAGCTAATGAGTGCTGTCACTTTTCCTAAAAATCCGAACGCGATCGCAAGAACAGCTGCACCAGCTAACACATATACGCTATATACGCGCGTAATTGCTAATACACCGATATTTTCTCCGTATGTCGTCTTTGGCGGACCACCGATGAGCGCAGAAATCATCGTTGCTAGTCCGTCACCGAAAATCGAGCGGTGTAACCCCGGCTCTTTAATGTAGTCGCGCCCAACGACTTTGCTTAATACGAGCTGATGACCGATATGTTCAGATAATGTCACAATGGCCACAGGCACCATCAAAAGTACAATATCGAGTGTCACACGCACGTCATAATGAACGAACGGTAACAAGAAATCAGGCATCTCAAGCCATTTTGCTTTTGCCACCCCTGATAAATCTACAACGCCGACAGCTAACGCGTACACGTAGCCGACGATAATGCCCATCAAAACAGGTACTAAGCTAAACATTCCTCTTGATAAAATCGAAAACATAATCGTCGCAGCAAGCGTCACAACTGCAACAGAAAAGTGCGTCAAGCTATACTTTCCATCTGGGCCGTTCATCGCCATGCTGACGGCAACGTTTGCTAATCCTAAGCCGATGACGATAATGACCGGACCGACGACAATTGGCGGAAGTAAATTCATAATCCAACGATAACCTGCTTTTTTAATCGCTAAAGCAACGATGCCATATACGAGTCCCGCTAAAAAGCTTCCGATCATCGCCGCGCCCGGACCACCTGCTGCTTTTGCTGCAATAATTGGCGTAATAAATGCGAACGATGAGCCGAGGTAAGCAGGGACTTGCCATTTTGTCACGATTAAAAAGGCGAGTGTTCCGAGTCCGCTTGAAATGAGTGCCATCGCTGGACTTAATCCGACCAAATATGGCACTAAAATCGTTGCACCAAACATCGCAAATAAATGTTGTAAACTAAGTGTAACAAGCTGCCCAAAAGAAGGGACATCTTTCACGTCTAATACTGGTTTGTTCATCTTCTCTCTCCCTTTCTTTTATATAAAAAACCCTCTTTGTCCGTACGAAGGCACAAAGAGGGCGTGAGAAACGAATCCCCTTTGTCAGCCTCGCTGGACTGCCTTTAAAAAGGGTGCTTTATTCATGTATACTGACTTGATCGATGTCGTCTACTTCTTTTAACTCAACGACGATCATTTCCGAGCTTGACGTCGGAATGTTTTTGCCGACGAAATCGGCGCGAATCGGCAATTCGCGATGACCGCGATCAACGAGCACAGCTAATTGAATTTGCGCCGGACGCCCAAGATCCATCACGGCATCCATCGCTGCGCGCACCGTTCGGCCTGTAAATAATACGTCATCAACTAAAATGACTTTTTGATTCGTAACGGAAAACGGGACGTCCGTTCCTTTCACAAGCGGTTCACGATCGTCTGTTTTTACCGTTAAATCATCGCGATATAGCGTAATGTCTAACTCACCAACAGGAATGGATGTTCCTTCAATTTGCTCAATGCGTTCGGCTAATCGTTTTGCTAAGTAAATGCCGCGCGTTTTAATGCCGATGAGCACACAGCCGTCAATCCCTTTATTGCGCTCAATAATTTCGTGAGCAATGCGCGTCAACGCACGTCGAATCGATTGTTCATCTAATACAATGGCTTTTTGCATCGTTTCACCTCCAGACAAAAAACCCTCTCACCGTTTGGCGAGAGGGTACATGTAGGCATACGTCACCTAAATCCGACACCTTCTCAGCCTCACGGGACTGAATTTAAAGGTCCTTGTTCACTTGAGTTTATTTTACGTTTCCTTGTTTCGTTTGTCAACGATTATTTCGCAACATATCGAGCAATCGTTCGAATTCATGAGGAATCGGGGCTTCAAACTGCAAATATTCGCCTGTGCGTGGGTGATGAAACCCTAATACGCCGGCATGAAGCGCTTGTCCGTCAATCGGTAACGTTTTGCGCGGACCGTATTTCGGATCCCCAGCAAGCGGATAGCCGATATATTTCATATGAACGCGAATTTGATGCGTTCGCCCAGTTTCGAGTTGACACTCCACAAACGTATAATGGTCAAATCGTTCGAGGACGCGAAAATGCGTCACCGCTTCTTTTCCATTTTCAACAACGGCCATGCTTTGACGATCGCGTGGATCGCGTCCGATCGGTGCATCAATTGTCCCATAATCGTGCGGAATGACACCGTGAACGATCGCGACATATTTGCGCGTCACCGTTTTGTTGACAAGTTGATTGACAAGCGACTCATGCGCCAAATCATTTTTGGCGACCATTAATAAACCAGACGTATCTTTATCAATGCGATGAACGATGCCTGGTCGCAATACGCCGTTAATGCCTGAAAGGTCTTGACAATGAGCAAGCAATGCGTTAACGAGCGTCCCGCGCATATGCCCTGGCGCTGGATGAACGACCATGCCGCGCGGCTTATTGACGACGACTACATCTGCATCTTCGTAATAAATATCAAGCGGAATTGGCTCCGGTTCCACATGTAACGGATCCGGATCAGGAATGGAAATAACCACTTCATCGTCGACGTGGCATTTGTAGTTCGGTTTTACTGCTTTGCCGTTCACAAGCACATGCCCTTCTTTTAACCATTGTTGTACTTGAGAACGCGACCATTGTTCATTTAATTCGGCAATGACCTTATCAATGCGTTCCCCATCATGTTGTTCTTCAATCGTGAGTTGAATTTGCTCCATCGCTCATTCCCTTTCGTTGTTTTTCTTCGGTCCATGTATAAATAAACATGAGCGCAACACCGATTGTCAATGCTGCATCGGCGACGTTAAAAATCGGAAAGCTATAATTGAAAATATACGTATGCACAAAATCGACAACTTCCTTTCGAAACACGCGATCAATAAAGTTACCGAGCGCGCCGCCAAGCATAAGTCCAAGCGCGATGCCAAATAGTCGTTGCGTCGGCTGCAACCGTTGAATGTATATGACGATGCCGACAACGACGACAATTGTAATGACATAAAACAGCCAAAATTGTCCTTGCAACATGCCCCATGCCGCCCCTCGATTGCGATGCGACGTCATGTATAACACGTTTTCGATAATTGGAATGCTTTCACCTAACTCCATATAGCGAACGACGAGCCATTTCGTCCATTGGTCGATGACAATGACGACAAAAGCAAGCAAATAATATAACATCATACCCCTCCAAAGCAAAATTCTTTTTCATTTTATCATAAACAATCCCCCCTTGAAAGCTAGGGGGGATATGTGTTATTGCTTGACAATTGTCGCACAACGCGGACATAGCTCTGGGTGGTCTGCATCTTCGCCGACTGTTGGTGTAACGACCCAGCAACGTGCGCACGTTTTTCCTTCTGCTTGTTTAACGACAATCGCTGTTTTCGTAAATGTTTGCGCCTCGCTCGGTGCATCAGCAAATGTTCCGCCAATCGAAAACGCTGAAACGATTAATAGCTGTTTCATATCTTCTTCGATCGAATCGATGAGCGCTTTCGTTTCATCTGTCGGATATAAAATGACATGTGCTGTAAGCGACTTACCAATCAGTTTTTCGTTACGCGCCACTTCTAGCGCTTTTAATACTTCATCGCGCAACTCCATGAAAGCATCCCATTTTTTAACGATGCGATCGGCATCATCAATATGCACGGCTTCTGGCATATCGACAAGCTGTACGCTTTCTTCTTTGACGTGTGGAATATATGACCATACTTCATCTGCCGTATGCGGCAAAATCGGTGCAACAAGTTTCGTCAACGCAACAAGCGTTTCATACAACACCGTTTGAATCGAACGACGTTCATGATTATTTGCTGCTTCGATGTACAACACGTCTTTTGAAAAGTCGAAGTAAAATGCGCTTAAATCAACCGTACAGAAGTTGTTTACTTCATGGTAAATCGTCGCAAATTCATACGTTTCATATGCTTGTTTTACTTTTTCGATAAGGCGATTTAATTTAATGAGCATGTATCGGTCTACTTCGCGCAACTGTTCGATGGCTACCGTATGTTCTGCAGGATTGAAATCGAACAAGTTACCGAGCATGAAACGGAACGTGTTGCGAATTTTGCGATACACTTCTGCGACTTGTTTTAAAATGTTGTCAGAAATGCGTACGTCTGCTTGATAGTCGACAGAAGCAACCCAAAGGCGCAAAATGTCGGCACCGAGCTGTTCCATGACTTTCGCTGGTACGACGACGTTGCCGAGCGATTTGCTCATTTTTCGTCCTTCTCCATCTAGTACGAAGCCGTGGCTTAATACGCCTTTATACGGCGCTTTTCCAGTAACCGCAACCGCTGTGGAAAGCGACGAGTTAAACCAGCCGCGATATTGGTCGGATCCTTCTAAATAAAGGTCTGCTGGCCGTTGCAAATCATCGCGTTCTTCTAATACCGCTTGATGAGAAGAACCGGAGTCGAACCATACGTCCATAATATCTGTTTCTTTCGTAAAGCGTCCGTTCGGGCTACCCGGATGCGTAAACCCTTCTGGAAGTAAGTCTTTTGCATCGCGTTCAAACCAAACGTTCGAACCGTATTGGCGGAACAAGTTGGATACGTGTTCAATCGTTTCATCTGTAATAATTGGTTCGCCGTTTTCCGCATAAAAGACTGGAATTGGTACTCCCCATGCGCGTTGACGCGAAATGCACCAGTCGCCGCGATCGCGAATCATGTTATGGATGCGAATTTCACCCCATGCTGGCACCCATTTTGTTTCTTCAACCGCTTGTAACAATTGATCGCGAATTTTATCGATGGACGCAAACCATTGAGCTGTCGCACGGAAAATCGTCGGTTGCTTCGTCCGCCAGTCGTGCGGATATGAGTGCGTAATAAACGATAGTTTTAATAAAGCACCTACTTCTTGTAGCTTTTCTGTGATCGCTTTGTTCGCGTCATCGTAAAACATGCCGGCAAACCCTGGCGCTTCTTCTGTCATATAGCCGCGCTCGTCAACTGGACAAAGCACACCTAAGCCGTATTTTTGGCCGACAATAAAGTCGTCTTCCCCGTGTCCTGGAGCCGTATGGACGCAACCTGTTCCAGCGTCTGTTGTGACATGCTCACCACAAATGACGAGCGAATCGCGGTCATAAAACGGATGTTTCGCCACGACATACTCAAGCTCGCTTCCTTTGACTGTTTTTAATACAGTGACATGTTCCCAACCGATTTCTTTTTGTACCGATTGTAATAGCTCGGAAGCAACGACGTATTTGCCACCATCTGCCTCAACAACGCTATATTGCAACTGTGGATGCACAGCGATACCTAAGTTCGCTGGAATCGTCCATGGCGTTGTCGTCCAAATAACGATTTTTTCATCGCCATCAAGCACACCTTTTCCGTCTTTGACAGGGAATGCAACGTAAATAGACGGCGAACGTTTATCTTTATACTCGATTTCCGCTTCCGCAAGCGCCGATTCGCTTGATGGAGACCAATATACCGGTTTTAATCCTTTGTAAATTAACCCTTTTTTCGCCATTTCACCAAACACTTTAATTTGTTGTGCCTCGTATTCTGGCGTTAATGTAATGTAAGGGTTGTCCCAGTCGCCGCGCACGCCAAGTCGTTTAAATTGCTCGCGCTGGCGGTCGATTTGCTCATATGCATATTGCTCACATAACTTACGAAACTCCGCAACGCTCATTTCTTTCCGATTGACGCCTTTATTTTTCGTCAGCGCCGTTTCAATTGGCAAACCGTGCGTATCCCAACCTGGCACGTACGGGGCACAATAGCCGCTCATTGATTTATAACGAACGATGAAATCTTTTAAAATTTTGTTGAGCGCATGACCCATATGAATGTCACCGTTCGCATACGGCGGTCCGTCATGCAGCACAAACAACGGACGATCTTTCGTGCGCTCTTGCACTTTACGGTAAATATCCATTTCTTCCCATTTCACTTGTATTTGTGGTTCACGTTGTGGAAGATTTCCACGCATCGGGAAATCGGTCTTTGGCATGAGTAACGTATCTTTGTAATCCATTATGTCAACCTCCTTTTATGTAAATAAAAAACCTTCTCATGCCCAAAAGGGACGAGAAGGTCTCGCGGTACCACCCTTATTGACTATGTAAACATAGCCCACTCGACATTCGTAACGGGAATGACGCGCCGTGGCCTACGATTCGTTCGGCACGGAACTCCGGGGTGATTTTCATTCTTTCGCTTATGCCGAGCTTCCACCGCCCTCGACTCGCTGAAATAAGCTGATGAAAGAACTACTGTCCCCTTCATCGTTTTTGCGATATAACTGTATTCGATATTATAGGCAATAACAACGCTGCTCGTCAAGACTCGGTTATTTCTTGCACCGCTTCATCGTCAAGCTTGTAGTCTAATAAATGATCCCAATCGCCGTTATTTAACATATCAAGCTGTGCTTCAATTAACATTTTAAAACGATTGCGAAACACTTTCGCTTGACGCTTTAATTCTTCCACTTCCATCGCAATTTTCCGCGTTTTTGCAAGCGCTTCGCTAATGATGCGATCCGCGTTTTTCTCCGCTTCTTTAATGATGAGCTTCGCTTCTTTTTGTGCGTTTCGCTTCACTTCTTCCGCTGTTTCTTGCGCAATTAAAATCGATTTATTTAACGTTTCTTCAATATTTGTAAAATAGTTGAGCCTTTCTGTCAGTTCCCTTACTTTTTCTTCAAGCTGTTTTTTTTCACGTAGAATCATTTCATAGTCTTTAATGACTTGGTCTAAAAACTCGTTCACTTCATCTTCATCATATCCGCGAAAGCCTCGGCTAAATTCTTTATTATGAATATCTAACGGCGTTAACGGCATGTGGCCCACCTCCATCTTATGTACGTATGTGTCATTCGACATGTTTTGCGAAAATCCTGCTTTTATTTTGCTTTTTCGACAACGATGCGCCATTTTTCTTTTTTTGTTTGCCCGACAATCGCTTGCAGTCGGCAACGCCCATACCCGCGCAGCGAAAATAAATCGCCTTCTCGGCACTCCATATGCGCTTGGTCAACCGTTTTCCAATTGACTTTCGCGAAGCTTTGTTCAATAAGTGCTTGCGCTTTTTGACGCGATATACGGAAACATTGGGCCAAAATCGCATCGAGGCGCAAAGAAGAAACGGTAAACGTCTCTTCCTCCCACTGTTCTTCCACGACGAGAAGTTTTGAAAGCGGTTGTTCCTCTAACAATACTTTTGCTTTTCCAATCGCTGTCACGTTCATTTGAACAAACGGCGCAATTTCTTTAGCGACGACAATCTGAATGACATCTTCAACGATGACGATGTCGCCAAACTTTTCACGCTTTACGCCGAGCGACAACAAGGCACCGAGCACATCACGATGCCCAAGCGTCACAAATTTTTTCGGATAGCGAACGGAAAACAACGATAATTGAAAATCATCTTCATTCGGTTGCAAGTACGGCGGGTATAGTAGTGCACGCTTTCGCTCTACCGACGGTGAACCGCCAAAAAAAGCAACGTGCACCTCATCGTGATTGCCGACAATCGAGCGGACGATTTGTTGTTCGCGCGGAGTTAAAAAATCAGTGAGTTTCGGAGCATATTGTTCCGTCACGAGCCGCTTCCATTCACAAACGAGATCAATAAAATGATGCTCTTCCTTTCGAAAATGTTGATAAATGTCCATTACAGCCCTCGACTTACCATATCGACTAATCCGTAAACACCTGCTGTCGCAAAGCGTAAAACGAGCAAGGCGACGATCGGTGAAATGTCAATTATACCAATGGGCGGAATAAAACGACGGAACGGCTCTAAATACGGCTCACAAATGGTCGCAAAAAACTGCCCCACTTTCGTTTCGCGCGCATTCGGAAACCATGACATTAAAATGTAAACAATAATCGCATACGAATATACTTCAATAACTGTTGCGACAAAGCTTGCTATTTGATACACATTTACCACCTCTTTATTGTCGGTTCATCATCAGAAACAATCGAAATCGAGCCGCTTACATCGACATTATCTGGCGTGCATAAAAAAATGGTAGAGCCGACTTGTTGAATGTCCCCGCCAATCGCATACACCGTTCCGCTTAAAAAGTCGACGATGCGCCGCGCTTGATCGCGGTCAACACGATGGACATTGACGACAACGGCACGTCGATTTTTCAAATGGTCGGCAATTTCTTGTACTTCGGCATAAGCGCGCGGCTCAAATAAAACGAGCTTGGACGATTTTTGCACGCTTTGCAAACTAACGACGTTTTGCTTTTGTTCGGCTTTTGGTTGTTGGGCAACTTCTTCTTGCTCGTATTCATCTTCTTCCCATTTTTCTTCATCTAAGTCGAAAAAATCGCGAATTTTTTTCACAAATCCCATTATTCCACCTCCTCTTCACCGACAAGACATGTACCGAGTCGAAGAAACGTAGCCCCTTCTTCAACGGCAATGACATAATCGTTTGACATTCCCATCGACAATTGTGTGCAAGGGGCGTGCGGCAATTGTTTTTCTTGCACGCGTTCTTTTAGCTGACGTAGCGTTCGAAAACAACGGCGAATCGTTTCCTCATCATCCGTATACGGTGCCATCGTCATCAGCCCGACAACTTCAATACGTGAAAAAGCGGATAATGTTTCAATAAACGGCAATACGTCTTCTGGCGCTAATCCGTGTTTCGATTGCTCGCCTGAAACATTTACTTGCACGAAACATTTGATCGTCCGATTGGCTCGCTTGTCGATTTCTTCCGCTAACGAAAGACGATCGAGCGAATGAATGTAGTCGACGTAATCGATGATTTGTTTTACTTTTCTTGATTGTAACGTGCCAATAAAATGCCAAGTCGCTCTTTTTCCGACCGCTTCATATTTTTGTAAAAAACCGTCGGAACGACTTTCACCTAAATGAACGATGCCCGCTTCGATCGCCTCGTTTGCACGTGCGATACTTACGTATTTTGTCACTGCCACAATTTGGATGTCTATGGCGTTGCGTCCTGTTTTTTCACACGCGTCAGCAATATGTTGTTGAATCGTTTGTAACCGTTGCTTTACTGACATATCATTCCCTCCAGCCAATAAGCGCCATCATTCTTCCTGTTTTGCCACCATCGCGACGGTGGGAGAAAAATAATGACTGCTCACAGCTTGTGCAATGCGATGACATAGCGATGTGTTCGCTCGGAACACCTGCTTGCTGCAAAAGCTGTTTATTCATTTCTTTTAAATCGAGTGCATACTGTCCCTTACTTGTTTCATTATAAAGAGATTGAGGCGAGTTGACTAGCGCCTTTTCGACGAATGTAATGACACGGTCATCAACAATGTAACAACAACGGCCGATCGACGGGCCAATGACAACGTAAATATCATCAGCCCCTTCTTCTTTCCACCGCTTCACCATTTCGCCAGCGATGTTATGCACGGTTCCTTTCCAACCGGCATGTGCAAGTCCAATTAGCTTTTTACTTGGGGCAAAAAAGTAAAGCGGAACACAATCCGCAAAACAAAGCGCCAACATGAGCTGCTGTTCATTCGTATATAGTCCGTCTGTATGTGGTATAGCACTTTCGTACGTGCGCACCCCTTTTCCCGCATGTTCGTTCGTCACTTTTTCGATGTGTATACCGTGCACTTGATCGGCACATACCCAGCGATTAAGCGAAACGTTTAACAGCTCGGCTACTTTTTTCCGATTTTCATACACCGCGTTTCGATCATCATCAACGTGCATGCCAACGTTTAACGTCGCAAATGGCTCGCTGCTTACTCCACCTCGTTTTGTTGTAAACGCAACGATGACGTTTTCCCAGCCATCAAACAAAAGCAATGACTCATGCGCTTGTCGAAATATTTCACTCATCGTCCGACATCCTTTGTACAATTTTATCACTTTTTTTCCTATTTTATCACAGCTTGACGAAAACCTGAACTATTCATCGCCATCTAATCGAACGAGAATGACGTCAGCACCGACTTTGACAATATCGCGCCACGGAATGATGATTTCATCCGTCCGTCCGAATAAGCCGAGCACTTTCCCTGCACCGATAATAATAATGGCTTCAATTTGACCGGTCGTTAAATTAATATCAATATCTCCAATATTTCCGAGGCGTTTGCCATTTGCGACATTGACAACGTCTTTTTGTTGTAGTTCAGAAATTTTCACCATGTTCCACCGCTCCTTTTTTTCTTTCTATCTCCTATATGTATGCGCAAGGGAGGGGTTGTAGTCATTTCGAGGCCATAGAAAAACCCCCAACTGCTTGGGGGATGTTACCATTGAATATTTTTATTCATTTGTTTAATGGCGGCTTTTTCTAAACGAGATACTTGTGCTTGGGAAATCCCGATTTCTTCAGCCACTTCCATTTGTGTTTTTCCTTGAAAAAATCGTTTGCGAATAATCATTTTTTCACGTTCATTTAATCGGCGAAGCCCTTCTTTGAGCGCGATTTCTTCAATCCAATTCGTATCGCGGTTTTTCTCATCGCTCAACTGATCCATCACATAAATGGGGTCGCCACCATCATTGTAAATCGGTTCAAATAACGAAACAGGGTCTTGGATGGCATCTAATGCAAATACAATTTCTTCTTGCGGGACGTCTAAAATTTTCGCAATTTCTTCTGCCGTCGGTTCTTTTGCTGTTTCACTCATCATTTTTTCGCGCACTTGTAACGCTTTGTATGCAATGTCGCGCAGCGAGCGGGACACGCGAATCGGATTATTGTCACGTAAATATCGGCGAATTTCACCGATAATCATTGGTACGGCATACGTTGAAAATTTCACGTTTTGACTTAAATCAAAATTATCAATCGATTTCATAAGTCCGATACAGCCGACTTGAAACAAATCGTCGACATATTCACCACGATTGTTAAATCGCTGAATGACGCTTAATACGAGCCGTAAATTCCCGTTAATTAATTTTTCGCGTGCGGATATGTCACCGGCTTGCATTTGCCGAAATAATTCACGCATTTCTTCGTTTTTTAGTACGGGAAGTTTCGATGTATCAACGCCGCAAATTTCAACTTTGTTTCTTGCCATGTCTTTCCCTCCTTACAGGAGATGCTGTCAGCTTTCAGTATCTCCTTTGAAGGGAAAAATATGCATTACATCATTTTGTTAAATTCTTTTCGCAATCGTTTAATAATTCGCTTTTCTAGACGGGAAATGTACGATTGGGAAATGCCTAATAAATCGGCGACATCTTTTTGTGTTTTTTCTTCTCCTCCAGTTAAACCGAAGCGAAGTTCCATAATTTGTCTTTCTCTATCACTCAATTGATCGAGAGCACGAAATAGTAAGTTGCGGTCAATGTTTGCTTCTAAATCTTTCGTAATGATATCATCTTCTGTGCCTAATACGTCCGACAACAACAGTTCGTTGCCGTCCCAGTCAATGTTTAACGGTTCATCAAACGATACTTCTGAACGCACTTTATTGTTGCGCCGTAAATACATTAAAATTTCATTTTCAATACAGCGCGACGCATATGTAGCGAGTTTAATTTTTTTCTCCGGATTAAACGTATTGACCGCTTTAATTAGTCCGATCGTACCAATGCTAATTAAATCTTCGATGTTAATGCCGGTATTTTCAAATTTTCGAGCAATGTAGACGACGAGGCGAAGATTTCGCTCAATAAGTAGCGAACGCGCCGTTTCATCTCCAGAAGGAAGTTTTTTTAGAAGCATTTCTTCTTCCTCTTTTGTAAGCGGAGGTGGCAACGCTTCGCTCCCACCGATGTAATAAATTTCGTCCGCTTTGAGCCCTAATTTTTTTAATAGTTTGTACCATACATATGTGAGACGTAATTTGAATAACTTCATAAAAAACCTCCTTCTATTTCAGCACGATCGGCCGTATAATCATAATAATTACGAAGCTTGCGACATCACGATATGCGGATGAACGATGCAGTTGTACTCACCGTCCGCTGACAGCGATGACGGAGAAAAGCCAATGAGAGCTTTTTTGACAGATGTCCATTGTTTTCCGTCCGACCATTGCACTTCGTCTGGCTTGATCGCTACGAGTAGCTGTTGCTCGACGCCAACGGCACGATACGGGACGAAACGTATTCGGCTCACCCATTCGCTCGGGATGTCATCTGTGTACGTCCGTTTTTGAATCATTTGTAAAACAGCTTGAGGGAAGATGTGTGCGAACGGTTGCAATTCGACGATGATGACCGGTGTATTTGTTAACGGGTCACGCAATTGATTTCCGCTATCGACTAATCCTTTTAACGATACCGTTTGTCCAACACATGTCACACGCACATGAATGACATGTTCAAACCGCAACTTTTTTTCGCGAATCGTTCCCATTTGCACTTTTGATAGTAGCCATAAAATTGGAAACATGATGATAACAAACAACCAACTAATAGAAGTCGAATGTGTGAGCCATCCGGATGAATAAGGCGTCATTTCACTTTCTAGCAAAAAGTGAAAGGCGACCATCCCTCCGCCAAGCATAAACGTTGCAAAGTAAAAAGCGAGTACATTTTCGATAAAAAAACGAAACCGATGGAAACCGAAACAAATCCAAACGATGACAAAAGAGATGACGAGTTTCGTTACGAAATGAGACGTCATATAAGCAAAAGGTGTGAAAGTAAGCAAGACGAGCAGCGAACCGAATAATGCCGCAAGCATTAGTCGCCATAACTGAATGCGGCGCTTTAACATAATCGCCGCAAGCCATAGCAACATCGCATCAAAACAAAGATTTAATAACCATACGAGATCGGCATAAATCAGCGGCATCCCCTCCTTATCTTGAAACTAGTATATAGCACTTCCAATAGAAAAGTATGTCAAACGATGACGTCATTTTTTTAGAGATTTTGTCATATGGTGATGGAAATAAAAAAACGCCCACACGTAGTGAGCGTTTTTTTTAACGACGACGGTTACGATTGCGTAAAAAGGCAGGGATGTCGAGTGGATCTTCCGCTTGTTGTCCGCGTGTTGGCGAGTAGTCAACTGGCTCTTCTTTTTTCTCGCGCTTGACGCCAACGCTCGGTTTGACAACCGCTTGTCGCGTTGCTTTTGCTTGATTCACTTCTTCGTTAAATCCTGTCGCGATAACCGTAACGATAATTTCGTCTTTTAAGTTTTCGTTAATGACCGAACCAAAAATCATATTGACGTCTTGGTCAGCAGCGGATGCGACGATATCAGCTGCTTCTTGCACTTCGTACAAGCTTAAGTTTGTACCCCCTGTAATGTTCATTAATACGCCTTGGGCACCGTCGATTGACGTTTCTAATAGCGGGCTCGAGATCGCCTTTTTCGCTGCTTCTGCGGCGCGGTTCTCTCCTGTTGCTACGCCGATTCCCATAAGAGCTGAACCTTTATTGGACATAATCGTTTTCACATCAGCAAAATCTAAGTTAATTAATCCCGGTACGGCAATTAAGTCAGAGATGCCTTGTACCCCTTGACGAAGCACGTTATCTGCTTCGCGGAACGCTTCTAGCATCGGTGTGTTTTTGTCAACAATTTCTAATAGACGATCGTTCGGAATGACGATAAGTGTATCGACTGCTTCTTTCATCGCCGCAATACCGCTTGCCGCCTGCATCGCGCGCTTTCTTCCTTCAAACGTAAACGGCCGTGTGACGACGCCAACAGTAAGCGCACCTAAATCGCGCGCAATTTGAGCGATGACTGGAGCCGCCCCTGTTCCTGTTCCTCCGCCCATGCCGGCTGTGACGAATACCATATCGGCACCTTTGAGCGCCTCTTCAATTTGTTCTTTACTTTCTTCGGCCGCTTTTTTTCCTACTTCTGGATTTGCTCCTGCACCTAATCCACGCGTCAATTTCGCGCCAATTTGTAGCTTAATTGGTGCCTTGGATAAGTTTAACGCTTGGGCATCTGTATTGACCGCGATAAATTCAACACCTTGTACTCCATGTTCAATCATGCGATTGACAGCGTTATTTCCGCCGCCGCCGACACCAATTACTTTAATTGTCGCTAACTGATCAACAGTCGTGTCAAACTCCAACATGACATAATCCTCCTAGCCATTCAAATTGTCATTCAAAAAAGTATCCGAAAAATTTCTTAACTTTATGTCCGAAATGTTCTTCTTTTTGTTTCGGTTTTGCCGGCGCTTTATGCACCTTTTTCTCCACTTGGAAATCGTTTGCCGTGCTAGTAGAAAGAACGGGAACGTCTCTTCCCTGCAACTTTGCATTTTTATAGGCGAATTGAATTAATCCGACACCGTTTGTATATTGTGGGTCGCGCACGCCAATGTAATCTGGCATCGCCACGCGAACGGTATGTTCAAAAATCGCTTCGGCAAGTTCTAATACGCCCGGCATATTGGCTGTCCCCCCGGTTAACACATATCCGCCAGGCAAATCACGAAATCCGCGTCGACGAATTTCAGCTTGTGCCATTTGCAAAATTTCCTCTACACGCGCTTCAATCATATCTGCAATTTCTAATTGACTAAATTGTTGGTGTTGGTCCGTGCCAATGATCGGAACGCTAAATACTTCTTCTTCAGAAGCAAGATCGTAAAACGCATGTCCATGTTTTAGTTTAATGCGTTCTGCATCTTCTGTCGACGTACGCATGCCGATCGATAAATCTTTTGTAATATGTTCACCACCGATCGGAAGTACGGTCGTTGCTTGTAAAAACCCTTGTTCAAATACAGCGACCGTCGTTGAACCGCCACCGATGTCAATCAGTGCCACACCTAAGTTTTTTTCATCTTTCGATAGCGCAATCGAGGCTGCCGCTAGCGGTTGAAGACATACATCAAGCACTTCTAACCCCGCTCGTTCAACACAGCGAAGCACATTATGTAAAGCGGTTTTCGATGCGGTAATCATCGTTCCTTCCATTTCTAATCGGACACCTAACATGCCGCGTGGATCGTTAATTCCATCAAGTCCGTCAACGATAAACTGTTTTGGAATAACATCAATAATTTCACGCTCTGGTGGAACGGAAACGACTTGTGCCGCTTCAATGACGCGCGTGACGTCTTCATTTGTAATTTCTTTATTTTCACTTGATACAGCGACAATCCCGTTGCACGGTTGAAGTTGAATGTGATTGCCGTTCACTCCGACAATGGCGCCTTTAATCGTTACGCCGACCATCCGTTCCGCTTGTTCAATCGCTCGTTTAATCGATTGTACCGTTTCATCTATATCAATAATGGAGCCTTTTTTCAGCCCTTGCGATTTCACATTGCCGACACCGATAATGTTTAACTGATCGTTAATCATTTCGCCAATGATGACTTTTACACTGGACGTACCGATGTCAAGACTAACATAAAAATCGTTGCTGTTCATTCTGGTGGCACCTCCTTTACAAAATGAACGTTGTTATGTATATCAACACTATATTCCACATTCGAACAGCATTCCCTTTTTTATAAACGATTTTTTTGGCGGCTTTCTAACCATTTCGTTAGCAAAATTCGGCGGATGACAGCGATGTTTTGAAACAGGCGCACACCGAACGCAAATACAGCTGCTAAATACAAGTCTACACCAAGATGCACACCGAGAAAAGCTAAACTTGTTGCTAAAATAATATTAAAAAAAAATCCAGATACAAATACGTGCTCATCGTAAATATTTTGCAAATGTGCGCGAATGCCACCGATGAGCGTATCAAACGCTGCGAGCACCGCGATCGATAAATAGTTGGCATATTCGCTCGGAATACGCCAATCCGTCAACAATCCGAGCAATATGCCAATGACGAGGCCGAGCAACGGAAGCCACATCATGTTCACCTCCTAGCATCTTCGACTGCTTCCATTTGTTTGACGCGCACCGTCCCATCGTATGGAGGGATAACGACACGTGATTGTGGTTCTGAAATCGTAAGGAGTAAATTTTCAATCGCAAAATCATCGGCAAGCGTAGAAGCTTTTAGTCGGTTGTATAGTTTTTCCGCGTCCGCTGCAATGACTTTGATTTCAAACGGGAAAGAACGAAGCGGATACGAATCGACTTTCGTGACACCGTTAATGTCGCGAATGACCGTCGTGTTGACGATGCGTTGATCAGCAATCGATACATATTGAGCACCATACATATTTAATTCATTCATGAGTCGGCGAAGCAGCTCAGCAGACACCGTATCTTTAACCGGACCGACATACGATTCATCATACATTTGTTCAACATAAAGCACGACACCTTCTCCGACAACTTCCGTTAGCCCTGCTTCTTTTTTCAGCTCCTCTACCGTTTGACGAAGAATCGCTCCTTTGTTTTCTGAACGTTGCTGCTCATATTTTTCTAACGTTTCTTCATATTTTCGTATTTCATGTAACAGTTGTTTATGTAACTCTTGCTCTTTTTTTAAATCTTGTCGTATTTCCCATATGTCACGTGTGTCGCGCACGTTTGGTTCATGGCTTGTTTGAAATTGAATTGCCAACATGAAACCGATAATAAGCGACACAAACGTAAAATGCCATATCGTTTTTCGCGTCAACATCGCTCCCCCTTTTATTTTTGTATAAGTGGCTCCATCGTTATTTCTGATTTTTCTACAATGTCAACAACAATATGGTCGCTCGTCAATTGGTCTTTAACGCCTCCAGCGATCGTTAACGCAGGGATAAGTACGTTCGGATCGCCGATCGCTTGAATAACGAACGGGGCTGGGTGTTGCATCCCATCAATCTCAATGACCGGACCGTTGCAAACGATATACGACCGGTGTGATAATCGTTGACCGTTAATCGATATTGCAGACGCCCCCGCAATCAATAGTTCATTGACGACTTGAAACACATGTTGTTCGTGAACAATATAGTTTGTGGCGTTCGCTTCGGAAGGGATGTATGAAGCATCGGATAGCGTCACTTCTACTCCTTTTCCTTTTACTTTCACTTTGCCAAGATACATGCGCAACCGTTCGGCATCTTCGACAAGGTTAAAGTATACTTGCTCCTCGCTTCCTAATTCCTTTTCCATTTCGCGAACGCGTTGCTGTTTTTTAAACAATTCGGCTTGTAACTTTTTGTTTTGTTCTTGCTGTTCAATAAGCTGTTGACGATACTCGTATTCCTTATTCCATTGGCGTTCAAGCTGTCGATTGGCCGTCTCTTTTTTCGTCAGTTGATAAGAGAAGGCCAACATAAAGCCTAAAACTAAACAAACGAACGACAAAATGACATGGCTACCGTTCATTTTCATCGCTTTTGTCATTCCCTTCATCCGCTTCGTACGGTTTAAAATATGTGCTCATCTCTAAATGAAGGACGCCTTTCACCCCCGGCTGTAACTGGCTAACGATCGAAGGATAATGCACAATTTTTTCCGCAAAACGATCGACGGTAGCACTCACTTCTATGCCATCATTCATATAGACAGTAATATGCCTTTGATCCGATGAGTTTGGGGTATAATGAATTTCTGAGATGAGGTTTAAAATTGAACTTGGCGTGTTTGCCAATTGGGCAGCCATCTCTTGAATAGCCTCCCCTTCTTTCCATCCGACTAAAATCGGGGCATCGCTCGGAATCGCTCGTTTTGCATGCGTCAGCACTTTTCCGTTATCTAAAATCGGCAAAAAGGAATGCTTGTCCAAAATGTAAGCGATCCGCTTTCGCTCAACGACAACGATGTCGATGCGATTCGGGATTCGTTTGTTTACGTGCACTTCTTTTATTTCTGGATGTTCTTTTATTCGCTGTTCGACTTCGGCTTTTTTTACTTTCCAAAAGCTCGTCTTTTTCGTCACACCACTTAATTGAATAATATCTTTGGAAGCGACATGGTGATTTCCTTCGACGTGGATGACGGCAACGTTGCTTAGTGGCGACTGCGCATAAACAACGCCTAACAAAAGCATAAAAAATAAAGCGATGTATGCAATGAGTAAACGATTCGCGCGTTGTCTGCGCTGCTCTTTTAATTTTGGCACACGTTCTTCAAGAACAACAACTTTTCCTTTTCCCATTCATTCCACCTCGGTCGATGGACCAAATCAAAATAACAAGAAAACTAACGGCGCATATGAGCAACCGTTAGTTCGTTGTCTCCATTTCTATTATAGCATAATATAGAAAAAATTAGGATGGGGAAAATGTATTACTTTCGGCCAACAATTTCGACTTCAGTTTGCAATGACACGCCATATAAGTCGTAAATCGTCTTTTTCACATAATCGATGAGCTGGAGCACGTCGTTTGCTGTTGCTCCACCTGCGTTAACGATAAAATTCGCATGTTGTTCGGAAACTTTCGCTCCACCGATCGTATATCCTTTTAGTCCCGCTTGTTCAATTAACTGTCCAGCGTATTGTGGAAGGGGGTTACGGAAAATGCTTCCCGCACACGGGTAATTCCACGGTTGCGTTTCACGGCGGTAATCTTTATTTTTTTGCATCGCTGCCACAATTTCATCGCGGTTTCCTTTTTTCATTTCAAGCGTTGCTGCGATGCAAATGCCTTTGCGCTTTGTTTGTAGAACGGACGTACGATACGAAAACTCCAGTTGTTCATTTGTTAACCATTCAATCGTTCCGTCTTCAAATAAAATTTGTGCTTTTTTGACGATGCGCGACATATCCGATCCGTGAGCGCCGGCGTTCATATATACCGCTCCGCCAACTGTGCCCGGAATACCTCCCGCAAACTCCAGCCCAGACAATCCTTGCTTACTAATGACCGTTGCCAGTTTAATAAGCGAATATCCCCCGCCAACTGTGACTTCTGTATCATGAATATATAAGTCATCTAATCCTTCGCCAAGTTTAATGACAACGCCTTCAATACCTTCATCTAACACAAGTAAGTTCGAACCGCGACCGATCGCGCGCCAAGGTATGTCATATTTTCGGATGATTTCCATCGTCTTTTTTAAACCGTCTATATGTTTCGGTTCAACAAACAAATCAGCTGGTCCACCGATTTTGATCGTCGTATGACTGGCCATACGTTCGTTTTCTTTCACTGTTCCAACGTTAGCTTGCAGGAGCTCTTCACGTAGTTTTTCCAATGGTCTACCTCCTCTACCTCTTTCCTATATCGTATGCAATTTATGAAATCATCTCCACCATGACGCGATATAAACGTTCTGCGGCATCGCGAATGCCTAATTGAAACGCCGCTTCTTTCATATTTGTCAACGTTTGCTCGTCTAACAAGACGCGGTCGATATCGTCAAGCAAACGCGCACCTGTCAATTCGCTTTCTAAACGGACGATCGCTGCTCCCTTTTTTTCAAGCGCACGCGCATTTTTTTCTTGATGATTATTTGTCACATACGGGCTCGGAATTAAAATACTTGGAATGCCAAGCGCTGTAATTTCTGCAAGCGTCGTTGCACCTGCACG
Organism: Anoxybacillus flavithermus; assembly: GCF_002742685.1. Taxonomy (GTDB): domain Bacteria; phylum Bacillota; class Bacilli; order Bacillales; family Anoxybacillaceae; genus Anoxybacillus; species Anoxybacillus flavithermus_E. The sequence goes on from NZ_PEDM01000001.1 coordinate 147,015, forward strand.
CGCGACGATGACATCGACTCCGGCCAATACTTCGGGCATATTATGAATAAACGGACGAATGATGACGTTTGATGGATTGCCGACATCGTTCACTGCCTTTATTACTTTATCATAATGAACGTCACCTGTAACATATAAAAATTGATACGGTTTTTGTTCAACTTCATGAAGCACTTGTAAAAACGCCTCATTAATCGGACGGGCGCCGCGACTGCCACCGACAATGAGCACCGTTTTTTTCTTCTCATCTAATCCGAGCAACCGTCTCGCTTCTCGTCCATCTTTTCCTACGACTTCTGATGCACGCGGGTTTCCTGTTAATACGACTTTTTCACTTGGAAAATATTCCTTTGTTTCTTCGAAGCAAATGGCGACTTTATCGGCATAACGGCTTAAAAATGTATTTGTCAATCCCGGAATGCTATTTTGCTCATGAATGATCGTTGGAATACCTAGTTTAGCCGCCGCATACACAACAGGTCCGCACACGTATCCCCCTGTGCCGAGCACAACGTCTGGTTTGTATTGTTTCAACAGTTTTTTGCATGCGCGCACACTTTTTATAAAACGCACGACCGTTTTGACGTTTTCTAATGAAAGACTACGTTTCAATCCGCTAATGTCAATGGCATGAAATGGGATGTTTTCTCTTGGAACGATCGTACTTTCTAACCCTTTTTTTGTCCCAATATATAATACATCGACGTTTTTGTGTTGTTTTTTTACTTCATGAATAAACGCAAGTGCAGGATAAATATGACCTCCTGTTCCGCCACCACTTACTACAATTTTCATCGTTTTCCCCCCTCATCGAACGTAACAGAAGAAGCTGACTTCCGTGAAGTCAGCCTTTAATACCGCGCATAACGGCTAATGTTTAACAAGACGCCAATCGCCATGAGCATAAGAGTCAATGACGAACCACCGTAACTTAAAAACGGCAACGTAATGCCTGTCACCGGCATTAATCCAGTTACGACTCCAATATTGATCATCACTTGAATGGCAACCATCGCAATGATACCGACAGCTAAAAAACTGCCGTATAAATCAGGAGCTCCTAAAGCGATGCGAATACCGCGCCAAAGCAATAAACTAAAAAGAAGTAACACAAGCGAACCGCCAAGAAATCCGAGTTCTTCCGCCAAAATAGCAAAAATAAAGTCCGTTTGGGGTTCAGGTAAGTAAAAAAACTTTTGGCGGCTTTGCCCGAGTCCAAGCCCAAATAGCCCGCCTGGCCCGATCGCATAAAGTGATTGAATGATTTGAAAACCGCTGCCTAGCGGATCTTCCCATGGGTTTAAAAATGACGTAATGCGCTTGATGCGATATGGGGCAGATAACACAAGTCCAGCAAACCCTGCCAATCCAAGCAAGCCGAGAACGAGGAAATGACTCATGCGCGCGCCAGCGACAAAAATCATGACGACGCACGTGCCAACCATGACCGTTCCCGTTCCTAAATCGGGCTGTAACATAATCATTCCGAATGCAATAAACACGAGCGTTAAAGACGGGAGTAACCCTTGTTTAAATGATGCGATTTTTTTTTGGTTTTCAGATAAGTATTTCGCTAAAAATGCGATCATCGCCATTTTCATAAATTCAGATGGCTGAATGGAAAATGCACCAACGCCAATCCAGCTACGCGAACCGTTGCGCACCATGCCGATGCCCGGAATTAAGACGAGGACGAGAAGGATAAAACAAACAATAAGCAACACTTTTGCCCACGTGCGCCACGTCCAATAGTCGATGTTCATGAAAAAAAACATCGCAACAATGCCAACTCCTGCAAACAGCAGCTGGCGTTTAGCAAAGAAAAACGAATCGTGAAACTTGTAATCCGCCCATATGGCGCTAGCGCTATACACCATAACAAGCCCGATCGCCAACAACGAAAACGTGATGATCATTAACAAAAAATCAGGTGCAGACTTTTTTCCATGCAATGCGGAACACCTCAATTTACTTAAAATTCGTCTTATTTAAGCTTATGCACCGCATGTACAAACATGTCCCCACGTTGTTCGAAAGTTTTATATTGATCCCAACTTGCACACGCCGGAGAAAGTAAAATGACATCGCCCGATGACGACCATTCATATGCGGCAAAAGCTGCTTGTTCCACATTATCGACACGTTTCACTCGCTGTATTCCTGCTTCGCGCGCAATGCGTTCAATTTTTGGCGCTGTCTGTCCGAACGTAATGACGGCTTTCACATGTTTGAAGTAAGGCAGTAACTCGTCAAACTCGTTGCCGCGATCTAATCCACCGGCCAGTAAAATGACCGGCTCATGAAAAGCGCTTAACGCTTTTTGTGTCGCTAATATGTTTGTCGCTTTCGAGTCGTTATAAAATTTTCGTCCATTAATTTCAGCGACAAACTGCAAGCGATGAGGAACGCCTGTAAACGTCGTTAATACGCGGCGAATCGAGTCGTTGTCTGCACCTGCAAGTTTCGTTGCGGCAACAGCGGCTAATATGTTTTCGAGATTGTGCGTTCCGCGTAGTGCCACATCTGTGATGTCGATGATGCGCTCGTCGTGAAAATAAATGGCTCCTTCTTTCACCGTTGCCCCATGCGATAATGGCGTTTTCACAGAAAACGGCACTTTTTGCGCGCGGCTTTTTTCAGCTAATTGCATGACGATTGGATCATCTGCATTGACGACAGCATAGTCCGTTTCTGTTTGGTTTTTAAAAATGTTTCCTTTTGCTTCTGCGTACGCTTCTTTCGTGCCGTGATAATCTAAATGCGCATCGAAAATATTTAACAACACCGCGATGTGCGGACGAAAGCGAATCGTTCCGAGCAGTTGGAACGAAGATAATTCCATCACGATCATATTATCTTTTGTCGCATGTTTTGCAACGTCGCATGCCACTGTCCCAATATTTCCTGCAATTAACGGTCGACGTTTCGCTTCTTGCAACATGTGATAAATCAAGGTCGTTGTCGTCGTTTTTCCGTTTGAACCTGTAATGCCGATAATAGGAGCTTGTGACGTTTCGTACGCAATTTCTACTTCCGTAATGATCGGAATATGTTTGTCGAGCGCTTTTTGAACGAGCACGTTTGAGTACGGAATGCCGGGATTTTTTACGACAAAATCAAACGGCTCATCAAGCAACTCAAGTGGATGCCCGCCGCATACGAGACGGACGCCAAGCGCTTCTAACTCTTGCTTTTCTTGCTCACTCGGTTCATTGCGGTCGTTGACGACGACATCGGCGCCGAGCTCACGAAGCCGTTTCGCCGCTGCCCATCCGCTTTTTGCTAAACCTAATACGAACACTTTTTTTCCGTTATACATTATACCCACACCTCAATATAAATTCCTAAGATGGCAAACAATAAGCCGACTGCCCAAAACGTCACGACAACGCGCCACTCCGACCAGCCGATTAACTCGTAATGATGATGCAACGGACTCATACGAAACACGCGTTTCCCTGTCGTTTTAAACGAAATGACTTGAATGATGACCGATAACGTTTCAATGACGAATACGCCACCGATAATCACCAATAATATTTCAAGTTTCGTTAAAATCGCAATGGCGACAATCGCCCCGCCAAGCGCAAGCGAACCAGTATCACCCATAAACACTTTAGCAGGGTGTGCGTTAAAGACGAGAAATCCAAGCACAGCCCCGACGACAGCAACGCTAAAAATGGCGATGTCGTATTGCCCTTGATTCCATGCTAATACAGCATATGCACCAAAAGCAATTGCCGCTGTTCCTGCTAGCAACCCGTCTAAGCCGTCCGTTAGATTAACTGCATTCGATCCGCCAACAAGCATAAAAATAATAAGCAAAATATACGCAGCGCCTAAATCGACGGAAACGTTCGTACCTGGGATCGAAACGACCGTTGAAATGCTGTAATGTTGAAAGAAAAAGTAAAAAATGAGCGCAATCAATAATTGTCCTGCTAGTTTTTGTTTGCTCGTTAAACCAAGGTTACGTTTCATGACAACTTTAATGAAGTCATCAACAAAACCGAGCAATCCGTAGCCAAGCGTCACAAACAACAATAAATATGTTTGGGGTGTCCGTTCAAAAAATATATCGCTCATCATAAACGTTGTAATGGAAAGCGATAATAAAATCATTAATCCGCCCATCGTTGGCGTCCCTGATTTTTTTTGATGAGATTTTGGGCCTTCTTCACGAATACTTTGCCCGAACTTCAATCGCCTTAAAAATGGAATAAAAATGGGCGATAACACAACTGTGATGATAAAGGCAAGCCCTGCCGTAAACAAAATGACTTTTTCGTTCATGATCGTTGCACCTTCCCCATCTTCTATTGATCTTTTCTTCGTTGAATAGCTTCGCGTGCGACGACACGATCATCAAAATAGAACACATCTTTCCCGATGATTTGATACGTCTCATGCCCTTTTCCAGCAATTAAAACGATATCGTCTTTTTCAGCGTGCTCAATCGCATATGTAATCGCCTCTTTTCGATCGACAATGCATACGACGTCTTCAGCTACGCCTTGTTTCATGTCGTTTAAAATGGCAATCGGGTCTTCTGAGCGCGGATTATCCGATGTAAAAATCGGGACATCGCTATATTTGACAGCGATTTGCGCCATCAATGGACGCTTCGTCCGATCGCGATCCCCGCCGCAGCCGACTACGACGAATATGCGCTTTTTGGCAAACTGCCGAATCGTTTGCAATACGTTTTCTAAACTATCTGGCGTATGAGCGTAATCAACGATGACGGTAAACGGTTGACCGGCATCAACGACTTCAAAACGCCCCGAAACACCTTCGATGTCAGCAATGGCTTCCACAATCGTACGAAGCGGAATGTTTGATACGAGGCAAGCGCCCACCGCGGCTAATAAATTATATACATTAAACATGCCAATGAGCTTCGTTTTCACTTGTACGATTTCATTCGGGGTCACAAGTTGAAATGTTGTACCGCTCGTTGTTATTTCAATATGTTTCGCCATAATGTCGCTTTTATGATGAATGCCGTACGTCACGACTGTTGCTGCTGTGCTTTTTTTATATTCTTCTGAGGCAGCATCGTCAGCATTCAGTATTGCAAACTTCGGACGTTGATGATCAAAACGATTGCCGAGTTGTGCAAACAGAAGTCCTTTCGACCAACGATAATGCTCCATCGTTTGATGATAGTCTAAATGGTCCTGCGTTAAATTGGTAAACACAGCAACATCAAAATCGCACCCGTGTACTCTTCCCATATGTAGCGCATGTGACGATACTTCCATCGCAGCGATGTCCACGTGCGCGTCAACCATTTTACGAAACATTTTTTGTAAAACGAGCGATTCAGGTGTTGTATTTTTTACATCATACGTTTCATCACCAATTTTCATGTTAATCGTGCCGATGAGTCCGGTTTTTTTCCCAGCGTGACGACATATACGTTCAATTAAGTGCGTCGTCGTCGTTTTTCCGTTCGTTCCTGTCACACCAATTAAATGAAGCTGATGCGTCGGTTGGCCGTAAAACGTATCAGCTAACACCGCTAACGCACGGCGGCTATCATTCACGTAAATGACCGGTACAGGCAATGTGAGCGGTTTTTCTGCCACGACTGCAACTGCTCCGCGCGCCACAGCTTGTTCAGCAAAATCGTGCCCATCTACTGTAAATCCTTTGATACAAACAAATAATGAGCCTTGTTTGACTTCCCTTGAATCCATGTCGATCGATGTAATCGTTGGATTTTCTGTTACAAGTGGGGTAAAGCTATGTAAATGTTGAAGTAATGTTTGTAACTTCATACCGATCGTTCCTTTCTTTATTACTATATAAACAGAAAAAGAAGCCATGAGGATACTCCCTCTAGGCTTTACCGTTTCGTTCCAAAATAAACCCGGATCGTTGCTCCTTCTTTCACTTTAACTCCAGGCTTCGGAGCCTGTTCAACGACTGTATCGCCTTCGCCACTACCATCTAATTTTAAGTGAAAAAGTTGCTGTTGCAAATCTTTTTTTGTTAAACCGATTAAATTTGGCACTTCTACATAGCGTGGATCAAGCCATGTCGTTTCTTTTTCAATTTGCTGTTTGCGCGGTTTGACACCGAGCGCGCGTAAACTATCTTCCATGATGTTTCCAACAATCGGGGCAGCAACAACGCCACCAAATTGCACCGTTCCTTTCGGATTGTCGACCGCCACATAGACAACAATTTGTGGATCGTCCGCTGGCGCAAAGCCGATAAATGAAACGATGTGATTGTCTTTTAAATATTGACCGTCTTTTGCTTTTTGAGCTGTTCCCGTTTTTCCGCCGACGCGATATCCATCGACAAACGCTCCCTTCCCTGTTCCTTGCGCTACAACGCTTTCAAGCGCATAACGAATTTGTTTTGACGTTTCCTCGGAAATAACCCTTCTTTTCGCTTTTGGCGTTTGTCGTTGGATCACTTCTCCTGTGACCGGATCAAGCCATTCTTTTGCAATATAAGGTTGGTATAAAATCCCTCCATTTACCGCAGCGGCGACCGCCGCCACTTGTTGAATCGGCGTGACAGCTACCCCTTGACCGAAAGCGGTCGTTGCTTGTTCGACCGGTCCGACACGATGAAGTGGAAACAAAATACCTTTTCCTTCTCCTTGTAAATCAATGCCCGTTTTTTCACCGAAACCAAATGCCCGAATATATTCGAATAGTTTTTCTTTACCGAGCCGGTCACCGAGTTCTACAAATCCGGGGTTGCAAGAGTTTTGGACAACTTCAAGAAACGTTTGATCGCCATGCCCCCCACGTTTCCAACAGTGAAGTGTCGCTCCAGCAACTTTGACATATCCCGGGTCGTAAAAATGTTCTTTCAATAAATCAACTTTTTTTTCTTCTAAAGCTGCCGCAAGCGTAATAATTTTAAACGTTGATCCCGGTTCGTACGTGCTCCAAATGGGCAAATTGCGGTTAAAAATTTCAGGTGGCACGTTTTGAAAGTCAGCGGGATCAAATGTCGGACGGCTTGCCATCCCTAAAATTTCACCGTTGTTTGGATTCATCGCAATCGCAATGATTCCGTCGGGGCGATACGTTGCTTCTGCAATCGTTAGTTCTCGTTCTAAAATCGTTTGTATACGTGTATCGATTGTCAATTTTAAATCAAGTCCATCGACCGGTGGCGTATACGCGTCCGCCATCCCTGGCATGCGCTTTCCTTTCGCATCGGAATAAAATTGAACAGAACCTGGCTTGCCGCTCAACTGCTTATCGTAATAAAGCTCAAGCCCCATCAATCCTTGGTTGTCAATGCCGGCAAAACCAAGCACATGCGATAAATAACTTCCGAACGGATAATAACGTTTCGAGTCTTCAGCAATGTATACACCTTTCATCCCTAAGTCGCGAATTTGTTTCGCTTGCTCGTTTGAAATTTTGCGTCCTTCTGGATGAATACGTTCAATTGATGTTTTTTTCGTCACATGTTTATACGCTTTTTCTTCTGACATGTGTAATATGCGCGCGAGCTCTTTCGCTACTTCCGACGGGTTTTCAATTTGTCTTGGGACGACGAGCACGGATGGGGCACTCATATTTGTTGCTAAGGGTACCCCGTTACGATCGACGATTTCTCCACGCTCTGGCTCAAACGGGATGTTTCGACTCCATAAATCTTTCGCCCGCTCTGTTAACATATCTCCTAAAACGAATTGCACATAACCGAGACGAATGTCAATAATCGCAAAAATGAAAAATCCGATCAGCAAAACGGTCGTCAACCGTTTTCGAACAGTTACTGCACGCATATAGCGGAACCTCCTTATATGTTTCGGCTCGTTCCACTATATGCTTGTACCGTTTCATATAGAACTAATCGACCGGACCGTCTGTTTCTTGTTGTTCTGTTTCGGTTTGTTGTTTTTCATCCATTTCTGATGGTTTCGCCAGTTCGACAATCATATAGTCGTTTCGTTTGACGACTGATCCCGGCGTAATACTTTGCCTAAATACGTATCCGCTTCCGATAAAGCTTGGCTTTAACTGCAACAGTTCCGCAAGCTTCATGACATCGCGCAACGACCAGCCCGTGACATCTGGCATCATTGCATCCCCATCCGTTTGTAGCAACACGCGATCTGGCACAACGACGTGTTCGCCTGCTTTTGGAAATTGCGCATGCACTTTCGTTCCTTTTCCGATAATGGTTACATGTAACCCTTGTTTTTTCAATGACTGCGTGGCTTGTTCAACCGAATGACCGACATACGAAGGAAGGGCGATGCTTTTTTCTTTTTTCACTCGTTTTTTCTGAACGGTTGGTTGAATGTTTAAATATTGTAGACTACTTTTCATAACAGAATTAAAAATCATCGATACAGGTGCTGCCCCTGTTTCCGTATATGAAATGTTCGGTTGTTGCACAGCAACATACATAATTAAGCGCGGATTTTCACGCGGTGCCATCCCTAAAAATGAAAAAATGTAGTTTTGATGACCGGTTAAGTATCCGCCTTTTGGGTCTGGAATTTGTGCTGTTCCTGTTTTCCCTGCGACGCGATAGCCTTCAATTTGATACGGACGCCCTGTTCCTTTCTCAGATGTGACGACCGTTTCTAAAATGTCTAATACTTTTTCAGCTGTTTCTTTTGAAATCGGCGTATCAACAACGGTCGGCTCGTGCTTCATCACTGTTTTTCCTGTGTTTTCGTCAACAATGCGATCGACAACGTACGGTTTCATCATTTTCCCACCGTTTGCGATGGCGGTTGCTGCTTGAATTTGTTGAATCGGTGTGACCGACGTTCCTTGTCCGAACCCTGTCGTCACTTTTTCGATCGGATAACGATATAAAATGTTTCCTGTTTTTTCACCCGGCAACTCAATGCCTGTTGGCTCGTTAAAATGGAAACGATGCAAATATTGCAAAAAGCGATCTTCCCCTAATTTTTCCTGTACAATTTTTGCGAATGCGACGTTTGATGAACGTTGCACCCCTTCAAGAAACGTAATTTTGCCCCATCCTACTTTATTATGGTCGCGAATGCGATGGGGGCCGACTTGATAAGAACCGGATTGATACGTCTCGTTCGCTTGAAACACCCCTTCATTCACCGCAGCAGCAAGCGTGAAAATTTTCATCGTTGATCCTGGCTCATACGGATACGAAATCGCATCGTTAAAATAGTTTTCAATGTTTCGCTTGTTCGGATCAAAACTCGGGCGGGTGCTCATCGCTAAAATCGCTCCTGTTTTCGGGTCGGCGACAATGGCAATGATTTTTTTCGGCTCATATTGTTTTTCAACGGCATTCATCGCGTCTTCTAAAAACGTTTGAATATGTTTATCGATCGTTAAATAAATGTTTTTACCGTTTTGCGGTGGAACGATTTGTTCATCTGCATACGGGAGTTTAAACCCTTTTGGGTCGCTTTCATACTTGATCTCCCCGTCTTTTTCTTTCAGCTGCTCGTTAAACTGCTTTTCAATGCCCATTTTTCCTTCCGCTTGTTTCGTTGCTTCATCTTTTTGGGCATAGCCAACAACGTACGAAGCAAATGTACCGTTCGGGTAAAATCGTTTTGAGTCACGTACAAAAGTAATACCTGGAAGCTTTAGCTCCTCAATTTTTTGCTTTACCGTTTGACTAATGCCGCGGCCGTTCGGGCCGAACTCAACTTGCTTCGCCTTCTTTTTTAAAATGCGCTCGACGTCCGCCACGTCCATTTTTAATAGTGGCGCTAGCTTTTGCGCTGTTTTTTCAGGATCGGTCACATGTTGCGGCATGTCCGGATCGAGAATGGCAGCAACCGTATATGAAGGAATGTCTTCAGCGATTACTTCTCCGTCTCGATCAAAAATCGTTCCGCGCTTTGCTTCAAGCGTGTGTTTTTTGAAATAACGTTTTTGCGCCTCGACCGCTAACACTTGTCCATCCGCAACACCTGTAGCTTGTAAATAAACGAAACGTCCAAACAATATAAAAAAGAGCAAGCTAAAAAAACCGAAACATATAGCTGCTCCTCTATGTGTATGTTTATGCTTTCTCATTCGGCATCAGTCCTGCACAACTTTTACGTTATTTTCGTTTAATGTAAGGCCGAGTTCTTTCGCTTTCGCTAAAATGCGTTCGTATGTGCTTAACTCTTGTACTTGCACGTATAAATCGCGGTTTCGTTTTTCTTGCTCTTCAATGTTCATTTGCAACTGTTGCACTTCTTTATTGACATGATAAATGGTAAATTGATTCGAAATGATCGTAACGCTACTATATAGCGTAAAGGCGAGAAACGAAACAAATACGATTTTTTCTCCAAAAGTCCAACGTATGTTCCGTTTCTGTTTCTTTCTCGGCATACGTTGCACGTGTTGTTCTTGTTGTACTTGTTGTACTTTTTGTTGAATACGAACAGCAGCCATATAACTTTCCCCCTTTTTTACAGTTTTTCAGCAATACGCAGTTTCGCAGAGCGTGCGCGGTGATTATGTTGCAATTCTTCTTCGGACGGAACGATCGGTTTTTTTGTAATGATTTTTAATTTCGGCTTATACTCATCTGGAATGATCGGCAATCCAGGCGGCAAGTGCGGCGTTTCACTTGCTTGTTTAAACGCGAGCTTACAAATGCGATCTTCAAGCGAATGGAACGTAATGACGCTAATTCTTCCCCCGGGCTTTAATAGATCAATCGCTTGTTCAATCGCTTCTTCAAATGCGCGCAATTCGTCGTTGACCGCAATGCGAATCGCTTGGAACACGCGCTTTGCCGGATGGCCTCCGGTGCGACGCGCTGGTGCCGGAATCGCTTCTTTAATGATTTCTGCAAGCTCCGTCGTCGTTTCAATTGGCTTTTGCTTGCGCGTTTGCTCAATTTTACGAGCGATCGCTTTTGAAAACTTTTCTTCGCCATATTGGAAGAAAATTTTCACAAGTTGCTCATACGGCCATGTGTTGACAACGTCGTATGCTGTTAATGTTTGGTCGCGGTCCATGCGCATATCGAGCGGCGCCTCATGTTGATAACTAAAGCCGCGTTCGGGCATATCTAACTGCGGTGATGATACGCCGAGATCGAATAAAATGCCATCGACTTCATGCACACCGTAAAGCGCTAGCTGTTGTTTCAAATAGCGGAAGTTGCTTTTAATGATCGTAAACTGTCCGCTATATCGTTCGAGCTTTTGCTGTGCATGACGAATCGCCACATCATCTTGATCGAAGGCAAACAATCGTCCTTCTGGCGATAATTGCGATAACAAATATTCGCTATGTCCAGCTCCACCGAGCGTACAATCTACATATGTACCATCTTTTTTAATATTTAATCCGTCAACTGTCTCTTTTAATAATACGGTTACATGATGAAACAATGATGTCACCTACCTAAACAACATATACGTAAAATGAGTGCAATTGTATTGTACCATCATTTCACAAAATTCACTACTTACTTCCGAACTATTCTATTGTATACAAAAAAAATCCTGTACGCGACAGGATTTTTTTATCGACGAAAACAGTTAAATATATACAATTTTATGCATGCCGTTCCAACGATAATCGACATGAACCAGACGGTCAACAAAGTCTAGACCGTAGCGATTCATATAGTAAAGCACGTTCCAAACGCGTTCTTGTGGCGTGCCGTTCGGACGTAGCGACAGTTCGATGCGCTCATATTTGCGCACATGTACGTCATGTTTTTGGAGCATGCGACGTGTAATCAATTGTTGAAGATAATCGATTTGTGTCTCGATTCGTTCGGCATTTTTCAACATTACTCCTTCAAGTTGTGGATCGACTTGCATGCCGAGTTGACGAAGTTGCTCGTGTATGTGCGCCATTTGTTTTTTTGCTTCATGAAACGTCTCATCAAATGCGACAGGTTGATTGTTTCGTATCCATTCCTCTAGCGCTCGCTTCGTGCCAGCCGTTAACGCCTCTTCTACTGTCATATGCACATCTGCCAAATCCGCAGCAATGTGTCGTTCAACAAGTGTAACCGAAAGGCGCGGCACGATTGGCGGCATATGCCAACGGAAATGTTCAAATACTTGTTTTAGTTCAGCCCAATAAGCGATTTCACCCGGGCCGGCAATAAAAGCGAGCGTTGGAAATAACCACTCTTGCATGAGCGGCCGTGTAACGACGTTGTTGCTAAACGATTGCGGCTCGCTTTCGATTCGTTGTCTTAATTCATCATGTGTGAAACGGTACACGCCATCTTTCGTGTAAAAACAATGTTGAGCATCGTCATAATACAACAAACGACGTTGACCGTCATCGTAAAACAAATGCGCGCACATCGGCGTCACATCAATCGCTTTTTTGTAGCCTAATCGTCCAAGATGTTGTTGTTGGTTTTGAAGAGCGCGGGTAATCGCCTCATGTTCATGAGCGAGCGTCATAAACCATTCGCGCTCTATCGCCCGCAATTGTGGATGAGCCGCATCGACAACGACAATTCCTTCTTTGGAAAACAACGCCAAAACAACGTTTACAAAAAAGTCTGCCACCGTTCTCGATTTGGCGATACATGCATGTATGTATGTCCGCAGCTCATTCGTTACATTTGTTTCGCCGTATGTTTTTAATACGTCATCCACCCATTCCTTTAGCTCGTCTGCATGAAGTTCAATATGGGCAGCCATTCGCTTTTCTTTCGCTAGTGGCGAATATACATATTTTTTTACTTTGCCGTCTTCAGCAACGTGCACATAATTAATTTCTGCAATATCATGGTCTTCAGACGCCATCCAAAACACCGGAACGACGGGCACACCAAGCTGTTGTTCTTGCTGTTTCGCTAATGTAATGATGGAAATGATTTTATATATTGTATATAGTGGTCCAGTTAAAAGGCCGGCTTGTTGTCCGCCAATGACGACAACACTGTCAGGATGGCGCAATTTTTCAATGTTTACAATCGTTTGCTCGCTTGTTTGAAACTGTTCATGATACGCAAGCAAATGATGAACGAGGGCGTCGCGTAAGTACGTCCGTTTTTGTAACTCGTGCAAACGTTCTTCAAACGAACAAGGATGAAACGCCTCGTGAACGGGAAACGTCCCTTCAATGTATTCCGTTGCTAAACGGTTCGTTGCTGGCAATGACAGCTCGATGACTTCCATTGTAAACTTCCTTTCTCATTCATGATGAAAATGCGATCATAGTACGATGAATGATCCCATATATAAACAATCCAATATAAGCGGTTGTAAATAATAAAAATTGCATTCTCCAATATAGCTTAAACGTTCGTTGCAACGATACATCCCCAGTTTTTTTCCAATATAAAATCATTCCAATCATAAATGTTACAATAAAAAAAATGAGCAATTCAACGATATACGATCGTTGAAAAATGGCTTGTAATAAAACATGAACAGCAAAAATAAAAAAAATCGTCGATCCGTTCACAGCGAAATGGAACGCGCGTTTTCCTCTTCGCCGAAAAACCGTTTTGGCAAGCACAAACATGAAAAAAAACGAAAAAAACGGCATAACAATCATTACTGCAATAAAAGAGGCGAGCACATCCTTCATTTTTCCTTCTCCCCCTCTAATTCTTTCCCTTTCACAAGCGCATATAAAAACGTGCTAATTGGGGCTGGGATATGTCGCTCGTTCGCCCGCTCGATCACATAGCCTAAAATGGCATCTAACTCGGTTCTCCGCCCTGCCTCAATGTCACGCAACATCGATGAGCGATTAACAGCTGTTTGTTGACAAACCGTTTCAACGTGCTGCCATATGCGTTCCTGTTGTTCAAGTTCGAAAATGGACGCCACCTCGTGAAACAACTGTTCCATCGCTTGCCGATATGGGGCATGTGTCACTAACATGCCATTTGGAACACCTAATAAAGCCGTAAGTGGATTAATACATACATTGACCATTAATTTTTCAATTAACATCGTTTTCCAATCTTCAACATATTGAAACGGAAAGCGTGCATCTGTCACTGATAAAAACGAAAATGTTTCTTTCTCTCCTCGCCATACGCTCCATTTCGTTCGGCCAACGCCGGTATGCGAAACGGTTGTATCATCGATTTTTAAAGCGCCATGTTCGACGACCGCAAGCGCAATATCGTTGTGAGGCATATGCGGTAAATGTAACACATGTCCCATGCCGTTTTGCAAAAACATAATAGCGTTTGCTTGAAGCATATGTATGCGCGTGTTTAATATATGTGTTACATCGTATTGTTTCACTGCAATAAACAACACGTCTTCTTCAATGGCTCGAACGAACGGTTCAGCATGGACGCGATACGTCGTTCGTTCATTGCCATACATGACGGTCAGCCCATACGTACATAATTGCTCTGCCTGCTCATGCCGACGTGTATAAATCGTCACGTCATGGTTTTTACTAAAGTAAGCCGCTGTCAACAATCCGACTGCTCCGCCCCCTATGATTCCGATGCGCACCCGACGATCCCCCTCTTTTTTTCCTATGTTTTATTGTATAAAAAAAAGTAGCTGGCGTCTATCAGCTACTATACGGACAATTGACGTGCGCGCTCTAAAATGTGCATGACGGCTTGATATTCTTGTTGCACTGCTTGCAGTTGTTTTTCAAGCGCTTCTTTTTCTTTTTGGAGCGTTCGTACTTGTTGGCGCAACTGTTCGATTTCAGGATGTCCTTCCTGATGTTGTTGCAACGTTTGTAAGAAGGAGATGACATCTTGTAACGTCATGTCACGTTCAGGCGGTTGTGGCTCTTTTTTCTTCTTTCTTTGTTGTTTCGCAAGCTCTAGTGCATCTTCATATTTTTTGCGCACGTATGCGTTCCAACGAAAACCGCAAGCGGCTGCCGTTCGCGATAGTTTTTTCCCTACTTCTTCAAACGCTCGTAATTGTGTGCTACCTTCCCTCACAAAAGCTAACACCGTTTCAGCAAGCAATACATCTTCCTCTTCTGTCCATGCATCTTGGCGCATCATTTCTATCCCTCCTCGCTGCATTTACTATATGGGTATGCAGCTAATAGAGAACATAGACTATTTGTTTCGTTTTGCTAAAAATGATTGTACCGCTTCATTGTGCTCTTCGCTTTCCCATAAGTATGCACATCGTTCAATTTCAAGGAAAAAGCGTTGGCGAAATGCTTCGGTTTTCCAACGTGCGACGGCCGCTTCTTTGTAAGCGCGCAATACATCCGTCGATTTATTTGTATAATCTTTTAACTCTTTTTCACACCGTTCGCGCAACGAATCAGGAAAAATACGATGAACAAAACCGATATGTGCCGCTTCTTCCGCTGTCATTGTTTGCGCGCGTAACAATATATCGAGCGCTTTATCGTACGGCATTTTTTCAAACAACATCGCGGTCCCACCCCAGCCGGTCGTGATCGCTAAATTCGCTTGCACAAATCCAAGGCGCGCCCCGGCACGAGCGAAGCGAAAATCGCACGCGGTCGCTAATTCACAACCTCCGCCAATCGCCGTTCCATTTATTAAAGCAACCGTTGGTTTTGGTAACGTCAATAAACGATATAAAATATTCCCCATTTTTGCTAACATCCCATGCGCTTCTTCTTTTGTTTTGAGCTGATGAAACGCTTGTAAGTCGCCGCCCGCACAAAACGCGTCTTCTCCTTCCCCTGTAATGACGAGCACTTTCGCATCATCGTCGTGTTCAACGAGCGTAAGCGCTTGCTCGAGTTCGTCCATGACTGCATAATCAATCGCATTTCGTCTTGCTGAGCGACAAATCGTGAACCAGATGATGCCATGTTGTTTTTCAATCATTTTCCCTCTCCCCTTTACTGCGTGTCCATCCTTTTTATTCGCTTTCCCGCCCTTTTTTCCCTTCAAAATAAGAAAAGCGCAAGGGTATTTCCCCGCGCTTTTCTTATTTGTTTACAACGTCTTTTCCTTTGTATGTTCCACAAACTTTACATACGCGATGAGCAAGTTTCATTTCACCGCAGTTTGGGCATTCTACCATACCAGGTACGCGCAATTTGAAGTGCGTACGACGTAGTCTCTTTTTCATTTTTGATGTTCTTCTAAAAGGTACTGCCATCATTTCCACCTCCTTAAAGAGATTTAGGCGAATATGGAGGCCGGTGTAGTTCCGGATCTTCCCTTAAGATTCATTTTTGTTTTCGAAAAACTTCGCTAGCTTCGCAAGGCGCGGATCAATTTTGTTTTCAAGTTCTTCTTCCGAAATGACCGTCCACCCTTTTCCTGATTGTGGAACAGCATCTGGATGATCCGGTTGCTCGCCAAACACTTGCATCGGCACTTCAAGAAGAATGAGCTCTTTGACGATCGGCATTAAGTCGATCGCATCTCCTTGAACAACATGTGACTCTTCATCTGTTGCATCATAATCGTTTAAAAAAAACGTTTCTGTGCTTTCGATTGCGAATGGATACGACACGTCCACAAGCGTACGAGAACAAGGGAGCTGCATCGTTCCCTCAATCGTTAAGTGAAACGTAAACTTTTTCGCGCTCACATCTGCCCGCCCGTGAATACGAACAGGTGAAATGTCGCGAATGGAAGTATCCACTTCTTTTAGCTCGGACACATCGGCCACTTCGTCAATCGTCAACCCTTTATGTTGCAACTGATGAAGTTGATGAATAGACCATCTCAATGACAATCACCTCAAGACAACAAAGAAAATTATACGTTTGAACAACGGTTTTGTCAATATTTTTTCTTTACACTACTTCCATTATAATCAGCTTATACTCACTGTATCACGTTTTACACAAAAAAGAAAGGTGGACAACAAATGAAGGCGGTCGGCATCGTTGTCGAATACAATCCGTTTCATAACGGGCATTTATATCATGTGCAACAAACGCGAAAAAAAACGAACGCAGACTGCGTCATCGCCGTCATGAGTAGTTCATTCACGCAACGAGGGGAACCGGCGATCGTGCCAAAATGGGAGCGTGCTCGTATGGCGCTTGCAGGCGGTGTCGATCTCGTCGTGGAACTTCCTTATTCATTTGCTGTTCAAACAGCGGACCGATTCGCCTATGGCGCTGTTTCGATTCTCGATGCGCTTTTTTGTGCGCAATTATGTTTCGGGAGCGAACACGGAAACATAGAAACGTTTACGAAGACGGCGCAACGGCTTGTTGAACAAAAAGAACAACATGATGAAAAAGTAAAACAGTATATACAAAAAGGAATGAGCTATGCGAAAGCATATGCCCTTGCCCTTCATGACATTAGTCACGATACGCTTGACGTTTCACAACCGAACAACATTTTAGGATTGCATTACGTCAAAGCGATTATCGAACAGCGAAGCAATATGACTCCAGAAACGATTCAACGAACGGTCGCTCATTATCACGATCAGACGCTTCCTGCTAATCAAAGCATTGCGAGCGCAACGAGCATTCGCCGTTTTTTACAATCCGGTCATGACGATGTCGCACGCTACGTTCCTAAAACGACATATGAAACGTTACAAACGTATCGCCATACATATACGATATGGCACGATTGGGAAACATATTTTCCGCTTTTAAAATATCGGTTATTGACGATGGAAGTAGACGACATTCAGCAAATTGCCGAAGTAGAAGAAGGGATCGAGCATCGTCTAAAAAAGACCATCGTTCACGCTACATCGTTTCACGATTTTCTTTCCGCTGTTAAAACGAAACGATATACGTGGACACGGTTGCAGCGCATATGCACACATATACTAACGAACGTCACAAAAAAAGAAATGGGAAAAGCGCATGAAAACAAAGGTGCGACATACGTTCGCCCATTAGCGATGAACGAAACAGGGAGAGCGTATTTACAAGCGGTCAAAAAGCAAATGACGTTGCCGCTTGTGACAAGCGTCAAACAAATGCGACACGATCCGATATATCATATTGAAAAAAAAGCGACGCAAGCTTATGTTTCTATTTTGCCTGAGCCGCTTTGGACGGAAGCGTTGCAACGTGAATACAAAACCCCTCCGTTATGATAATTTTTGTAAAAACTGAATCGCATCATCCAACGTGTCGACAGGTACAATTTTCATCTTTGTGCCGATGTCTTTTGCTGTTTTCACCGCTTCTTTATAGTTGGAATGTTTCGCTCCGCGTTCGTTCGGAGCGAAAAAAATGTCCGCTCCTGCTTTATGAGCTGCGATCACTTTTTGCGAAATGCCGCCAATCGGTCCGACTTCGCCGTCAATATTGATCGTTCCTGTACCGGCAATGCGATAGCCTTTCGTTAAATCTTGCGGAACGAGTTGGTTGTACACTTCAAGCGTAAACATCAGTCCAGCAGAAGGTCCGCCAATTTGATCGGATTCAATGCGGACAGGCGGATCGGTAACGATATCGCGATCGGTCATGACGGAAAGACCGAGACCGACGCGATGCTTTTCTTTCGGAAACGGCGCAAGCGTCAATGTTACTGTTTTTTCTTTTCCAGACCGCTTATATGTGACGCGAACGCGATCTCCTTTTTTCTTTCCGGTGACGTATTGAATAAATTCGTCCGCTTCATCGAGACGTCGGCCGTCAATCGCAACTAATTGATCGCCGCTTTTTAACACGTTGGCTGCTGGCATGCCATCAACAACATACAACACATATACTCCTTTATTTCGATATGAAAACGGTTTGTTTGCTTTTTTGTAGGCGACAGCGATCGCCGTCTCTTTCGAATTTTCCATCATCTTTAATTGACGATGTGTATATTCTTCGTCGCTTTCCCCTTCGTGTCTTACTTCATCCATTCGGTACAGCTCGTTATATTTACTCACATGTGCAAGCGCAAACGAAAAAAGGTTTGCTTGCCCCATACGAACAGTCGTTAACATAAATTGTCCTTTTTCTTTATAGCCATCTTGTACTTCAACGAGCGGACGTAACGGTTCAGCCGTTCCGGGCATCGTCACGTAATACGGCAAATGAAAAAAAGTCGCAAAAGCGAGTAATAGTGCCATGATGATCGTGATTCGAATATACCGTCTTTTATTCATTGTTTAAACCCCTTCTCTGCAAGCAATTGACGAATGATAGGAAGTTGTTGGCGCGCTGCTTCCTCTCCCATTTGTATCATCTCTTTCGCATGAGTGAACGCATACGAGCTATAACGCTCAAGTGATGGGCGAATGACGACATCGGCTTGGGCGATGCGATGGGAAGCGAGTTCAGCTTGAATAATATCTAAACTTTGTAAAATGACATCGAAAATAGATGTAACCGTATCGTTCTTTTTGACGGAAGCGACATCGACAGCGATGACGACGTCAGCACCCATCTCGCGCACAACGGTCGCTGGTACGCGATCGATCACCCCACCATCAACGAGCAGGCGCCCGTTCCACTGTTCTGGCACAAAAATGCCGGGAATGGAAATGCTTGCGCGCACCGCATCCGCTATACTTCCTTGGCGGAATACGACTTTCTCTCCTTTTTGTAAATCGGTCGCCACGATTGCCAATGGAATGTGCGTGTCTTCCACACGCTTTTGTTTCGTTATGACCGAGATGAAATGTTTAATTTGACGCCCAGCGATGAGACCCATTTTTGGTACTGTCCAATCGATATAATCGTTGCGCCGAAATGCTGTCGCTAGCCGATATAATCGTTCTGTTGACACGCCTGATGCGTACAACGCTCCAACAAGGGCGCCCATGCTGCTTCCTGCGATCATATGAATCGGAATGTTTTCTTCTTCTAGCACTTTAATGACCCCGGCATGCGCAAAACCGCGCGCACCGCCAGAACCTAACGCCAACCCGATTTTCATTCCCGCTCCCCCTTCCTGTTCAATACTATGGTCTAAAATGTCCACATATACTCGTATATTAAAACGAGTACGATCGGCGAATGAGGAGGCCAACGAACGATGAAAGAAAAATGGAAAACATTGCTGTTATCATCGATCATTATTTGTTTATGTATCGCATTGCTTCGCTATCCGCAACATTCGTTTGAAGCAGCGGTACGTGGATTACATATGTGGTGGGATGTCGTTTTTCCTTCCCTTCTTCCTTTTTTTATTGTATCAGAAATTTTAATCGGTTTTGGTGTCGTTCATTTTCTCGGGGTATTGCTTGAGCCGTTTATGCGTCCGCTATTTAAAGTACCGGGCATCGGTGGGTTCGTTTGGGCAATGGGCATGGCTTCGGGATACCCAGCCGGCGCAAAACTGACCGCTCGACTAAGACAGCAACAACAGCTTTCCGCGATTGAAGCAGAGCGGCTTGTTTCGTTTACAAATTCGTCTAATCCGCTTTTTATTTTCGGTGCCATTTCCGTCGGCTTTTTTCATAATCCAAACATCGGCATCATTCTTGCCTTGTCTCATTATCTTGGCAACATTTGTGTCGGTTTCATGATGCGCTTTCACGGAAAAGACGAAAACAACGTGATTCCAAAACAAAAAAAGAACCTTTTGCGCCAAGCGTTTCGCGCCATGCATGAAACACGCTTAAAACATAGCCAAGCGATCGGAAAACTGCTTGGAGATGCGGTTCGTTCCTCCATTCAAACCCTTTTAATGATCGGTGGATTTATTATTTTATTTTCCGTTTTAAATAAGCTACTTTATATTACAAACATAACGAAATGGCTAGCCGACATCGTACAATACGCCTTGGCGCTTTTTCATTTACCGAGGGAACTAAGCGTTCCGTTCATCGCAGGGGTATTTGAAATTACACTCGGCAGCCAAATGACGAGCGAAGTAACAAGCGCAACGTTATTACAAAAAGTCATGATCACAAGCTTTATTCTTGCCTTTGGCGGCTTTTCGGTACAAGCACAAGTCGCAAGCATTTTAGCGGAAGCCCATATTCGCTTTCAGCCGTTTTTTATCGCTCGTATTTTCCATGGGTTTTTTGCTTCTTTTTTCGCGTTTCTTCTTTGGAAGCCGCTTTATGTTCAGCCGCTCGAGTCGGTAGAAACGTTGTCCGTTTGGCTTCCTGAAGCGACGGTCCGTTGGCCGATGTTATACATACATTGGATCGAACAATACGGCTTTTTTGTGACCGCTACTGTATGCTTTTTATATGTCGTCATCGCTTTCCGACGTGAAAAACCACCTGCTTAAAGGTGGTTTTTTTCATGAGCAAACTTTTGTCGGAGCGCTTCTTCCACAACTTTTGGCACAAGTTCAGAAATGTTGCCGTTATATTTCGCCACTTCTTTTACGATGCTTGAACTTAAAAAAGAGTATTGGTTGTTCGTCATCATAAAAAACGTTTCGATTTGTTCGTTTAAGATGCGGTTCATCGATGTAATTTGCATTTCGTATTCAAAATCGGAGACGGCACGCAATCCGCGCAAAATCGCGCTCGCCTGTTTACTTTTCGCATAGTCGACAAGCAGTCCTTGATAAGAGTCGACTACGACGTTATGTAAATCTTTCGTCACTTCCTTGAGCAGTTGCACCCGCTCTTCTGCGGAAAATAACGGTTTTTTCGATGAATTGTTTAATACGACAACATATACTTTGTCAAACACTTTTGCCCCGCGGCGAATAATGTCTAAATGCCCATATGTGACAGGATCAAAACTTCCCGGGCATACCGCAATGCTTGCCATGTTTATTCCCCTTCCTCGTCTACGTAAGCGTAAATCGATACAGTCGTAATGCCATACGTTTCATGTTTTACTTTTGTTAAACGTCCGATGTGAGTCGGAAGCTCGACTTGCGCATCGTGCTCCGCAACAAGAAAGCCATCTCGTTGTAAAAGCTGATGCGCATCGATGATTGCGATAAGCGCTTCCAACTGCTTATTTTTATAAGGCGGATCAAGGAAAATTAAACGAAATGTCAAACCTCTTTTCACGATCGCTTTCAACGCGCGCTCAGCATCGTTGCGATAAATTTCAGCTTGATCGGTCAAACGACAGGCAGCGACGTTTTTTTTCATCGTTTGAACGGCCTTCGCATCATGATCGACGAAAATGACGCGATCTAATCCGCGGCTTAACGCTTCGATCCCAAGCCCACCGCTACCACCGAATAAATCAAGGCCAAGCCCGCCAGAAAAATACGGACCAATCATATTAAACATCGCTTCTTTCACTTTATCTGTCGTTGGACGTGTCGTCATTCCTGGAACAGCTTGAAGCGGTTTTCCTTTACACTTCCCTGATATGACTCTCATCGTATTTCACCTCGCTTTTATGATCATATCATAACCGACGAAATGGACAATCATTGTAAGGAAAAAAATGATGGGGATGTATACAATGCGAAACAATGGTCATACTGATAGTAACAACATCGTTGATGATGTTGTTGCCAACCACGGAGAAGACTTACGTTCCCCATAAGTTCTTCCTCCGGTTTCTCCTCTCCCTTTTTTCCTTCTCTTTTTCGGCTTGGCTGAAAAAGAATGGAAGGGACCCTGCGGCATATGCCACAGGGCATTTTTTTATTTTATTGACCGACTACGTGTATTTCCTCGTTCGTTTCGCTAATGTAAACTGAAAACCATTTTGGAAATTCCGTCCGTTCAACATATAACGTCCCATCCCATTCTTGAATGACCGCATTCGTGCTGTTTGTGAAAAAGCGCCAACGGGCATTCCCTTTTTCAATAAATATCGCCTCACCTGAACGTTGAACAGTATAGCCAAGCGTGCGCATAATCGGAACGAACGGGAATAGTTGTTGACCGTCCTTTAATAAAACGTGCGCATTCGGCAATTCCACTCCATTAACGACGAGCATTTTCCGTTCTGTAAATGTCATGTACGGTTGTTCATTTTGGAAAAATGTCGTATTTCCTCCATACGCTTCGCCTAACCATTCGTCTAATTTTTTCATCGTCAACGGTTGACCAGCGTTTCCGTTAACCAACGTCCAAAACGTTTGTTGTTCTTCTTTCGTCAACGTTTGTTGCAATTGTTGAAAAACAAGTTTCGCTTTTTTTGTCATCGGCTCGGTTTTTGTCATATATGAAACGAGCAAATCCCATATCCAGTCCGGAACTACACTATTTGGAAACTGTTGCTGTAACTGTACACGAACATATGTGCGTTGTACATTTGCAAAAGACGACGTATCCGATATAATGACAAACGTCGGTGTCATGTATTGCAGACGCGACGAAGTAACAATTAACGTTTGTACATCGCTTTTCTTCCAAAACGATAACGTTGTTTGTGGAAGCGGCTTTGTCGCATATACGACTAAATCATCGTTAAACGTTGGCTGCAACGGTTGAGATTGAAAATAAAGCGGGACGGTTTGTCCGCCTTTTTTCTCCCACATGAAAAAGGAAAAAGACGGTTTGTATACATAGCCGACAAGCTTCCCGTCTGCTGCCCATACCCCTTTCTGATGAACGATATCGGTCAGCGATATGTTTGTTTGTTGTGGTTGTGTCGTATGAAAACGAACGAGCCATTCTTGAACGAAAAGCGGTTCTTTCGGCGCGATCGGTATGCGATAAGTGAGCGAAACTGTATTTGTTTTCGATACGTTCACAATCGTTTTTCCATTTTGTTGTTTAACGCATGTTTTTTGCTTTAAGCATGAAAGGCGTGTCACTTCTTTTGGAACAGTCACTTCATATATGTCAGCGACCGCTCCACGTATATGATGAACAACTTCAATCGTTTTTCCAGTAAATGTCGCTTCAATATCATGTTGCAATACCGATTGTTTCGTCGCTTCGGTATGATATTCATCCCATTGATAATATAAAGCTCCTGCGCTAACGCCAAGGAAAAGGAGCGTTGAAATAAAAGCTACTTTCCACATACAAAGGCTCCTCATTCACCATTTTATATTATAACAATAGCAAAATTTCAACGCGTTGTCATACACCGTTTTCACTAATTGTCGAAAAAAGTTGAACGTGTTAAAGTAAATGAGGAAATAAAACATAAAGTGAGGGAATGGTGATGATTCAACGTTTTATTGAATTAGGGGAAGGGTATTCTGACATTTATGAGTTAATCGAAATTGCAAAGTCAAACCGCCATCGTTTGTCCGGTTTGTTTGCTTTTCATACGATGAAAGACGGCAAAGCGGTCACGTCGTTCGTCGTTGTGCTTCATCCGACGGATCCTGGCGATTTCCAACCGCTATACATTTGCCGTGAAGGCATTCCACATCCGTCTGTGAAAGTGACAAAACGATATGAACTGTTTATCGAGTTAGCGAAACAATTAAATCAAGAAATTGTTCATTTGGACGTCAAACCATCCAACTTTTTTGCCGACTTACAACTATACTACCAACATTTAATTGGCATTATGCGCATGAATCGATTTATTCCGCCATTACAATAGAAAAGCGAAAAGGATGTCAGCAGTTGACATCCTTTTTTATACTCCATATTCGTATTCCTTTTCTTTATCAACTTTCGATTCAAATTCGACCTTCACGTACGGACGATATGAAGGTTCGACACGTTTGACGAACGGGAGCGAAGCAATTTTTTTCATCACATCTTCCGCTTCGTCCATGTTGCAATATAAAACAACATATTTTAATCGTTTCGACACATAATGAACGTTTCCATATTTCCTCAACTGCTTACTATGTTTTAACGAATACAGCCAAACGATAATTCCTTGACGCATTGGAAACATAAAAAGCCCCATCCCCCTTTTCTCACTTCGTCCGACAGCCACACGCACCTCCAGACCCGCATCCTCCACCGCAAGATAAAGAGTCAAAATACGGATTTCCTGTCGGTACTTTAATGTTTTCAGATACGGCACGACCGATCATCGTGCTAATTTCATCTAACAATGACTGCATCTCTTTTTCTGCTTGTTTAAACGCGGCAATCGGACCGTATAAATCAAGTTCACGTTTCGCCTCGCGCACTTGTTTCATCACTTCTTTGTAGTCTGGATGATATTTACCAAAGCGTTGCACTTCTTCGTATCGCTCTTTCAATTT
Source organism: Anoxybacillus flavithermus (assembly GCF_002742685.1). Taxonomy (GTDB): domain Bacteria; phylum Bacillota; class Bacilli; order Bacillales; family Anoxybacillaceae; genus Anoxybacillus; species Anoxybacillus flavithermus_E. The sequence continues at coordinate 171,840 of NZ_PEDM01000001.1, forward strand.
AACGAACTGACGAATGAGTTGCTGCGCTTTCTCATCTTGTTGCATATGATAAAAACAGCGACGGTATTCCTCCGCCACGTCTGATTCGACAATCATTTTGCCAAGCTCTTCAGCAACATCTAACAACTGCAATCGTTCGACCGTTGCTACAAGCACGAGCAACACCTCCACAACGTTATCATACCATGATTTCGTGCACAAAACAAATAAGTCTGGTTGCTCCAGACTTATGAGATCGTCACCGTAAATTCGTGGGAGACGTTGTATTTACTTGCATCGTTATGGACAAGTTCCAACCGAATCGTATGTTTTCCGACAGGCAGGCCGCGAATGACAAAAGCAGCCGTTGTCGTTTCGCTCACTCTTTTGCCATTGACGTAAATATGAATACGTCCTTGTCCATCTTTTTTTGGATGCGTACCTTTCATAAAAGTAAACTGGTCGACAATGCATTCGACAAAGACGTCATTTCCTTTCACATGATGTTTTACAAATAACATTTGTTTCTGTTCCGCAAAAGCAATCGGGTGATGATGAGATACAAACATGGAAAACAATAGGGCAACACATAAAAAAAAGAAACGCAACCCTTTCACCATCCTTTCATAGTGATAGTGTTTGCGTTTCTCGTTTAATTATGAGTGTCCTTCATTAGTTTCATCATCGCCATCATCATTTTTGCCATTTCGATCGTTTGAACAACTTGTTCCACTTTATGCGGCAACGTCTGTTTATAATAGTGACGCATTTGTTTTTCCATTTCTTTTATATCCATCGGGCGTCTTGTTAGTCGCCGATACCATGTCGGCTGTTCACGTAAAAATTGATGAAGCTTTGGCTTCGCTACAATGTATTCATATACGTCTTTTCTCATTGCATATCTCCTTAATCTTTTCGAAACGAAAACGGATCTTTCTTCGTCTGTTGCATTTGGCGGACGACTTCTTGGATGGACGCAATCGCTTGCTGAACGTTTGTAATGTATGTTTGAAGTTCGTTGACATCAAGATGTTTGACGTAACTTGCTAGCTTTTGCATCAAATCTCCTTGGTCTTGTTTGACATCGCTTGAACGATATTCGTCCCACATGTCATCGTCTTCGCCAAACACGTACCAATCGTTATATAATTCTTTCCATGTTTTCTTTCCTTGGCGCACTTCTTCAATCAGTTTTGGATGTTTTTTTACAAACTGTTTAAATGGTTCAATAGACATATCGGTCGCTCCTTCCTTGTTTGTTTGCCTATCATATATTACGACCGAACAGCCAATACGTGCGCCTATTTTGGTTCGGAAAACGGACGAATAAAGTTTTGCGTATAATAACGTTTATATACACCGACGCCTAAATGCGTCAACTCGGCATTTAACAACGTTTGCCTATGGCTACGGCTGTTGAGCCACGCTTCGACAACCGCTGGTCCATCGACATATTCCGAGGCAATATTTTCCCCCGCTATCTCAAAACGAACGTTCGCTTTTGTTAGTCGTTGCTTTAAATCGCCGTTCGTTGGCGATTCGTGTGCAAAAAAGTGATTTTCCGCCATATCTTTACTATGTCCATACGCCACTTTTGCTACACGTTCATCCCATTCGAGCGGTGGAACACCGTGACGTATGCGCATCACGTTTGTAATATCAAAAATTTGTTGTACGTTTGCTTGCTCAACTTGTTTTTCGAGCGTTTCATCCATTTTGACGCTCGGTAACGGACCACGATATTCAAGTTCATACGGACGAAGCTTCACTAACGTCTCTCCGTCGACCCAGCGAATGCTTGATAATTCACCTGTAAAACGATCGATATACAATTGCACGTACACATCACCAAACGAAAGAAGCGGTTGAATGAGTAAATCTTCTTCCGTTAATTGAAAGCGATATACCCCATCGTCTAGTTGCACATGGATTTCATCGTGAAGCGGCATCGTTTGTAGCAGCTCGTTAATTGAGCGATTGAACTGAAACGGGGCAACGTTCACTTCCGGTCCACATGCATAAATCGTGACGACACGTCCATCAAGAATACCGATTTGCATATACGTTTTCGGGTTATTATATATCCACCATACGTAGCCGTAAGCGGATGGATCGATGCGGACTGGCTGTCCAAATGTTTGTTTTACTTCTTCTTCCGTCTTTCCGATCCATGACCCTAACCCTTCTACAACAGTTTTCTCGCTCGTTTGTTCACTCATCATGGATGTATCGTTTAATGGGGAGGGTTCATCTGTTGGGAAAAAAGAAAAAATAAAAATAAAGATCGTAATTAGAGCAATGATCCAACGCATTTATCATTCTCCCTTAGCTGTTGTATATAATTTCATTTGTACTTCCATTATATACAGCTTGTCTACATTGCAACACTAAAAAATAAGGCTATGCGCAAACATAGCCTTATTTTTTAGTGATATTGTGAGATTTCCGTTAATGCTTCTCCTGCTTGTTCATCGCTTGCTTCATGAATCGCTAAGTCACCAAGCGACATCATTCCCACTAACGTATCGCCTTCGACAACAGGCAAGCGGCGAATTTGATGTTTTGCCATCAGCTGAGCCGCTTCAGCAACAGAAGCGTTCGGTGAAATTGTCACAAGCTGTTCGCTCATCACTTCTGTGACCGCTGTCGAACCTGGTTTTTTCTCGGCAACGCCACGCACAACTAAGTCGCGATCCGTCACAATGCCGACAAGTCGTTTTCCATCTATAATTGGAATGGCTCCGACGTTATAATCGCGCATTTTTACGGCTACTTCGTACATATTGTCAAGCGATGTACAACATTCAACGTCTGTTGTCATCATTTCTTTCACTTTTGGCATGTTCATCTCTCCTTTCGCATATTAGTTTCACCAAAATCGGAACAATTATGAACCTCGTCATTGAAAGTTATGCGCTTTCGTACTATTATTAATGGAGGAATGTTTTATTTTACATAAGGGGGACATGAAAGATGCGCTTTGAAAATACAGGTATTGAAAATCAAACAGCGCCATTAACACGTTTAGACGAATTGATGGAAAGCCTCGGCTTTGTGCGTGCAGGTCAATGGGATTACGATCGTGTCACATATGACCGCAAATTTGAAATTAAAAATGACGTCTTTTATTTACGTGTGCAAGGTTATGCGATTGAAGGAGACGTTGGTGGTCGCCATGCAATCATTAAACTGATGAAACCGTTGCTTGGCAAACATTATTATCCACACGGTGTCGAATATGGTGAGGGCGAAAACTTCCCTTCATCATTAGTGAACCAATGTGAAGCTCTTTTGGCAAAAGTGAAAGAAGGTCTTGCAACTATAAACGCATGAGCGCGCTCATGCGTTTTTTCCGTCAACGAGACGACGGACGTACAGATGAACAGCAAAAACTTCTTTTCCTGTCATGTCATATACGTCGTCGATCACTTGTTTTTGAATACGTTCACATAAAGCGAGCATATTGTCATGCATCTTGACAGAAACGGTCATGGAAATCGTCAATCGGTTTTGTCGTTCATACACGTTCACTTCTTCTAATATGACATCATCAAACGGTTGTACACTCATGGCAACAATCGTTATAATGGGTTTATGCATATACATCCTCCATACGATTTATGAAATGAAAGCAGGTGTCGTTTCGTTGTTTGAGAAAATTCCAAAGCGGTCCGTATACATCATTCTTATTTTGCTTGCGATCGTCTTATTGACGTACTGGGTCGCTCCGATTGCTGTTCCGATTTTATTTGCGTTTATTACTGCTATTTTTTTAGAGCCTGCCGTCAAAGTGGCACAACAACGGATCGGGTTTAAGCGGCAGTCCGCCACGCTTCTTGTATTTAGTTTATTTACGTTGTTTATGCTCTTAAGCGGATACTTTATTATTACAAAAATTGTGACGGAAGCGTTTCATTTTTTTAGACATTCACCGCTATACTTAAATGAAATGATCGCAGGTTGGAACGAACTTGTCGCACGCTGGTACAAGCAGACAGAAAAATTGCCGCCGTTCGTTGTGGCAGAGCTCAGTCATCAAGTTGACTTATTTTTAACCAAATTAAAAGCGCAACTGACGGATTCGCTGAGCTTTCATAAAGTAAGCGTACTCGTTGCGAACGTTCCAACATTTTTAATTAACTTTCTCGTTTATTTAATTACTTTATTTTTATTTATGCATGATTTACCGAAAATACGCGAAGCGATTTTTTCACATTTAACGGAAGAAACGAAAGAAAAAGTACATTTTATGCTGTCGCGTTTATCGTATGTCGTATTCGGTTTTTGGAAAGCGCAATTTCTCGTTAGCTTAATTATTTTTGCGGTATCGCTAGTTGGATTGTTGCTTATTACACCGAAAGTGGCGTTATTTACCGCGTTTATTATTTGGGTGATCGATTTTATTCCAATTATCGGATCGATTGTCATTATGGCACCTTGGGCCATTTTCCACTTTGTCACAGGTGATACGGTATTAGCGACAAAACTATCGATTCTCGGTGTCATTTTATTAATTTTACGCCGAACGATTGAGCCGAAAGTGATGGGTGCACATATCGGTTTATCGCCGCTTGCAACGCTTATTTCCATGTATTTAGGTGTAAAAATTATGGGCGCGCTCGGGCTCATTTTATTCCCGCTCTTACTCATTGCGATCAAATCCGCGAAAGAAGCAGGAATTATTAAATTTCACTTTAAACTATAAAGAGGGTGAATGTTCACCCTCTTTTTAAAATCCTAAAATCGCTTTAATAACCGATGTCGTTTCACCGCCACGGTAAAATACATATAACAATAAATAAACAGCAACTCCTGTTGTTGCGGTAAAAAACCATACGATACTCGTGATCGGACCAATTTTTTTATGGCGTACCCAATTTTTTTTCACCGCGGAAAGCAACGTCACAATGCCAAACACTGCGCCTGAAGTAGCTAAAAAAATGTGGAAAAACAAAAAGATTGTATAATATATTTTTATATCGTCTGGACCACCGAAGCTTGTATTGCCGATAAAAATCGTGCGCGACAAGTAAATGATGAAAAAGGCAAGCGCAAAAGCGGCCGCAAGCCACATCGTTTTTTCATGTTTTTTCACTTGCTTTTGGCGAATAAAATACCAGCCAACGGCTACAAGGATCGCACTAATGACAATAAAGCTTGTACTAATCGTAGGTAAGATCGGTACCATCGTTTCTCCCCTCTTTATTTTGTTGTTTGAACAGCGATCGTTTCTTCATCTCGTTCTTTTCGATACCATTCCATAAAAATGAAAAATAGCATAACCCCATACACAATTTCTTGAATAATTTTCATTAAAACGCCACCGAGCTGTTGGTCGTGCAATAGCGACATCGAGCTAAACATTTCCGGTCCACTTAATTCAAGCGACGATAACGTACTTTGCGGCACACAAAGCGCTAACGCGTTCATCCAAGCGGCTGGATCGTAATACGTCGCATATAGCGGTGTATCTGCAAAAATAATAAGTGCACATGCTGGTGTAAGAAGCACCCCATCAGCGAAAATGTAGCCGATTTTTTTTACACCAGATAACGTTTGAAAACCGCGCACGTCATTAACGAGCGGCCACCACATCATCATCGCCGCAATAAAAATAGCTGTCGTCATAAGTGCATGTAGCCACATATTTGTTTTTACAACGTCAAAAATAAGAGGTACATGGTATAACGAAAAAATCCCATTAAACAAAAATAAGGCGATAAGCGGTTTCGTGAAAAATGTAAACGTCGAACGAATGATTTGAATGCGAAAAAGCGCTTCAAACATCCACGATGGAATGCCTTTAATAAGAAGCGGCGGCACCATTAAATAAAGGACAGCCATTTGCGTCATATGCGCGCTAAACATTAAATGACCTAACAAATCGACCGGAGAACCTTTACAAATGTAAAGCAAAACAATCGCAGTAACAAACAACGTTTTTTGTTTTTTCGTCGTTTGCTCTTTTGCACGGTTAACAAGCCAAAAATAAGCGACTGTTACCCCAACTAAAAACATGAAAAAGTACGGACTCCACATCGCCTCAAAACCAAATATACTTAACGGCATCATATTCACCTCGCTTTTTTTCCGACTTTATTATACTACAAACGTAACAAACGTAACAAACGTGAAAAGAAAAGAAGCTAGCTAACGCTAGCTTCTTAAATCCAGACGACTGTTAAAAACGCCCAAATCGTAACGAACGCTACAACGACTCCACCGTATAAGAAAAGCGCTGGAAGTTCATGACCTTTATGGCTCATATGCATAAAGTAATACAGTTGGAAAATGACTTGCACAACCGCTAGCAACAAAATGAACGGTACCGAAAACCAGGCGGAAAATCCTTCATATCCAACCGCAAAAAAGGCGATGAGCGTTAAGAAAATCATTAACGTAAATGAAACGATTTGATGTTTCATTTCTTCCGCATTTTTTTTGCGGCGATATTGCACATCTACTTTTGGGTTTTGTACATGTGTATGATTTGCCATACAATCACCCCACCATTCCCATTAAGTATACGACCGTGAAAATAAACACCCAAACAACGTCGATAAAGTGCCAATATAAGCTGGCGACGTAAAACTTCGGTGCGTTATATAAGTTTAACCCACGTTTCGCGTTGCGAACCATTAACGTTAAAATCCAAAGTAAACCGAACGCCACGTGACCCCCGTGCGTACCAACTAACGTATAAAACGATGAAGAAAACGCACTTGTTGAAAATTTAAATCCTTCATGTACGTATTCTGTAAACTCGTAAATTTCAAGCGCTAAAAAGCCTGCGCCAAGCAATACAGTAATGCCGAGCCAAAGCTGCATTTTTTTAAAGTCGAAGTTGCGCATATGATGCATCGCATATACGCTCGTTAAGCTGCTTGTAAGTAACAGCATCGTCGCTAAAAAGACGATTGGCATTTTGAACAATTCTTGTGCGGTTGGACCGTTTGCGACAGAGTCTCTTAGCGCTAAAAATGTGGCGAAGAGAGAGGCGAACAATACCGTCTCTCCGCCGAGGAAAAACCAGAAACCTAAAAACTTATTTTTCCCTTCAAGGGTTGCTTTTTCAGGCTCTGCCGGGAACGTCTCCGGCGTTAATTTTTCTTCCACGTGCATTATGCCCCAGCCCCCTTCTTCTCCGCTTCCATCACTTCTTCTTTATGAATATGGAAGCCGTGGTCATCGATAATTGAACGGAAGAACATCGCACCAAGCGTAATAAGTAAGCCGACTACGCCAACTGGTGTTCCCCACGCATGATCGTTATGGAACAAGAAACCGAATGCGGCTACAAATAAGCCAAGCGAAATGACAAACGGTAAAATCGATGGATTTGGCATATGAATGTCACCAAGCGGCTCTGCTGGTGTTAATCCTTTTTTGCCTTCCATTTTTTCAATCCAGTATGCATCTAATCCGCGCACAAGTGGCGTTTGCGCAAAGTTGTATTCTGGCGCTGGCGAAGATACTGCCCACTCCAACGTACGTCCATCTTCCCATGGGTCGTTGCCAACGCGTTTTCCTTTTACTGTTGTGATGACAACGTTTGCTAATAACACAATTGTACCTGCTGCCATGAAAAATGCACCGATTGTACTAATCATGTTTCCTGTTTCAAATCCTTGACCAGGCAAGAATGTAAATACGCGGCGTGGCATACCCATTAAGCCAAGGAAATGTTGAATAAAGAACGTTAAATGGAAACCGATAAAGAACAACCAGAATGTTACTTTTCCTAATTTTTCATCTAACATTTTACCGAACATTTTTGGCCACCAATAGTGTGCCCCCGCAAGTAGCGCAAATACAACCCCACCGACGATAACGTAGTGGAAGTGCGCAACGACGAAATAGCTATCATGGTATTGATAGTCTGCTGCAGCTGTTGCGTTCATGACCCCTGTGACCCCACCGATGACGAACGATGGAATGAACGCGACTGCATACATCATTGGCGTTGTAAAGCGAATGCTTCCGCCCCACATCGTAAATAACCAGTTAAAAATTTTAATCCCTGTTGGAACGGCGATCGCCATTGTCGCAACTGCGAAGATGGCGTTTGCAATTGGGCCCATACCAACCGTAAACATATGGTGCGCCCACACCATGAATCCTAAAAATCCAATTAATACTGTCGCAAATACCATTGAAGAGTAACCGAATAAACGTTTACGTGAGAATGTCGCGAAAATTTCTGAGAAAATACCGAACGCTGGTAAGACGAGAATGTATACTTCTGGGTGACCGAAAATCCAGAACAAGTGCTCCCAAATGATCGTATTTCCACCAAGCGCTGGGTCAAAGAAGTTTCCACCGAACAAACGGTCCATCATCATGAAAATTAAACCGACTGTTAATGGCGGGAACGCAAATAAAATAAGCGCAGACGTAACAAACGTTGCCCATGTAAACATCGGCATGCGCATATACGTCATTCCTGGTGCGCGCATATTAATAATTGTCACAAGGAAGTTAATTCCACCAATTAACGTTCCGAAACCCGAAATTTGTAACCCTAATACGTAAAAGTCAATGCCGTGTGTTGGTGATGCAAGCGATAACGATGCGTAAGATGTCCAACCTGCATCAGGTGCTCCACCTAAAAACCACGATAAGTTTAAAAATACACCACCGAAGAAAAATAACCAAAATCCAAGCGCGTTTAAAAATGGGAACGCTACGTCGCGCGCACCGATTTGAATCGGTACAACAGCGTTCATCATCGCAAACACGAGCGGCATCGCCGCAAGGAAAATCATCGTCGTCCCGTGCATCGTCAACACTTCATTGTAGAAGCCCGCACTAATGAAGTCATTGTTTGGCACGGCGAGCTGAATGCGAATAATCATCGCTTCTAAACCACCAAGCAGGAAGAAAATCCCGCCGGCGATTAAGTACAAAATCGCAATCTTCTTATGGTCTACTGTCGTTAAGTAGTCCCAAATGACTGCGCCGACACCTTTTTTCCGAGCTAACGTACTCACAGTTTAACCTCCCTTTATCGATAATCCCCTTACTGAACAGATAATGTCATTAAGTATTTTGTTAATGCTTCAAGCTCTTCATCAGACAATGCTGGATAAGTACCTGTCATTTTGTTTCCTGGTTTAATTTTCTCTGGATCTTTTAACCAAGCTTTTAAGTTTTCTTCGTTATGTTCTAAAATGCCGGCAATGCGTTCACGATCCGCAAAGTTGCCTAAGTTTGGCGCAAGGCGTGCTTGCTCTGGACGACCATCAACTGGTGTGACCGCGTGACAGCCAATACAGCTTTTGTTGAAAATTTCTTCCCCTTGCTTCACAACAGGGTCTGTTGAAGCAACAGGTTTTGCATTTTTCATTTTTTCTACCCATTGATCAAACTCACCGCGAGGAAGCGCCTTCACTTTAAAGTCCATTAAAGCGTGGGACGGACCGCAAAGCTCCGCACATTTTCCATAAAAGAGACGTCCTGCTTCTTCGGCGCGTTTGTCATCAAATGTGAGGAAAAATTGGTTTGTGTTATCTGTATTTGTATCCATTTTTCCTCCAACTGCAGGGATCCAGAACGAGTGTTTGACGTCAGATGCTTTTAAGTTGAAATATACACGCTCACCTGTTGGGACAACTAAATCTTGGCTTGTAATAATGCCGTAATCTGGGTACTCAAACTCCCACCAGTATAAGTTCGCGCGAACATTCACGACAACGACGTCGCGTTCTTTTTTGTTCATCGGTTTTACATCCGCCAATTTAAACGTGTATAAAACCGTTGGAACAGCTAAGATGATAAGTAAAATAATCGGAATAACTGTCCAAATAATTTCAAGCGTATGGCTTCCTTCCACTTGCTTTGGAATTTTGTTTTCTTCCCCTTTACGACGACGGAAGCGAGTCACAACGTAAAGGAAAATGATTGTTACAACCGCAATGACGATGACCATGATGGCCGTGCTGAGCAGCATAAGCTTGTACTGCATGTCAGCTACTTCTCCTGCTGGTTGAAGCGTCGATAAAAACGGCTTACCGCAACCAGCTAGCAAAAGCGCCATGGCGGATACAAGAGAAACCAAGCGCCAATTTCGTAGCCACTTCTTCATAGCCTAATCAAACCCCTCTTTCGATTATGAAATAAAGTGAAATATATACATTCTTTCTTTACAAAAAGAAAGAATTGTAAACCTTTTTTAATCGATGGTGACAATAACCATTGTCACAAATAAAATCGTTAAATAGTTGAGCGAATAAATGAACATCCATTTCGCCCATTTCATATCATCTTTCATTTTAAAGCCCGCTAATCCGAGCGCTAGCCAGCCGACATTTAACAACGTCGCAATGACTAAAAACGGAACACCTAACGAAAATAAGTAAAATGGAAGCGGTAAAAGCGCCACAATCCAAATGACGATTTGCCGTTTTGTCACCGCAAAGCCGTGAACGACAGGCAGCATCGGAATGCCTGCGGCGCGATATTCTTCACATCGCTTCATCGCCAGCGCTAAAAAGTGCGGCGGCTGCCATAAAAACATAAGCAAAAACAAAATAATCGGAACGATGTGAAAAGAGTCATCAACCGCTGTCCAACCAATAACGGGTGGAACCGCTCCAGAAATGCTTCCGATGACGGTATTGAACGTATTGCTTCGCTTAGACCACATCGTATATAAAAAGACGTACGTCACCATGCCAATCAGCCCGATGACTGCGGCAGTGACGGTCGTCATCAATAAACTTAGCGTGCCGACAGCGACAAGAAGCATCCCAAACCAAAGCACCCGCTTCGGCTCTACACTTCCGCTCACCGTTGGACGACCTTTCGTCCGCTCCATGAGATGGTCAATATCGCGATCAATAAAATTATTTAACGCACAAGAACCTGCAATGACGAGCGCAGATCCAACGAGCGCGAAAAATACGATATGCAAATTGCTTAAAAATCCTTTTCCTGTAAAATGAAGAGCTAACCAAAGCCCTGTAAACGTCGTAATTAAATTCGAATTGACGATGCCAATTTTTACGACCGCAAGCACATCTTTTAAAACACTTGATTGTATTTTTGCTATTTTTACATCTTCGACTACATCCGCCATGTGCCGCCACTCCTCTCTTATGCCTTTGAAGGCGTTTCCATTATATACACGATAACGATATGTCGTCTCTGTATATTAAAGCATATTTCTCTGGCAAATTGTGAACTTTTTTTGTCTTAATTGTGTCGAATTTGTGTCAAAATGATATTGCTATGATAAAAATATTGAAAAATGACTGCACTTATATTTCTAGCAAACTCCATGCAAATATTCAACTACATTTGTCACGTTTGCTATATTGTAAAATAATAATAAAACTTTGCGCTTTTCGACATTTTCCGCTAATATGAGAATAGAATTTCTTCACACGTATTTCACATTTATTATACAGTTTTTACTAGGCTTTTGCTAGATAAAATTTTGTGTTAAGGAAGTGGATACATTGCAACGGCTTTTAAAATGGTTTGCGGTAGCGACAACAATTGGCATGCTTTTCGTTTTAATTGGCGGAGCGCTCGTCACAAAAACGGGCTCAGGGATGGGTTGTGGGCGTTCGTGGCCGCTTTGTCACGGGCAACTCATTCCGTCCAATATTACAGCGGAGCTGCTGATTGAGTTAAGTCACCGCGTCGTCTCAGGTGTCGTCGGGTTGATGGTACTCATTTTATCGATTTGGTCTTGGAAAGCGATCGGACATATTCGCGAAACGAAATTTTTAGCGATCGTTTCGTTCGTCTTTCTCGTCTTGCAAGGACTCATTGGTGCCGCTGCGGTCGTTTGGGGGCAATCGGACGTTGTGCTTGCGCTTCATTTTGGCATTTCGCTCATTTCATTTGCGGCCGTCTTTTTATTGACGTTGTTTATTTTTGAAGTCGATAAAAAATTTGATGCCGCATCCGTTGTGCTCGACCGCAAGATGGCATTTCATATTTACGGCATTATTGCGTATTGTTATATCGTCGTATATACAGGAGCGCTCGTTCGTCATAAACAAGCGAGTTTAGCGTGCCCGAGCTGGCCGTTTTGCGCACAAACACGTCTATTCCCGACACAACTACATGAATGGGTGCAAATGGGTCACCGCTTTGCAGCGGGATTGTTGTTTGTATGGATTTTATTAGCAACCATTTATGCGATCAAACGATATAAACAGCAACCGATTATATATTGGGGTTGGCTTATTGCACTTATTCTTGTTAGCTGCCAAGTCGCAACGGGAGCGCTCGTCGTCTTTACACAATTAAACTTGTACATCGCTTTAGCTCATGCGTTTTTTATTTCATGTTTGTTCGGTGTATTAAGTTACTTTGTGTTACTGGCAACGCGTAGTCAAAAACAAAAAGATGCAACACAACGATCGAACGTCATTCCGTCTGCCGTTTTAAAATAAAAGAACGAGGGAGTCCTCGTTCTTTTATTTTTCGGCTAATTCGATTAATAAATCGCCCGTTTGGATGGCGTCGCCGCCTTTGACGTAAATGTCTTTTACGACGCCTGAAAACGGTGCTTGAACGGTCGTTTCCATTTTCATCGCTTCGGTAATCATTAAATGGTCGCCTTTTTTCACTTTTTCCCCTTTTTCTACAAGCACTTTTACAACCGTTCCTGGCATCGTTGCGGCAATATGGTTTGGATTGCTGCGATCAGCTTTTACGCGTGCAACAACCGTCGTTTTAATGCTTTCGTCTTTAATGACGATTTCGCGCGGCTGAACGTTTAGTTCGAAGTAAACGACTCGCGTTCCGTCCGCTTGTGGCTGACCGATCGCAACGAGCTTGACGATTAACGTTTTTCCTTTTTCAATTTCGATTTCAATTTCTTCGCCAAGACGCATACCATATAAGAACGTTGGCGTATCTAAAACAGATACGTCGCCAAACTGTTCGACGGTGCGTGCATATTCAACAAATACTTTCGGATAAAGCGCGTAAGCTAACACATCATAGTCGGTCACTTCACGCTGGACGATATGATATAACTCTTCGCGCAACTTCTCAAAGTCGACCGACTCTAACAGCTCACCCGGACGAACGATAATCGGTTCACGCCCTTTTAAAATGATGGGCTGCAACGTTTCTGGGAATCCGCCATGCGGCTGACCGAGGTAGCCTTCAAACAGTTCAACGACGGAATCTGGGAAATCGAGCGTTTCACCGCGCTCGTAAATGTCTTGTTCGGTTAAGTTGTTTTGCACCATATATAGCGCCATATCGCCAACGACTTTCGATGACGGTGTCACTTTGACAATGTCGCCAAATAAATCGTTGACGCGGCGATACATCTCTTTTACTTCGTCCCAACGATCACCTAAGCCGACCGCTTTCGCTTGTTGTTGTAAGTTGCTATATTGTCCGCCCGGCATTTCGTGCATATATACTTCCGTGTGCGGTGCGTTCATGCCGCTTTCAAAGTCCGCATAATATTGGCGAACATCTTCCCAATAACGCGATAATTTTTCAAGCGATGCGATATCGACTTCCGGCGCACGCTCTGTTCCTTCAAGTGCATAATAGAGCGTATTAGCGCTCGGTTGTGACGTTAAACCAGCCATGGAGCTAACCGCAACGTCTACAATATCTACGCCTGCTTCGATCGCTTTAGCGTACGTATAAATGCCGTTTCCGCTTGTGTCGTGCGTATGCAAATGAATCGGAATGTCGACGACTTCTTTTAAAGCGGAAATGAACGTATACGCTGCTTGCGGCTTTAATAGCCCCGCCATATCTTTAATCGCCAATATGTGCGCACCTGCTTGTTCGAGCTCTTTCGCTAAGTTTTTATAGTAGTCGAGATTGTATTTCGTGCGCGCAGGATCGAAAATATCGCCTGTATAACAAATGGCTGCCTCCGCCACTTTTCCAGATTGACGTACCGCATCAATGGCAACCGTCATTCCTTTCACCCAGTTTAAACTATCGAAAATGCGGAATACGTCAATGCCCGCTTCGGCTGATTTCGCAACAAACTCACGAATGACGTTATCTGGATAGTTTTTATATCCGACCGCATTGGAAGCGCGAAGCAACATTTGAAACAGAACGTTCGGAATTTTTTCGCGCAATTGAATGAGACGCTCCCATGGGTCTTCTTTTAAAAAGCGATATGCGACATCAAACGTCGCTCCGCCCCACATTTCCATCGAAAACAGCTGCGGCCATAAACGCGCCGTCGGCTCAGCGATGCGCATCAAGTCGTTTGTGCGCACGCGCGTCGCTAAAAGCGATTGATGGGCATCACGAAACGTCGTATCCGTAAGCAATACACGGTTTTGTTGTTTAATCCATTGAACGAGCCCGTCTGCACCACGCTCATCTAAAATTTGTTTCGTTCCTTTTGGCATCGGTTCGATATAGTTTATTTTCGGAATGCGCGGCGGATCAAATACCGGCTTTTTCTTTGTTCCGATGCCCGGAAATCCATTTACGGTAACTGTTCCGATATATGACAACAGTTTCGTACCGCGGTCTTTCCGTTTCGGGAAAATAAAGAGCTCTGGTGTCGTATCAATAAACGACGTATCGTATTCCCCTGTTAAAAATTTCGGATGTTGGACGACGTTTTCTAAAAACGGAATGTTCGTTTTAATGCCGCGAATACGAAATTCACGCAAGTTGCGTAACATTTTCGCCGCCGCTTGTTCAAATGTTAACGCCCACGTCGTCACTTTCACTAATAGCGAATCGTAATACGGTGTAATAACTGCTCCTTGGAAGCTATTCCCTGCATCTAAACGAACGCCGAAGCCGCCACCTGAGCGATATGCCATAATTTTCCCAGTGTCTGGCATAAAGTTATTTAACGGATCTTCTGTTGTGACGCGCGACTGAATCGCATATCCGTGCACATGAATATGTTCTTGTTTCGGAATGCCAACTTTTTCGCTATGCAACGCATGCCCTTCCGCAATTAAAATTTGCGATTGGACGATATCGATGCCCGTAATCATTTCCGTAATCGTATGCTCGACTTGAATGCGCGGATTAACTTCAATAAAGTAAAACTCATCGCCAGAAACGAGAAACTCGACCGTTCCTGCGTTGACGTATTGCACGTTTTTCATGAGTTTGACTGCCGCTTCACAAATTTCTTCGCGAAGCTCTTTAGAAAGCGATACGCTTGGCGCCACTTCGACCACTTTTTGATGGCGACGTTGCACGGAACAATCACGGTCGTATAAATGAACGATGTTGCCGTATGCATCGCCTAAAATTTGCACTTCAATATGCTTTGGATTCTCAATTAATTTTTCGACATATACGTCATCGCTACCGAAAGCGGCTTTCGCTTCCGATTTGGCGCGCTCATACGCTTCTTTTACTTCCGATTGCGAACGAACGATGCGCATCCCGCGACCACCGCCGCCTAATGCCGCTTTGATGATCATCGGATAACCGTATGTCTCGCCAAAGCGCACGACGTCCTCCAAGCTTTGCACAGGACCATCGCTTCCCGGAATGACCGGAATGCCCGCTCGTTTCGCTTGGTGGCGCGCTTTTACTTTATCGCCAAACATATTTAAATGCTCTTGGCGTGGACCGATAAAAATGATGCCTTCTTCTTCGCATCGTTTCGCAAATTCGATGTTTTCCGATAGAAATCCGTATCCCGGATGAATTGCGTCGACATCGTGCATTTTTGCAATTTCGATAATACCTTCGATATCTAAGTACGCTTCAATCGGTTTTTTTCCTTCCCCAACTAAATACGCTTCATCCGCTTTATAGCGATGGTACGATCCTGCGTCTTCGCGCGAATAAATCGCAACGGTGCGAATACCGAGCTCATTGCACGCGCGAAAGACGCGAATCGCAATTTCTCCACGGTTTGCGACAAGCACTTTTTGAATACGCCTCATATGTGATCCTCCCCCTATTCTTCATATAAAAACTATAACGAATTTTCTGTATTTGTAAATAGGGTTACGAAAAAGAAATATGATTTTTTTGAATATTGTTTTTTTCATTTTTATGCTTTTCGTAGTTTGCCACTGCAGAAATGTTTGCGAGTACCCCCACAGACATCATAAGTAAAACGAGCGATGAACCGCCGTAGCTCACAAACGGCAAGGTAACGCCTGTAAGTGGAATGATTCCTGAAATTCCACCGAGATTGATAAATGCTTGAAAGCCAATCATCGTCGAAATGCCAATCGCTAATAAGCTGCCGAACGCATCGTGGCATTTTCTTGCAATAACAAAACCACGCAAGACGATAAACGATAATAAAAGAAGGACGAACGAAACACCAAATAAGCCAAGTTCTTCTGCAATAACCGCCATAATAAAGTCGGTATGCGCTTCCGGCAAATAACCGTACTTTTGAATGCTTTGCCCAAGTCCAAGCCCTTTTAAGCCTCCGTTTGCGATCGCAAAATACGAGTTAATAAGCTGATATCCTTCTTTTTGAGGATATGCAAACGGATCTAGAAAACTGTAAATACGCGCCATGCGTACTTTTGTGAAAACTTTATCATATATAAACGGACCAGAAATGAGCGCGACAAGACTAACAATCAAGCAGAACAATAACAACTGTTTCATTAACAGCCGTTTGCTTGCCGAAGAAGAAAAGATGATCGCCACGCAAATGACTCCGATGATAATCATCGTTCCAACGTCCGGCTGCAAGAAAATAAGCAAGCAAATAAACAGCATATAATAGATTGGAAAAAGTACCTCTTGTGGCGATGTTTGTAATTTTTTTTGTTTGTTTGCGAGCACCCCACTTAAATATACGATTAATCCGATTTTTGCAAACTCTGCTGGCTGAACATTCACCGGACCGAGTTTAATCCAGCTTGTCGCATTGTTGGCTGTATGTCCAAATAAAAGAACGTAAATGAGCGGCAAAGGCATAACAAAAAAAACGAACTGCAAAAACTTTTTGCGCGCATAATGTTTATACGGAACAAATGCAATGAATAAAAACATACACGTTCCGATGATCCACGCCCATTTTTGTTTTTGAAAAAAATAATCGCTCGCCGTATGAAAACGAGTGACTGCTGTAATCATGCTTGCGCTATATACCATCACAAGCCCAAACAACGATAGTAAAAATACAGCGATGATGAGCGGATAATCATGATATTTCATAAACGTTTTTAAGCGCATAGGCTCCATCTTCCTTTTCACTTTCTTACTTGCATTGTACTACAAAACAGAAAAAACCCAAACGAAATTCGTTTGAGTTTTTGTCACTTTTTCTTCTTTTTCGTGCACGCTTCATGCAACGCCGAAAGCTCCCGCTCAAGTCGGTCTAAAATCGCCTTCCCGTCTTTTTCATCGACAAGTCCTAATCGGACCGCGAAATCAATTTCACGAGATAGTCCGAACATTTGCGTATCTAACACTTCTTCATACAGCGGACATTGCGGCATCGTTAAGTGGTCCATTTGCACTTGAATAAGCTTCACAATTTTTTCCGCATCCGCTTGCAATAACGAATAGGCTCTTTCTCGAAAGTTTATCGCCACTTCAGGCGTCACGTCGACCCCTCCGTTCCGTACGTTCCTGTTTCTTCATCTTATCGTGAATACGAAAAAAATGCAAGCATCGTGTCTTGACGAACAATTTTACAAACAAGTGCTTTCATCATATAATGAAAGGCAGATAGGGGGAATGAACATGGTCATCGTCATCAAAGGGAACGTCAAATTTACAATTACACTCGACCCGAGCGTATGGATTTTTGACGATCGTAAAGTAGATGTACATACTTATTTTACACGTCAGCCGCAAACAGAACAACGAGAAGACATCGACGACATTCAAAAAATTTCAGCGTATTGGGACCGCGAAATTCAAGAAGGAGCGGTGTCTCCTCCAACATTACAAACAGAAAAGCAGTTTGAAAAAGAAAAAATATTAACAGGTACGTTCGGGATGCCATTTGCCCCGTTTTTACGCAATGCGGAACCAAACGACGATGCAACACGTGTCACCATCGTCACAGAAAACGGCGATACAACAATTTCACTTAGTGAAGCTTATGAGCTGTTATTATGTTTTTCAAAAGATGGAAAACCGCTCAAAGAAGATGGGCCTGTCCATATTTATTTCGGTGATGGTTCAAATCGCGACAACCCAATCACGCACGTGCGAGCATTTATTGTCGAGTGAAAAGAGGCGAATGCCTCTTTTCTTATAAAAGATCTGCCGCCAGCTGTGCAAGCGATGAACGCTCTCCTTTAATTAATCGCACGTGCCCAGCCACTTTTTGTTCTTTAAATTTTTCAACGACGTATGTGAGCCCATTATTATATTCATCTAAATACGGATGATCAATTTGAGCCGGATCGCCCATTAATACAATTTTACTTCGCTCCCCGACGCGCGTTAAAATCGTTTTCACTTCATGTTTCGTTAAGTTTTGCGCCTCATCAATAATAATAAACTGCTCTGGAATGCTTCGACCACGTATATACGTGAGCGCCTCCACTTCAATCGACCCCATACCCGATAAAATCGCATCAAGTTCACTCGGCTTTTTCGTATCAAATAAAAAATGTAAGTTGTCAAAAATCGGTTGCATCCACGGACGCAATTTTTCTTGCTTCTCCCCCGGCAAATAGCCGATATCTTTTCCGACCGGTACAATCGGACGAGCAACAAGCAATTTTTTATATAGCCGTAAATCTTCTGTCTGCATCAGTCCTGCCGCTAACGCCAGCAACGTCTTTCCTGTCCCAGCTTTTCCGATGAGCGTCACAAGCGGAATGTCGGTGCGAAGCAACAGTTCACATGCCATCGTTTGTTGCACGTTGCGCGGGCGAATGCCCCAAATGTGATCGTAATGAAAGACGAGTTTGCGCACTTTTTTTCCGGTATGATCGACCATCCCAAGCGCTGATGACGAACCGCCAAGCGCATCTTTCATAATAATAAACTGATTCGGATAAAACGGGTGGTTTGTAATTTCCGAAAGCACAAGTTCGCCTTTTTCATAAAAGCGGACCAAATGTTCCGGGCTTATGTACAAATCTAAAAAGCCGGTGTAAATATGATCAATTTCAACAACGCGATCGCTTAAAAAATCTTCCGCCTCTAGCCCAATCGCGTCGGCTTTGACGCGGACGAGCGCATCTTTGCTAACTAAAATGACTGGACGCCCATTTTCTTTCGTTTGTTCTTCTAACGATAAATTTTTCGCCACAGCTAAAATGCGATTGTCGTTCGTTTTCTCAACGAAAATTTCTTGCAGCTGTTGAAACGAGCGATGATTTAATTCAATGCGCAACACACCACCATTATCGAGCGGAATTTTTTCATGTAGTTTTCCGTTTTGTCTTAAATGATCGATGAGTTTAGATACTTGGCGAGCGTTTCTTCCTACTTCGTCCATATATCGCTTTTTTGAATCCACTTCTTCTAAGACGACAGCTGGGATAACGACTTCATTATCTTGAAAGGAAAAAATGGAATACGGATCTTGTAAAAGTACGTTTGTATCTAACACGTATATTTTTTTGCTCACGCTTTTTCCCCCTTGACGACCGTCGCTGGACGGGATTGTTGTTTATATATATGAACGGGCGCATAAAGATAGAAGAAGTTTTGCAAAATAAAGTTAAAGAAGAAAAGGGGTGGATTAGTTGAAATATATCATCATCTTCATGTTGCTTTTTATAAGCGCCTGCGGACAACAAGCACAGCCGAACGATCGCGATTCGCTCGTTCATGTGAAAAATACGACAAATGAGAAAATCGTCAATAAATCTGGGCAACAAATCGCGCGTCATCTCGCAAATCTTGCGAGCAGCGTGCCGAATGTGAACGATGCGACCGTGTTAGTTGTTGGGAAATATGCGTTAGTAGGCATCGATGTGAACGCTAAGCTTGATCCGTCGCGTGTCGGAACGGTGAAATATTCCGTTGTGGAAAGTTTACAAAAAGATCCGTACGGGGCAAATGCGATCGTCATTGCTGATGCGGATTTGAATACGCGGTTACGCGACATTCAAAAGCAAGTGGAGAAAGGAAAGCCGATTCAAGGGTTTATGGACGAATTAGCCGCCATTGTCGGACGCGTCATGCCGGAAATTCCGAGCGACTTTCTTCAAACGAAAAATCCGCGCTCAACACGACAAAACGACAAGCAGTTAAACGATGGCGAACAACAGCAACTCGAAAACGAACAACAAAAGCAATCAAACGACCATATGAAATAAGCCGAGCGTATCGCTCGGCTTATGCTTGTTTTAATGCGCTCATCACTTGTTGATCGAGCTTGGCAGCGGCTTGCGCATCGTACGTTTTTTCGTATTTCGGTTCGACGGAAATTTTTGCTCCGTAAAACATCACATCACGCACTTCTTCAATATCGACTTGAATAACGGCAAGCTTTAGCGGAACGTTTTCTAATTTTTCAACTTTCACATGCGCTTTTCCGCTAATCGAATACGTCGATTCGTTGGCGATCAAAACGATCGAAATCGCTGGATTAGCTTGCACGTTTGCGACGATGCGTGAACGTTGATCGACGGCAAAATACAATCGGTCAGGCGTCGGGGCGTACACCCATGAAATCGCACTTGCATTTGGGGCGCCTGTTTCATGATCGATCGTACATACAATGACATATCGTTCTTTTTGTAACGCTTGGAACAAAGGCTCAATTAATGTCGGTTCTACCGCATTTGGCATATGTATCCCTCCTTATTTTTATCATACCTTTTTTTCACACACTTTCAAATGATATGATATACTAATTTTTAAGAAAAGCGCAAAGCGCCCGCCTATCGGCGAAGAGCGAACAAGCCCCACCGAGGAGGCTGTCGCCGCCGCAGTGTGGGGCGAATCTACTCGAGCCGATGGCGCTTGGAGCTAGACATCAATTCGAAATTTTATACTTTCTTATCTTTTTTAAAAAATTTTTAAAAAAACATGTGAGGTTTGACGATGAGAGTACGATGCATTCTTTGTGAAAAAATAGATACGTTAAACGATGAAACGTTGCTTGCGAAACGGTTGCGCAACCGCCCGATTCATACATATATGTGTGAACCGTGCCATGAGCGCATTGCGCAAAAAACGAAAGAGCGGCTTGCAACCGGGAAATTTCGCTTTTTCCGAACGAGCAAACACGAAACGGAATGGTAATCGTCCCCTCCCTCTTGTAAGATTGGAGGGGACATAGCAAACAACTTATTCTTTTTCCAACAGCTGTTTCACTTTTTCTTCCGTAAGATCGGTGAGGCTCGCAATGTTTTGTATACTCATCCCTTTTCGCGCCATCGTTTGTACGATATGCTTCATTCCTTGTTTCACCCCTTCTTCTCTTCCTCTTTCCAACGCTTTTTGTTCATACGAAATAATCAATTCCATCACTTGTTCTCTTTCTTTCGTCTCCATTTCATTCACCTCGCTTCGTAATTTTTCTTCTTCTTCGTCTGATAGCTTTACATATGTTTCAAAAAAGCCAAACAATAACCGTCGTTTCGCTTCGTCTAACTCCATTCGGACAAGCATGCGCAAAAATTGTTTTTTCAGTTCTACTCGTTCATGTTCAGTATACCCCATCTTGCTTAACAATGCAGCGGCGATCGGGTTGTCTTGGCGAATGTAGTTGCGCCAGTTTTGTTTACGAAGTTCCACAGTGAAAAAATGAAAGTCGAGGACTTTGCCAAAAGGAAATTGGATAGTAAATGTAGATCGTTCGTCGCGGATCGTATCGTAGCTAAAGACAGCAATTGGCACAATGTTTTTGCGGTACTTTTCAAACAAGCGACTAAAGTAAATAAACATGCGTTCGGGAAACGATGGTTGGACGTAGCTTTGATTTTCGATATGGACAATCATCAGGCTATCCTCCCCTTTCAATTTCGTTTCGACTAACAAATCAACGCGGTACTTCTCCCCTGCCGTCACATCAGTAAACAGCTCCTCCGATAAAAACGATACGTGTTGAAAGTCGATATGCTCGTGCATCGTCGGGAAAAAGAGAAAAATAAATTCCTCAAAAAACGTTTGAATTAACTCTTTAAACAAACGGTCATGGTCAATGGACATACATTCACCTCGCATACTTCTTTCCATGTTTTTATTCGACAACAAGGATCATTTTTCCTCTATATGTTAGAATGTTCAATTAAGAAAAGCGCCCTGCATAAAACATGGGCGCTTATTGGTAATTGACATATTTTTCAGGTTCGCGATTGATTTGATCGAGCATCGTTTCGACGAGTTCAGCTGGAAAGCGAAACGTGCGCGGTTCGTTGTTTACGGTAAATGCAACTGTATAGACGTCATCTTCTTTTGTATATGCGATTTGCTGAACCGCATGATCTTCACGCAATAAGTCGGCAAAAAATTGTTCCGTCTCTCGTGCCGCCGTATCGTCTGGGCGTGCCTGCGCAACCACTTTAATCGTCAGCCAATTGTATACCGCATCTTGTAGTTTCACGCGCGTCCCCCCTCACGACGAAGACGCCATTTATAAATAATTAATACGATCGCTGCGACAAGTAATCCTTCCGCCACAGGTAAAAAGACGGCGAAAAACGTTAAAATCGTGCAGCCGAGCACAAGTAGCGCGTAA
This sequence comes from Anoxybacillus flavithermus, assembly GCF_002742685.1. GTDB lineage: Bacteria > Bacillota > Bacilli > Bacillales > Anoxybacillaceae > Anoxybacillus > Anoxybacillus flavithermus_E. Next base: position 194,374 of record NZ_PEDM01000001.1, read on the forward strand.
ATGACAGCGTTTTTTAATAGCGGCAGCTCACGCGCAAAGCCGAGACGATAGACGATCATCGATAAAACGACAATCGTCACGTACAACAGCCACATCCCTTTCGTCGGCTGTTCATGCACGTTGTATAGCGAAGCGAAAAACGACAGGCGACCGATCACATCCATGACGACTTCCCCCTATTTCTTTTGCTCAGCAAGTTTTTTCTTTTTCGCGATTTTTTCGCGTTCGTTTTTATCTAATATTTTTTTCCGCAAGCGAATCGATTGTGGCGTCACTTCGCAATATTCGTCATCGTTTAAATATTCGAGCGCTTCTTCTAACGTCATGAGGCGCGGTTTTTTCATCGTCACTGTTTGTTCTTTCGTTGACGAGCGGACGTTTGTCACATGTTTCATTTTACATACGTTCACGACTAAATCGTTGTCGCGGCTATGTTCTCCAACGATCATTCCTTCATACACTTCCGTTCCCGGTTCAATAAAAATGACGCCGCGGTCTTCGACTTGCATAATGCCATAAGCAGTCGCTTTTCCTGTCTCCATCGAAATGAGCACACCTTGATGTCTGCCGCCAATTTGCCCTTGGATGGCTGGTTGATAGCTGTCGAACGAATGGTTTAAAATACCGTATCCGCGCGTAAGCGACATAAATTCTGTACGATAGCCAATTAACCCGCGCGCAGGAACGAGGAAAATAAGACGGACTTGTCCGTTTCCGTTGTTGATCATATCGACCATTTCTCCTTTGCGCGCCCCAAGCGACTCCATAATCGCTCCTGTATATTCTTCAGGAATGTCGATTTGCACGCGCTCGACAGGCTCGCACATGACGCCGTCGATTTCTTTCATAATGACTTCCGGTTTGGATACTTGTAGCTCAAATCCTTCACGGCGCATATTTTCAATTAAAATCGATAAATGAAGCTCCCCGCGTCCTGACACGATCCATGCATCTGGCGAATCCGTTGGCTCAACGCGAAGCGACACGTCTGTTTCTAATTGTAAGCGAAGACGCTCTTCGATTTTTCGCGCTGTCACATGTTTTCCTTCCCGTCCAGCAAACGGGCTATTGTTCACAAGAAACGTCATTTGTAACGTCGGTTCGTCAATGCGAAGCGGCGGCAACGCTTCTTGAGCGTCAAGCGGACATACCGTTTCGCCTACGTTAATATCTTCCATTCCAGAAACGGCAACTAAATCGCCCGCTTTCGCTTCTTCAATTTCAATGCGTTTTAACCCGAGGAAGCCAAACAGTTTTGTGACGCGAAACGTCTTCACAGAACCGTCCAGCTTCATGAGCGCCACTTGTTGCCCCACTTGCATGCGTCCGCGGAAAATGCGTCCGATCCCGATGCGGCCGACGTAGTCGTTATAATCGAGAAGCGCCACTTGAAATTGCAGCGGCTCGTCGCTATTGTCGGGCGGGGCAGGAATATGTTCAATAATCGTTTCAAATAGCGCTGTCATATCGGCATCTTGTTTGTCTGGATCTAAGCTTGCGGTGCCGTTAATGGCTGAAGCGTACACGACCGGAAACTCAAGCTGGTCTTCTGATGCCCCAAGCTCAATAAATAAATCGATCACTTCATCGACAACTTCGTGCGGTCGCGCAAATTCGCGGTCAATTTTATTGACGACGACAATAGGCGTTAAGTTTTGCTCGAGCGCTTTTTTTAAGACGAAGCGCGTTTGTGGCATACATCCTTCGTACGCATCGACAACGAGCAACACCCCATCAACAAGCCGCATAATGCGTTCGACTTCTCCACCGAAGTCCGCATGTCCCGGCGTATCTAAAATGTTAATGCGCGTGCCTTTGTATTGAATAGCTGTATTTTTTGCTAAAATGGTAATGCCTCGTTCACGTTCTAAATCGTTGCGATCAAGCGCGCGTTCTTCCACTTGTTCGTTCGCCCGAAACGTTCCAGATTGGCGAAGCAATTGGTCGACTAACGTCGTTTTTCCGTGGTCAACGTGCGCAATAATCGCGATGTTGCGAATATCGTTTCTCACTTATGTCAACTCCTATTTTTCAACATTGCGCGTCTATTATAGCATAAACATAGTAGAAAAGCGGAATGTTTTGTTGTAACCTAAAAGGAAAGAGGATGAGGAGGAAGAAAATGAACAAATTTCAACCGCTTTTTTTTATGATTGCACTACTTGCCACGGCGGCGATGATTAGCATCGGCATTGCGATTGCTTACCGACATGTGCCAGCGATCGTCGCGTCCATCGTTGCTTTATTTGCCGTCATGGGCCTCGGATTTTCATTGAAAAGAAAGAAAAAAATGCGCTAACGATTCGTTAGCGCTGAATGATCGCAAGTATTTCTTCATGCAATCCCGGCTTCGAGACGAATACGGAGCTTTTCTCAATCATATTGAGCGGCTCCCCGTACAAGTTTGTCACGATCCCACCCACTTCTTGCACGATCACCATCCCGCCAGCAATATCCCACGGCGACAAACGAAGCGTGATGTACGCATCGAGTTTGCCTGAAGCGATATATGCCATTTCTAACGCAGCGGAGCCGTATGAACGCGTGCCGCGCGCTTTTTTCACAAGCGGGGCTAGCACATGCGGGTCGATGCGTCGGTTTTCTGTCACCCATGTCGCGTTTAGTGAAATGATCGCACGGTCAAGCGACGTTTTTTCAAGCGGCGGAAGCGGCGTGCCGTTTACAAACGCTCCTTTTCCTTTTTCGGCATAATACAGCTCATCAAAAGCAACGTCGTAAATGTAGCCAAGCATGCCGACACCATCTTGAAACACCCCGACAGAAATCGCAAAATGACGCTGTTGATGAACGAAATTCATCGTTCCGTCAATCGGGTCGATGATCCAAACGGTGCCGTCTAGCGCTTCAAGCGTATCGCCGAGCCCTTCTTCTCCTAAAATGCGGTGCGTCGGATACGTCCCACGAATGCGCTCAATAAAAAATTGCTCAATTTCCCGATCGACGTTTGTCACTAAGTCGGACGGGCTCGATTTCGTTTCGATTTTTAGCTTCGTTTGAAACGCATCGCGTATGCGCTCCCCTGCTTCCCGAATCCAATGCTGCATATGTTGATCAATTTCGTTCCACATATAAAACCTCCTGCATATACTTATGTAGAAAAGGCGGCGCTTGCCGCCTTTCAGTTCGACAGACGAATGAGTTCTTGGCGTAGTCTTTCTAATTTTCGTTTACATTCGTTTTTTTTCGCTTCATTATTTTCTAACATCGCTTCATAAAGGGTGGCTAATTCGTAATCGACTTCAAGTTTTAATACTTTTATCCGGCGTTCTCCATCCATTTTTTTGAATCCATCAGCAGTTTTTTTCATGCGGTGCACCCCTTCCGTTCTTGTTTTTTTCTGAAAATTCTTTTTTATATACTATGTAACGGAAAGGGGATATGCAACTTTACATTTTCACAATATCTCCGTTGGACAACTCTTTTCCTTTTTTGATCGTTTGATATGATGAATAGCCGCTTACTTTTTCAAATTCATCGCATAGTTTTCGCTCTTCCGCTTTGCTTGGGACGATTTGTTTAAAACGGCGATATAAGTTCATGAGCTGCTCTCGTTCAATACCTTGTTCGTATGCTTGTTCAACGCCTTCATAAAATTTAATAACGTCAATCATTTCTTCTGTTGACCAACTGTAATCAATCGGGTATGCATATTTCATGATGTTCACCTTTCTTTGTTTGCTGTTTCGTTTTAGTTTGCCCAACGTGCGCAAATTTGTTCCGCCTCGTTTATCATACGCGCAAAAAGTTCACTCACTGTCGGCACGTCGTGAATGAGCCCGATCACTTGCCCCGCCCATGCAAATCCTTCTTCGGTACGACCGTCGTAAATAAACCTCTTGTTCGCCTTTCCGCTAATGTACTCTTTTAGCTGTTCGTATCCTTTTCCTTCTCGTTCAAACTGTAAAATTTTTTCCGTCCATTCGTTTAACAAAGCGCGCGCAGGGGCACCGAGCGTACGTTTAATGACGACGGTATCGCTTTCTGTGCGCTCCACAAGCATTTGTTTATACACAGGATGGGCATGAATGCATTCTTTTGTTGCAATAAAGCGCGTGCCCATTTCAATTCCTTCTGCTCCAAGCGCAAGCGCAGCCATCAAGCCGCGCCCATCTCCGATTCCCCCTGAAGCGATGACAGGAATCGATACGGAATCAACGACGCGCGGCACTAATACGAACGTCCCGATATCATCTTTTCCGAGATGGCCTCCCCCTTCTTGACCGACAACCATAACCGCATCCGCCCCAAGTTCCTCCGCTTTTACCGCTTGGCGTACTGCCGCCACGAGCACAAGCTTTTTCACGGACACGCCTTTTAACTGTTCAAAAATAGGGGCAGGATTTCCGCCCGTCATCGAAATGACCGGCACGTTTTCTTCAATCGCCACATCAAGCATATGTGCAAACGGGCGTCCATGTTGTCCGATCGCAAAATTGACTCCAAACGGTTTGTCCGTTTTTTCGCGCACTTTTTTAATTTCTTCTCGCAACTCATCAGGTGTCTCAAGCGACATCGCCGTAATTTGCCCTAGCCCCCCAGCATTCGATACCGCCGCCGCTAAATCGGCATACGCCAAATACGCAAGCCCTCCTTGAATAATCGGATAACGAATGCCTAACAGCTCGGTTACTCTCGTGTTCCAGTTCATCCTTTATTCCTCCTCTAATGGCAATGGTAATATGTTTCTCTTCCGTATATCTATTTTCCTCTTTTTGATTGAATGAACAATAAAATTCCCCTCACTTCATCGCGAGGGGACAACTTTCAACTTTTAACGGAAACAATCGGTTCTAGTTTATAATTATTAATTCGAAAAACATAGTCACACAAAATATCAATGTCTTCTTGATTATGACTTGTTAATAAAATGGTGCGTCCTTCATTTTTAAATGCTAACAATAACCTACGGATGTTATTTACACTTTCTGCATCTAGCGCATTAAACGGCTCATCTAATATAAGTATTTGCTGGTCTTCCATAATTGCTTGAGCAATAGCTAATTTCTGCTTCATCCCTAGAGAATAGTGTTTTACTTTTTGTTTCGCCGTCGGTTGAAGCCCGACCATTTCCATCGTTTCAAAAATTTTATTATCGCTAATTTTTCCTCTAATCATGGCTAATTCTTTTAAATTTTGAAACCCTGTTTTATTAGGTATATAACCGGGGCGATCTATAATAATCCCAATATTTTCAGGGAATCGTTTGCTTCTTCCAATCTCTACTCCATTCACAATGATTGTTCCTTCATCTGGGAATACAAATCCACATATCATTTTAAATAAAACGGATTTACCAGAACCGTTTGGTCCTACAATGCCATATATTTTTCCTTTTTCTACATTTAAATTCACATGTTGAAAAAGTGTTAATCCTTTATACGATTTACTTACATTTTTTAAAGAAATAATATCCATTTTTTACACCACCTATTGTTCATGTGCTTATATTTTTAAGCTTTGTTTGAGCAAGCGATGAATAACAAGAAACGATATAACATTCATTATCAATAAAATCGTTGTTAAATAATATGGAGAATAATCTGCCAAGTAAGCCATACTATTTAAACCGATCGGTATGATCCCGTTTACATTTATATGAGGTAGCATAACAAGCATACATATGCTAATGAGCACAACACCATATATAGATTCCTTGCTTATCCAAGAAACAATAAAGATTAGACTTATATAAAACATGATTTGTAAAAAACCGTTCATAAAAAAATGGTAAATCATCTCATGTAACGGCTTTGAAAGCAATGTCACATATCCATCGACATTTGCTCGAAAACAAACAGCGACTGCAAGTGAAAGAACAAACAATATCATTAAAAAGAAAATTGTTATGGCAATGAGCTTCTTCATCCAACTCCAAAACCATTTATTTAAACTTCTAAAACGAATCATTTTATAATAACTTAGTCGTTCCAATTCATTACTTAAAAAAAGCAGTTGTACTAAATAAGTAAATCCAAAAAATACGATCGCATAAAAGAAAAAAGGCATATACGCAAAACGTTCGGCACTCACTCCAACAAACGACATAACGAAAACATCAAAAATAGTTATATCCGAAGAGTGAACTAACGATTGAGCCGTTGCGACGATCCCCACTATACAAAGAGAAAAATAAAAAACAATAGGCATATACGATTTCATCGCTTGTATGTAAGGTCTTTTATTCAAGTCTAAAAATGGCAAAAAGCATATACAAAAAACAAAAACAACGATCACGACAATATAAACTAATTCTAAAGAACGAAAAGCATGTAATGCATTGGTAATCGAAAAAAAAGTCACAGGCAATAAAAAAGCAAACTCGGTCGGGAATAACTTAAATCCTACAATATTAAAAAGGAAAAACAATACATTCATAAAAATGAGAACACCTTTATTTTTAATCAGCACATATATAATCGCAAAAACGATATGTAGCAATGAAAAAGTGAACAATAGCAAAACAAACTGTGCGAAAAAAGCGAATGCTGGATAACTAAAAAAATGCACAAGTTCTTCAAGCGTATTCGTAACATGCGCTGTTTTACTTAGCTCGCTCCAATTCCACGAGTGAGGAAATCCAATTGCCATAAATAAAGACATAAAAAACCACAAAAATGGTAAAGGAAAAACGTTTATCCAAAAATTATTCAAAGAATGATACACCCATTTTTTAAATGATCCTAAACGAATGAATACTTGATAATCAAAATCTGTAAAAATAGATCTAATTAAAAAAAATAAAACAACTGGAATAATAAAATAAACAACTAGATATGCATCGCTTAGTAAACGCAAAGTGATATCCCAATTGTTAAAATCTACTTTTTGTTCATAAGCAGTTTGAACAATCTCTTTTTTTAGCCTCACACCATAAAAGTAAAAAACTATTCCTACAACGATCCACTTGATGCTAATCATCTGTTTGATACTTTCACGTATAAAAGACGACCAACTTTTCATCATCTATATCATCCATTCTTCCTCATCGTTTTTCAGTGTGAGTAAAAACGTAAAAACTAAAAAAGCGATTAAAAATGAGAACGGAACAAATACAGTCCATAAAGGTTGTTCTTCAATATTAAAAGGAAAAATTGTACTAAGTGGCGAGAACATGGCTACATGAAATAGTCCCGTAACAAAGTTCAAAATATGATAAAAAAGAAATGGAGCCGATAAAGCAATAAACGGGTTGCTTACATTTAAGAGCAAAATAAAGGCAATCGTGCTATAAACGACACCGTTTATCGCCACCCATAACGAGTAAATAAAACCGTAAGCGAAATCTCCATACCGCAAAAGCTGCGAAAAAGTGACCGCAGGGATACGTACATTTTCAGCAGGAGAACTATAATGAATGATTCCTAGATGTTTCTCAACATAAACGATAAAAACAAATGGAATAAAGACAAGCAAAAACGTAACAAGCCCAGTAAAAAAAGCATTTACGAATCCTTTGCTAGTTACATAAATGTGTAGTGGAATTCTCGGACGAGTATATGGAATAAACTTGTTTCTCTTCTCTTGTAAAAAAGAGGGCAAATATACTATGATTACAATGGCAGGAAAAAGTAATGGGATAATCCCTGATATCGTTTCTTGAAATACTTCCACTGGCTCGAAAAACTGATATCCTTTACTTATCATATAAAACCGACTAACTGGCAAAAAAATAATGATGCTGAGCCAAAGTAATATATTTTTTTTCGTTAAAGCTCTTTTTAACTCCACGACTAGTTGGTTACGCAACATGTTATTCACCTCATTGTTATGAAAAATAGTCGTGATAGTTAAAGGCTAAAGCCCAACTATCACGATCTTTATTTTTTAATTGCTTCTCCATCTTCCAGATACTTGAACATCTACCGGTGTGGTAAGATCATTGCTAAATTCAACTCGCGCATTCAATCCTTTAGGAACAGAGTTTGGAAGATTACGGTAATCATTATCAGTAATACTTCTGACCCATGAACCTGTTCCTGAAGTTGCCTGCATTCTGGCATCAACGGTATATGCGCCACCAACTATAGATGAATATAATTCACCATAAGTTCCAGAAGATTCTTTTGTCTGATAACCCGTATATCCACTTCCATTAAATTTCGGAACGGTTGTATTATATTCTGACCAACTAGTTCCTGCTTGCACCGCTCCACCAAACGCTACCAAACCTACTGATAAACCCATTAAAACTAATTTTTTCTTCAAACTAAATTACCTCCTCTTTAAAATTTTGGTACATTTTCATTATAATAGTTTTTTTTTTTTTTTCAATAGTTTAATAGAATATTTTAGTTTATTAACCAAAATTTAAATTTTATATCTTGTGTGCAAAGTGGTTATATTCATACATATGAAGCATATCACTCATATTTCTTTTGAAAAAAATCATCTTTCCAAACGTATAAAGAAGTGCTATAATTCACTTTGTTTTATGTAAATCCAAGTTAAAGAGGTGTACAGCGAAATTGTCACAGTATGAAACACCGTTATTTACCGGACTGTTAGAGCATATAAAGAAAAATCCGATTCAATTTCATATTCCTGGTCATAAAAAAGGAGCAGGAATGGACGAGCAGTTTCGCTCCTTTATTGGAGAAAATGCGTTAGCGATGGATTTGATTAATATCGGTCCGCTTGATGATTTACATCAGCCAAAAGGAATGATTAAACGCGCCCAACAGTTAGCGGCGGAAGCGTTCGGGGCGGACTATACGTTTTTCTCCGTGCAAGGGACGAGCGGCGCCATTATGACGATGGTCATGTCTGTCGCAGGCCCTGGCGATAAAATTATCGTCCCACGAAACGTGCATAAATCAGTCATGTCAGCAATCGTCTTTTCGGGAGCGACACCGATTTTCGTTCATCCTGAAATTGATAAAGAGCTTGGCATTTCACACGGCATTACACCAGAAGCAGTAGAAGCGGCGTTAAAGCAACATCCAGACGCCAAAGGGGTGCTCGTCATTAACCCGACGTATTTCGGCATTGCAGGCGACTTAAAACGAATTGTTGACATTGCGCACGCATACAACGTCCCTGTCCTTGTCGATGAGGCGCATGGTGTGCACATTCACTTTCATGAAGATTTGCCGCTTTCAGCGATGCAAGCAGGAGCGGATATGTCGGCGACGAGCGTGCATAAACTTGGCGGTTCCATGACGCAAAGTTCGATTTTAAACGTGAAAGAAGGGCTTGTGTCGCCAAAACGAGTGCAAGCCATTTTAAGCATGTTAACGACGACATCGACGTCTTACTTGTTGCTTGCTTCGCTTGATGTGGCGCGCAAACGGCTTGCGACAGAAGGACATGAGCTAGCGGAACAAGCGATTCGCCTCGCGAATGAAACGCGCAAGCAAATTAACGACATCGACTATTTATATTGCGTCGGAAAAGAAATTATCGGCGCAAAGGCAACGTTTGACTACGACCCAACGAAGCTCATCATTTCGGTCAAAGAGCTCGGATTGACGGGCTATGAAGTCGAAAAATGGCTTCGTGAACATTACAACATTGAAGTCGAGTTGTCCGACTTATACAACATTTTATGTATTATTACACCGGGCGATACAGAACGGGAGACGAGCGTATTAGTCGAAGCGCTTCGTCGTTTATCAAACGAATTTCGCCATCAAGCCAAAGTCGGAAAAAAACCGAAAGTGCTTTTACCAGACATTCCTGTCCTGGCGCTTACTCCGCGCGATGCGTTTTATTCCGAAACGGAAGTCGTGCCGTTTGACGAATCAGCAGGGCGTATTATCGCTGAGTTTGTGATGGTATATCCACCTGGCATTCCGATTTTTATTCCGGGTGAAATTATTACGGAAGATAATTTAAATTACATTCGCAAAAATATAGAAGTCGGTTTGCCTGTTCAAGGTCCAGAAGACGATACGTTACAAACGTTGCGCGTCATTAAAGAACATCATAAGCGATAAAGGCGGAGTGCAATGCTCCGCCTTTTAAAAAAGAGACTGGCGAAAACCAGTCTCTTTCTCTATATTGTCTCCTCATCCCCCAAAGTTTGTTCCACGCTATATGTTATTCCTCGTCTTCACAATCGCATCCGCTACATTGCCCGTACAATACCGTTACTTTTTCGTCCTCAAAATGATCGATTGTCGCATTGCATGTTTGGCATACAATTGTACCCATCCCCGATAACCCCTTTTCGTTTGGAATATTTGAAAACGTTTTACTGATTTCATAATAATATGTCACATTTATTTTGTCAATAGGAATTAGTATGACATATTTAAACAAAAAAAGAGACGTATTTCACGCCTCTTACTCATATTGTTCAGCATAAGGTGTCGTTGGTAAAATGTCTGAGAAAAATTCCGCTAAATCTTCAGCTTGTTCTTTTGTGTCAATGCGGAACGTTCGTTGTAAATAGTCGTGGTCTTCGATGTCTTTCGGGTCGAGGAGAGCGGAGCGGCCTGTTTGCATACAGATGACAAGTGGTTTACCAAAAAACATATTTGTGTACACGATGCCAAAGTCGTATCGGACGTCTTTTGTCGTAAAGCCGACAAACCTCACTTTTACTTTTTCATGCTCATCGTACAATTTTTCAAATACGTGCATATCATTCCCTCCTTCTTGTATATTAAACTTTATTATATCGCACCATTCATATTTTCGCAATTATTTGTTTTTTTTCGTATGTACGTGATACAATGAAAGTGATTTCAAATATGGTTGAGGTGAAAAAAATGGCTCATACAGCTACCATTGAACTTGTCCCTGCATCAACATGGGAGACGATAACGTTAGAACAATGCAAACAACTGCTCGAACAATATCGAAACATCGCGCAAAAAACAGGCGAACAGCTGGCGTGGGATTACGCCGAGTCCGCTTTCCCATATGACATCGTCACAAAAGACGATCGCATTTTGTTAGTCGGAAAAGATGATCGCTATTATATGATTGAATGCCGCGTGCACGACCGTGCTGTGCAGTTCGTCTTGCCAAAACAAGCGACGCACGGCGATAAAGGGAAAGCGAACGAACTATGCAAATTTTTCGCCAAACAAATGGCAGGAAAACTGCATTTATTTAACGGACGCATCATGTACTATTATAAAAGATAAGACCAAAACAGCTTGCGGCAAACGAAATAGACGGCAATCGTCAGTAAGGTTGTCCAACATGCGCGCTTTTTCGTTACATGCAACCGAAGGGCAAGCAAAAAAGAAATATATATGAATATCCCGAATAATAACGCCTTAAAAATAAAATGATCGTGCGCCGATCTCCATTCAATAAACGAAAACAAACTCCATATGATCATTTGAAGTAAAAAGACGATATACATGTTCACACACCCCTTACAAACATCATATGATCGTAAGGAAAAAATCATGAAAAAAGAGGACGGCTAAGCCATCCTCTTTTATTTATTAATAATATGAATTGGACTGCCGAGCGCCACTTCTGCCGCTTCCATTGTAATTTCTCCAAGCGTTGGATGCGCGTGAATCGTCATCGCAATATCTTCTGCTGTCATGCCAGCTTCAATTGCTAAACCGAGCTCAGCGATCATATCCGATGCGTTTGGACCGACAATTTGCGCTCCGATAATGACGCCATCGTCTTTCGTTAAGACGAGCTTTAAGAAGCCGTCTGTTTCGTTTAACGCAAGGGCACGGCCGTTTGCACCAAACGGGAATTTTGCTGTAATGACGTCAATGCCTTCTTCGATCGCTTGTTTTTCAAAGTAACCGACAGATGCGCATTCAGGGTCAGAGAAGACGACAGCTGGAATCGCTAAGTAGTCAATTTCAGACGGATGACCAGCGATCGCTTCAGCCGCAATTTTTCCTTCGTATGATGCTTTATGTGCAAGCGGTGGACCTGCAACGACGTCACCGATCGCATAAATGTTCGGTACGCTTGTGCGGCATTGTTTATCGATTTCAATTAAGCCACGCTCCGTCATTTTCACGCCGATTTGTTCAAGTCCCATCTCTTCTGTATTCGGACGGCGACCGACTGTGACAAGCACGTATTCCGCGTCAATCGTTTTCGTTTCGCCGTTTACTTCAAATGTTACCGTTACGCCGTCTTCACGCTCTTCGACACCTTTTGCAAGCGCGTTTGTAAAGACGTCTACTCCTTTTTTCTTTAAGCGGCGACGAACGACTGCGCTCATTTGCTTTTCAAAGCCAGATAAAATTTCGTCCGCACCTTCTAAAATCGTAATTTTTGTTCCGAAGTTTGCGTATGCTGTTCCTAATTCTGTACCGATGTAACCGCCGCCGATGACGACCATTGATTTCGGAATTTCAGGTAAGTTTAATGCACCAGTTGAATCAAGCACGCGCTTTGAAAATTTAAACGTTGGCAACTCGATTGGGCGAGAACCTGTTGCGATAATGGCGTTTTTAAATTTGTACGTTTGCGCGCTATTTTCTGTCATGACGCGAACGGTATTTTCATCCACGAAATACGCTTCGCCGCGCACGATTTCAACTTTATTTCCTTTTAATAATCCTTCGACACCGCCCGTTAATTTTTTCACGACGCTAGCTTTCCACTCTTGCACTTTTGAAAAGTCGACTTTTACGTTTTCTGCGAAAATACCCATATCTTGTGAATGTGTCGCAATTTCGTAACGATGACCGGCAGAGATGAGCGCTTTCGATGGAATACATCCAACGTTTAAGCACACCCCCCCGAGGTTTCCTTTTTCAACGATCGTTACTTTTTGACCGAGTTGCGCTGCACGAATGGCTGCAACGTAACCGCCAGGACCTGCACCGACGACGAGAGTTTCTGTTTCAATTGCGAAATCGCCTACTACCATCGCATTACGCCTCCATTAATAATAATTCGGGATCGTTTAATAAACGTTTAATGTGGTTTAACGCATTTTGCGCTGTCGCACCGTCGATCATACGGTGGTCAAAGCTTAATGACAACGCTAATACTGGAGCGATGACAATTTCACCATCGCGCACGATCGGTTTTTCTGAAATGCGGCCGATACCTAAAATCGCTACTTCTGGATGGTTAATGACCGGTGTAAACCATTGACCGCCGGCAGAACCGATGTTTGTAATTGTGCATGTTGCACCTTTCATTTCGTTTGGCGCTAGTTTACCTTCGCGCGCTTTTGTTGCGAGTTCGTTAATTTCTTTTGCGATCGCAAAAATTGATTTGCGGTCGGCATGTTTCACAACAGGAACGAGCAAGCCTTTATCTGTGTCCGCTGCAATTCCGATGTTGTAGTAATGTTTATGAACGATTTCTTCTGTTGCATCGTCAATCGATGTGTTAAGCGCTGGATATTCGCGAAGTGCAGACGTTAACGCTTTAACGACATATGGCAAGAACGTTAACTTAATGCCTTTTTGCGCTGCCACATCTTTAAATTTCTTACGATGGGCAACAAGTTTTGTCACATCGACTTCGTCCATTAATGTGACGTGCGGCGCTGTATGTTTCGAGTTTACCATCGCTTTTGCGATCGCGCGACGAATGCCGCTCATTTTCTCGCGTGTTTCTGGGAACTCCCCTTCAAGAACAACTGGCTGTGGAGCTGGTGCTGCTTTTTGTTCTTGTGCTGGCACAACTGTTTCTGTTGCCGTTTGCACTTGTGCTTCTGGTTGTGGCGCTACACCGCCTGCTAAGTATGCATCGATATCTTGTTTTAACACGCGACCGTTTTTGCCTGTTCCTTGTACGAGGCGAATGTCGACACCTTTTTCACGCGCGTATTTACGCACAGATGGCATCGCGATGACGCGTTTTTTCGGCTGTGCTTGTGCCACTTGCTCTTGTTTCACTTCTTCTTTCTTTTCTTCTACTTTTGGCTCATCGCCATGATCGCCTTTAAACTTTAAGTTTTCGTATCCCGGCGCATCAAATTTAATTAACGTTTGGCCAACTGTTGCGACTGTGCCTTCGCTCACTAAAATTTCTAATACTTTTCCTTTAACTGGAGATGGAATTTCGACAACCGCTTTATCGTTTTGCACTTCGCAAAGTACGTCGTCTTCGTTTACTTCATCGCCCGGTTTCACAAACCATTTAACAATTTCACCTTCGTGAATTCCTTCACCGATATCCGGCAATTTAAATTCAAATGACATGTATCTCAACCTCCTATTTCTTAAATGTGGAGGGGACATTCCCCTCCATTAAAACGTCATGACTTTTTTCACTGTTTCGATCACATCTTTAAAGTTCGGTAACCATACTGGCTCTGCTTGTGAGAACGGATATACTGTATCTGGTGCTGCGACGCGCAATACTGGCGCTTCAAGGCTAAGAATCGCACGTTCATTAATTTCTGCAACAACGTTTGCGGCAATACCTGCTTGTTTTTGCGCTTCTTGTACAACAACCGCACGACCTGTTTTTTCAACGGATGCGATAATCGTTTCAATGTCTAACGGCTGAACGGTACGTAAGTCGATGACTTCAACAGAAATGCCTTCTTTTTCGAGTTCCGCTGCTGCTTTTAACGATTCATGTACCATCGCACCGTATGTGATGACCGATACGTCTGTTCCTTCGCGTTTAATGTCCGCCTTGCCGATTGGAATTGTATATTCGCCTTCTGGCACTTCTTGACGGAATGAGCGATACAATTTCATATGCTCTAAGAAAATGACCGGGTCGTTGTCGCGAATCGCTGAAATGAGCAAGCCTTTTGCATCGTATGGCGTTGATGGGATAACGACTTTTAATCCCGGCTGTTGAGCGACAAGCCCTTCTAAGCTATCTGCGTGCAATTCTGGCGTATGTACGCCACCACCGAATGGCGAACGAACAGTAATTGGCGCATGGAAACGGCCGCCAGAACGATAGCGCATGCGCGCCATTTGACCAGAAATGGAATCCATCACTTCATAGACGAATCCGAAAAACTGAATTTCCGGCACAGGGCGGAATCCTTGTAATGCTAAACCGATCGCTAAACCGCCAATTCCTGATTCTGCAAGCGGTGTATCAAATACGCGGTCTTCGCCAAACTCTGCTTGCAATCCTTCTGTCGCGCGGAATACCCCGCCGTTTACACCGACGTCTTCACCGAACACGAGAACGTTCGGGTCTTTGCGCATTTCTACGCGCAACGCATCCGTGATTGCTTGAATCATTGTCATTTGCGCCATGGCTTATTTCGACTCCTTTTCTTTATAGATTTCGTATTGTTCTTTTAAGAACGCTGGCATTTCTTCGTACATGATCGACATTAAGTCTGTCACTTTTTGTTTTGGTGTTTCGTCCGCTTTCTTAATCGCTTCTTTAATATCTTCTTTTGCTTGTTCGATGACGCGATTTTCTTCTTCTTCGCTCCATAATCCTTTGTTTTCTAAAAACTTGCGGAAGCGAACGAGCGGATCTTTTTTCTCCCATTCGTTTTCAAGTTCTTTTGAACGATAGCGTGTTGGGTCGTCTCCTGCCATCGTATGTGGACCGTAACGGAAGCAAAGCGTTTCAATCAATGTTGGACCTTCGCCGTTAATTGCGCGCTCGCGGGCGTCACGAACTGCGACATACACAGCAAGCGGATCCATTCCATCGACTTGAATGCCCGGAATACCAGCTGCAACTGCTTTTTGTGCGATCGTTTTTGCCGCAGATTGTTTTTCGACTGGTGTTGAAATCGCAAAGCGGTTGTTTTGAACGATAAAGATCGCTGGCGCGTTAAATGCCCCTGCGAAGTTAATTCCTTCGTAGAAGTCCCCTTGTGATGCACCGCCGTCACCTGTATATGTAACCGCAACCGCTTTTTTGCCGCGTTTTTTCATACCGAGTGCAACGCCGGCTGTTTGAATAATTTGGGCACCGATAATGATTTGTGGTGGCAACACGTTTACGTCTTCTGGAATTTGGTTGCCGTGGAAATGACCGCGTGAAAATAAAAATGCTTGGTAAAGCGGTAAACCGTGCCAAATCATTTGCGGAACGTCACGATAACCCGGTAAAATGAAATCTTCTTTCTCTAACGCAAAATGGCTCGCTAATTGGCTCGCTTCTTGTCCTGCTGTTGGCGCGTAGAAGCCGAGACGTCCTTGACGGTTTAACGAAATGCAACGTTGGTCAAGTACGCGCGTATATACCATGCGACGCATCAATTCTTTCAATTGCTCATCTGTTAAATCTGGCATCGCCGCTTCGTTTACGACTTCGCCTTCTTCGTTTAAAATTTGAAATGTCGGGAACTGCTCAGCGACTTTTTCAAGTTGCTTTTTCACATCAAATAGGGGCTTTTTACCCATGTTGTTCACCTCATCCTTTCTTTTTCAACACGTAAAATGATGCACCTTTTAATTTGCCCAAAAACGGTTTCTTTTTACCACACGTTGTGTATTGAAAGCTGTATTAATGAAAAAAGCAATTGCGATTAATACAACTGTTTTTTTACATCTTTCAGTTTACACCGTTCGACAACGCTCGTCAATCAGTTTGATTGCAACGTTCTACATAAAAATGAAAATTAGAAAATTTTAACTGTGTTACGAATCTGTTATACTTTTTTTATTCAACTGTATTATTTCTGTTTTACATTGTGTTTATGTATGTTTCGTCAGCGGATTGCACTTTTGTGTATGATCCCCCATAATAAAACGTAGTCTACTTTGCGGATAAGGAGTGAAACGACGTGATTACGATGAAAGATATTATTAAAGACGGTCATCCGACGTTACGAAAAGTAGCGGAAGAAGTACCGCTTCCCCCTTCTGAAGAAGATCGCCGCATTTTAGCGAGCTTGTTGGAATATGTAAAAATGAGCCAAGATCCTGAGCTAGCGAAAACATACGGGCTTCGTCCGGGCATTGGCTTAGCTGCCCCGCAAATTAACGTGTCGAAACGGATGATCGCGGTGCATGTAACGGACGAAAAAGGAACGTTACATAGCTATGCGTTATTTAATCCGAGAATTGTCAGTCATTCCGTTGAAATGTGTTATTTAACGAGCGGAGAAGGATGTTTATCCGTCGACGAGCCGATCCCCGGCTACGTTCCGCGCTACATGCGCATTACCGTCACCGGAACGACACTTGAAGGCGAAACGGTGAAGGTGCGCTTAAAAGGATTGCCTGCAATCGTGTTTCAACATGAAATTGACCATTTAAACGGCATTATGTTTTATGACCATATTAATAAACAAAATCCGTACGACGTGCCAGCTGGCGCGATTCCGATTGAACGATAATAAGAAAAGGGCTACCATGATGGTGCCCTTTTATTTCAACAGCCCAAGCTGACGTAAACCGAATAAAATGCCATCTTCATCGACCGGTTTTGTAACGAAATCGGCTACTTTTTTCGCTTCTTCATGTCCGTTCCCCATCGCTACCCCTGTGCCGACAAAGCGCAACATTTCCGTATCGTTTAACCCGTCGCCGAACGCATATACGTTTTCGCGCGCAATGCCGAGCTGCGCGATCATTTTTTTAATTCCTTCTGCTTTAGAGCCGCCATACGGTAAAATATCTGTGGATACCGCATGCCAGCGCACAAAATGAAACGTCGGAAACGCTGTGACGTACTGCTGTTCTTCTTCCGGCTTACAAAACAAAAGCGCTTGATAAATGTCATTTCGTTCGTCATACGTTTCATCATGTGGTGGATGGGTAAATTTTAAACTTCCCATGCTTTCGTGAATGTACGGATGATCAGCTACACTCGCACGCATCGTGTCAGCGTCCATAAAAATAAGCGGATGTTCATTGTCGTGCGCCATTTGTTTTAATGCACGAAGTTGCTTGCGATCAAGCGGTTGATTGTAAATGACCTCCCCTTCAAAAACAACATATTGCCCGTTAAAGCTGACAAACGATTGGATGTCGAGTTTTTCACGAATCCATTCAAACATAAACGGCGCTCGTCCGGTTGCGATCGCTACATATACCCCTTGTTTTTTTAATTCATGTATCGCTTCATATGTCGATGTCGGCAACTGTTTCTCATGATCTAACAACGTCCCATCAATATCAAAAAAAACGATCTTTCTCTCCATGTTTCTCGCTCCTCGTCTGAATCTCCCGACGACTAAAGTCGCGGGGTTCTTGCGTACAAAAGGGTTTCTCGTACACCTGCGTGCAGAACTCACCCTTGTTCCGCAAGACTTTCATGGGCAAACACCTTGATGATGCTTTGCGCCCTGTGCGCCCGATTCAAGACGCTTGAATTGATATGACTTACACTCCCATACTACTTACAACACATGATTGGAGACGGAGTCGTTCGATTTCTTTATGGTGTAGATGAATAAAGTGTTTCCATCTATCTATGCATTTTTGTCTATCTATTTCTTTTAGGTTATCTTTTACGTTCATAATTAAAAACGCGCTATATAAATCACGTTGTATTTTACATCCATTTGTTTCATGCCATCGTTGCGAAAGTGTTTTCTTGTTGTACTCGTTGTTTTGATGGTCGTATTGACTTGCTTTTACGCTGAATGTGTCAATATAATTAAGTTGCAAATCTTCATATTGTAGTTTTTGATTTAATATGGTCAAAAACAAACTTGGCGCGCGATTTGCGATGCTTTTTCCAAATCTCTTTTTCTTTTTGTATTTTCCGTTGGCATCGACTTTTGTTTCTTTTGCTCTTTTTTGAAGTGCTTTAAAATTCATTTTTTCTACTTTAAAGCAATCACCGAGAGTAATCATCCAATTCGCTAACCGATGGTGGTCTTGTTTTCTTTTGTCTGTCATCTTTCGTTGTAGTTCCGCGAGTTGATTTTTTGTTTTGATATAGTTTTTACTCCAAATCCATTTTTCTTTATTGTCTGTTTTGATTGTACCATCTTCATTGTATTTATGAGGGTTGTTCGCTCGTCTTTGGCGGTCTAGTTTTCGAAGAAGCAGTCGTTTTTGTTTTTCGATATTTTCTACACTTGGCGCAAGAACAAGTAGCTTCACATCATTTTTTGAACAAATAGCAATCGTTTGTGTACCAATGTCAATGCCAACATCACCTTGACCTAGCGGATGTTTGATTTCTCCTGTTTCTTTATTAAATTTTTTAGGAGGGGTACCTTCGAGAATAAGCTGAATATAGTATTTTATTTTCCCTCGGATTCGTTTGCGGACAATACGGCAATACTTTACTCGGTCTTGTAAAGCGATATGGGCATATATATCATTCTTTCGAACAATAACAGGAATAGACAATCCGTTCCATAAAAGCTGATTGTCTATGAAACGAATCCCTGTTTTGTTTGATTTTCCTTCAACACAATCCATTTCGTTTTGTTTTTTAAAATGCACTTGATTAGAGTTTCCAAACGCTAATTTTTCAAAAGCCAACCACGCCCGTGTCGCAATTTTTTGTGCCGCGTGAGAATCAATATGTTTTTTAAAAGGGTATCGCATTGGCTTGATAAAATCGTGCATGGCGTATTCAGTAACACCATAAGAACGATACAGTTCATTTAATCTTTCGTTTTTTTCCTTTGACGTCGGTAGTTGAATGACTTGTTTGTATTCTTTATCGTGCTGTAATTTTTTATATCGTTTTAGACATTCACGCAAACAAGCATTATACAACTTTCTTGCGATTTCGAATCGCTTTTCAAGTATATGTTCTTGCCATATCTCTGTTTTTAGTTTCAATGTCAGTACGTAGCTTTTTGTTTTTGATTTTGCCAATGCGATACACCTCCTTTTACACGTTTTTTTGATTTTCAATATATTGCTTTACGGCATCTTCGGAAATATAACCAACGGTACAACAAAAATAACTTCTCGTCCATAATGATGGTAGTCTGCTTTTTAATGATGGATATTTTTCTCTTAATATTCGACTGCTTGTTTCTTTAAACGCTTGAATAATTTTATGCAAATGTTGCCTAGGGTCAAAAGAAATAAATAAGTGCACATGGTCTGGCATAACTTCTAATGCTTTTATTTCTACATCGTGTTCTTTGGCAACTTGATCGAAAATTTCTTTTAAATAAATCTCGCTCAATATCTCCAATCAACACTTTTCTACGATATTTTGGACAGAATACAACATCGTATTGATTGAGATACACAATTCCTTTTTTATGGGTGTATTTCTTGTCTTCCAAAAGCAATCACATCTATATAAAATACACCATAAATATTAGATAAATGAAACATATCTAATAAATTCATTCAAAAAAACGATTCATCCCCACGCCTAAAGGCAGGGGATTTCTCGCTATATAAGCGTAACGGAATTGCGCCATATTGTCAATAAATTGGTTAACAATCTCTTCACCACAAGTTAAACTCATTTATCAAAAACAAGTGAATTCGTCATACAAACATCAAAAGGAGAGAGCGCTTTTAATTAAGCGCTCCCTTAACTTCACTTCATTCGTCACTTTTTGATTACAATTCGGGTAATCGGAGACTTGAACATCACCATATCATCATTCACACCCGCATCAAGGACATCTTGAAAAGAAAACGAGTGATCTTCATCAGCATGTATATAAAATCCCTCAACATCAATATATTTATGTGTACGATCTGAGGGTACGATTTCGGCATACAAATAGCCGAAGTGCTGACTATTTTCCTTGCTTAAAGAATTTTTTATCACATAGCCGACAACAGAAGATTGATAAGGCTTATTATAATGTTTTGCGCTGATGTGAGATGTGTCCTTGTATGTTTTGTAATAGCTGTAAAATTCACGATAATCTACGACTGCATTTTCCGTTGTCAAAACTCCGTAAAAGTCCGCCTTCTTTTCTTGCGGATTTGTAAGCCATTTATATGACAAAACGACAGCATATCGAGGCTCTTCTCGATTGAACAAAGAAATAGACATCGTCAATTCCATCACCTTCTTTTTTTGAACCGTGTAAATTGTCGATGCTGTGCATAACATCTGCTTATAGGGATCACATTGAATGATTTGATCATTTGTCTGCTTTTTGAAAATTTCTCTCAACGTTTGCTCATTTAGGTTGTTCCATTTATTTATTGAACTTTTATTGCTAAAGAAGTGCAACTCCTCACTATCCATGTGTTTCATTTCTTCTTTCGTCAACCCGAGCAAAAATAAATTCACAATATCTTTGTTTTTAAACTGTGGGTTAATTGTATTATTCACCTTTTGCGGCTCTCTGACGAAGCTTTCGACCTCTTCTTTATCAAAACCTTGTCTTTTTTCATCCAAATGCTGAGCATGCAAATGTATTCCCTGATGATCACATCCAGCTAGCATTGTACACAACAAAAAATAACTAACGATTCGTTTCAACAACAAGCCACCCTTCGCTATATCTATTTGCAACATAGTTTTATCTTGTAAAAGAAACTGCAGCATTTGGTATTTGTACGTAACTGGTTGTTCCCGAAACAGAGATCGACGCTCCTAGCGGCATCGACACACTAAATGAAGAACTCCATCCCGTTTTCATATGAGTATAATTAGCATATGCAGAAGAATTCGCTCCAGAACTCCACTCAAATTCGGCATACGTATAAGTACATGATTATTTAAGAAAACATCTTGTTCGCTACGCATAAAAACAATGTATATTTTCCCATGCAAAATTTGTCGATGATCTTCTTATAATAAATAATAGATCAGACATTTACTTTCCGACAAAATCGGATACAATAAAAGTGAGGAGTGATGCGTCATGTTGAAAAAGTTGAAACGCAAGCTGCTCAAACAATGGAAAGAACTTTTGCGCAGAAAATCGATTGCGTAGTTGTACGAGCCCTTCTATTGAAGGGCTTCTTTTCAATTTTGTTTCCCATTCCACACTTTTTATATATAATAAGAAAAGCGGAAAGCGTCCGGAGCTAAATATCGCTTTATTTTTAAACAAATGACAAAAGGAGAGATGAACGTTGATTTTTAAAGTGTTTTACCAAGATACGATCGATGAAGTACCTGTAAGAGAAAAAACGAAAACGCTCTACATCGAAGCAGAAAGCGAGCGAGATGTGCGCCGAAAGTTACAAGACCGTCATATCAATATTGAATACATTCAACCACTTGAAGGGACGCATTTAGCGTACGAACAACAAAACCCTGATTTTCACGTATTGGAGATTGAACAATGAACGTATTAAAAAATAAACAAGTTGGTGTTTTCGCTCTCGGCGGTCTAGGCGAAATTGGGAAAAATACATATGGCGTGCAATATGAAGATGAAATCATCATCATTGATGCCGGCATTAAGTTTCCAGAAGATGAATTGCTCGGCATTGATTACGTCATTCCTGACTATAGTTATTTAGTGAAAAACGCAGAGAACATTAAAGGGCTATTTATTACACACGGGCACGAAGACCATATTGGCGGCATTCCGTATTTGCTTCGCCAAGTAAACGTGCCAATTTACGGCGGAAAATTGGCGCTTGGGCTTATTCGCAACAAACTAGAAGAACACGGGTTGTTGCGTCAAACGAAACTAATCGAAATAAAAGAAGACGACGTCATTTCGTTCGGAAAAACTGCGGTGACATTTTTCCGTACAACGCACAGCATTCCAGATAGCTACGGCATTGTCGTCAAAACGCCAGTCGGTCAAATTGTGCATACAGGCGATTTCAAATTCGACTTTACGCCTGTTGGCGAGCCAGCGAACTTAACGAAAATGGCTGAAATCGGAAAAGAAGGCGTCCTTTGTTTATTGTCCGATAGTACAAATAGCGAAATTCCGCATTTTACAATGTCGGAGCGGCGTGTCGGTGAAAGCATTCACGACATTTTCAGAAAGGTGCAAGGACGCATTATTTTTGCGACGTTCGCTTCGAACATTCATCGCTTACAACAAGTAACGGAAGCCGCTGTATTAAACAATCGAAAAATTGCGGTATTCGGCCGAAGCATGGAAGCGGCTATTGAAATTGGGCAACAGCTCGGCTACATTAAGTGTCCGAAAGATACGTTCGTCGATGCGGTGCAAATTAATCGCCTCCCTGCCCATCGCGTCACGATTCTTTGTACCGGAAGCCAAGGGGAGCCGATGGCAGCGTTGTCGCGCATCGCAAACGGCTCACACCGTCAAATTCAAATTATGCCGGGCGATACAGTCGTCTTTTCGTCTTCGCCAATTCCGGGCAATACTGTAAGCGTCAATCGCATTATTAATATGCTGGCGCGCGCAGGAGCGGAAGTCATTCACGGACCGCTTAGCGACATTCATACGTCTGGTCACGGCGGACAAGAAGAACAAAAATTAATGATTCGCTTAATGAAACCGAAATATTTTATGCCGATTCACGGTGAATATCGCATGCAAAAAATGCATGTGAAGCTGGCAGTCGATTGTGGTGTACCAGAAGAAAACTGCTTTATTATGGACAATGGGGATGTGCTCGGCATTAGTGAAGAAGGGGCAAGCATCGTCGGCAAAATTCCGTCCGGTTCCGTATATATCGACGGAAGCGGCATTGGCGATATCGGCAACATCGTCTTGCGCGACCGCCGCATTTTGTCAGAAGAAGGATTAGTGATCGTCGTTGTAAGCATCAATATGAAAGAAATGAAAATCGCTTCCGGACCAGACATTATTTCGCGCGGATTCGTTTATATGCGTGAATCCGGCAACTTAATTAGCGATGCCCAACAACTGATCGCCAAACATTTACAACAGCTGCTTGAACAAGGAACAAATCAATGGTCGGACATTAAAACAGAAATTACCGATACGCTCGCTCCGTTTTTATACGAAAAAACGAAACGCAAGCCAATGATTTTACCAATTATTATGGAAGTATAAGAAAAGAAGGTGCCCGTTTGGACACCTTTTTTTCTTATCCCCCCACGACTTCGTTTTCAAAGCGATCGATGTCTTGATCGGCACCGATGACAATTAAAATGTCTCCTTCGTAAATCATTTCAGAGGCAAGCGGTGAAACGATAATGTCGTTGTTTCGTTTGATCGCAACGATGTTAATGCCGTATTTGGCGCGAATGTCTAACTCGAGAAGCGAGTGGCCATGAAGCCGTTCGTTTGCGACAATTTCGACGATGCTATGGCGATCGGACAGCTCTAAGTAATCGAGCACGTTGTTTGAAATCATATTGTTTGCAATTCGTTCGCCCATATCTCGTTCTGGGTGAACGATATGATCAGCACCAATTTTTTTCAACACTTTTTCGTGATAATCATTTGTTGCTTTTACTGTAATTTTTTCGACGCCAAGCTCTTTTAAAATAAGCGTTGTTAAAATGCTCGCTTGAATGTTGTCACCGATGGCGACGATGACGTGGTCAAAGTTGCGAATGCCTAAACTTTTCAAAACGTTTTCGTCCGTTGAATCGGCAACGACGGCTTGTGAGGCAATCGATGCATATTCGTTCACTTTCTCTTCGTCTACATCAATCGCAAGCACTTCCATTCCTTGCTCACTTAACGTGCGACATACGCTACCTCCAAAACGCCCGAGACCGATGACGGCAAACTCCTTCTTTTTCATCACAAATCCCCTCTTGTTCGATATTCTTCTATGACACGCAAAATCCGTTTTTCTAACATATTCATTCCGCCGCTTCCTGCTTGGTAATGGCGAAATATACCGTTGGCATCAAATACGTAATACGTCGGTACGCATCGGTTATCAAACGCCTCTTTTAACCGATGATTGTTGTCAATGAGAAGCGGATGGGTAATGCCGTATTGTTCAGCTAGCTGTTTGACGACTTCAACGTTTTCATCACCGTCGCGTCGCGGCATATGGATGGAGATGACGTGTAATTCATCTTTATAACGATCGCGAAACGCGTTTACTTGTTTGATTCCTTCTTTACACAGATGGCAACTGACCGCCCAAAAATGAATGAGCGTCGGTTTTCCAATGAGTTGTTCGTGCGTAATGTTTCCGTTTAGTACGACTGTTGCTCCGTCTAATGATGGCATAGGCTCTCGTAATTTCATCATTCTTCTTCCTTTACTTTATGATTTCCTTTCCATGCGACATAGCGAGTCAAAAGTTCAATGGCCACATCGATCGCTTCTTCGTTCGGATTTAACTTCGCATGATGCAAACCGAACGGGGATTGCACGCCGAGCCAAAACATAAAGCCGGGAATGCGCGCAAGCATGTAGCCGAAATCTTCGCCCGTCATTGCCTCTTGGCAACGAACGAGGCGGACGTCCGTTTCTTTTTCAACAAATTCCATAAATTCATTTGTGAGCGTTTCGTTGTTGTACACTTGATAATACATCGAACCGTAATCAATATGCGCTTCGCAGTCGTAAGCGACTTCGATGCCGCGCACGAGCGCTTCGATGCGCCCTTTTACTTTTTCCATCGCTTCTGGTGAAAGCGTACGAATCGTTCCTTCGAGTCGTGCGCGCTCGGCGATAACGTTTTGTACTGTACCGCTCGTTAGTTTTCCAATCGTAATAACGGCGCTATCAAGCGGGTTGACATTGCGCGAGACGATCGTTTGCAGTTGCATAATTAAGGCGCTTGCCGCAACGACCATATCTTTCGTTTCATGCGGAAAAGCGGCATGCCCTCCTTTGCCGATTAAATCAATAAACAGTTCGGACGTGTTCGCAAACAATAATCCTTCTTTTGTTGCAATCGTTCCGACCGGGTATTGTGGCGCGATATGCAAAGCAAGGATCATATCGGGCATCCATTGTTTCATTTCGTCGCTCTCCAACATCGGAAGCGCCCCGCCCGGTCCTTCTTCCGCTGGTTGAAAAATAAACAGCATGTCGTCGCGAATCGGATGATGAACGACGTGAGTAAGCACACCAAGCGCGATCGCCATATGCATATCGTGTCCACAGGCGTGCATGCGTCCTTCATGCGTTGAGCGAAACGGGACGTCTGTTTGTTCGTCAATCGGTAATCCGTCCATATCGGCGCGATAACCGATCGTTTTCGTTGGCGCCGTGCCAAGGACACGCACGAAAATGCCTGTGCGCCACGTTTTGATTTGCAGGCGCTCAGACGGAAGGGTGGCAAGGTAGTCTAATATGTATTGTTGTGTTTTAAACTCTTGAAAGCCGAGTTCGGGAATTTGATGCAAATCGCGGCGAATGTTTACAAACATTTCGATCCTCCTTTTGAAAAAAGCGTGGAATCGATCCACGCTTTATAGTTGACGAAGTTCTTGTTTAATTTCTACTTTTGCTTTTGTTTTTTCATCGATTTGTTTAATGACGCGCGCTGGTACGCCAGCAACGACTGTATATGGCGGCACATCTTCTGTCACGATCGCCCCAGCGGCAACGACCGCACCTTTTCCGACTGTCACTCCTTCTAAAATAACGGCGTTTGCTCCGATCATGACATCATCTTCTACAATGACCGGTTTAGCTGACGGTGGCTCAATGACACCAGCAAGTACTGCTCCCGCACCCACGTGGCAGTTTTTCCCAACTGTCGCACGTCCGCCAAGCACAGCGTTCATGTCGATCATCGTTCCTTCACCAACAACCGCACCGATGTTAATGACGGCTCCCATCATAATGACCGCATTGTCGCCAATTTGCACTTGATCGCGAATGATCGCTCCCGGCTCGATGCGCGCTTTAATATGTTTTAAATCAAGAAGTGGAATGGCAGAATTGCGACGGTCGTTTTCCACGACGTAGTCTTCAATTTTATGTTTGTTCGCTTCAAGCGCTGCTTCAATGTCCGCCCATTCGCCAAATACGACGCCTGTCTGACCTGTAATAAATGTTTTTGCGCTCGGGCCAAAATCGATGTCAGCGACGTCCCCTTTTATGTATACTTTCACAGGTGTTTTCTTTTTACTATTTTGAATAAAGGAAATAATTTCATTTGCATCCATCATCATCGCAACTTCCTCCTTATCGTTTTATTTTTTTACTTTAACAAATGAAACAAACGGTGACAAGCTTATTGTCGCTTTTCGTACATCGAACGATTGAAACGCTTTAATATTTCGCGGCGCGTCACAATGCCTACAAAGTAGCCGTCATCGTTTTCGACGCAAACGAACGGATGGTCAATAAGCAACTTTAACGCTTTTAAAAATGAATCGTTCACATGTAGACGCGGGATGTTGCGCTGCATCGCTTGTTCCACTTTCATCGTCTCTAATCGCTCAAATTCGATGCGCTCAATACCTAAAATCGCATCCATAATCATCGTCATACTAATGAGCCCTTGCAGTTTGTACGTCGTATCTAACACAGGAACAGCCGAATATCCTGTGCGTGTTAATACTAGTAATGCGTGTTGTAAATGATTCCCCACTTGCACATGCGCTACTTTATCGGACGGAATCATCAAGTCAATGAGCGGTGGTTGTTGCATCGTCATTCCGCCTTTCACAATATAATCCCCATTTGTCATTGTACCATGTTCAATTCGATATGGAAAAGCGAGAAGTGCATCGGATATGATACAATAATAGACGAAATGGTATCATATGGGAGGAGAAAATAATGGAATCGGAAGCCGTAAAACGCGAGCGATTGCGCCTAAAAAAAGAAAACAAAAAAGGGAAGCTAAATGAATGGCATGCGAAAAAAATAACATTAGCTAGCGAATGGATTGAAAACGAAACGACGCAAAAAAGTCGCCGAATCATCCGCGGTGGTGTGTATATGTGTGAACTAGGGGAAAATATCGGGACTGAACAAGGGGAATGCCGACCAGTCATTGTCGTATCTAATGATCAAATTAATCTTTCGTCAGGCAACGTTTCGATCGTCCCTTTAACGAAAAACTTAAAAAAGAAAGCGATTTTCAAAAACGGGGAAATCGTTACATGTTTAAATGAGCCACGGTATCACAGCCACTATTTTCTTTTTAAAAACAAATATCCATTTTTAGATTATGATTCAGCTGTTTTAGGAGAAGAAACAAAAACCGTAAGCAAAATTCGCTTGAAAGAACATAAAGGAAACATCGACATGAAAGATATGGAAAAGATTATGATTCGTATTGAATGGGTTTTCGGACTTAGAAAAAGCTTAAAAAAATAATAAATGGGCTTGACAGCCACTCGTACGTCAAGATATATTTAAGGCAAACATATACATCGCCTGTCTCGTCACGGGCAAACCACGTGATAAATCACGTTTTTTCTCACAAGGACCTGTCTGAAGGTCCTTTTCGCATATTTTATGCATAAAATGAGCGATATAAAAATAAACTGATCATACATCGCCTGTATTTGTCACAGGCAATTCATTCGCTATGTTAGCGAAGTCATCACTGCCTGTCTTGTCGCAGGCAACCTAGGGGCTATCTAATGAGCTTACTGCTCAATGAGTAGATAGCTCCTTTTCATATGCCTTTTGAACAATTAATTCAACAAATCGAAAATTTCAATGGCGATCATATCAATGTTGTCGAATTGATACGATTTCGGCTTTTCGCCTTTTTCGTACACTTCTAATACGAACGTGTTCGTTTTTTCATAATATGTCACGCTACATTTTTTTTCACCATTGATTTCAAAGTTACGTTGTGGCGCTTCGTTCGTTCCTGTTTTTTGTTCTTGTAAGCTAATTAAACGTTGAATAATGCCTAATAATTGCGACATGACGTTCATTCCTTTCCGATACGTATTTCAACGACTATTCACTACTGTACCAAGTTTCGCGAAAAAAGTAAACAAAAACGAAAGCCCACAAAAGCGGGCTTTTACGTTTGAATGGCAACGTATGCGATATACCCGAGCAAAAGAGCGACAAACACGATGTATGCAATAAAAATCGGATTGCGGACATACGGATGGGCAGCCACTTTTTCGCTGACGGGCGCATCGTATTCACCTTGCACTTTTTGTCGTTTTCCTACTTGATACGTATAAACAAGTCCCCCGACTAATACCCCGCTAGCAACAAGTAAAAGCATCCAAGAAAATGTATCCATCATCGCCCACCTCTCTAGGAAACGGTGCGCAAACATCGCCTTGTCGTGACACAACGTTTGCGCCTTATGCTTACTTTTCCACCGCGAACGATATTTTATTACAGATGGGCGTTATGTTCAAATAAATATTCATACGTTAAATCGATAAACAAATAATGATGTTCATCAATCGGATACGAGTATGTGCGAATCGTTTCACCTGTTTCAATGTCGCTGTACAAATCAGATAAAATGCCTCGTTTGCGAGAACGCATGCGAATAATGTTTTCTAAAAAGTATGGACGCCAGCTCCAATTTTTCATTTCGTATTGCGGCTGTAATTCCCATATGTCTCCTTTTTTAAACATGTTCGCGGATTGTTGAAATCCGTCTTCATCGCATACGTAAATGCGAAAACTACAATCGCTTAAATGTTTGGCTAGGGCGGAAATGAGTTCGTTAAACGATGAGGCTTTTTTATGTTTGGCGACGAGCTCGGATACGCGCGCTTGAAATTGTTCGGAAATATCGTATAACGTTTGCAGTTTCTTTTTTTCATGTTGAATGAACGTATGAAACTGATTGCGCAACGTTTCTTTTAATAAATGTGGCGGAAGAAATGACGGTGACGGTTCGTGCAAATAATAGCCTTGATAATACCTTCCGCCGTTTCGCCACGCATATTGAAGTTGAAAGGCGTTTTCTATCCCTTCATATAGAAGGGTCGCCCCAATTTTCCGCGCTAAAAGCGAAATGGAATAAAGCACATCATCGTACGATACCGCTGTCGCTGACGTGCGCAACGCACGCAAATCAATTTTTAATAAATCGGGTGCTAACAACCGAATGCGATCTAAGTTGCTGCTTTCTTTCCCAATATTATCAACCGCAATTTGAATGCCGTATGTACGCAAATACGTCAATACGTGCCCGAGCTGTTGAATGTCGCCTTTAAAATGATGCTCGGTTATTTCAAGGACGACTTGGTTTAACTTCAGTCCTTTTTCTTTATATTGAAGAAGAAGTTGCAAAAACGATTCTCCCCGATCGATCATTAACACGTTCGCATCACGATTAATGAAAATGAGCGATGCGGGCTGCTCGTGAACAAACTGTTCGAGCGCTTTTGTCGTTACCGCCAAGTCGACTTCCATACGAAATTCTTCTGGGATCGTTTCATCGTGAAAAAATGGACCGAGGCTCATCACTTTATCAGCTTGTTGAAAGCGGCCGAGCACTTCATAACCAACAATGCATTGCTCATCGGCGCTAAAAATCGGTTGGTAATGCGGAACGACTTGATCGATATGTGTTAAAATGTCTAGCGCATCCAAAACGACGCCTCCTCTCCCGTTTTTTCACCCATTATATCATAAGAAATGCGCATCATCGTACCATCAAATAAAAAAAGCGACGTCAAGAAACGTCGCATTAAAACGGATGTTGATTGAGCCATTGACCGCCGTCAACGGTAATGCATTCGCCGTTAATGTAAGAAGCGGCATCGGAAAGTAAAAATGAGGCGACGCCGGCAATTTCCTCTGGTGTCCCGAAGCGACTGAGCGGTACGCTATCTTTCACGCGCTTTTCCATTTCTTCAGATAAAATAAGCTTTTCTGCTCCGCCTGTTCGCTCAATTGGTCCCGGGGCGATGGCATTCACGCGAAAACCGTATTTTTTTCCCCATTCGACTGCTAACGTGCGCGTCATCGTGAGCACACCTGCTTTGGCGCACGCGGAGTGAATGACGCCTGCCCCCGCTCCCCAAGCGTATGTAGCCACAATATTAATGATTGACCCTTTTTGCCCTTTATTAATCCAATAGTTTCCAACTTCTCGACTACAATAAAACGTGCCGTTTAGGACGATATCGATAACGCTATTCCAGCCGTTAATGGATAACTTTTCTGCTGGGCAAATAAAGTTGCCGGCAGCATTGTTGATTAACGCATCAATTTTTCCGAAACGTTCATCCGTTTCTTTTACCATAGCAGCGACTAGTTCTGGTTGGCGGACGTCCATAACGATCGGCAACACGCTTCCCCCAATTTCTTTCGCTGCTTCTTCGAGCGCTTCTTTTCGTCTTCCTGTAATGACGACATGCGCTCCTTCATCCGCGAATCGCTTTGCCATATATTTCCCCATACCACTTGAACCGCCTGTCACAATAATAACTTTCCCGTTCATCTCTTCATCCCCTTTATGAATGGTTATTCATTCATTTTTATTGTACTATATATTTAGAAAATTTTTAATATTATTTTTACTATTTTTATGCACTTTTTTCTTTTATAATGAGTGAAGAACATTTTATGTATAAGGTTTGAAGCGAATGAAACGACGAGATTTTTTGAAAACGTTTTTTTCTTTGTTCGTGAAAGGAACATTGCTTTCAACGGCAGGATATATGTATGCAACATATATTGAGCCGAGACAGTTGACGGTACGGCGTTATGAGATCGTGCATCCGCTTATTCCAAAAAGCTTTGATGGCTGTCGGCTTCTTCAATTTAGCGATGTGCATTTAGGGTATCATTATTCTGTTGACCATTTTCAACACGTCATCAAACGAATGAACGACCTTGATCCGCATCTCATTTGTTTTACAGGCGATTTGCTGGATAAACCGAATGAATACGAACATGGCGCTGCGATTACATCATTATTAGAAACGCTTCACGCTCCTCTTGGAAAATACTGTATTTACGGCAACCACGATCATGGCGGATACGGTACAGACATATATAAACGAATGATGACAACGAGTGGATTTCGTTTGCTTGTAAACGAATGGGTTTCCGTCAAACAAGGGAACGAACAAATTGTCATTGCTGGGTTAGATGATTTTATGCTCGGTAAGCCAAATTTCGCAAAAACGGTGCGACATATACCGAAAGAAACGTATACAATTGCTTTAATTCATGAACCTGATCTTGTGACGCAAGCGAGCGTCTATCCGTTTCATCTTCAGCTTTCTGGTCATAGCCATGGCGGACAAATTCAACTGCCGTGGATCGGTCCGCTCGTTACTCCACCGTTAGCGAAACAATACGTTGAAGGATTTTACGACGTCGAGCAGCTTACATTGTATGTCAATCGCGGACTTGGTACGACGCGCATGCCGTTTCGTTTTTTAACGCCACCAGAACTCACATTGTTTACGTTAAAAGCCGGGTCATAACATAAACCCGGCTTGAAATAGAAATATACTTCCAACGATCGAAGCCCCGATATAAAGAAGCGCTTCTTTATATTTTTTGCGCAATAGTAGTTGAATGGCTTCGACGCTAAATGTCGAAAACGTCGTAAACGCTCCGAAAAATCCGACCGTGACCCCAATCGATTGAACGTCGGACGAGAGCGCAAAACCGAGCCCAAATGAGCCGAGCCAATTTATGAGTAAAATGGAAAGTGGAACAGGTGACTGTTTCGTCCAACGCAAGAGCCATATGCCAAGCTTGTACCGAAACCAAGCACCTAACGCCCCACCAAGTGCTACATACATCATGACACTTCACCTACACCTCTTGCGCCCATTCGTTCACCGACATATATACCCGCATAACAACAAAGCAAACCACCAACAAGAGATATAAGTACATATCCGCTCGCTAATGTAGCATGTGTATGCCATAGCGCAATCGTCTCTTTACTAAACGTCGACATCGTCGTCAAACCGCCGCAAAATCCTGTACCGATCGCAAGCCGCAACCATTCAGCCATTTTCCGTTTTCCGACGTAGGACGTCAGCGCACCAAGCAAAAACGAACCGATGTAATTGACCGTTAACGTTCCCCATGGAAATGTGAGAAACGGAAAGATAAGCGCGACGCCGTATCGACATAGCGCTCCTAACGCTCCGCCAAAAGCGACTGCTCTACTTTCTTTCATTCAATCATCTCCTACTCTTCATCATCTGCGACATCATACGCCATTTGAAATAATATCATTTGGCTATCGACTTCTTCTTCTCCTTCTTTGCGTTTTACATAATGATATTCCCCATGTTCGTTTTGTTCACGTGCTTTGACGTTATCTGCAAGCAAAATGTGCAACACTTCAATGAGCCGCTCTTTTAATTGTTGTCGGAAAATCGGGAACAAAATTTCAATACGTCGATCCATATTGCGTGTCATCCAATCGGCAGACGATAAGAAGACGCGTTCTTTTCCATGATGGTGAAAATAATAGACACGACTATGTTCTAAAAAGCGGCCGACAATGCTGCGAACGCGAATATTTTCACTTACGCCTTCAATTTGTGGACGTAAGCAACAAATGCCGCGCACAATTAAATCAATTTTTACGCCTGCTTGCGACGCTTCATATAGCTTCATGATCAACTGTTTATCTGTGAGCGAGTTCATTTTCGCAATGATGCGACCGTCACCGTATTGTTTATGGTAACGAATTTCTTCATCAATGAGCTGTAAAAATTGTTGCCGTAAATCAAACGGAGCGACAACTAAATGATGAAACGGTGGCTTTTCCATATAACCGCTTAAGTAATTGAAAAAGTTTGTCGCATCTTCCCCAAATTGCTCGTTCGCCGTAATAAAGCCGAAGTCCGTATACACTTTCGCAGTGGCGTCGTTATAATTGCCTGTGCCTAAATGAACGAACCGCTCAATTTTTCCTTGTTTTTGCCGAACGATTAATGTAATTTTACTATGTGTTTTTAAATGCGTCATGCCGTAAATGACATGGCATCCAGCTTTTTCAAGCTCCTTCGCCCATTGCACGTTATTTTCTTCATCAAACCGCGCTTTTAATTCGACAAGAACAGTTACTTGTTTGCCGTTTTCCGCCGCCCGTTTTAACGCTTCAATAATCGGGGAGTCTCCGCTGACGCGATACAGTGTTTGTTTAATCGCTAACACATCTGGGTCATCGGCCGCATCGGAAATAAAATCAATGACCGGCTCAAACGATTCATATGGATGATGAAACAATAAATCGTGCTCTTTCGCTTTTTCAAATATGTCTTCGTCATCATCTAAATCTTTTGGTGGTTGCGGAATGAGTGTTTGAAACACAAGATGTTCTTTAGAGCGTGCTACTTCATGATAAAACGAAAATAAAAACGTTAAATCAATTGGCCCGTCGATTTTGTATACATCTTTTTCATGAATTTCTAGCTCATCTAATAAGTAATCGAGCACCCACTCGTCAAATCCTTTTTTACTCATTTCAAGCCGAATGGCCGCGCCCCACTTTCGCTTTTTTAACTCTTTTTCAATTTCTTTTAATAAATCGCGCGCCCCTTCTTCATGAATCGTTAAATCGGCGTTGCGTGTAATGCGAAATTGCGTCACAGATGAAACGATGTAACCTTTAAATAACGTATGAATAAATGCCGTAATGACATCTTCTAATAACGCATAAGCGTGTGTGTCGTTATGTGTCGGTAAAAGAATAAAGCGACTTAATACGGACGGTACTTGTACAATCGCCAATTTTTTTCGATCGTCGTCCTCTTCTTCATCATCTTCAAGGA
Source organism: Anoxybacillus flavithermus (assembly GCF_002742685.1). Taxonomy (GTDB): domain Bacteria; phylum Bacillota; class Bacilli; order Bacillales; family Anoxybacillaceae; genus Anoxybacillus; species Anoxybacillus flavithermus_E. The sequence continues at coordinate 228,646 of NZ_PEDM01000001.1, forward strand.
CGATTGCTAAATTTAAGCTTTTGTTTAACAACATCGGAAACGGGCGATACGCATCGACCGCCATCGGCGTTAATACAGGAAAAATATTTTTCATAAAATATGATTGTAAATATTGTGTTTGTTCATCGTTCCATTCATGTGGCGCAAGCACATATACCCCTTCTGTCTGCAACATCGGCAATAACGTTCGATTGTACATGTCATACTGCCATTTCACAAGTTCATGCGTTTTTTTTGCAATTTTTTTCAACTGTTCTTTCGGCGTTAATCCTGCTTTATTTTCTGGCTTGTTAAAACCGGCTTTCACTTGATCTTTTAAGCCGGCTACGCGTACCATAAAAAATTCATCTAAATTCGAGCTAAAGATCGCTAAAAATTTCAATCGTTCTAATAGCGGATTGCGTTCGTCCATCGCCTCTTGCAAAACGCGTTCGTTAAACGCAAGCCAACTTAATTCGCGGTTGTTGTAATAACGCGGATGGCTTAAATCCATCTTTATCCCTCCAAATGAAACTGTAATTGAATCGGGCGTTTTAACATTTTTTCGACATGTTTTTTATGTTTTTCTGCTTGATACTCTTCCGCCTTAAATGATTGACTGCAAAAGATGTGTATGACGATCGTTTCTTGTTGAAGTTCAAGTTGCAGACGGTTGACAATATTTCGTTTTGTGTCGTTTAAACTATAAGCAAATTTTAATAAGGCGCCAAGAAAACGAAGCTTTTTTTGTTCTGCGCGGGTAAACCACGCATGAAACGGTTGGACGTATTGTTTAAACAACGTTTTATTTTTAAACGAAGCGACGAGAGCTAATTGTACACGATCGCGATGGCTTAACCCGTCAATCGTTCGATTGGCTAAAAGGTAAAACGTATGCTGACTGCTTGCTTCTTCATCGACATATTGTCCTAAATAAAATACGTGGGTAGCGCGTTTTAATAGAACGAGGTCTTCCCCTGTCAATGGGAAAAGAGCGAGCGAACGCATTTGTTCAAACAGTTGGATGACTAGTTTTAATACGTGCTGCACATGGCTTGTATTCACTTCGTAGTCTTGGGCTAATTCAAAAAAACTTTCATCTAATACGCTGGGAAAAATGATCGGTCCAAACTGTTCGTAAAAAATACCGTCGCGCAATCCTTTGCGGCTTAAAATAAACATCGTTGCATCGACCGTTTCATATAACGTTTGAAACACTTCAACCGCAGGAATAATTAAATCGGCCCGATCTCTCGATAATGCTTCCACTTTTTGCAGTTGTTCAAATGTAAGGGAACGCAAATATTTTTTCACTTGAATGATATGCTCACGATTCATTTCATATTGATGAATGCCGGCAATCGGGTAGTTTTGCAGCATTTGATGCACTTGTACGACATTGCGGGCGCTTCCGCCAATCGCAATGATTGGCAAGCGGCGTTGTTTGAGCCACGGAAGCGATTGAAATTGTTTTTCGACGTATGTCCGTAACGTTTGTAGTTCTTCATCCGTTGGCACGTTTCCAGCGACAAATTGGCGTTTCAGCGATAGCGCACCAAACGGAAAACTATGATAATCGACAAGTTCACGATTGTAAAAATACGTCACTTCCGTACTTCCACCGCCAATATCAATCGTAATTCCTTCATGAAACGACGTTGATTGAATGACGGCTAAAAAACCGTAGTATGCTTCTTCATATTCGGATAAAATACGAATACGAAAATCGGTTCGTTCAGCGACGATACGAACGATGTCGTCGCGATTGCGCGCTTGACGAATCGTTGCCGTTGCAACACATTTCACATCGTACAACCGATGGAAGCGCGTTACATCTTGAAACGTAAGAAGCCCGTCCAAAAGAACGTGCAGTCCTTCCTCCGTAAACCAGCCATCTTCTGTTAAATAGTTGCGCAAACGAGCGGCAATTTTCACGTTTTCCCTTTCACGTAAACGACCGCTCTTACTTTGTTCGTAAATGACGAGACGCATCGTATTTGAGCCAATATCAATAATGCCGTACTTCAACGTTCAACCTCCCTAAAAAATAAATTGAAAATTTTCCAAAAACATAAACAATCGTGTATAATATAAGTGTACCAAAATGAAAAGGAGTTGAGTAAATATGGAGACAGTCGAATGCACCGTTGAAAATTTGTCGGTCGCGCTGTTTACTGTAAACCGTCATGCGAAAACGGCTTTAAACCCTTCTTACTTGTATTTATTAAAGAAAAAAACGATTGAAAAAATGCTCGAAGAAGGGAAAGCGAAAAAAGTCGGGCTTCATTTTTCCCGAAATCCGAAGTACAGCCAACAAAAATCGGATGTGCTTGTGGCGATCGGTGCGTATTACTTCCACATACCTCCAACAAAAGAAGACTTCAAGCATTTGCCTCATCTCGGTACGTTGGACGATTCATATCGCAATCCTGTTGTTAAAATGCCGTTGTCTCAAGCGAAGCGATTATTACAAGCCTATACAGGCATTTCACCAGAAGATGCCGAGCCAAAGCAAAAACGGTACGACCCATTTCGTACCTATCGATTCGGGAAAACGTTTCGATAAGGACAAGCCTCCTTCGAGAAGTAGCAAGCATACTTTATTATATTACACAAAAGGGCGGCCTCTTAATGAGATCGCCCTTTTTTACTTTGGACTAATTGTTCAAATTGTTCTGCTGAAAGTGGCTTGCTGAAGTAGTAGCCTTGGGCGCGGTCGCAACGTTCTCGTTTTAAAATCGCAAGTTGCTCTTCCGTTTCCACCCCTTCGGCAACGACTTTCATTTGTAAGCTGTGCGCCACTTCAATGACGGCGCGAACGATCGATAAGTCGTATGAATGTTTCACCATATCTTGCACAAACGAACGGTCAATTTTTATAATGTCGACCGGCAATTTTTTTAAATAATTTAACGATGAATAGCCTGTCCCGAAATCATCGACAGCGAGTTGCAGTCCTAAATTTTTTAACGACTGCAGCTGAGCGAGCACATAATCGACATGATGCATCGCCATACTTTCAGTAATTTCTAATTTTAAACAAAACGGGTCTAAATCGTACGTTCGCAACACGTGTTCAATATGTTTCACTAAATCCGCTTGCAAAAATTGTTTAATCGATACGTTTACGCCAATTTGGACATGTGGCAGCCCTTTTTCTTTCCATTTTTTACTTTGTTCACATACGTTTCGTAATACCCAATCGCCAATCGGTTGAATTAAATTTGTTTCTTCCGCAATCGGAATAAACGTGGCAGGCGAAATCCAACCGCGCTTTGGATGAAACCAACGAAGCAACGCTTCAACCGCCACAATATCGCCTGTTTGAATGTCGACAATCGGTTGATAATGGAGCATAAATTCATTTTGTTTTAACGCTTTGCGAATGCTATGTTGAATGTATAGTTTTTCTTCATTCGTCTTTTTTAATTCGTTTGTATAAAAGCAGTACGTATTTCCCCCATTTTCTTTCGCAATTTCAAGCGCTAAATCGGCACATGAAATGAGCGTTGTCCAATCGGTTGCATCATGAGGAAAAACGCTCACCCCAATGCTTGGCGTCACAGTTAGCTCTTGTTCAGTCAGCTGAAATGGAGTCGTAAATAGTTGAATGACATCGCTGATAATACGACGCAATTCATTTCGATCAGTCGTATAAAAAGCGAGAAAAAATTGATCGCGATGTTGTCTTGCGACAATGCCACCTTCATAGCGACGTAGCCGCTCTGCCACTTGCTTTAACAACTCATTTCCACAATGATACCCAATTAAATCGTTAATAAATTTAAAGCGATCTAAATTGAGCGACAGTAACGCAAATGGCTCACATTTATTCATACGCTCGCAAAGCATATGCTGAAACGAATCGTACGACAAGACGCCGGTTAATATGTCTGATTTGTCATCGTCTAACAAAAAGCATCCTGTCCAAATGAGATGGGAACGAAACGAATATACATGCATGTATGCCGAGCGATGGTCAACGATCGCTCTTCCGCGCCACGTATCGTTCGTATGTAATGTAACAACAGCTTCATGGGCGCGGTCAACAAATTGTTGGACGACTCCATAACGACGTGACAACTGTTTCATAAACAAGTCGTCCATATATACAATCGTTCCATCTTCATTCGTAACAAAAAAAATCGCACATTGTTCAAACTGTTGCCCAACGGCCTCCCATTTCGTCAATGGAGGGTGTTGGTACAGAAACTGCTGTTCATTCATGTTGTAATCCTCGCTTTTTGTTTTCTTCCCTCCTTTTTTTATTAAAACATATACGACAACAATTGAAAATAATTTTTCATAAAGAAGCACAAATTAGTCAATTGTTCCTGTTCGTAAAATAGATACGTTCACATCGATATCCATGCGTGCATCTTCATATAGTTGCAACCATTGTTTATCCGTTAACTGTAATTTCCGTACCGAATGGTCATATATTTGCCCGAAACCGATCGGATCGGTTTTGTACGCTTTTAATTTCGCCAATAACTGCTCGATTTCTTTTTTCATTTGTTTTTCAATCGCTCGTTCAAGAATGCCGACGTTCGCTTGCATAATCGGCTTCATTTTTTCGGACATCTCTAAAATTTCTGTTTGCATCTTGACTGTGACACGAAAATGTGGCGCTGGCTTTTGACTGACGAGTGTAATTTTCCGTTTCGTGCGAATTTCGTTCATAACGATATTCACTTTTTTCCCCTTTTTCTTGATTAACAATGGGGCTACTTCATCTCGAGACACCGTTATATTTTTCAATCCTGTGTTATATTCGGACGCAAGCATTTTAATATAAAAGCTTTCATCGAGCCGCACTGTTCCAACAAATTTGTCTCCGCGAAATAGCGCAACTTTTTCAATAATCGGTTTATCATCACGCAATGACAAACAAGGCAATACAGGGTCTTTGCCGATATCATAATAACTATGAATAAACTCATGCAATGTAGCTGCAAGCAATGATTCACTGCGCAAATTTTTTTCAATTAATCGATATAAATATGTTCCAATATCGGGCGTATCTTCATGCTTTTTACTTTTTATAACTGTTTTTGCGTTCGGTTCGCCAATCGCTAAATACACGAGCGACCCGATATTCGCATCGCGCTGCAACGTATCGGTTAACGGAAAAATGCCTTCTTGTTCTGCGAGCTCTTTTCCGTACACAACGATGCGAATTTGACCGGAACCTAAATCATGACTCGTTTGCGCCTCTAAATCTTGGCGAATTCCTTTGCTCGTTTTGTTTGTTGCTTCAATGACTTCCGACATCGATGAACCTGCTGTTTGAAACGAAAGCATGACCGAACCTGCTTCATACAACTTCCCCTTTTTATCAAAACCAGCAGCTGTAATAATGCCTTGCCGTTCTAACACGCGCGGTTGTACACAGCCACTTAATAACAACATACAAACGATCATCCATTTCATTTGGCGCTCCCCTTTGCCCATGTTTTCATGCGCACAAAAACATATAAGAAAAACGGATAGACGAAGCTTAGCCAAAATCCGTACCATCCGACTTGATCGATAAACTCATTAATCGTCGCCCGCTGTTTAAATAAAGTAGCTACGAAAAAAGAAAGGCAGCCAAAAACAAATAACAAATATTTTTGTTTGACACGAAAAAGCGCTTTTCCCCCGCGCGTCATCGCCCACATAAACAGAAGTAAATTCGGCAAAATGACGAGCAGCCAAAGCGGAATGACGATATATTCAAACCGTTCAATGAACGAAAATTTGACAATTGTAAACATCGATAACGACGCCCAAATGGTGACATCAAGTTGTTTTGGACTAAAAAAGGCAATCGCAACGACGGTCACTGCAGCAACGAGAAACGTCGTCAATAGCACGCCAAGTTGCGCATAGCGATGGACGCGTTCTTTTTCTTTTACAAACGGATAAATGATATATAACACTTCAAAGCCGAGCATCGTGTAAGACGTTTTTAATACGCCGTTCATCATCTGTTTCGGCGTCGCTTCCAGTATCGGAAGTAAATGAATCCACTCCGCATATTTCAGCGGTTGAAAAACGACAACGACGATCCAAATGGTCATAAAAAACGTTAAAAAACTAATGCCAGCCACGAGCCGAAACCCGCCGCCATATAGGGCATATACCGTTAAAAGCACTAAAATAAGCGCGCCGCCCCAAAGCGGAAAATCAGGGTACATCCACGTTAACGCCATTTCCACGTAACCGAGTAAAATAGACGTATACGCCATTAAAAAATAAGCGACAATCGCTGCATTTACGATCCAACCGAGCACGCGTCCATACACGAACGTATGAAGCGAAAAAATGTTGTCATGTTCCGACAATTTTAACGTTTGGCAAATGACAAAAACGATAAGATGAATCCATAAACCGCTGATGAGGACAGCAATCCACGCATCTTGGCGCGCTTCGACGAAAATGACGCGCTGCACACCGACGATGCCGAGCCCCATTTGCGCGGTATGGACGAGAAAAAAAACGAGATACGCATTCACGGATAGCCGTTCGTTTGGCGTTTTCATCATTCATCCAAATCCTTTCGTTTCATCGCTTCACGCCATGAAAAACGGCGGGAGTTTTGCGGGCGGTTCGTTTTCGGACGTTCGCTATAAAATTTTTGTGGCAGACGGATAAGGGCATATTTTATATCCGCTAAACGAAACGGATAAACAGGCGATAAGTATGGCCTCCCGAGCGATGTCAGTTTTAATAAATGAATAAGCAACAAGCTCACGCCAATAAATATGCCAACGAGCCCCCAAAGCGCCGCGAGTAAAATGATTGGGAAGCGTAAAATGCGAATCGTCGCCCCCATTTCATAACTTGGCGCTGTAAACGAACCGAGCGCGCTTAATGCGACGATAATGATAAGCACGTTGCTCGTAAAACCGGCATCAACCGCCGCTTGTCCGAGGACGATACCGCCAACGATACCCATCGTTTGACCGACTTTTGTCGGCAAGCGCGCCCCTGCTTCACGCAATAGCTCGATCATAAATTCTAAAAATAACGCTTCGATCACAGGAGGAAATGGTACGCGCGAACGCGATTCGCCAATCGTTAACAATAAAGCGGACGGAATGACTTCGTAATGATATGTAATAACCGCGACATATAACGGTGATAAAAAAATGGACGCGAAAATGCCAAGCATGCGTACAGCGCGCAAGACGGTGCTCATCGTCCAGCGTAAATAAATGTCTTCCGTCGTTTCAAAAAAGCTGAAAAACGTCGTCGGACAAATGATGACCGTCGGGCTGCGATCAACAAAAATGCCGATGCGCCCTTTTAATAAGCTGTACGCTAATCGGTCAGGAAGTTCCGTCAATAAATATTGCGGAAAAATCGTATACGCATGATCGTCTAATAGTTGCGCTAAAACGGAGCTATCGATCACTTCATCAATACGCAATTCCGCTAACCGTTGCTTCACCGTTTGGACGTTTGTTTGATCGGCGATGTCTTCAATGTATACGACGCGCACATCGAGCGGGTTGCGCACCCCGATCGTCATTTTTTCAGTCACTAATTTTTGATCGGTAATATTTTGCCGCAAAATGCGAATATTTGTATCAATCGACTCGGTAAACGACATTTTCGGACCAAGAACGAGTGACTCCGTTTCTGCTTTTTCAAGCGACCGTTCGACTTTTTCTGCGATGTTGACGACGAGACCGCGCTTTTCTTTTTCGATGTAAATGCCCGCCCAGCCGTCGCGTATATATGACGCCATTTCTTGTTCTGTTTCACATATACGAACTGCGCCAAGCGGCAAACAGCTCGCTAATTGCTCAATGGATATATGTTCTTGTTCATGAATAAAGGCAAGGACGTTTTGTTGAAGATGCGCGTGATTAATTAAATTGCTTAAAAAAAGGACGGATACCGCTTTTCCTTTACATTCGATGCGGCGGCACATGAAATCTGGCGAATGGGCAAGCTGTTTCACAACCTCATCAACTCGATTTTTTTTCGAAAACCACATCATCTTGCCCCCTTTTTCTTCCGCTTCGTTTTTTACTAGTTTGCAATGACAAACGTTTTTTATACAAAAAAAGAGGAAACCTTAATTGGCTTCCTCGTTCAGCGGGACAAAAATTTCTCCTTGTCGCTCTTTATTTAACAACATTTGTAAAATTGTTTTCGATAGTTGGCTCGGTTGATACGGTTTTACGAAATAACTATTTGCACCGAGCGCCATTCCTTTTTCCCGTTCTTCTAACGCCGAAGAAATGATAATAGGAATATGAGCGAGCTCTTCATTTTGCTTTAACGCTTTTAATACATCCCAACCGGACGCATTATGTTCTTCTAACATAATGTCTAACACGACCGCATCCGGTTTTTCTTTTTGAATGAGCTCGATCGCTTCTTTTCCTTCTTTGACGAGTTTGACGCGAAATCCGCTATCTTTTAATTCCGCTTCTAATAACGCCGCTAAATTTTCATCATCTTCGACAATAATGACGTGCGCATGCGCTTGTTTTTCATCTGTTTCGCGTTCGTCGTCCCTTGTATTCGCCATAACGACAAGCGGCAACGAGACAGTAAACGTACTTCCTTTTTTCAATTCCGATGTGACGCTCACTTCCCCTTCATGTGCTTTAACAATTTCTTTTACGATCGCTAGTCCCAACCCTGTTCCACCGATGCGGCGACGGTCGGAATTGTCGACGCGATAAAATTTCGTAAATAAGTTCGGGATCGCTTCTTCTGGAATGCCTAACCCTTCGTCTTGCACATCGACGCATAGTCGATTGCCTCGTTCGTATATGCGTACTGTAATATTGCCGCCTTCTGGTGAATATTTAATCGCATTGCTTATTAAATTCGTAAACACTTGCGCGAGTTTATCGCGATCGCCAAGCACGGTCGTGTTGTTCGTTTCTTTTTGTACATGAAACTGATGAATCGTCGTATTTACTTTTTGCGTTTCAATCACATCTTCAATAATAGAAACGATATTTTCGTATTTTTTATCGTACGTTTGTTTTCCTGACTCCATTCGTTGTACGTCTAAAAAGTCGTTAATGAGCGCTGTTAATCGCTTCGCTTCTTGGTAAATGGTCGTTAAATATTTTTTCTGCCGTTCAGGTTTCAGTTCTTTCGTCAACATGAGTTCCGTAAAGCCAAGTACGCTCGATAACGGCGTGCGCAATTCGTGGCTGACGGTGCTGACAAATTCTGATTTCATTTGGTCCACTTCAAATTCTTTCGTAATGTCGCGATGAACAAATACCGTTCCTTGTCGCTCCCCATTGCGATATAACGGCTTGGCGTACACTTGAATGACTTTTCGTTTTTGCGGTAAATGGTACACAAACGGTTCACGTTCTTCATCGCCGTTAAAAATAATCGACTGTAAATAGTCGCACAATGTTTTCCCTGCATCAGATTGCTCAACTAAGCCGCGCGCCCATTGTTCGTAACTTGCACCTTCAAGTTCAGCAATCGATTGTCTTTGCAGCAGTGCAACCATCTGTTTATTGACGATCTTGCTGTTGCCGTTCTTGTCGACAAAATGAATGCCTTCTTGCACCGTATTTAAAATATGTTGTACCGTTTCGCGCGCTTGTTCTGACTGTTCGTATAGCGCAATTTTTTGTAGTGAAATCGATATTTGTTTCGTTAACCCGACATATTCTTGAATATCTTCATCAGAAAACGGTCCGCCAAAGCGGCTAAATACTAAAATGGCTTGCACGTCATTTTCGTTCGACAAGACAGGCAAAAAGACGTCGTGCACGAACATCGTTTCTTCATGATACCCTTTTTCAGAAGCTGCGACTTCTCGTTTTAACATAAACGGCTTTTTTTGCTCAAACAGTCGTTGATGCAAGCCGTTATAAATATATGTTAAAAATTGTTCAACCCCGTATTCCGACAATCCGAATGTGGCATGCGTTTTTTCGTCGTTCATTAAAACGATCATGCCGCGATCCGCTTCCATGACACGCGCCATATGGATTACAATGCTATTTAACACTTCTTGCTTATCAAGTGAGTTCGATAATCCGTTAATGAAGTCGTTGCGCCGTTTTAATTGTTGTTCGCGCGCTTGCATCGTCTCCAACGCTTGTTCGAGCTCGGCTTGTTGAAACTCTAATTCATCTTGCTGCGCCATCAATTCTTCGTTGTGCGCCATTAAACTTTCTTCTTTTTCTTGAATGCTCATTAACATTTTTTTAAAGGCAACTGCCAGTTTCCCAATTTCATCTTCTCGGTTCGTCGCTTCCCGCACGTCATAGACGACTTGTTCGTCCTTAGCAATTTTTTCAGCCAAAATCGCTAATTCATTGAGTGGTCTTCCGATTTTTTTCATCATCATGCGCGCAATCGTAATTAAAATCGCTAAAATCGTCGCAATAAATAAAATAAACGCCGTTTGCGCCGTCGTTTGATTATCGCGCAATTGTTTAAATTCAAGATCAAGCTGTTCCGTTAATTTATTTTTGTACGTTTTCATTTGAAATTGGAATTGTTCAATCGACGCCGTTCCACCGTTTTCGGATAAGCTTAATACTTTTTTCATATTGCCGTTTTCAAACGCTTCAATCGCTTGCGGAACGAGCTGAACGAAATAGTAATTAGCAAACTGGCGCGCCTTTAAAATAAATTGCTTATCGTCTTTTGTCGTCGCTGTTAACTCTAACGCATCGAGCGCCGTTTGCACATTTTCTTGTTCGCGAAAAATGCTTAGTTTAAATTCTTTCCGATTAAATGCTAAATAGCCGCGCGCATCGGAAAACGCTTGGTTAAACGCCCGTTCAATTTCTTGCGCATATTTCATCTTTGTTTCGATTTGTTCTTTTTTTCGTTCAAATGACGTCGTTAACGACGATTGATACGAAAAAAGGGATGCCGAGCCGATCACAAAGATGAATAAAAAGCTCGTGACGAGCGCGACAAATTGTCTTGCTAAGCTTTGCCGGAAATAGTTACGCATCTTCTCCATGTAAAATCTCCTCGATTCGTTGCACTAATTCAAGCGGGCTGTACGGTTTCGCCATAAAGTAGTCAGCGCCAGCGTCTAGTACACGTTGTTGATCGGCTTGTTGGCTTTTCGCCGATAGCATCATAATCTTTACATGTTTTTTATCGGGCATATTTCGTACTTGTTGAATAACTTCTAACCCGGTATATATTGGCATCATATAATCAAGTAAAATTAAATCATAGTCGTTTTGCTTAATCATTTCAATCGCTTCTTCCCCGTCGCACGCTTCATCAATGTCATGCCCTTCGTCTTCTAACGTATCGACAACGAGCATACGCAACACTTCTTCATCTTCCGCTAATAAAATTTTCGCCATTATTTTCTCTCTCCTTCAACGTTCTTATATATTTGTTGCACGATCGTGTACGAACGTTTTAACCGTTCGTGATATGTCGGCTCTTCCCAACCGTCCCATGTATAGAGGTAAAAACGGTTTGGATCTAAATGGGTCGGATATGAAAATTCTTTTTCGTATACGCCGACACGAATGCCGTCCATCGTTTCACTGCTTTTTAGTCCGCTTTTCCACATATCCCCCATCGCTTCGTGCATGCTTGGATCTTTCACATTTAACAACGCCCATGGGATGCGAATTTCATATCCGTCTTTTTGTTTGCTGACGCTCACGTCCGTTAAAGAATTGTACGCTTCATCATTCGGATTTGCGGTACCAAACGTCATAACACCTGTTTCATAAAAATCGAACGGATACGTTTTTCCTTTAATTTGTAATTTTTTATTGAGCGTCAAACGAATCGGATGGTATACGCCGTTATTTTTTTTGTTCGCATACGACAAACGGTCAATCATATTTAAGACGTGTCCGTAATGATAATAAAATGAATCGTAATAACTATCAACCCATAATCGCCCTTCTTTTTCACCGCGCAAATGGAGAACGAAATCGACGCCTTCTGTTCGTACGTTCGGCACATCGAGAATGGTCGATTGCCCTTGGTCTCGAATCGTGTCAAACAATATATATACGTCTTTGTCTTGCTTAACCGTTGTGTCGTAACGAATGTATACGTATCGCTCGTCGCTCGTCATATAGAGCGCGCGCCCGTCTTGTTGGAAGGCAGGAGCGATTTGTTGGAATGCCCAATCTTCTTTTCGCCCATCGACTTTGATCATCATCGTTTCATTTTCTGCTGGATCAAAGCTGAGTAAGCCGAATTGTTGTTCGTTCGTTTGCGCATTTGACCAAAACGGACGGCGGTCCGGGTTGTCGTAATCCATCGTGTTCCACGTTCGTTTAAACCATTCATCTTGCCAAGTGAAAATAAATCCGCCCGCCATCTTCTCGTGGACGATGTCTTCAAATAGTTTTTTGTTGATTACACCTTGTTCTTGTTCGGAATGAAATCCTTGATTCATCCCGTATACGTTACGATGCGTCATGCCACGCGATGACGGGACGCCAAATTCAGCGACGACAATCGGCATGCGATGCACTTGTTTCATATCGTGCAAATAACCAGCATAGTTGTTTTTTTTGCCGCGATGGTCAATGTAATTTACATATTTCGGCTCATAGTTTAAAAAGTCTGGGTAATACGGATAAATATGATATGACGCAAACATACCGCTATGCATGGCGTTTGTCGCATAGATGACGTTCGGGTTCACTGATACAAAATCTTCTTTTTCTAACGGTTCGCTCGGATGCGTTAACAAATCGGTCGTCACCCAGTTTGTGAAGCTCGTCGGTCGTTGCCATCCGTACGTTTTCGTTTCATAGGCAATCGCTTCATCGATCATGCGCGCCAGCCAAATTTCAAACGGTGACGCACCTTTTGTGTACACATACGTCCCTTGATAATCTGACAAGCCTGCATGTTTTGCATTTGTCGCATGAACAACGGTTGGCTCCCATTCGACGCCAAAAATCCAGCCGAGCACATATGGCGAAATGTCGTATTTGTATATGCCGCTCGCATGACCGGGACGAGGTGGGATCGCCGCACGACCGTGAACAATATCGATCGTTCGTCTCATTTCGGCAACAAATTCATCCGTATTTTCTTTTGCAAGCGCATCGTTTGTGCGCAAAAACGTTTCTTCATTGATCCAAACGCCATGGAATAAATATAAAGGTTGTTTTGCGATTTTGTTATATTCGTAAAACGCTTCATAAAACGCAGGCGGGTGAATCGTATACACCCGAACGGCATTCGCATGCATCGCCCCAATTTGTTTAAACCATCGAAAATATTCTTCTTTCGTAATGGCTGTTTCACCCGGGAAATGACCCGGTTTTGCGATGCCCATATTGACTCCTTTTAACAACATGTTTTCCCATTTGCCGTTTTTATAAATTTGAATGTATTGTTCTCCAACTCGTCCAGCAAGTTGAATGCCGTCGTCTGTTTTCGCTATCGTTCGCTCACGTTTCTGTTTTTCGTCATCATGCACATGTTTTAAAATCGTTTTCATCATCGGAACATATGCTTTCCAATAAAACGATGCGGTGCTATTCGGGTCGTGACGCACTGTCCATTTGCGCCATACGTCGATGCCGACCGTTTGATATATGCCCGGCACATCCGGTTGATCCGCATAATCGCCACAAAAGTAATACGCCTCATAGCGCGCATTGCGATGGTGAACGATGGCTGGAAACGTCATCGGCAGCCCGAGCGCTTGCAATTTTTCTTTTCCACGTTCCGATAACGACAGCGTATATGTCGCTAGCACTTCTTCGTCATGTATTGGTTTTACGATATCAAACCAATAGGAATATGGGATCGAACCGCTAATACGAAGCTCTTTTTCTCCTGTTTTTGTCGGGGCAAAAAGAACCCCTTGTTTTCCGATTTCTTTTTTATTTAAAATGACAAGTCGATCATATTCATCAACAAATACATAGCCTGGTCCTGTGAATGTATATCGTGTATTGTATTGTTTTTCATAGTTTTCTCTCACCCAAACGGGCACTTCGTCATCTTCCAGCTTCGGAAAATAGCGACCGATCCAGCCCGTCCATTCGACGTTTAATAACGCATAAAATTTATTGCGAACAGCCCGATCCGTCGGGCTCGCAAACGAGTTAAACTCCGCAATGAGCGTTTTATTTCCTTCAAACATCGCATCGTGCAAACGATTCACTTCTTGTTCTGTCAAACCGCCATACACTTTTTTTGAACGTTTCCCTTTCTTTTTTTCCGCTGTGAAATCATGTTCATATACGCCGTACGTATCCGCGACATAAATGACATCGTACGGCTCAAGCGATGTCGGCCATGGGCGTTCTTTTTTTGTCGTCGGGATAAAACCAATGTAATCGTTGTTCAACTTATAGCGCTCGCCGTTTGGCTTTACATATTTTTGTTGGTTTAATAACCAAACGAGCCCTTCATGCTCGCGATACGTGTCGTCTGGGACGGTTTTATTCACGATTAGCACGTTCAACGTCGTTTCAGGCTTTATTTTCCATAACCAATACGGTGAAGAAATGGCAAGAAAAATAACAATTACGTATGCAATCAACCATCGTTGTCGTTTCATCATTTCGACACACCTTTTCTTTTCATTTCTCCCCATCCTTTTCGTTTTAAAAGCGCGTCAACGATTCCTTCACAGCGCCATAATACAGTAAGCGGACGATACCATAACGTCTCTGTCAATGAATAAAAAAAGAGGCGCACAACGTCTGATACGTTTGAAAATTTCCGAATCGTCCATTCTTCTAACAACACCGCAGCCATGGAAAAAATCGAACCGTATAAAACAGAAACGAGGAATAGTAAAATAGCAAATTCGATATATATGTCGCCTAAAATGAGCGAAATGACGATGAGGATGTAACCAACCAATTCGACGACAGGTCCAAAAAACTCAATCAATAAAAAATATGGCATCGAAATAAGTCCAATTGATCCATAACGCGGGTTAAACCACATGCGACGATGAAGCCAAAGGCTTTCAAATAATCCGCGATGCCAACGCCGACGTTGTTTGCGCAAATCCGACATCGACTCTGGCGCCTCCGTCCAACAAACCGGGTCAGGCACGTACACAATTTTTTTATCGGCGTTTGTTTCTTTTATAAGGCGATGAAGACGGACGACAAGTTCCATATCTTCTCCGACGGTATGGGCATATCCGCCCGCTCGAATGACCCATTGTTTTGAAAAAACACCGAAAGCACCTGAAACAATGAGCAATAAATTGTGGCGGCTTAGTCCGATGCGCCCCATTAAAAAGGCGCGCAAATATTCGATCACTTGCATGACAACAAGCGGTTGACGAGAAAGGGCGATGCGAATGACTTCCCCTTTTTCAATGTCACAGCCGTTGGCGATGCGCACACTTCCCCCCGAAGCAATTACTTCTTCATCCGAATCAATAATGGGCTTCATCACTTTTAAAAAGGCGCGGCGTTCAATGACGGAGTCGCCGTCAATGGAACAAACGTATGGATAGGAGGAAAAATTAATGCCGGCATTTAACGCATCGGCTTTTCCGCCGTTTTCTTTGTCGATGACAAATAAATGCGAAAACTTTCGTGAGCGGTATACCGCGCGAATCGGTTTCGTTTTTAACTGCTGGCGAATGACGCGCTTCATCGGAATAAGATCGAAATCCCGCTTCAACCGCTCGAGCGTATCGTCTGTTGAGCCGTCGTTAATGACGACAATTTCATACTCTGGATATTCGATACTTAAAAGGGAGCGCACCGTCGCAAAAATGCCCGCTTCTTCATTGTAGGCAGGCACTAAAATGGAAACCGGTTTTGTATAACTCACATCGAGCATTTCTTCATACGGTTCCCATTCGTCCAACTCGTACAAGCGGCGCAATTGAATGAATGAGACGATCAGTAAAAACGTATAAAAGACAATGACTGCAATCATAAAGAAAAAGACGAACATCGCTGCGAGTTTAATCATTTTCTCGCCCTCTTTCTAACCATTCGATTGCCATATCGCGCGCATACGGATCGTCTGATGTTTGGGCGATTTGTTCGAGCATCGCCAACCCGTTTGGCATGCGCAACAACGCTTCCGCCGCTTGCGATCGAACGGAAAATACTTGATCTTTCATTAATTGTTTAATGATATCGATCAGCGTATGTTGACGAATGCGCGCACATAGCCGAAGCGCCATTAACCGCTCTTGCCAAACTTGTGAATGCAAATGGATGCGAAGTTGGTCATCTTCAAGCGGAAACGCCATTTCAGCTAACGCTTTTAACGCCCGAATGCGATACTCACTTTGTTCGTGGCGAAGCAATGTAAGCAAAAACGAAACATGCGGCAATTTTTGCATAATACCAATCATATCAATTAACGCATATTGCATTTTTTCGCCCCAATCAAAAAAATAGTCAATCATTTTCGTAAACGTATGATCGTCCATACGTGACAAAATGAGGCGATAGTCGAATTGCGTAAACGATTCGTCTACATGTTTCATATATTCATAGACGTGCGGATGGCGAAAAAGCGCAAACATTTTTAACAGTTGGCGCTTTTCCATCATCGTTGTTTCCTTGTCATCATATCGTTTCTCTAACTCAGGAAGAAAAGAAGTAAGCTGAAAGTCTTCAATGTAAAAAAGCGCATTCATTCGCCTTCCTAATCGCCGATGATGTAGTTGCTTTTGCAAATAAGTAGACAAATATTGCTCCGCCAACAGCGTAGCCCGCTCTTTTACTCCATTATCGAGGACGAGAATGAAATGATCGAGCAGCTCGATCATCGCAACATATTGAGCGGAAACGAGCGGTGCAGGCACGTGTTGACCGTCAAATAAATACCGAAGTAAAATCGGTTCATATAACGATTTATACGATTCAACTTCCTTTCGCCAACGATTTTCTTTCACCTTTTGAGTCACGAGATACGAAAAAATAGCGGTCAGCAGTAACGATAAGCTGATTACAATCCAAGCAAACAAAACGAGTGAATCGGACACAATTAATTCATCCTTTTTAACATATGTCGTATTCTTGCTTCAAGCTCAAGTAGTTTGAACGGTTTTGTCATATAGTCGTCTGCCCCAAGCTCAAGCGCGCGGGCAATATCGTTTTCGCTTTTTCTTGCTGTTAACATAATGATTTTATATTTTGATGAGTCTTTTTGACTTCGCAATTGTTGCAACACTTCAAGCCCATCCATTTTCGGCATGACGCCGTCTAAAATGACGAGGCACGATCCTTTTTCACGATGCCATTCCGACGTGATAAACTGTTCGCCGTCTTTAAATGTACGCAAATCAAGCGCCACTTTTTCTTTCGCGAACATTTTTTGAACGACGTCCGCCACAATCGCGCGCACGATCGCATCATCATCGACAATCGCTACTTTCACTGTGCGACGATACGATGTTTCTTGTTGTTTGGCGAGCACGACGCAGTTTCTTCCTGTATGTTTTGCTTTATATAATGCAGAATCAGCAAGCTCAATCCAATGACCGATCGGGTTAGTTGGGTCCGTCACTTCAACGATACCTGTGGAAAATGTACACGAAAACGTTACATCGCCACTTTGAAACGTCATCCGTTCAAATTGTTCACGCAATCGCTCAAACACGAGAAACGCTTCTGACGCTTCAGTCGCTGGCAATAAAACGACAAATTCTTCGCCCCCGAAACGAATGACAATATCACGAGCGCGAACGTTCGTTTTTAAAAATTCGGCGAATTGTTTTAACACGACATCGCCAATTAAATGACCGTATTGGTCGTTTACTCGTTTAAAATGGTCAATATCGAGCACCGCTAAACAAAACGGTTCATGCGTGCGATGCCAATCGCTTTTTAATTGTTCGTACGCTTGTTTTAAATATTTTCGGTTATACACATGCGTCAACTCGTCTAATAAAAGCAACTCGTCAATTAACTGTTTCCGCTCAAGTTGCCTGCGAATGCGCACGATAAATTCGTCGATCGCAAACGGTTTTGAAATAAAATCGTCCGCGCCCATTTCATAGCTTTTCATGCGCGTCTCTTTTCGGTCATCGATGCTGACCATAATCATCGGAACGAATTGTTGTTTTAATTTTTCTTTTAAAAACGTTAATACTTCAAACCCTGTTTTCGTTTGCATATGAATGTCGATGACAACGCAATCTGGACGAACGTCGTAAAACGAAGCGACCGCTTTTACCGGATCGGCAATCGCCACGACGTACCATCCGTTTTGTTCGAGCTGTTCTTTCACATACATTAAAAACGATGGGTCATCATCAATGAGCAAAACGGTCGGTTCGTCGCCTTGTTTCGCTCCTTGTTCGCCTTGTGCCACTTCCCCAATTTGTTGTTCGTAACAAAGTTGAAAAAGGGGGGCGAGCCGATCTTTCACGTCTGATGTTTTCCATATTTTTTGTTCATCTTCGCCCCATTGCTCCATTAACTTGCGTGCATAATTTCCGATATCGGTCATACCGATCATCGCCGCTGTGCCAGCGATGGAATGAAGAAGGCGATAAACGTCTTGATGAGCGATTTCATCAACCGTTTCCCATTCTTCTAATCGTTTGCGAATATTTTTTAAAAAATGTTGACGATATTTTTCGTAACGATCCATTATGATCCCCTACTACTTATAAGATGTGTTGATCAATCATTTGCACAAGTTCAGCAATTTCAGGTTTGCTTACTTGCGCTGTCGCTCCGACGCGCTCTCCTTTATGACGAAGGTCGTCTGTAATTAAAGAGGAGAAAATGATAACTGGTAAATGCTTTAATTTGTCATCTTCACGAATACGTTTTGTTAAATGATGGCCGTCCATTTGCGGCATTTCAATATCCGTAATGACTAATTGCACTTCGCTTTCAACTGGCTTTCCTTTTTGCACGATCGCTTGTAAATAGTTGAACGCATCTTCGCCGTTTTCAAAAAACTCAACGTATACATATCCTGCTTCGGCAAGCGTATCGTGAAGCAGTTTGCGCAATAGCGGTGAATCTTCCGCAACGATAAGCTTTTTATTCGACCGCTCACGTTTGCCAAGCTTTTTCACGCGATCGACGTTAATGCCCGATTGCGGGTTAATGTCTACAACGATTTTTTCAAAGTCAAGCAGTAAAATCATATTTCCGTTTAACTTGACAACACCGATAATTTGGCTTTCCAATCCTTGATACATTTGCGACGGTTTTTCGATTTGTTTCCATGATATGCGATGAATTTGCGTGACGTTATGGACGTGAAACACAACTTTTTGCTGATTGAACTGGGCGACAATGTATTTATCTTGCGCTGGATTGTTCGATGGGCCAAAGCCGAGCGCTTTCGCTAAATCGATGAGCGGAAGCACCTCGCCGCGCAACTCAATAATGCCTTCAATGTACGGATGCGCATGTGGCACTTTCGTTGGCGCAATCGGTTGAATAATTTCTTTCACTTTAATGACGTTAATAGCAAATCGGTTGTCGCCGATTAAAAATTCGACAATTTCTAGTTCATTCGTCCCACTTTCTAATAAAATTCCGCTTTTATTTTCCATAAACTATCCTCCATTACGACATCATTTACCGTTATTTTATCATACTTCCTTCATATGACGAAAAAAATTTTAATATAAAAACTCGCTTACTTTTCGATTTGCGACGTTTGTATCGATCGCACAACGGTCGGCATCGCGCCCGTATTGCCACATCCAGACGTTCGCTCGGCAGTTTGGCACGTTCGGACGAAACGTTGGCGCTTTTGTTGCTTGTGTCGCCCCTGGACGAGGGTAAGAGCTCCATATGATCGTTTGTTGCGCTACACGTTCGTCGTTTTTCACCGCTTCACAATATGCTTCGCCGAACGCACCTTTTGTCGGATTGGCATAAATACCTGGACGATATCCGCTCGGATAAAACGTATCGACCCATGCGCGAATCCATGCAGCGTCAACGTCAAATTCATCTTCAATGTTTGCGAAAATAACTTTGTTTTTCGGAATGCCTAGTCTGCGCGCGTGAAAAATGGCGTTTCTTGCTGCTGTTCTTCCTTTTTCGTATTGTGTCGCCTCGCGAAACGCATTGTAAATCGGGGCAATTTTGATGCCGCGTCCACGAATAAAAGCGATTTCTTCTTTCGTTAATCCATCCGATACGTTCGGCACGGTCGTTACATATCTTCCCCAAAATTGCGGAAAACCGTATTCTTTTCTTACACAAGCAAGCAACATTTCCGTCACTTTCGCCGCTGAATCGACGCCCCACATATCCATTCCCTCCCTTTTTTGTTTCTTTCCATATATATGCGAACGATACATGTCTAAGCAAAACTTTCAGCTTATGAAAATAATACTTTATTCCTAGGTAAAAATCACTATAATAAAAGTAGATGAACGTCACGGGGGACTTATGATGAAACGAGAGAGACAAAAAAAACAAACGAGAATATTATTGCAACAAACCGCCCTTCAATTGTTTCAAACACAAGGGTATGACGAAACGACCGTTTTGCAAATTACGAATGAAGCTGGTGTGGCGAAAGGAACGTTTTTTAATTATTTTCGCACGAAAGAAGAAGTGCTACAAAGCGTGTTTTTTTCGCATATGGAACGCGTCTATGAAAAAATGAAAAAAAATAAACGAACAAACTGGCGTGAACAAATCGAGCAACTGTTTCATGAACTGACGACGATGCACGAGCAGCTTGGACGCAAAGTGACGAAATCAATGCTACATATTTATACTGCAAAAAAAAAGCAGCCGCTTGAACTCACTCCTCTTATTGATTTGCTGGTGGGTTTGTTTGAAGAAGGAAAACGATGTGGGGATATTCAAACGAGACACCCATCCTCATTACTTGCTTTAATGGCAGTCCAATTATACGTTGGCGCATTGCAGTTATGGATTTTTTCACATATTACGGAGCCGTTACCGACGTTTCTTCATGAGACGTTACATTTGTTTCTTTGTTATATAGAAAAAGAAGGGGACTAATCCCCTTCATACAATGGCAATGTGATCGTGACGGTCGTTCCGACATTCGGTTGGCTTTCGTATGTAATCGTTCCATCCATTTGACGAATAAGCCGTGCGGTAATCATGCTTCCAAGCCCTGTTCCTTTCGATTTTGTCGTGTAATACGGCAAACCGATGTTTTTTAACTGTTCTTCCGTCATTCCTTTTCCTGTATCGCGAATCGTGATGATGACTTGTTTTTCCTTTTCATCAACCGTTTTATGAATCGTTACAAGCCCCCCATATTCAATCGCTTCCATTCCGTTTTTCATAACATTTAATAACGCTTGTTTTAAATAATGTTCATTGCCATACACATCGCTTTTCCCTTCCGTATATAGCTGCAACGATACATTCATCATCGCACCGAGCGGACTTAACAAATGAACGGATGTATGTAAAACGTCATCGATGTTCACTTTTTGCCGTTGAAACGATGTCGGTTTGGCTAATGTTAAATATTCCGTAATGATTTGATTCGTTCGATCTAATTCTTCTAAAATGACGGGCGCAAATTTTTTCACGTTTTCATCGGTCGTATCTTTGCTTAAAAATTGGACGAAGCCTCGCACCGTCGTGAGCGGATTGCGAATTTCATGGGCAAATGAAGCCGCCATTTCGCTGACCGTCGCTAGTTTATCAACGTAAATCATATCGTCAAACTGTTCGTTAAATTGAATGAGTCGCTCGATGACATAAATAAGCGCTAAAAACATGGCGATAAAAAAGGCGAAGTATATGATATAAAATCGCCAAGAAAGCGGTGGAACAGCGTATATAATCGTTGCGATATATAAAATGAGATAAATGAAAACGATCATAAGCCCATATAACATTTTTCTTTTGACGTTAAAAAAAGACGAGCGAAACAATATGCCGACAACGTATGCAAATACAGAAACGGTCGCTCCTGCATAAGCGAACGGACCGCCAATGATGAACCGTGCGATAACAACGGTGAACGTACATAACAGCCCAGCCATTTTTCCGATATATAATGTTGTCACTAAAATGACGATCATACGAAAGTCAAAGTTCGTTTTCGCTAACGGCTGAATTGGATACATCATACATAACAAAGCCGTAAACGATGCAACAACGCCGTACATCATTTTTTGTTTCCAAGTGAGCACCATTTTTCGACGAAACGGAAAAAATAAGTTGGCATTGAAAATGAGTGAAAATAAAATGGTGATGTTCACAACGAGTGGTTTAATGACAGCAATAAACATGTGATGCCTCCAAGATGGTTGTTCCACATGTATTGTAACACAAGAAGTGCGACGACTACACTCGTTTTTATTTTCAGAAAAAACAAACATATTGACATCTTTATGAACATGATAGACGTGGACGAGCGAAGGGCGTTACAATGATTGTGAAAAAAAACACGAAAAGAGAAGGTGTCAAAATGAAAGGGTTAGCCATTCTTTTTGAAGAAAATCATACGGTCACGATTTTAGAAGATGTAGAAAAAAAACAACTGGAAGAAGTCGTGGATGAAGAAACGGAAGCAGTTCTTTGGCATGATGAAGAAATCGACTGGGACTACGGTTATTAATATATAAAGCTGGCATTCGTCAGCTTTTATTTTTTTATTTTTTTATTTTTATTTTTCTAAATTTTATTTACAATTTACAAAAAACTCTTTATAATGTAGAAAAGGAGAAGAATATTCTTCTCTCTAAGGGGGAATGAAACATGTTTGAAAAGTACAATGATATGGCACTCGTATCGCAGCCACACGATCTCGCTAACGGTTATAAGGAAGCCGCGCAATTAGTGATCGAACAGGCGTTATTTCGATATGAAAGAGAGCGTCTCATGCGCGATATTGATAAGGCGCTTGAAGAACGGAATGAAACGTTGTTTCTAACCCTCGCGCAACAATATAATGAGCTTCTCGGTCGCTATCGTCATTTGGAGGATGTACACGCATGATCGACTGTGAAACGACAGAACAGCACATAAGGTGAACGTTTGACGCAAAAACACATTGCGAAACGTTCACCTTTTATTGTTTAATAGAAAGAAAATGAAGAAAGGTGAAAAACGATGATGCTTCCGATGAATGAACGTGTGCAACATATTCAACTATCTGGCATTCGGCAATTTTTCAATCTCGTTGCCCAAGAAAAACATATCATTTCGTTAACGATTGGACAGCCTGATTTTCCGACGCCGAAACATATTAAAGAAGCAACGAAGCGAGCGCTTGATGAGCAATTTACTTCTTATACGCATAATGCGGGATACTTGCCTTTACGGGAAGCGGCTTGCCGTTTTGTTGAAACGAAATACGGGCTGCGCTATACAACCGATGAAGTAATCGTCACTGTCGGAGCAAGCCAAGCGCTTGATATTGCGTTTCGCACCATTTTAACAGAAGGCTCGGAAGTCATTCTCCCTGCCCCGATTTATCCGGGGTACGAGCCAATTATTCGTTTATGTGGTGCTACGCCTGTCTATGTCGATACGCGCCAAACAAATTTTAAACTGTTAGCTGAACAAATCGAGCCGTTTATAACTGAGCGAACGCGCTGTATCGTGCTTCCATATCCGTCCAATCCGACAGGAATGACGTTAACGAGCGAAGAATTGCAACAAATCGCTCAACTTGTGAAAAATAAACCGATTTGGGTCATTTCGGATGAAATTTATAGTGAGCTTGTGTTTACAGGCACGCATGAGTCGATTGCAAAATGGCTTCCTGATCAAACGATCGTCATTAACGGAGTCAGCAAATCGCATGCGATGACCGGGTTTCGCATCGGGTTTTTATTTGCGCGAAAATGGATAATTGAGCATATGTTGAAAGTGCATCAATATAACGTCTCATGCGCCACATCCATTGCGCAAAAAGCGGCGCTAGAAGCGCTCACGGTCGGAATAAACGATGCGCATGACATGAAAAAACAATATGCGGAACGAATGGCGTATGTGTACGAACGACTTTGCGACATAGGATTTGACGTCCAAAAGCCGAACGGAGCGTTTTACATTTTTCCTTCTATTGCAAAGTTTCATCATTCGTCATTTGATTTTGCGTTACAGCTTGCGAAAGAAGCAAAAGTCGCTGTCGTGCCCGGAAGTGCGTTTTCGACATACGGCGAAGGATATATTCGTATATCGTATGCTTGTTCGATGGAAGAGCTAGAAAAAGGACTCGACCGCATCGAATCGTACATAAAAAAAGGTGCTCGCTAACAGCACCTTTTTACCATGCTTTATACCATTTATATAACGCTTGTGTCCCACTTTGTTCTTCCCCACGCTCCGCAAGCGCTTCGTACAATTGTTTCGCAAGTTTTAAGCCCGGTAGTGATAAACCGAGTGTTTCCGCTTCAGCAAGTGCGATGCCCATATCTTTAATAAAATGTTTCACGTAAAAGCCCGGGGCAAAATCGCCAGCAAGCATGCGCGGCGCAAGATGGGAAAGCGACCAGCTCGATGCTGCACCTTGCGAAATGCTTTGCAATACACGTTCTGGGTCTAATCCTGCTTTTTCCGCATACACGAGCGCTTCACATACGCCGATCATATTTGTCGCGATCGCAATTTGATTGCACATTTTCGTATGTTGTCCCGCCCCTGCTTCCCCTTGCCAAACGATATTTTTTCCTAAATGAGAAAGAAGCGGCATGCATGCCGAAAACGCCTCTTTATCGCCGCCGACCATAATCGACAACGTGCCTTCGCGTGCACCAATATCGCCGCCCGACACAGGTGCGTCAAGAGCAAACATTCCTTTTTCTTTTGCCGCTTCATAAATGCGCACCGCAAGCGACGGTTTAGACGTCGTAAAATCAATGACATACGCACCGCGTTTTGCATGAGCAAGGATGCCATCATCGCCAAAGTACACATGCTCGACATCTTGCGGTTCACCAACCATCGTCATGACGACATCCGCCACTTTAGCGACATCTTTTACCGTTTCTTTCCATACTGCCCCTTCGGCTAATAAATCTTCCGCCTTTTCTTTTGTGCGCGTATATACAACGAGCGAATAGCCTGCCCGAAGCAAGTTTCGCGCCATGCTTTTACCCATGACACCAAGTCCAATAAAACCAATCGTTTGCATGTTTCTCCCTCCATTCTAAATCGCTTTCACCATGCCGCCATCGACTAAAAGCGATTGTCCTGTCATATACGTATTTTCATCCGATAATAAAAAGGCGACGACGTTTGCAAACTCTTCCGGTGTGCCGTAACGACCGAGCGGAATGGTCGCTTTCATGCGCGCTTCTAGTTCTTCTTTGCGAATGCCGAGTTTTTTTGCGTTTTGTTCATCTAAATAAGCAACACGCTCGGTCGCGATGCGCCCCGGAGCAACGGTATTAATTAAAATGCCGTATGGGGCAAGCTCTTGTGCGAGCGTTTTCGTCAAACCGACGATGCCGAGGCGAAACGTATTGGAAAGAAGCAGTCCCGGAATCGGCTCTTTAATGGACGATGAGGCAATATTGACAATTTTCCCTTTCGTCTTTTTCAAATGAGGTAACGCAGCGCGAATAAGACGCACGTAACTCAATAAATTTAACTCAAACGCCTGTTGCCAATCATCGTCTGTCAACGTCGCAAACGTTCCAGTCGGCGGACCTCCAGAATTATTGACTAACAAATGAATGTCGCCGAACGTTTCTGCCGTTTTTTCTACTAACTGCTCGATCATTTCACGATTTGTCACGTCTGTTACCGTATATGCCGCTTTTCCTTTTCCGAGCGCATTGAGCTGTTCGGCGACAGCATGCAATTTTTGTTCATCACGGCTAGCAAGCATGACTTTCATGCCTTGTGAAACGAGCTTTGTCGCAATCGCTTTTCCAAGTCCTTGGCTTGATGCGGCTACAATCGCTGTTTTCATTTCATCACTCCCCTCGACATATACATTCGCTAACGACGACGCGATTCCTTCCTGTGCGCTTCGCTTCATATAATGCTTCATCCGCCCGTTTGACCATTTGCTCTTTCGTCATTCCTTGTTCGTATTCGCACACGCCGAAGCTGCACGTAATATGTCCGACTTTCGGAAAGTGAACGGTTGCTACAAGATGGCGAAGCGCTTCCGCTAAACGATACGCCCCTGCTTGCGATGTCGCTGGCGCTAAAATAATAAATTCTTCCCCACCCCAACGCGCCAATATGTCGCAGTCGCGCAAACGATTCGAAATCGCCTCACACATGCGCACTAATACTATATCACCGACGTCATGTCCGTACGTATCATTCACTTTTTTAAAATGGTCAATATCAAATAAAATAATAGAAAACGTATGTTTATATCGCTTCGCGCGATGAATTTCCCGCGTAAAAAACTCGTCAAATTTTAAGCGGTTAAACGTTTTTGTAAGCGGATCTTTCGTCGCTAAAAATTCGTTTCGTTTGCTTTCTTCTTCGAGTGCCGTAATGTCGGTAAAGACAACTAAATACGCATTCGGTTCATTCGGAAACGACGTCGCCTTTAGTAAAAACACATGCCCTTCTCCTTGTTTGCACATCATTTTTACTTTTAGAAATGGGATCGTGCGGTCAATAAGCGGACGAAGCCATCGCTTTTCTCCTTTCACGTAAAAATATCCCGGTTCAGCAACAAAATCATCACATACGTGCGTGCGACCAGCCCGAAGACTTTCTGTTTTTTCCGATCCAAAAAAACGTTGAAACGATAAATTGCAATCGAGCAATCGTTCATCATTTAAAATGCATATTAAGTTTTCTTGAAAGTCGATAATCGTGCGCGTATATTGCTTTTGTTTTTGTAATTCGCGCTCGAGTTGACGTTGATAAATAGAATGTTGCAACGATTGCAAAAATTTTTCATGGTCAATCGGTTTTAAAATAAAATGATTCACGCCATATTCAATCGCGCGAATGAAAAAGTCGTTATCGTCATAGGCGGTCGTAATAATAATTTGCACATGTTTATCCTTTTCACGAATATGGCGAATAAGCTCTAATCCGTTCAATAAAGGCATTTTAATATCTGTAATGACGATGTCAGGCCGAAATGTCGTAAATAGTTCGAGCGCTTCTTGGCCGTTTTTCGCTACTTTCATCTCACGAATGCGCCGTTTTAATAAGCGCGTTAACATCTCCCGTGCCCCCGGCTCGTCTTCGACATATAACACTTTTACATCTGCTTGCACCGCAATCATAAACCCCTTCCCCCTTTATTTATTCGCGGCATACGAATCGTAAATGTCGCTCCTTTTTTTGATGATGAAACGAATAAATCACCGTTCATTTTCGTGACAATCATTTTTGACATATATAATCCGAGCCCTGTTCCGTCTTTTTTCGTCGTCACATACGGTTCGAACATATGTTTTTGTATTGTTTCATCAATGCCGCCTGCGTTGTCTTTTACTTGAATGTAAATGAATGCATCGTCGGCATACGTACGAATACAAATGATTCGTCGGGCAATATCGCGCGCAACAAATTGTTCGCACGCATTTGTTAATAAATTAATAAGCACTTGGCTCATTTCATTCGGGAAACCATACATGTGTGCTCGCGTGCGATTTTGGACATGTAGATGAACTTCGTTATGATCTAAACTTGCCGAAATAATTTTTAACGCTTGGCGAATGGCTTGAATGGGACGGAAATACGTCGCTTCTTTATGCGGTTTAAAAAAGTTGCGAAAGTCGTTAATCGTTCGCGACATATGTTGAATTTGGATGAAACATTTTTGAATGGACGTGCGCAAATACGATTCGTCTAACTCCCCGTACGCATACGCTTCTTGTATATCTTGCAAAAGCAAGCCGAGGACGTTTAACGGCTGTCGCCATTGGTGGGCGATATTTCTTAACATTTCCCCCATCGTTGCATAGCGTGATTGCTCAATAAGCATAAAATCTTTTTCACGATTTTTTCGCACTTCTTCTTCCATTTTTCGCTGTAACGTTGCATTCATTTGTTCCATTTCTTGTTTGAGTTGTTGCAGTTCTTGTACCGTTTGTTCTCGTTTAATCGACTCGCCAATCGTGCGGGCAAGCGCAAAAAAAATGGCGCGTTCATGAGCGGAAAACATTCGTTTTTGCTCGCAATCGACGACGCTTACACATCCCCATCGTTCATCGTGAATAAAAATAGGAGCGATCATAAACGACTGAATGGCATGTTCCTCAAAAATAGTGCGTACATTCCCATCTAATTCATTTGTATGCCCGACGAACATATTTCCGTCATATAAATGTGCGAAACAATGAACATCTTCTGTTGGAAAGACGATGTGATCACGTGTCACGAAACGCGAAGAGGGTGTTTGTATGTCATAAATGCGTCGCAGTGTATACGTTTCATCTGATGCGTGTAAGCGAAAAATGGCAACGCGCGTCACATGAAGCGCAATGCGTAAACTTTCTAACGCCGCCATCAGCGAGCGATCCATAGCCTCTCCTCCAAAAACGAACAAATATAGGTCTTTTATACTAAATTTATCGTAATTCTCATGTAAAAAAAAATCAAGGAAAAAATTGTTACAAACATGTAAAAAAGCTAGGCATCATGCCTAGCTTTATACACGAAAACGATGGATCAATTGTTGTAATGAGCGGCTCATATCGTTTAGTCGCTCTGCTGCTTCTGTGACGGTGCTTAACGCTTTTAATTGTTCTTCCGATGAGGCAGATACTTCTTCTGCCGATGCAGCCGATTGTTCTGAAATCGCCGCTAAGTTTTGGAGCGCTGCCACAATTTGTTCTTTGTTTTCATTCACGTCATGAATTTGTGTAAAAATATGTTCAATCGCTGACGTTAATTGTTCCATCATCGTTGCGATATGCATAAACGATTCCGCCGTTTCGTTCACTGCCGCTTGTTGTTGGTCGTTCATTTGTTTCGTATGGTCAACCGCTTCGGTTGCAAGGGAAGCTTGTTGTTGAATGGACGTAATCGTTTGACGAATTTGTTCTGTCGCTTGCGCCGATTGTTCCGCGAGTTTCCGCACTTCTTCCGCAACGACCGCAAATCCTTTTCCATGTTCTCCTGCGCGCGCCGCTTCAATGGAAGCGTTAAGCGCTAAAAGGTTCGTTTGCGCAGAAATGTCGGTAATCGTTTGAATAATCGCACCGATTTGGTTCATTTTTGCCCCTAAATCCGTAATGACCGTTTCAACTGAACGCAATTCGTTTTGCGCTTCCGCTGATTTCGCTTGAAGTACATTTAATTTTTCAATGCCCATGTAGCTTGCGTCTTTCGTTTCATCGGAAAGCTGTTTCATACGCTCTGCCGATTGCGTCACCGTACCCATTTTTTCAGATAAATCGTTCATGCGATCGTTCATCGCATCTAAGTTGCTCGCTTGTTCTGATACGCCTTTTGCAATGTCGGTGACTGCTGTTGTTACTTGTTCGCTTGTCGCCATCGTTTCTTCAGACACCGCACTTAAATGGTCAGCAGCGCTGCCGAGTTCAGCGACAGAACGATCGACTTCGCCAATGAGCGAGCGCATATGTGACACCATCTCGTTAAAGTGGCTAGTAAGTTGCGCAATTTCGTCGTTTCCTTTCGGTTCGACATGCACCGTTAAATCGCCTGTCGCTACTTGTTGTACGCGCTCATTGAGCTGAATAATCGGTTTGACGATTGAACGCGATACAGCATAAATAAGAAGCGATGCAAGAATCGTTGCGATGACAACAACCGTCCATGACGCTTTTCCAATAGTCGTTAACGTCGCTAACAAATCTTTCTCTTTATATACTGCACCGACTTTCCAATTTAACTTCGGAATGGTCGCAAAATACAATAATCGTTTTTCGCCGTCTTGTTCATATTCGTAAATGCCTTTTTCTTTTGCAAACATTTTTTTCACGACCGGATGGTCAGACATATCTTTCCCTTTATACTGTGGATGAACGATCGCAAATTTGTTTTGGTCAAACAATATCGGATAGCCGTTATAGCCAACACGAGATTGTTCGACCGTTTCCGCTAACGTATTTAACGACATATCTAAACCGATGACCCCGACCACTTGCCCGTTTTCGACAATCGCTTTGGCGATCGTGACGATGTAATCGTTTGTCACCGCATCAACGTACGATTCCGTCCAAATGACTTTGTCAGGTGAAGCGACAGCCGCTTTATACCATGGACGCGTCGTCGGATCAAAATCTGGCGGCAAATCAACAGACGGCGTTGTGTACATGTTGCCGTTTGCTGTGCCGATGTAAGCTAATTGTACCTTTTTATGAATGTTTAAAAATGTAGCGAGCTGCCCATCGATCTCTTGCCAAAGTTGGGCATCTTCTGTTTTTGTAAACGCTTGAAACGATTTCGTTTCGCTAAATTGCTTTAATGCATCTTCTTGGCTATCAAAGCTATGCTCGATATCGTCAACAAGCTCTGTTACAAGCGATTCCGCACGCACTTTTGCATCGTCTTTCATAACCGACACCATTTGCACATAGTTGACCGTTTGCGAAGCAACGAGCGCAATAATTAACAATAATGCCATTAAACTCGTTAATTTCAACGTTAATGAACGAAACAATGTTGTCCCTCCCCCAGTCTTGTCGAATGTTGTCGAAAAATTAATAAAGTTGTAGTTTCATTATAAAAGGTTTGTACGGCTATGTCTATGACCGTTTTTTACTGTTTTTTTCATAAAAAAAGAACCGGGGGCGTCCGGTTCTTATCGTTGGAACGTTTCTTTCACGAAATGAACGACTTCTTCTGCTGTCGCAAGCGATAAAATGTGATCCTTCACTCGTTCTGCTTCTTGTTTGGAAAGTTTTTTTAGTTGAGAGCGAACGCGTAAAATGGATGTCGCGCTCATGCTAAATTCGTCTAAACCAAACGCTAATAAAATTGGTACAGCTAGCTCCTCGCCTGCCATTTCCCCGCACATGCCAACCCATTTGCCTTCTTTATGCGCCGCTTCAATGACGTTATAAATAAGACGTAAAATGGCTGGGTTGTATGGTTGGTATAAATACGATACGCGTTCGTTCATTCGGTCAGACGCCATCGTATATTGAATTAAGTCGTTCGTTCCGATGCTGAAGAAATCGACTTCTTTCGCAAATTGATCCGCCAATACAGCAGCAGCTGGGATTTCAACCATCATGCCGACTTCGATGTCGTCTGACACCGCCACACCTTTAGCCACAAGCTTTTCTTTTTCTTCTAAAAGAATGGCTTTTGCTTGACGGAATTCGTCTAACGTCGCAATCATCGGGAACATAATTTTTAAATTTCCGTAAACACTTGCGCGCAATAACGCCCGAAGTTGCGTACGGAACATCTCTTGCATATCTAGACAAAGACGAATGGCACGGAAACCTAAAAACGGGTTCATTTCTTTTGGAAGGTCTAAGTATGGCAGCTCTTTATCCCCACCGATGTCAAGCGTACGAACGACAACCGGTTTTCCTTCCATTTTTTCTAATACCGTTTTATATGCTTCAAACTGTTCTTCTTCTGTCGGCAATTCGTTGCGGCCCATGTATAAAAATTCGGTACGATATAAACCGATACCTTCTGCACCGTTTGCTAGTACACCTGCGACATCGTTTGGCGTTCCGATGTTTGCGGCAAGCTCAACGTGATGTCCGTCGCTTGTTGTCGTTTTTTCATGAACAAGCTTTGCCCATTCTGCTTTTTGCGCAGCAAAAGCGGCACGTTTTTGTTCATATTGGGCAATGATTTCTTCGGTCGGATTCACGATCACTTCACCGTCAAGTCCGTCAATAATGACGATGTCACCGTTTTGAATCGCCGCTGTCGCTTCTTTCGTTCCGACGACGGCTGGAATTTCCATCGAACGCGCCATAATGGCAGAGTGAGACGTTCGTCCGCCAATGTCTGTTGTAAAACCTTTCACATATTTTCGGTTTAATTGTGCTGTATCGGACGGCGTTAAGTCTTCCGCGATGATGACGACTTCTTCTGTAATCATGCTTGGGTTTGAAATCGTCACCCCTAATAAATGAGCAAGCACACGTTTTGTCACATCACGAATGTCTGCGGCACGCTCTTTCATATATTCGTTGTCCATCGCTTCAAACATCGCAATAAACATCGATGCCACTTCATGAAGGGCAAATTCTGCATTCATGCGCTCTTGTTCAATTTTTTGTTCAACAGCTTGGACGAGTTCTGGGTCGCTTAGTACGAGCAAATGGGCGGAGAAAATGGCCGCTTTATCTTCACCAAGCTCTTTTAATGCGTGCGCTTGAATGACTTCAAGTTCTTCTTTTGATTTGGCGAGCGCTTGTTGAAAGCGGCTAATTTGTTCAGCTGGGTTTTCAATCGTTTGTTTTTCAACCGTTAAATCGGGATGTTCTAAACGGTACGCCTTCGCAATGGCAATGCCATTCGATGCAGCAATCCCTTGTAATCGTTTCATTACTCCGCTAATCCTTCTTTTGCTAACGTTTCTGTTAATGCGTTGATGGCGTCTGCTGCATCGCTACCTTCAGCTGAAATGGTAATTTGCGCACCTTGTGGAATGCCTAATGACATCACACCCATAATCGATTTTAAGTTGACTTTTTTGCCGTTGTACTCTAATTGAATGTCGCTATCGAATTTGCTCGCTGTTTGAACTAACATTGTTGCTGGACGGGCATGAATACCAGATTCTGCAGTTACTTTAAACGTTTTTTGCATATTGCTCATCTCCTCACTTTTTATTTTGAAAACATAGAGGGCAAAAACCCTCTATGTTT
This sequence comes from Anoxybacillus flavithermus, assembly GCF_002742685.1. Lineage (GTDB taxonomy): Bacteria > Bacillota > Bacilli > Bacillales > Anoxybacillaceae > Anoxybacillus > Anoxybacillus flavithermus_E. Next base: position 261,224 of record NZ_PEDM01000001.1, read on the forward strand.
TTTTACCGAAAAATGACGTATTTTGCAAGTAAATTATTTTTGAACGACGACAACATCTTCGCCTTTTGTTACTGTTCCTTGTTTCGTGATGTTTACTGTTTCTCCTGCTTGTAAGTTTGTAAAAATAATCGGTGTAACAACAGAAGGTGCATGTTGTTTTACATATGCAAGATCGACTTTTAAAATCGGTTGTCCTTTTTTCACTTCTGTTCCTTCCGATACAAGCGCTTCAAATCCTTGACCGTTTAATTTCACTGTATCAATGCCGAAGTGGATAAGCACTTCACGACCTGTTTTTGATTGAATGCCAATCGCATGTTTTGTCGGGAACACGTTAACGATCGTTCCGTCTACTGGCGATACGACGGTACCATCTGTTGGCTCAACCGCAAAACCATCACCCATCATTTTTGTTGAAAACACTTGGTCTGGCACTTCAGAAAGTGGAACGACTTTTCCTGTTAACGGCGATGCGACTTGTTCTGTTTCGCCTGTCGCTTGTACAGTTGGTTTCGTTTTTTCTACTGCTTTTGTTGGCACGCGGCCTTCCATGATGTCTTTAATTTGTGTTTTTAAAATATCTGATTTCGGTCCGAAAATCGCTTGAACGTTGTTGCCAACTTCTAATACGCCTGCTGCACCGAGCGCTTTTAAACGATCTTTATCGACATGTTGAATGTCGTTGACAGATACGCGTAAACGTGTAATGCACGCATCTAAATGCGCGATATTTTCTTTTCCACCAAGCGCCGCTAAAATTTCGTGCGGAAGTTCGCCTGCGTCTGCTGTTGTTGTTGTTTCTGCTGTTTCTTTTTCACGACCTGGTGTTGCTAAATCCCATTTACGAATCGCAAAACGGAATCCGAAGTAGTAAATGACCGCAAACACAAGACCGACCGGAATGACGAGCCACCATGCTGTACGGCCCGGCAACACACCGAATAGTAAGTAGTCGATAACACCACCGGAGAATGTCATACCGATTTTAACGTTTAAGATGTGCATAAGCATAAATGATAGTCCTGCGAAAATCGTATGAATCGCAAACAATGCTGGCGCAACGAACAAGAATGAAAACTCAATTGGTTCTGTAATCCCTGTTAAAAACGATGTTAATGCGGCAGATGCCATAATACCAGCAACGACTTTTTTGTTTTCTGGGCGCGCTTCATGATAAATCGCAAGCGCTGCTGCTGGTAACCCGAACATCATGAACGGGAATTTTCCTGTCATAAACGTACCCGCTGTGAGCTCAGCACCGTCTTTAATTTGTTCGAAGAAAATGCGTTGGTCACCGCGTACAAGTTCCCCTGCTTTGTTCACGTATTGACCGAACTCAAACCAGAACGGTGAGTAGAAAATGTGGTGCAATCCGAACGGAATTAATGCACGCTCGATGACACCGAAAATAAATGCTGCTAACGTACGGTTCGCATCAATCATGTTGTGCGAAAAGGCGTTTAAGCCATGTTGAACAGGTGGCCATAACCATGTCATCGCAATACCGAGAATTAATGCCGATGCCGCTGTGACAATTGGAACGAAACGTTTTCCTGCAAAGAAACCTAAGTAAGATGGCAATTCAATATTAAAGTATTTGTTGTACATATACGCGGCTAAAATACCGACGATAATCCCGCCGAATACCCCTGTTTGTAGCGTCGGAATACCTAAGACGTTCGCAAACGATGGGTCTGTGCCGATTTGATCAGACGTTACACCTAAAATGACGCTCATCGTTACGTTCATCACTAAGTAACCGATGATCGCTGCTAAACCAGCAACCCCTTCACCGCCAGCTAATCCGACGGCAACCCCTACCGCAAATAAAAGCGGCAAGTTCGCAAATACAATGCCACCCGATTGCTCCATCACTTTCGCAACCATTTCAATCCAGCCTGTTTCTAACGCTGGAATTTTTTCAATTAACGCTGGGTTTTGCAATGCGTTACCAAACGCAAGCAAAATCCCTGCTGCCGGTAAAATCGCAACAGGAAGCATAAGCGCTTTACCGACTTTTTGTAACGTACCAAACGCTTTTTTCATATAAAACCCTCCTTCATCGTGTTAAGTTTTGCAACAAACGCCATTTTCATGCACGAAAAGTAGACGAAGCGAAATGTTAGACGTCTAACAAATGTAAGCATTTGCAAATAAGGGAAAACAAAAAGGCATGAGCAAAGAACGACAGAAAAAGGGTACTATGTAACGACTTTTGTCGTTACACCACTTTTTTTGCCTTCTTTACTCATGCCTGATCGAATCAGTAACACGTAAAGATAAGTGCCCGTTTATTCACTTTTTCCAGTCAGCCGTTGCAAATGCAACGTTAAATATACGGCTTCAGCTTCATCTACCGGAAGCTGCAACGTTTGTTGCATAATTTTTATGAGCTTCCACGACAAATTATAACATAGTGGATACGTCTCTTTCAATATGTTCGACAATTTTTTCGGTTCTTCAATTTTTTCTCCTTTTTTCACGCGCTCAATCGCATAACGCAAATGGCGGACAAACCGTAAATAATGAATGCTTTCGCGGTCAATGCGAATGTCGAGCTGTTCTTCAACAATGGAAACTAAGCGAGAAATGAGCTGCGAATGTTGATTCACTTCCGATAATTGATGATTCGTGAGCGCGCTATGAATGTGTAAAGCGATAAAACCGATTTCCCCTTCGGGGAGTTGAATGTGCAATCGTTCGTTCAACATGTTTACGACTTCGGTTGCCACATCATACTCAAGCGGATATAAACTTTTCGTCTCGACTAAAAATGGGTTTTTAATGTCCATCCCTTGTTCTAGCCGCTTAATCGCAAACAAAATATGGTCCGTCAATGCGACGTGAATATGTTCGTTCAACGAGCTGTTCGTTCGTTTTTGAATGTGATGAATGATGTCGTTCATTAAGCCGATAAATTCTTCATCGACATGTGGCAACAATTTTTTATATTGTTCTTGTTCCCGTTCATTTTTTAAAATAAACCATTTTTCGACGTCTTTTTGTTCAATGACGTCTCCTTTCTTTTTGCCAAAGCCAATGCCTTTTCCGATTAACACGACCTCATCGTATGTTGGATGCGAGGCAATGAGCACGTTGTTGTTTAATACTTTTTCAATGCGAAACGATTGTTCCACGTCTAGTTCGCCCCTTTAAAAACGTTTACATTACTTTCAATGTTACGAAACGAACAAAGCTGCGTCAATGGAAATACGCTTAATTTTGTCAAGACAGCTGTGAATGTTTTTTGTCAAAAAGACATTTCAGTTGCACAAATGCATTTGTTCGATTAAACTTTTGTTCAGTATAAAAATGGAAGGAGTTTACCATCATGATTCAACTCATTGTTACCGATTTAGATGGGACGTTGCTCGGTTACGACCGACGCGTTAAAAAAGAAGATCGCGAGGCGGTCATTCGCGCCATTACAAGCGGCATCGATTTTGCCGTCGCTTCTGGACGGATGGATAATGAAATTTTAGAAGTGCTAAAAGAAATCGGTCATGACGCACATCGCATTAGTCAAAACGGGGCATTTGTGTACACAAAAAATCATCGTCTTCTTCATCATAGCTCGTTTCATCCAGACATTGCCCGCTCCATTTATAAGCAAGCACGTACATTAGAAGCGATTGTGCTCGTATGTAACGAACAAACGAGCTTTGTCGAAACGAAAACGGAACAAATCGAACAAATGAGAGCGCGGCTATTTTTCGATATTGTTGAAAAGCGAGATATGCTCGCAGCGATCGGTCGTGACATATTACCATCAAAAATTACCGTCATTGGCGAAGAACATGTCGTCGCATCATTTGAACGATTCGTCAACGAAACGTGGGAGCCGTACGTCGATACGTTCATTTCTGAACCGCGCTGTTTAGACATTATGCCAAAACAAATTAGTAAAGGCGAGGCGCTTCGATTGTTAATGAGCCATTTACAGCTGACAGAAGAACAAGTGGCTTGCTTCGGTGATTCGTTTAACGACATTCCGATGTTTTGCCTCACTCCGCATAGTTTTGTCATGTCGCATGCGCCCGAACAAGTAAAAAACGAAGCGCGCTACGTCGTTTCTTCCGTTCATGAAGCGATTGAAACGGTACTTTCCATAAATGAAAAGATGCCTCAAACGTAAGAGGCATCTTTTCATTTTACTAGAATAAACGAACGGCTTTGACTGCGCGCGGTGCCCAGTACGGTTTCATGTTTGCAAACGCGACTCCTGTGCTCGTTGCGGCATGCAACAGCGTTTCGCTATCTACAACGATCGACACATGGTTAATGACACCATCTCCTGTCGTATCAAAAAAGATTAAATCGCCTTTTCTTACGCTCGCAAGTGGCACTTCAGTACCGACCATCGCTTGTTCCCGCGATGTGCGCGGCAATGTGATCCCGTTTTCGCTATATACGCGATACGTAAACGATGAGCAGTCAAATACATCTGTGCGCGTCGTTGGTGCCCCAAACAAGTATTTCGCTCCCATGTATTTTTTCCCTGTTTCAATGATCGCATTTGCGCGTTCTTCCCATGAAAGCGGCACATTGATCGTTTGCCCAGCGCGAATAAAATTCACATTTGTCACGCTTGGGTTTAGTGCGAGTAAATCGTTTACCGTCACGTTAAATGTTCTCGCAATCGTTGATAACGTGTCCCCAGGTTGGACAATATACGATTTACTTGCGCTATTTGTCGGTGTTGGCACCAATGTTTGTGTCGCGGTTGGTGCTGGCGTCAGTGACGTCAATTGATTTGACGTTGTATTTGTTGTGCTTGTCGCTGGCACTTGTAATACTTGTCCAACATAAATGCGGTTGACGTCGGTAATCGTTGGATTCAGTTCAAGAAGACGCGTGACCGTTGTGTTTAATTTTTTCGCAATCGTAGATAACGTATCGCCACTTTGAATCGTATATGTTGCTGTCGTCGGTGCTACCGTTTGTGTTGTTGGCGCTGGCGTTTGTGTTGTTGGCGCTGGCGTTTGTGTTGTTGGTACTGGCGTTTGTGCCGTTGTCGGGGCATCAGGCACTTGTAATACTTGTCCAATAAAAATGGTGTCTGTCGTTAACTGATTTAACGTTTTTAAGTCATTTACTGATATGCGGAACGTTTGGGCAATTTTCCATAACGAATCGCCTGATTTGATCGTATATTGTGCAGCATCTAACGCTTTTTCACCTAAAAATAACGTCGATAATACCGCTCCTGCTACAATCGTTTTTTTCATCGTCCCAAACTCCTTCCTTTTTGAAGCGCTTCCTTGCCCATATGATAACATGAAACTTCAAATCTATTAACCGTATACTTTTAGACTATTTTTCCATTAAATTGAAATAAGCATAAACGATCCGTCTTTTTTCGCATACTATTCGTATCAAATCGAAAGGAAGATGCGATATGCCTTATACATTTGTCGAATATTCCGTTCCTTTGTACTATGAGACGATCGGAAGCGGAACCCCAATCGTGTTCATTCATCCCCCCGGCATGGGAAGTGTAACGTTTCACCGTCAGCGCAAGCTTTCTTCTTCATTTCAAGTCGTCACATACGATTTAAGAGGAAATGGAAAAAGCGGAAAAGGAAATAAGCCGATGACAATGGATTTATTAGCAAGCGATTTGCATGAGTTGTTCAACCATCTCGAACTGAAAGAAGCGATTGTTTGTGGCTATTCAAACGGTGGTTCGATTGCCCAACATTTTGCGTTGCAATATCCGCATCAAGTAAAAGCGCTTATATTAATTGGCGGGTTTTCAGAAGTATGTACGCCGCTATTGTACGGGGAATTTTTCATGGGGATTTATGCGGTAAAATGGCACGGATTGTCTTTTTTAGCGAACGTACTCGGCAACGCGCACGGCATAACGAAAGAAGAACAACAAATGATTGCTGACTACGTTCGGTTAAGCGACCGAAAGCGCTTGTATGAAATGTACGTCACAAGTCTTCATTACCGTTCCACCGAGCGATTACATGAACTTCGTTGTCCTATTTTACTTATATACGGCGCCCACGATTATTACGTTCATGCGTATGGTCGTATCTTTCAACAACATGCCCGTGACGTTCGCATCGTCTATGTGGACGGGGCACGACATCAAATTCCAACGAAACATTACAAAGAGCTTAACCTCATCATTCGTTCATATTTTGCATAAGGAAAGCTGACGGTTATTTTCCGCCAGCTTTTTCTTTTAAATCATCGCGAACCGTTCCTTCCCATCGCTCGACGTTTGCGTAATACGCTGCGCGGCTAATAAGATGCGCCGCCACAGGAGATGTCATAAAAATGAAAACGATGCCAAGCAATAGACGTGAGTTGAAATGGTTATTTTCAATGAAAAAATGCAAAAATGCGCCAAGTAAAATACACATGATGCCAAGCGTCGTACTTTTACTGATCGCATGGCTGCGCGTATATACGTCCGGCAACCGAATCGCGCCAATAGCAGATAGAAGGGTTAACACCGCCCCGAGTAAAATGAGCGCTGCGACAATCACATTAGCGATCGTTCCCACGTTCGATAACAACCCCTTTCTCTAAAAACTTCGCAAACGCCACCGTTCCAACGAATGCTAAAATGCCGATGAGCAAAATGACATCTAAAAACGCACTCGTATTTAACAACATGGAAACGATCGCAACCATTCCCGCGAGCGTAATGCCCATCGCATCAAGCGCAATAATACGATCGGCTGTGCTTGGCCCTTTGACAACGCGATATAAAAAACCGATCATGGCGAATGACAAGATGACGAGAGCGATGTTTAAAATCATTTACTCACCTCCATAATCGTTTTTTCAAACGATTGTTTAATGCTTTCAATGGCTTCATGTACATCTGGGCTATTTAACGCGTGAATATATAACGTGCTTCCATCATCTGATACGTCTAAAACGAGCGTGCCGGGTGTCAATGTAATGAGCATCGCTAAAATCGTAATTTCCCACTCTTTTTTTAACTCTGTCGGCAAAGCAAAAATGGCTGGCTGAATCGTTAACGAACGTTTCATGACAACTTTTGCAACAGCAATGTTTGATAAAATGAGCTCTTTGAAAAAGATGAACAGCAATTTGACAATAACAAACACCGGAACGAGATAAAAACGAGAGTGGAAAAAGCGACGCAAGATGAAAATGATAAACAACCCAATCATATACCCGATGATAAATGATGCCCCGTCAAATGAAACGGTTAAAAACATCCATACGAACGCTAAACAAACGTTTAATAAAATTTGAAATGCCATCTTCTCTACTCCTTTAACACCGCTTGAATATACGTACTCGGATCGACTAACACGTTTACTGCGTCGAGAACAAATGGGCGAACAAGCTCGATGCCGATGCCGTATGCAACAGATAAAACGAGCAGAAACAACACCGGAACAAATCGTCCATCTAATCGCTTTTGTTCAAATCCTTTTTTCTCGCCCCAAAAACCGTTCATAAAGATTTTCATGACCGAATATAGCACAAGCAAACTCGACAATAAAATGACGATCGCTTCAAAAATGAGATGCGTATCGAAGCTTGCTTTCACAATTAACAACTTGCCGATAAATCCACTAAATGGCGGAATGCCTGCGAGCGATAACGCGGCGATAAAAAACGCCCAACCGAGAAGCGGATACGATGTCATTAACCCAGAAAATGAACGAATATCGTTTGAACGAGTGATGGAAAAGACGATGCCAACGAATAAAAAGAGCGTGGCTTTCATGACCATATCTTGCAGCAAATAAAAAATCGTTCCTTCTAAACTTTCTGGCGTCATAATGGAAATGCCGAAAATCATGACACCGACTGCGGCAATAATATTATAAATGACGATGTAACGCATATCGTTGTAGGCGACTGCTCCAATGACGCCGATTACAATCGTGCCAAGTGCAAGCCAAGCGAGCAACGTATGCGTATACGCCGTATCATGCGTAAACAACAGCGTAAATGTACGAAGGATGGAATATACCCCTACTTTCGTCAACAATCCACCAAAGAGTGCTAGCACCGGTGTCGGCGGGGCATAATATGCACCCGGAAGCCAAAAATATAAAGGAAAAATGGCGCCCTTTAATCCGAATACGATGATAAACAACACCGCAATGACCGTTAAAATCGGCGATGAGCCTAAAGCGTTGATGCGATCAGCTAAATGCGCCATATTTAACGTTCCTGTTACCGCATATAAATACGCGACCGCCACGACGAATAACGCGGATGAGATGACGTTCACGAGCGTATATTTAATCGTTTCTCGCAATTGCATTTTCGTGCCGCCAAGTACAAGCAGCACGTAAGAAGACATGAGCATCACTTCAAAAAAGACGAACAAGTTAAACAAATCGCCTGTCGTAAATGATCCGTTCACACCGACGAGCAAAAATTGAAAAAACGAATAGTAATAAAACGTTTCTCGCTCTTTGCCAATGGCGTAAAACGAGTACACTAAACAAGCCAGCGCGATGACGCTCGTCGTCAACACAAGCAATGCGGATAGAGAATCCGATACGAGCGTAATGCCAAATGGCGCAGGCCAATTTCCGACGTTCAACGTTTGAATGCCATCTGTATGCACGCGATAAAGCAATGCCCCGCTTGCGACGATTAAACTCATTGTTGCAACCATCGAAACAGCGCGTTGCCAAAACACGTGCTTCGGAAAGAAAATAAGAATAATGGCCGTTACAAGCGGAATGAGAATGGGCAAAAGCAGAAGGTTACTCATCTCCCTTCATCCCTTCCATATGATCTGTTCCAATTTCTTGGTATGAACGATACGCTAATACTAAGAAAAATGCAGTTACCCCGAAGCTAATGACGATCGCTGTTAAAATGAGCGCTTGCGGTAGCGGATCGACGTATTGCGCCGCTTTTTCTCCTAAAAGCGGTGGGGCACCTACTTTTAGCCCGCCCATCGTCAACAATAACAAATGAGCGCCATGGCTAAGCAATCCGGTACCGATAATAATGCGAAGCAAACTTTTGCTGAGCAACAAATATGTTGCAGCAGCAAATAAGCAACCGATGACGACAATCATAAGCAGTTCCATTAGTCGCTCTCCCCTATCGTTTCAATAATAATCATCGTCACACCGACGACGACGAAATATACACCTAAATCAAACAATACCGCGGTATGAAGCGACGTATGGTCAAGCAATGGCAATTGGACGTATGCATACGCATGCGTTAAAAACGGTCGATCGAGAAATAGGCTGCTTATTCCTGTTCCGACCGCAAACAACAATCCGATCGCCACAAGCCATTTGTAATTAATAGGAACCATTTTCCGAACGGTCTCAATATCAAATGCTAAAAGCAACAAAACGATCGCTCCAGCTGTCATTAATCCGCCGATAAAACCGCCGCCCGGATAATAATGACCTGCAAAAAACAGTTGAACGGAAAACAGCACGATGATCGGCGTGACAACCGCTGTTGTCGTTCGTAAAATAACATCGTTTCGTCTCATCGTTCCTCCTCCTTCGCAAGCCGCAATTTCACCATCGCATAAATGCCTAAGGCAGCAATGGCTAATACGCATATTTCGAACAACGTATCAAAGCCGCGAAAATCGACTAAAATGACGTTGACCATATTTTTTCCAGCCGCTTTTTCATACGTATTGTCCACGTAATATTGGGAAATGGAATCAAAATGTTTTCCAGCATACGCGAAAAAGGCAATGACGCTCATTGTCACTCCAACCGCAAGCGAAATAAGGGCATTCCCTAAGTTAAAACCGATGCTTTCTTGCTTTTGGCTAAACTTCGGCAAATGATAAAAGCAAAGCAAAAAGAGCGCAACAGAAATCGTTTCAATCACAAGCTGTGTCAACGCTAAGTCAGGTGCGCGGAATAAAACGAAAAATAACGCAACCGCATAGCCAACTGCCCCTAACGAGACGATCGCTGTTAAACGCGATTTTGCAATGACGGTTGTGACTGTTGCTGCCAAAATGCCTGCCGCTAAAACGACTTCATACACACGAACGTTTGCTAAGCGAGTTAAGTCGATGTTCCAATGTTCATGCCAACCGATCGTAAACAAAAGCAAAACAACGAGCGATGTAAAAATGTACATCAAGTATGTGCGTATTGAGCCTGTCATGATGCGCGATGTGAACGAACGAGCGCCTCTTTCCATCCAGACGAACGATTGATCGTACAAAAAGTTCAGCGACATCCGTTCGGATAAACGACAATATATTTTTTTCCATTTTGGAAACGTACGATATAACACTAAACCAAACAATAATACGCCGATCGTCATAAACAATTCTGGTGTAAAGCCGTGCCAATGGGAAATATACACATCAAGCGCTTCATTTGGCGTAAACAATCCGTATAGCACCGCATATACGGCCGGGGCTAGTACGGAGTCGGATAATACGTTTGGCACGATTCCAATGAAAATAACGAGCAATGCTAACACGATTGGTGCAATAAGCATGCCAATTGGTGCTTCATGCGCGTCTTTTTTCAATACATGCGGCTTATATTTCCCAAAAAACGTTCGACTCACTAAAAGCGCACTATATAAAAATGTAAATATGCTTGCGACCCATGCAACGACAGGCAGCACAACCGCCCATCCTGCAACATCTTTTGCGCGCAACATCGCAGTAAAAAACATCTCTTTACTTAAAAAGCCGTTAAACGGTGGTAACCCTGCCATCGACAGCGAGCCAATGAGGGCGATCGTAAACGTAATTGGCATGATCGTCATTAAACCACCGAGACGACGAATGTCGCGCGTTCCTGTCTCATGATCGACAATCCCGACGACCATAAACAAACTTCCTTTAAACGTCGCATGGTTAAATAAATGGAAAATAGCAGCTAACACCGCGACCATAAATACATTTTCATCCATCCAACTGTAATGAAACGATAGCCCACCGACTCCTAACAAAGACGTAATTAAACCGAGCTGACTGACCGTTGAATACGCTAAAATCGCTTTTAAATCCGTTTGTTTTGAGGCTAAAAACGACCCCCAACATAACGTTACAAGCCCAACGAACACAATCGTCCACACCCAAACAGACGACACGGCGAAAATCGGCGTCAAACGAGCAATTAAATAAATACCTGCTTTCACCATCGTGGCAGAATGTAAATATGCACTGACAGGCGTTGGCGCTTCCATCGCATCAGGCAACCAAATGTAAAACGGAAATTGCGCTGATTTCGTAAAAGCACCAAATAAAATAAGGAAAAGTGCGGGGATAAAAAGCGGATGTTCCGTTAATGGTGTATGCACAAGTTCACGAATGTTATACGTTCCACCTGCGACCGCAAGCGCAACAAATCCCCCGAGCATAAGTAGCCCGCCAAACATCGTAATCAGCATTGATTTTTGCGCCCCGTAGCGTGAACGATCGCGCGTATACCAATAGGCGATCAATAAAAACGAAGAAATAGACGTCAGCTCCCAAAACACATATAGCGCAATTAAATGGTCGGAAAGGACAACGCCAAGCATCGCTCCCATAAATAAAAGCAAATAGACGTAAAAGTTTCCGAGTTGCTCTTTTCCTTTTTGTAAATAATAAATCGAATAAAGAACAACGAGTGAACCGATGCCAGTAATAAGTAGCGCAAACAATAAGCTTAATCCGTCCACATATACGTCAAATGAAATATGAAGCGACGGAATCCAATGCAACGTTGCGCTCATCGCTTTGTATTGACGCACGTTATCCATGTAAGATAGGAAGTAAACAAATAGCGCAATCGGCAACGGCAAGACGAACCATCCGACATGAATGGAACGAAACAATTTGTACAAAAACGGAACGAGTAGCGCCAACAAAAATGGCGCAAACATCGCAATATGTAATGTCGGCATAACAATCAACCCCCTTCTGACATAACCATCCTCTTTTTATACGTCCCACATGTATAAAAAGTTTCACTTTTTTTCAAAATACATAGTAAAAATGACGAAAGGAGCGACGTGATGGTTCTTCTTTTTATGATTGCCATGATGGTCGATCACTATGAAACCGCAAGCAAAAAAATAGAGCCTTCCATTTACGTCACCGTAAACGAAAAGCCCGATCAGCCATTTCAACCGAGACAATATATTCGAAAAAGAGAAAAAGAGAAGAATGAAACAAAATAGCTTACAGTTCGCTCGCTAGCCCTTCCAATTCATCAGCAGATGCCGATACGTGCGTCATCGCTTCATAAATTTCGCTCACCGCTTGTACGCATGCTTTCATTTCATCATCAATACGCACGTTATATTGGCAAATTCGGTCAAGCGCTGACGCAAATTCATCAAAAAACGTATACACCGTTTCGATTCCGTTTGTACTTTCGGTCACCGAAAGCGATGCCTGTTCAAGCGATTGCGACATCGCTAAAAGATGATGATGAATATCGCTAAGCACGCGAGAAACGTCAGCGACCGATTGTTTCGTTTGAGTCGCCAGTTTTCGCACTTCGTTGGCAACGACCGCAAACCCTTTGCCATGCTCTCCCGCGCGCGCCGCCTCAATAGATGCGTTCAATGAGAGCATATTCGTTTGATCGGCAATCGATGTGACGAGGGAAGCGATATGTTCAATTTCTTTCATCGCTTGTTGAAGCTTGTCCATATTCGCTTCAATTTGTTTCATTTTTTCGTTCATTTGCAACATCTTTTCAACTTGCATTTGCAACTGTTGTTTTCCTTGCTTCGATTTTTCCGCACTCGCTACGGCTACCGTAGACGCTTCTTTCGCCGCTTGCGAAATGCTCGTTGCTTGTTCGTTTAACGATGAAACGGAAGCGCTTACTTCACCGGATGCGTGACTTAACTGTTGCAACGATAATTTCACTTGTTCTTTCATTTGTTGTTTTAACGTCTCCATTTGTAGACGGAGCAATTCGTTTTCTCGTTCATATTGTTCGAGAACAAGTTGTTGTTCAACGTTTAACATTTTCGAAACTGTTTTCATGACTGCAATGACATACGATTGTTGAGGCAATTGCTCTAGCATCACCGCTAAAATTTCCTCAAGCAAATGTTGAAATGAAGCAATATACCATTTTGGCTCTAAGCCGATGCGCACGTGCGCTTGAGCAACGCGACGTCTTTTTTCAATAAACGCTTCGTCAATGTTTCCACGAAACATTTCTTTGACATGCACCGTTAATGTTTGTTTCAACCGCTCAATTGTGCTATGTTGTTGAATGATGGAAAGCAAATAGCTTTCTTTTTGGAGTGCGCCGTAAAAGGCGTCAACGATGCGCGCAATGTTTGCTTCGATATACGGCTGAACATATCGTAAAATAGCGACATCTTTTGTCGTCATGCCGATGAGCGCAAGTTGCCGTTCGACTGTTCCTTCGTTTAGGCGAATGGGCTCTTCATTCATTTGTAAAATCGCTTCAAGTTGTACATCGCGCTCGTCTTGTTTTCGTTTAAACAAAATAAAAACCCCCTTAACTCACATAAACAACTTGCCTATATGTTTATGTTAGCAGACAAAAAATAAAAAGAAAACACCCATTTAGCTGGGTGCTTTCCATTGTTCGCCTAACGTGCGGATCGAGTCGATGACCGCATCTAATTTTCCTTCGATCCGATGCAGTAAGTAAAACGTGACGGCAATCGGAAAACCGACATCGGAAAGAAGCGACAAATAGGCTTCCATCTTTCTCATCCCTTTCGCTGTCATATACATAATAAGGTGTCCCAACGCACCGGGACACCTTTCATCATTTATGCAAACGTCCATTCTGTGACTGTTGTGTCAATGAGGCGCGCGCCTTTTTTTGCAATCAGATCGCCTCCACTTGATGGAAAGACGTTCGCCGCAATGATCACATCCATCACATTGGCGACTTGCGTTTGTGTCACATCATCACGCGGGGTATCAACGCTTAAACGAATCGTCTTTCCTTCTTCATTAACAAACTGTAATTCAAGCGTTTTCATTCGTTATCCCTCCTATTCGCCTAATACATGCACATCGTTGCGATACACGTGAACGAGCGGAGCGCTTTGCAAAGATGCAAGCGCTTGGGCGACAGAGACGAGCGAGCTTTCCGTTGCGTTCGGTTTAATCGTATACGTTTTATTTTTATATAGCGGTTTTCCCGTTTCTGTTACGCCCACTTCAAACGTTAAACGAAGTTGGGAACGTTGAAGCATGCCTCTCCCCTCCTTTCACCTATTACTATCGCAACGATAAAGGCGAAAGGTTAGGAACTACATCCATTTTTCTGCCCACACTTGCACCGCTTCCATCACGATGTGTAAATCTTTCCCTTTTTCAGTTAATTCATATTCAATGCGCACAGGCTTTTCAGGGTAAACGTGGCGAACGACAATGTGTTCTTCTTCTAATTCTTTTAATCGTTCCGTTAACATTTTTTGGCTAATTTCTGGGATGCTTTCCGCTAAATCTTTAAAACGAAGCGGTCCGCGAAATAAAACGTGAATAATTAACCCATTCCATCTTTTTCCGAGCAGTTGAAACGCTGCTTCAATTTTCGGACAAACATGCGAACGTTCCATCAATCATCACCCTATGCATGAAATTTGACAAACTTATTGTAACTAAATTAATATAATTATCGTAACTAACAAAAAGTAAGTAATTTTATTTTTGTACATTTAAGGAGGAAATATATATGATTTCAATTATGGAACAACGTCAATCGATTCGGAAATACGATCCGAATGCTTCGATTTCGAAAGAACAACTAACAAAAATTTTACAATTAGCGACAAAAGCGCCTTCTGCTTGGAATTTGCAACATTGGCATTTCGTCGTCATCTCTGGAAAAGAAGCGCAACAAAAGCTTCTTCCGATCGCTTACAATCAACAACAAATCGTTGATGCATCGGCGGTCGTTGCGGTACTTGGCGATTTACAAGCAAATAAAAAAATAGATGCCGTATATGACCCGCTTGTCGCACAAGGAAAAATGACAAAAGAAGTGAAAGAAACGCTCGCCAAACAAATTGAAGGAGCGTATACAAACGCACAATATGCGCGCGATGCTGCGTTAACGAACGCTTCGTTAGCTGCGATGCAACTCATGCTTGCCGCAAAAGCTGAAGGGTTTGATACGTGCGCGATCGGCGGCTTTGACCCACAAGCATTTATGAAAGAGTTTCACATTTCTGACCGATACATTCCGGTGATGCTCATTACAATCGGTAAAGCAAGCGCGCCAGCCCATCCTTCTCTTCGTTTACCAGTAGATGAAGTCACGACATGGGTAGAGGAATAAAAATGACCCGTTTTAAGACGGGTCATTTTTATATGTTGGTAAGATGATTTCAACCCGTGTTCCTTTGCCGACTTCGCTTTCAATTTGCATCGTGCCTTTATGTTCATGAACGATTTTCATGCTCGTCGTTAACCCAAGCCCCATTCCTTTTTCTTTTAACGTATAAAACGGTTCGCCAATTCGTTTTAAACGCTCTCGCTCAATCCCTTTTCCTGTATCTTCGATGATGACGTGGACGCGGTCATCTTTTTCTTTCGTAGAAATGGCGATTGTTCCTCCCGTTGGCATCGCTTCTAATGCGTTTTTGATGACGTTGACAAACACTTGAATGAGCTCGCTTTTGTCGCCGTATACGGTTGTCGATGTGTGCGGTTCGTATTTTATTTGTACATTTTGCAAAATCGCTTCGTACGTAAACAATCCGACAACGTAGTCAACAACGTCGTGTAAAGCGAGCGGCTTATACGATTTCATTTGCGGTTTCGCAAGCACGAGAAGTTGGCTCACGATTTGATTGACGCGCTCAATTTCATCCAACATAATTTGCACGAAACGTTCATCTACTTCTTTCGTTTCTTTCATCATTTGCAAAAAGCCTTTAATGGACGTTAACGGATTGCGAATTTCATGAGCGATGCCTGCTGCCAACTCACCGATGACGGATAGTTTTTCTTTTTTCAACAATAGCTGCTCAGCAATTTTTTGTTGTGTAATGTCGCGTCCGATGACGACAAGTCCTTTTCGTTTTCCGTTTTCATAAAATAACGGCACTTTAATGACGTCAAACGTTTTCATTTCTCCGTTTGGCGTCGGAAACGATTCTTCTGCACGCGTCACCGTTTTTGCCCGCCACGCTTCTTCATCGGAATCAATGCAGTAAAGCAACGCTTCGCGAAAATGAGGAGTGTATTCCGCAAGCTCGGCATCGGTTTTTCCTTTATAATCGACATGTTCAAGCCCGTATAGCTTTAAGCCAAATTCGTTTACTCTGAGCCAACGTCCTTGTCCATCTTTAAATGATACGAAATCAGGCATCGCATGAATGAGCGTCAACAGCTCTTGTTCGCTTTCGCTCATTTGTTTTAATTCGCGATGTTTTTTAAAAGCGATATACATAAATACGGCAGATAAAATGACAAACATAAACCCTTTAAACGTTTGAACATATGGCACGATCTGTTGCGGAAGCGGCAACTTTTCTACATAAAAATCAGTCAATACGATCCAAATGGTGCTGACAATCACATAAATGACAATAGCGTATTTCATCTAGCAACGAAACCTTTCTTACATTTCTCTCATCCATTGGGCAAGCTTCATCGCAAGCGGCGAAACATGCTCTTCTTCTAACACGTTCGCAAGCGACTGTTGTAAACGTGATTCGATATGAACGAAATCATCATAGGTAACATAAATGGACCATTCCAAATACGGAATCGCAACAACGATATATTGTTCTTTTTTATTTTCATAAATGTATACGTTTTGTTGAGAAGAATGTGGGTGAATACATACTTTTCTTATTTTCATCTTGCTCATGCCTTTCCATTTTTTATTATCATAACACAAAATTTTTCCATTGTTCAAAACATTTTTTCGGAAAATCCTTTATTTCCTGCCTGTTTTCCCCCCGATTTTTTGTATTTCCTTAAGGGAAATGGTGTATATGCGAGACGTAAATGGGCGATTTTTCTCCGTTTTGTCTTTCGCATCATACAAGCGTTTTTGTTAGGCTAAATGTACCGCGGAATAACTGAGGGCGCGCCTTCAAGAAAGGGATATATATGTCTTTTGAAAAAATTGTTGACGAATATCGCCCGCTCATTTCTTATATGATTCGCAAGTTGCACATTCGCCGTCATGTCGATGAATATATGCAAATCGGTTTAATCGCGCTTTGGGAAGCATATGAGCGATACGATGAAACGAAAGGCTCCTTTTGTACGTTCGCGTTTAAAATGATCCGGTGGCGCATCGTATCACAGCTGCGCAAAGAAACGAAAAATGTATATGTTCCGTTGCCAGAAGAATATGTGCTAAAAGAAGATGTCGATTTTTTTGCCAACATCGTATGGGAAGATGCGCTGCAATATTTAACGCCGCGCGAGCGCATATGGCTTATTCGTCATGTGATCGAAGAAAAAACGTTAAAACAAATTGCCGATGAAGAAGGAGTAAGTATAAACGCCGTAAAACAATGGCGCATGTCCGCCGTCAAAAAGCTAAAACGATACGTTAGCTGCGCGGCTCATCCATGTAGTAATACACAACGTCTCCACCGCGCTGCGCCACGCCGCGAAAATGTTTAAAATCGTCTTGTTGGACGAGCACATGACGAAACGTTAAAAAATGTTCTTTTTTTATAAGCACGTGCGGAATGTCTTTTGTACGCAATTGTTGCAACAATTGTTTTGCTTCTTGTTCAGTCATCATCATCCCTCCCTCTTTGTTTTAACGTCCTTCAAGATCCATGTCAATACGATGTGCGAATGCCTAATTTTGTCATATCGACACACGTCTATAAAAAATACACATACAATGTTGGTGGATTCTAAATAAAAGAAAGGAAGATGAACGATGAATAACTGGAATATGTATGAAGATTTTCGAATGGACCAACAAATGATGCCTCAACAAATGCAACACACGATGCCATATATGATGCCACAACAAATGATGCCAAGCGATTGTGGATGCGGCATGCCGATGGGTTCGATGTGGCCGATGGGACCAATGGGACAAATGATGCCACAGCAAATGCAGTACATGATGCCACAGCAAATGCAACCTATGTCACAAATGCCGCAAATGATGCCACAGCAAATGCCGCAAATGATGCCGAACGGCTGTGGTGCGCCGATGTGGCCGCCAATGCCAATGCCATACGGACCGCAACGTTAAAAATAGTTGAAAATGCCCTTTACGAACGAGGAAAAATCATGCAAAATAGAAAAAAGGTTTAAAAATTCAAAAGTAAAGGGGATTTTCAATGAAAAAAGCGCAAATTGGCGACGTCATTGAATTTAAAAATGGGTTGCGGGGAATTGTAGAAAAAGTCAATGAAAATTCGGTCATTGTCGACTTAACGTACATGGAAAACTATAAAGAACTCGACTTGCAAGAGCGGACGGTCGTCAACCATAAAAATTACAAAATTGTTGAATAACGAAAAGAGGGCTGCTTATTGTTGATGAGACAGCCCTCTTTGTTGTTCACATTGCCCTTTGATCTCGCTACATTCGTAAATATATACGCCTTCCTTCTCCGAAAGCGCAGCATGGTACATCGCTTCGGCCACTTGTTTGGCTGAGATCGGTTTATATTTTTCCCATTTGCCAACGAACGCAAACGAAAAACCGTGGCAAAGCCATTCCGCTGTTTTTTCACCGAGACGAAATTCTTGTCGCTCTCCTGTTAATAACGATGGACGGAAAATGTGAAGCGAGCGAATCGTCAGTCGTTGCAGTGCCTCTTCCGTTTCTCCTTTGACGCGATTGTAAAAAAACATCGAATGCGGATGCGCGCCAATCGCAGAAACGAATAAAAACGTTTTAACGTGGCATTTTTCCGCTAGTTTTGCCGCCCGCAACGTATATTCGTAATCGACTTTAATGAATTGTTGTTTTGTTTTTGCTTTTTTCATCGTCGTTCCTAAACAACTAAATACATCGTCCACATGAAAATATTCTTCATATTGTTCAATTCGGTCAAAATCGACGACGACTTGTTGTAATTTTTCATGTTTGCACGCCATCGGTTTTCGAACAAACACGGTCACTCGTTCATAATGCTCTGAACGAAGCAATCGTTGGAGAAGTTCGCCTCCGACTAATCCGCTTGCCCCGATCACAAGAGCCGTTCTCTGTCTCAAATAAAGACCCCCCAAACGAAAAAAAGGTTTATAACAATTTGTCATTATATACCCATTTGCGAAAAAAAACTAGATATGTTTTGTGAATTTTTTAAGGCTGACTTGCATGCGCCAAGCCAGCCTTTCCTTTTACCGATTATCTACTTTTTCTGGATATAAATCGTGGTTTAATAAGCGATATTCCGCCATTTGTTCATATTTCGTTCCCGGGCGACCCCAATTGCAATATGGGTCAATGGAAATGCCGCCGCGCGGTGTAAATTTGCCCCATACTTCAATGTAACGCGGCTCCATGATGCGAATTAAATCGTTCATAATAATGTTGACGCAATCTTCATGGAAATCACCATGATTGCGAAAACTAAATAAATATAACTTCAACGATTTACTTTCGACACATTTTTTATCAGGAATGTAGCTAATGTAAATTGTAGCGAAATCTGGTTGTCCGGTTTTTGGCAACTGCTTTTTGTAGAGCAGGTGGACTATATCTTATTCTTATTCGACTGCGATATCGAATAAGAACCCTTGCGCTTCCACCACGATATTTTCATCGTGATGTACTCTACTCTCTTCCTTTATCACTACTTTTACTCGCTTCGTGATAAAGTGATTTCGATAGTCTCTGCACCTTCCTTAAAGAACATGGTTGCATACATCGCTCTTTCTTCTTTAAGGCTTGGCTCAGGGTTGGAGAAATAGGGTTCTAATAAATAGATAAGGCGATTCTCTTCTTGCATCTTCCCCTGTTTTCTCTTCCCCTGAATTCACAAGGTTTAGTCGACAGTGTCACCACTGAAGTGTGCCCTCATTGACACAAGCTCGTAAACTCCGGACAGTTAAATTTGACGAAATAGTCGCGATCAGGATGTTTGTTATCAAACACTTCAAGAATGTCTGGGCTGTATTCGAATACATATTTCGTTCCTTGGTTTCCAAGAAGTGTGACTCCTTGTAGTTCTTCATCTTTTCTCATAATGTTTCCCTCCTTATAATTATACGCCGCGGCGGTTGCCCCATAATAATGTGTGTAGTTGGGGCAAGACGCGGACGTCGTTCATTTCGTTTGATTGCACGACTTGTTCAACGAGCCATTCAAGTTTTTGTAATAATTTGAGACGAAGCGTGACGTCGTCTGCTTCCTGTAGCTCATCGTTACCGACTTGCACGTAAAATGGGACGGTTGGATAGCGTTCATGAACATGTTTGGCATATGCAAAGTCTTCATCGTCAAACACGACGACTTTTAAGCTCACATGTCCGCGATGCGCCGTGAGTTGCTCCATGATCGTATCAAGCGTCGCAAAATTTGTTTTCATATTTGAACTTGGCGGCTTTGGTGAAATCGTTAAATCGTCAATATCGTAAAACCAATCTTGCCATACGCTCCCTTGCGTCTCTAATCCGATGCGTATGTTATGTTCTTTTAATAATGAAATAAGCGCACGAAGTCCTTTTAATAACGCAGGGTTGCCCCCAGAAATCGTCACATGATTGAAACGGTCGCCGCCAAGTTGTTTCAATTGTTGCCAAACGTCTTCGGCGGTCATTTGTTGGATGTCATCTTTTGCTGAGCCGTCCCACGTAAACGACGAATCGCACCAACGACAACGATAGTCGCATCCTGCTGTGCGGACAAACATCGTTTTTTGCCCGATGACCATCCCTTCTCCTTGAATCGTCGGGCCAAAAATTTCAATGACCGGAATGCGCTCCATTATTGTTTCCCTGCTTTCGGACGATATACGACATAGCTTGTCGGGGACTCGCGTACAAACACTTGAACGCATGTCGGTTTATTCGGCAACGTGTCTAAATGTTCCTGAACGATTTCTGCAATTTTACGTGCTACCACTTCTGTCGTTGGAAAATGTTCAGCCGCTGTATCGCTAAATACATCTTTATGGTCGTTCATAACTGTATGATCAAAACGGTTGTGTACAAGTTTTTTTAACTGTTGAAAGTTAATTAAAAAGCCCGAATCATCAAGCTCATCACCTGCAACCGTAATGTTGATAAAATACGTATGTCCATGCATGTTCGCACATTGTCCTGCCGCTTCATGCGGAATAAAGTGCGCCGCAGCAATTTGCATATCTTTATTTAACTCATAGCGAAACGGGTGAATGACTTGCGGATAAATTTGTTGGATCATCGCACATTTGCTCCTTTCTTTTCATTCATATATTGGTCAAGACCACGCTTACGTAACACGCATGCCGGGCATTCACCACAGCCGTCTGCGATAATACCGTTGTAGCATGTGAGCGTTTTTGTGCGCACGAACTCAAGCGCACCTAACTCATCCGCAAGCTTCCACGTTTCCGCTTTATTTA
Source organism: Anoxybacillus flavithermus (assembly GCF_002742685.1). Lineage (GTDB taxonomy): Bacteria > Bacillota > Bacilli > Bacillales > Anoxybacillaceae > Anoxybacillus > Anoxybacillus flavithermus_E. Next base: position 282,673 of record NZ_PEDM01000001.1, read on the forward strand.
ACCACATAAGCGGCGTATGAATGACAAATTCGTAATCCATCGCTAAGTTCAGCGTCACGTTTAACGATTTTATAAATACGTCGCGACAGTCTGGATAGCCGCTAAAGTCTGTTTCACATACGCCCGTCACGAGATGACGCGCCCCTTTTTGTTTCGCAAGCACCGCCGCAAACGATAAAAACAATAAATTGCGCCCATCGACAAACGTGGACGGCAATTGTCCTTCTTTTTGTTCGATCGCTATATCGCTTCTTGTTAGCGCATTTGGTGCGAGCTGATTTAATAGCGACATATCAAGCACCGTATGCGGTACGTTAAGCTCTTTCGCAATCGATGCGGCGACGTCAATTTCAAGCCGATGGCGTTGGTTGTAATCAAACGTCACCGCCTCGACTTCCGCAAAATGTTTTTTCGCCCAAAATAAACACGTTGTGCTATCTTGCCCGCCGCTAAAAACGACGACTGCTTTTTCTCTTTTCATCTTTCGCTCTCCTTTCTTGCATGATGAGAAGAAAGAGCGTTCTAAAACAAAAACGCTATACCCCCTAAGGACATAGCGATCCCTAGTTTTTTTATAGAGGGTGTTCTAGAACCTCTCCTACGCAAGTGGCGTAGAATTCTTCTTCAATTGTACGCCTAACAATATACCATAAAACATATATTCATTCTATAAAAATTTATGCTTTATTTGTGAACAGTTTTCAGGATATAATAACAACAAAAAAGTTAGGTGATTCAATATGACAAAACGTTCTACTTTTGACGCTGCACTTCAACAACTACGCGAAAAATTAATGACGATGGTATCCGCCTCTCAACAGGCGCTTCACGAATCAATTGAAGCGTTAAAAACGCAAAATATCGCGAAAGCGGATGAAATTATTGAAAACGATAAAAAAATTAACGAGCTTGAACGCGAAATTAACGAGCTTGCGATTATGACGATTTTAAAACAACAACCGGTCGCATCTGACTTACGGCGATTAATCGTTGCGCTTAAAATTTCGTCTGATGTCGAACGCATTGGCGACATTGCGGTCAATATCGCAAAATCGGTGAAATTTATCGGCACAGAGCCACACGTAAAACCGATCGTTCACATTCCTGAAATGGCAGCGATCGTCAATGAAATGTTAGACCATGCACTTCACGCGTTCCATAACGATGATATTGAAGAAGCAAAACGCATCGCGCTCGAAGATGACCGCGTTGACGAATTACAAGGGAAAATTATTCAAGAATTAATTGATTTAATGAGCGAAAAGCCAGAATTTACGAACCAAATTACACAATTGTCGTTTGTGACGCGCAATTTAGAGCGCGCTGGCGACCATGTGACAAATATCGCCGAAAATATTTTATATAGCGTCAAAGGAATTCGCATTGATTTGAATTATTAAACATTTAGGTGCCTCACGCCGTTTGAGGCACCTAATCTTTTGTCGATTTTTCTTCGATCTGGTGATATAATCGGGTCAGGGGAGGTGAGTGAAAGTGGATGAGATGCTAAAACGTATTTTCGATGAACTTGCATCGCTACGCGAACACATGGCGACAAAAGACGACATCGCAAGCATCGAGCAACGCATGGCTACAAAAGATGATATCGCTGCCATGGACAAACGCATCGAACACATCGAACAAACGATGGCCACAAAAGATGACATCGCAAGCATCGAGCAACGTATGGCCACAAAAGATGACATCGCTGATCTTCCTCTCATTAAACAAGCTGTATTCGAAATACTAGAAGCAGTCAATGAAATTCCAACGATCAAGCAAAACCTCGCTGACATGTCCCAAAAACTAGATGATGTCATCGCGACCCAAGCACGACACGAGCTCGCTATCCAGTCGCTCGCTGTTCGGTCACTTGTACATGAAAACGAAATTCGTGCATTAAAAGCAAGATAACGATGAGAAGGCTGTCACAAACTTCTTTTGGACAGCCTTTTTCATTTATTTTTCTTCTTTTGCTAGTTGTTCAAACGACTTTACTTTCCCGTGCGGTTCATTTTGTGCTTGTTTCCGAACGGTCCATTGTCGCTCTTTTTGTCTTTTTGATTGAGTCATTCGTCTCACCCCCTCCTTTTTTATCATTTGTTCCTTTTCCTTTTTTATGACTTTTTTATTATTTGAAAATTGTGTATATTTGAGATAAGGGGAAAAGGGGGAGAGAACATTGCTACAATCAAAACAAGCAAAAAAAGCGTTACAAAAAGTGCAACGAGTCGCGAAAGAAGTCAAACGAGCGACTCGATTCGATCAACCGCTCGCTCAACAGCTCGATGCGTTGCGCGATATATTAGACCGTCATCTCGATCGCGATGAATATTTCGTCATCGTCGACGAAGACGGGCGCAGCCTCGTGCATACAAATCGGTTGCGCGAAGGCATGGTGTTTGATGACGAAGTAGGAAAAAAATCCGCAACGACCACTACTCCACTGTTGCAACTGTATAAGCGAAACACAGGCGAAGTACTCGTCGACGCTTCTTGTCCGCTGTTCGAACAAAATGGAAAGCGCTTTAATTTACGCATGGGTCGTCTCATTCATCAGCCGTATATGGAAATGTGGCTCGGTGCGATCGTTTTATTGCCAGTTATCACTCTTTTTATTCTTGCTTTTTTTATGCATTTGTCGCTGAAACAAACGATCATCCTTGTTGTCGGCACATGTGTAGTCGGCTTTCTCGCTTCTTTTTCGTTTTATCGCATCATCATGAATCGTCTCCGCGCTTGGTATCACGTCACGCGCGCTGTATCATCGGGACAGCTGCAAGCAGAAGTGAAAACGGTCGGAAAGCGCAACGCGTTTCATCAAATTGGTTATGAAATTAATAAAGTCATTCTCGGTTTGCGCATGATTTTACAACAAATCGCAAAAGCTACCCACTCCGTTGAACAAGTGAGCCACGAACAAAAAGAAGAAACGAAACGCATTGCAGAAGCGTTTGACGAAGTAGCCGCAACAATGGAAACGTTTCGTGAAGGCGCGCAAAAACAAACAACTTTTGTCGATGAAGCGAAAGAACGCATTCAAACGATGCTTCACTACATGCAGACCGTCCAAACAGACATCGAACAAGTCGTTGAACGGGCGCAAACGACATTTCACGCCGCCAAAACAGGATATCACGATATGCAAGCGATCGAACAACGAATGAACGACACAAAACAACAAATGAATGACACCGCACAAGGCATTCAAAACGTCGCAAAAGAAGCGGACGCTTTAATGCAAAAAGTATCCGCCATTACCGCCATTGCAGAACAAACGAACATGTTAGCGTTGAACGCGTCGATTGAAGCGGCTAGAGCAGGAGAAGCTGGAAAAGGATTTGCGGTTGTCGCTTCGGAAGTACGGAAACTTGCGGAACATACGAACGCGTTTGCGCATGAAATTTTATCGTCGCTTGCGAATACGCACCGTCAACTATCAAACGTCGCACATGCGGTCACAAAACAAGCAAATACAATCGACGAAACGACCGCTTCCTTAACAAAAATGACCGAAAGTCTTGCCCATTTCCAAACGATGTCACATGAATTAAACGCTTTAATTCAACGAAACCGAACGTTCATGCAACAAACGACAAAAGAAGGAAATGAGCTATATGAAGCCATTACAGACGTCTACACAATCGCCAACGACTTTACAAAAATTGTGCACGAAACAGCAAGCGGTCTTGAACAACAAGCAACAAGCGTCCATCAACTCGCAAAAGAAGCAGCTGTATTGGCGGAAAACGTAAATCAACTAAAACAAATTTTACATCGGTTTGGCATTTCATAAAAATGACAAAAGCGAGCCTAATGTACATTGGCTCGCTCATTTTTTTCATTATGCATATATGCCCCGATACCGATCGTTAAAATAAAAAGAAGTAAAAACGTATTGCCTGCTTCTAAACTAGCCGCAACGCTACATCCGAAACAAAAGAGAAGCGGCGTTTTCAACCACTCTTCACCGCTAAATAACCACCATTCGAATAAACCGACCGTAAACGCCAACACGTACATCGTTCCGTCGTTTAGCGAAAAATAATGTCCAAATGCGAGCGCTCCCATCCATAATGCAATGGCTGCTGGCAATAAAAGAAACACCTCGTGCTCACGTACACCGCGCTTGAACACATATATATGCACAATAAGTCCAAAAGAAAAAACAATAAGAGGCCATACACTTGCATCATACCATTGAATGATGTGAAACGTTTCGAGCGTAAAGAAAAGAAGTAAAACGAACATTGCCATGACCGTTTGACGCATCATTTCACCCCCTTACATTCAATGTACTACACTTCCTTTTTTCTAGCTAGGCATTTTTCGATAGAAAAGTAAGAAAATAAATATGATGCTCATATATCCAAATAAAGGATATAGTACAGTAAGAAGCGAGTGGTATCCGACTAAACTAAACGCATACATCGCTATTAAAAGCGCAATAAGGACGAAGATCGGCGTCCGAAAAAAAAGCGCCAATTTCCGATGCAAGCCGAACACGCCTGCAATAAATGAAGTGAAAATTTCACCGTAAATGATGACGACATATAGTCCATAAAACGATGCGAGCGAACGTTTCACCACTTCCGCCATCGGAATGCTGTAAGATTGGAAGTTTGGAAGCAAAGAAAGCGCCAAATGACTGCTGAATAAAATAAACATAAGCAACATGCCGCCAAGCCATCCTCCAAGGCGAATCGTCCGTTCATCTTTTACTTCTGTCGCAAGTGGAACGAGCACGACTTGTGCCATCGCTAAATTAAACGCCACATACGCAAACGGAGAAAAAAACGCAGCAAGCGGCGGCTTCGTCCATACGATGTCGCCTCCGTTCATCATCGCAATAGACAAACTAAAGATAATCATCAGCGGCACAACGACCATATTGACGCTTAAAATGCCATTTAAACCAAACAACATCGTGACAAACGTCACTACCATGGTAAACAAAAGTCCAACATATGCCGGCATATGCAGCTGTTCTTCAAACACCGCCCCCGCTCCAGATAACATGACCGCGGTGACACTAAATAGCACAACAAACATAAACAAATTGACAACAACGCTCACTTTCCCAAATAAATATGCATTGAATTGTTCATATGAACGCGCATGAAGCCGATTCGCCATGATCATTAAACGCGTCCCAAAAAAAATGAATAGCCCCCCGCTTACTACAATCATCCCCATCCCAATCGCCCCGTATTGTGTAAAAAATTGCACAATTTCTTTCCCGGTCGCAAATCCTGCACCGACTACTGTTCCGACATATACAAACGCAATTTGAATCGCCCGCATCCACATATACTCTCCCCCACTCGTCCATTTTTTCTATTATATATATGAAAAAAAACGGCGAATATTTTCCGCCGTTTTTCCTACTCTACAACTACATCAACTTTTGGCATATTGTGCATATTTTTTGCGGTCACATGTGCGACAACCGAATACGTCCCTTTCGTTGGAAACGTATATGGCGCAACGTATTTTCCGTCCCCGACATGTTTTCCTTCAATCATTTGCCGGTCTTCTTCACCATGTTTCCACACTTCAAACTTCACTTCTGATGCATCTGTCACTTTTTCATCACCGTATGTGACAAAACAAGCGAGCTCGACTTCTTGATTAGCTGGAAGCTTTTCTTCAACCGCCATTTTGACGTCTAAATACGCCAGCTCTTCTTCTTCCGCATTGTTTGCACAACCAGCGACAAAAAGCAAAGCGAAGGCAAACAACAGTAGCCATTTTTTCATTTGGATCCCCTTCCGTGTTACAATAATTTCACAAAGTTATCACAATGATTTGCTACAATGATAATAAATATACTCGACGGAGGATGCATGCGATGCAAGTTCGTTTCTTTTTTTTGCTTATCATCGTCGTTTTGTTGACAAGCTGCACTCGAGAGACGTACACTCCGATTCCACGAGACAAATCGGTCGTTAGCGTCGTCAATATAAAAGACAAAAGCTTGTCATTTATTGATTATAACACGAAAAAACGTATTGCAACATGGAAAATGAAAAAGCCGATAACGAAAGCCGTCCTTCTTCCTGATGGCGATACGGTCATTTTATTCGGACAAGAGATGGACGAGATGATCGCGTATACATTATCGACAGGAACAGAAAAAAAACGATGGAACGTACGTAAAGGTGTGACCGACGTACTTGTCACCGCACATGAGTTACTTGTGGTGAACGAAAAAGATGGAACAGTGTCGATCATGACGTTCGATGGAAAAGTAAAACATACGATTGTTACTCCCCCCTCCCCTTTTTCCATTGTCGCCGACGACAAACATCATCAATGGATTGTCATTCATTTTAAACATGGCGCCATCTCATTTATTGACAAGACGACAAAACGTGTGACACGAACGGTCGATACGCTCGATTTTGCCGTCAGCGGCTTAGTTGTTCCAGAAACGGATGAACTATGGGTTGGCGGACATGGGAGCGGAGCGAATATTCAACAAGAAGCATATGTTCATTCGCTTGTCGACGGCCAGTTGCTCACACGTGTGAAGGCAGAAACGATGCCGGTTCAATTTGTACAGACGAACGAAACGATATACGTGCTTTGCCACGGCTCGAACATGCTATATGCATTTGAACCAAAAACGAAACATTTCATGCGCTCACTTAATATTGGCGCAAACCCTTTCGCAATGATAAAGGCGAAAGACGACATCGCCATCGCCAGCTACGACAGCAATGAACTAATTTTTGTCGATGAAAAAACGTTAAAACAAACAAAAACCGTTTCTGTCGGACGTGGGCCGTTTTACATCTTTTTCCGCAATGCGAAGGAGGAATAAACATGGCAACGATTTTAATTATTGACGATGAAAAAGAGATGCGCGAATTGCTTCGCCTTTATTTAGAACCAGAAGGATTTACGTGCATTGAAGCAGACGATGGCGAAGCAGGGCTAGCGGAGTTCGGACGAAGACATATCGATTTAATTTTACTTGATATTATGATGCCGAAACTTGACGGCTACCGCTTTTGCATGCACGTACGCGAACGTTCACAAGTGCCAATCATTTTTTTAACAGCAAGAAGCGATGAGTGGGATCGCGTATATGGATTAAAAATTGGTGCGGACGACTACATCGTGAAACCATTCAGCCCCAATGAAGTTGTCGCACGCGTGCATGCCGTCCTTCGACGAACGAAAGGAACAGATGCAACATCACAATATGAAGCAGGTTCGATTGTTGTCGATGAAAAAGCACGAAAAGTAACGGTAAACGGAAAACCGGTTGTGTTAACGTTAAAAGAATTTGAATTGCTTGTATTGTTTTTAAAACATCGCGGGCAAGTATTTACGCGTGAACAGCTGTTAGATCGAGTCTGGGGCATTCATTATGTCGGCAGTACGCGCACGGTCGATACGCATATTAAAACGTTGCGCATTAAACTCGGCGAAGCAGGGCAACTCATCCAAACGGTATGGGGAGTGGGATATAAATTTGATGAAACGATTTAATTCTCTTTCCTTACAACAAAAACTATGGCTGACGATTAGCGCTTTTTTAGTGCTGGCGGTGTTGCTTTTATATACAGTTGCTGTTTATATATATGAAAACATTTATATCGCCAACGTCGAACAACGTTTATTCCAAGAAGGAATGAATATAGCTGCCAAATACAACGGCGGCGAGATGACCGATTCGTTTCGTCACATCGTCTCTCTGATGAATGACATATCTGATACCGAAATTGTACTTGTGAACAATCCGCGTGAATTAAGCGCATGCTTACCGTTTGAAGTCGACCATCATTCCATCATTAGCGAGGCGGAACGGCAACAATTGCTTGCAGGGAAAACGGTAACGAAAAAAGGATATGAACAAACGTTTGACCGCCAAATCGTCGGCGTCATCATTCCGCTATTAGACGAACATCGGCTCATGGGCATTTTATATTTGTACGTACCGCTTGCATCGATTGAAGATGTGCTCGAGCGCATTCAAACGTTCGTCATGATCGGCGGCATCCTTTTTTTATTCATTACGGTATTTGTCGGCCGAAAAATTGCGATGCATTTGACGAAATCACTGCAACATATGCAACAAGCCGCCTATCGCGTCTCGCAAGGCGATTTTTCTGTCCAAGTGGATGTTGAAACGGAAGATGAAATTGGGCAATTAGCGAAAGCGTTCAATCAAATGGCGCATGCGCTCGCGAAAGAAGATGAACGAAAAAAAGAATTTTTAGCGAACGTTTCTCACGAATTGCGCACGCCGCTAAGCTATGTGAAAGGATATAGTGAAGCGCTACTAGACGACGTCATCAAAGATGAAGCGCAACAAAAGAAATATATGAAACTCATTCACCGCGAAGCGAGCCGCATGCAACGTCTCGTGCGCGACTTACTTGACTTAGCACAACTGGAAGGCACGTATCCGCTTGTTAGCACCCCGTTTTCAATTGCGCAATTAGTTGAGGAGACGATTGAAAAATACGAACCGATGTTGCAAGAAAAGAACATTCACCTTTCGCTCGACCTCGATCACGACTTAATCGTCGATGGCGATCCAGATCGCATCGAACAAGTGTTGCAAAACTTGCTTGATAATGCGTTGCGCTACACCCCTGCTGGCGGCAACATATTGGTGCGTACTGTAAATAAACATCCGATGTGCGAGCTCGTCATTTCCGATTCAGGACAAGGAATGTCGAAACAAGACATCGAACGATTAGGAGAACGATTTTTCCGCGCCGACCGCTCACGCTCGCGCGAACATGGCGGCACAGGGCTTGGCATTGCGATCGTCAAGCAAATTGTCAAGCTACACGGCGGCTCGATTCGTTTTGAAAGCGAACAAGGAAAAGGAACGACCGTGTACGTTCAATTGCCGTTATATGATGAATCATAGTACAATAGATCTATCATATGTTTAGGAGGGATGACATGAAGTTACATACGATTCCGCTCGATTTAGAGCGCATATTTGAATCGATGTGCCACTCATTTGCGATGATTTTATTTCGCCCAGATACAACAGTATTATGGGCAAACGATGCGTTTCTTCATGCGATGGGCTACACGGAGCAACAATTGCTCGGTTTATCCCACCGTCAATTTTGCCTGCCATCATACGCAAACAGCCACGAGTATACAGAGTTTTGGAATCGCCTAAAAAATAAACAACCGTTTTATGGAACGGTGCAACGCGTCACTCGTCACGGCAAACATATATGGCTTGAAGCGCTTTACGCTCCGGTGTTAGATGAGGCTGGGCAAGTGCAAGCGATTTTTAAAATCGCAACGGACGTCACCGATCGTCAAAACACATTAAATGAAGAGTTTGCGAGTTTACTTGAAGAAATGAATGCGAGCACAAACGATATTCATCAAACGTCGCAACTCATTCACGAACATTTGCAACGATTAAGCGAAAAAGCGGAACGCGTAAGCAAAAGCACCGAACAAATTCAGTCCGTTATTTCGTTTGTGAAAGACATTTCGATACAGTCAAACTTGCTCGGATTAAACGCCGCCATCGAAGCCGCCCGCGCTGGCGAACACGGCCGCGGTTTTGCGATCGTCGCGGAAGAAGTGCGCAAAATGGCAGAAAAAAGCAAAACATCTGCCGAAGACATTTCTGAACAGCTTAATCACATTACAAGCTCTGTATTAGAAATGGTGCATATGCTACAAGAAGTGGCGGAAAAAATAAACAATAGCACCGAAGCGATTGACGAACTTCATCAAGTGCAGCAACATATGGTGAAAATTACAGACAAACTGACGAAGCTTTTATAACTGCCCATCGCGGCAGTTTTTTTTCGTCACGAAAAAAATTTTTATTTTTTTTAAAAAAAGGTCTTGAAAGTCAAAGAAGGTCAAATTATAATAAAGACAGAAAGGTCAAATATAGTCAAAGTCAAAGGAGGTTGGTGCCTATGATGTGCCAAGTATGTAAACAAAATGAAGCAAACATCTTTTTACACGTACAAGTGAACAACGAAAAACAACAATTACACCTTTGCGATGCATGCTATGCAAAGCAAAAACAACAATTAAAAGTGCCAGCAGGATTCCACTTCGATCGTCTCGACCAATGGTTCTCCGACTTTTTCGCACCGCTTACAGAACATTCCCATATCGAGCAACAAATACAACAAGAACAACCGAAGCGAAACGGATTGCTTGATCAATTCGGTCGCAACTTAACACAACTTGCGAAAGCGGGGCTTATCGATCCGGTTATCGGACGTGAAAAAGAAATTGAACGCGTCATCGAAATTTTAAATCGCCGCAACAAAAATAACCCGGTATTAATCGGTGAACCGGGCGTCGGTAAAACAGCGATCGTCGAAGGATTAGCGCTTAAAATTGCCGAAGGGTCTGTTCCTACGAAATTATTGAATAAAGAAGTGTACGTGCTTGACGTCGCATCACTCGTTGCGAATACAGGCATTCGCGGTCAATTTGAAGAACGAATGAAACAATTAATTGCCGAATTGCAACAACGGAAAAACGTCATTTTGTTCATTGACGAAATTCATTTACTCGTCGGCGCAGGCTCAGCCGAAGGTTCGATGGACGCAAGCAACATATTAAAACCGACGCTTGCTCGCGGGGAATTACAAATCATCGGCGCAACAACATTAAAAGAATATCGTCAAATCGAAAAAGACGCGGCGCTTGAACGTCGTTTCCAGCCTGTTCTCGTTCACGAACCAACAATCGAACAAGCCATCGACATGTTAAAAGGCATTCAGCCAAAATACGAACAATTCCATCAAGTGAAATATACAGATGAAGCGATTCGCGCCTGCGTTACGTTGTCACATCGCTACATTCAAGACCGCTTTCTTCCTGACAAAGCAATTGACTTGTTAGACGAAGCGGGTTCAAAAGTGAGCTTAAAAGCGACACCGACAAATAAAGAAGCGATCGAACAACGTCTCGAACAAATCAAAAAAGAAAAAGAAAAAGCAGCGCAAGAAGAAAATTACGAACTCGCTGCCAAATTGCGCACAGAAGAATTGCAGCTCGAAAAACAATTAAAACAAAACGGACAAGCTGAGCCACCTGTTGTAGACGTCATGCATATTCAACAAATGATTGAAGAAAAAACAGGAATTCCAGTTGGTAAATTACAATCTGATGAACAAGCAAAAATGAAACATTTAGAAGAAAACTTAGCGAAAAAAGTAATCGGTCAAGAAGAAGCGGTGAGAAAAATCGCAAAAGCGATTCGTAGAAGCCGCGCCGGCTTAAAAGCGAAAAACCGTCCGATCGGTTCGTTCTTATTCGTCGGTCCCACTGGCGTCGGTAAAACAGAATTGTCAAAGACGCTTGCTGAACAATTGTTCGGCTCTAAAGATGCAATGATTCGCTTAGATATGAGCGAATATATGGAAAAACATGCGGTCGCCAAACTGATCGGTGCACCTCCTGGCTACATTGGTCACGAAGAAGCCGGTCAATTAACAGAAAAAGTGCGCCGCAACCCTTACAGCATCATCTTGCTTGATGAAATGGAAAAAGCGCATCCGGACGTACAACATATGTTCTTGCAAATTTTAGAAGACGGTCGTTTAACAGATAGCCAAGGTCGTACCGTCAGCTTTAAAGATACGGTCATCATTATGACATCGAACGCAGGTACGAATGTCGAAGGCGACTTGCTTCAACGTCTTGGTCTATACTTTAAACCAGAATTTTTAAACCGTCTCGATGCGATTATCGAATTTAAACCGCTTGAAAAAGCGCATATGTTGCAAATCGTTGACCTCATGCTTGCCGAGTTGCAACGCACGCTTGATGAACAACATATCACAATGACGATTAGCGACAAAGCGAAAGAAAAATTAGCCGAACTCGGCTATCATCCAACGTTCGGTGCTCGTCCACTCCGTCGCGTCATACAAGAACACGTCGAAGACGAAATTGCCGATGTGTTGCTTGATGAACAAGATGTACGCGCAATCCATATCGATGTAGAAGATGACCGCATCGTTGTAAAAGCTGAAAAAGCCTAATCCGCACATGGATTAGGCTTTAAGTCCATTCATCAAAAACTGAATCGTCCGCTCGATCTCTTGTTCATCATCCCACGGATAGTCGGGCATGAGGAGAAAACGAGTAAATAAAAACCCCGCAATTGTCGTAATCGTCAAACGAATAATCGTCTCCGGCGGAAGTGGAGCAAGCTCCCCTTTTTGTTGGAAATGCTCGACAATTTGTTTAAACTTTTCGTACACATGATTGATAAAAATCGTTTGAAACTGCGCTTTAATGTCGCTGTGAAATGCCATCTCTTGCCAAAATACACGAATCGCAGGCAAATACGTTTTGACAAATTCATATCGGTTTTGAAAAACGGCGCGCACAAACTGCTCGTAATGCTCATATTCGTTTTCGAATACGTCTTTCACAAACTTTTTCGCTAAAAACGGGGCAACCGATTGAAATAACGTCGGTTTTACAATGGCAAGCAACAAATCTTTTTTCGTTTTATAATGGCGAAAAATCGTCCCTTCCGCTACACCTGCCCGCCGCGCAATTTCGCTCGTCGACGTCGCCGCATATCCTTTTTCCGCAAACATTTCAATTGCGGCTTGTAAAATGTTGATTTGCTTTTCACTAACTTGCTGTTCTTCGACATTCAACAAATCAAGCAACCATTTTCGTTCGTCCATCATCATCCTCACAACTTTCGATATTTCTTTAATGCTAATACATTTAATATCATAAATAAAAGAGAAAAGCCAACTAAAACGGACACATCGAACGAAATCGCTTCCCATCCTTTGCCGCGAATCATAATTTCTCTTAACGCATCCGCCCCGTAATATAACGGCATCGCAACCCCAATGGAACGAAGCCACGGTTCCATCGTATCCAAGTTAAACAGTCCAGAGAAAAACACTTGCGGAACGACAACGAGCGGAATAAATTGAATCATTTGCAGTTCATTGTTCGCAAATGTGGACAATAACGTCCCTAACGTAAGCGCTGTCATCGCCAATAAAAATGTCACGAGTAGCACATAACCGAACGAACCTTCCATCATCATGTCTAATACATAAATCGCAAACGAAGAAATAAGGCTTGCTTGAATCGTTGTAAAGATGCCAAAACCGATGACGTAGCCGATGACGATTTCCCATCGCTTTAATGGCGTTGCTAGCAACCGCTCCAGCGTGCCGCTCGTCCGCTCGCGCAAAAACGACACTCCAGCAATTAAAAAGACGAAAAAGAAAATGAAAAAGCCGATGAGTACGGGACCGAAATTGTCAAATAGCGCCATATGTTCTGAGCCGTACATATATACCGTATCAATCGTTAACGTTTGTTTCATCGGCGGCATAAGCGTCTGGGCTGCTTTTTGCACCGTCATGAGCACCTGTTTGCTGACGGACGGATCGCTTCCTTCAAGCGTGATGCGCAACGTCGTTTTGTCCATTTCGATAAACGCGTCGATTTGTTGTTCGTCCAGTTTATCCATCGCTTTCTTTTTTGTCATTGTCGTCACGTGTGCATCTGTTTCTTGTAATGCGTCGGCAAGCTGTTGCGGTACGTTTGAATCAATCGCAATTTGTGGTTCGTACGTCTCACCATTAAACACTAAGTCCATTAAAAACAACACAAACATCGGTGCGATAATCATTAGCGCAAGCGTGCGTTTATCGCGAAAAAACTGACGAATAATGCGGACGACAATCGCTTGTATTCTCATGATTGCATCCCTCCAAAATGTAAAAATGCTTGTTCAATCGTCAATGCCCCTGTTTGTTTCTTTAATTCATCTGGGCTGCCGACGGCAATCAACCGTCCGTCGCGAATCATCGCGAGCCGCATACATTTTTCCGCTTCGTCCATCACATGCGTCGTCACAACAATCGTCGTTCCTTTTTGGCGAATGCGTTCGAGCTCTTCCCAAATCGCTTGGCGAAGAAGCGGATCGATCCCAACGGTCGGCTCGTCTAAAATGAGCACTTCTGGTTCATGTAAAAGCGCCGCGGCGAGCGATAACCGCCGTTTCATCCCGCCTGAAAATTGATGAACGGCTTTTTTCATATCGTCTGTTAAATTGACAAGCTCCAACACTTCTTCGATGCGTTCTTTCCTCTTTTTTCCTTTTAGCCCATAAATCGATGCGAAAAAATGTAAATTTTCAAGTGCCGTTAACTCCCCATATAACGCATCGGATTGCGCCATAAAGCCGATGCGCGCCATCGTTTGCAAGTTCGGCATGCGCGCGCCGAGCACGTGAATCTCCCCTTTTGTCGCCATATCAATGCCTGCGATCATTTTCACAACCGTCGTTTTCCCTGCTCCGGATGGGCCGAGCATACCGAAAATTTCTCCTTTGTTTACGGTTAAAGACACATCGTGAATGACTTCTTTTTTATGGAACTGCTTATATACGTGCTGTAATTGAATGACCATCATCTTCCCTCGCTTTCATAAAAATGAGTGAGTACTCACTTTTTATTATATATATTCCGTTCCCTTCTTGTATATATGTGCTAAAAAATTTTTCATTGACGAAACAAAGAGATTTTTGTACGATAGTAACGTCAATTGCATACGAAATCTTTCTCGTCAACTAAGATGAGATAGAGGTCGCGGCAAATAATAGTAGTTTCATGGAGACGCAGAGACGTCGATGAAGTGAGATGAAAGGATTTGTCGCCGAAGTTTATAGCGTGCTCTGGCGCTATAAGCTGGGCCTGTTGCCGAATAGGTGCAGGACTGTCATCGCGCATGCGGTGGAGAGCTATCGATCTTAAGTTTGATGCGGATGTGTCATATATTGTGCACCCGTTGAAAACTTAGGGTGCACTTTTTTGTTTGAAAAAAGTGCACGACAACAGCGCTCTACCGTACACACCGTATATTTTATGAACGAAAGGATGAACAACATGAAACAACAAAAACTCGGCTTTTGGCTATTGACGGCGCTCGTTGTCGGGAATATGGTCGGCTCTGGTATTTTTATGCTTCCTCGTTCGCTTGCGGAAGCAGCAAGCCCGGCTGGCGTATTGCTCGGATGGCTATTGACGGGGGCTGGTGTGCTTATGATTGCGATGATTTTCGGCAACTTAGCGATTCGAAAACCAGAATTAAATGGTGGACCGCAAATTTATGCGAAAGAGCTGTTTCCAAAAGGTTCAAATGCGTCAATCTTATCCGGTTTTATGTCATCTTGGGGATATTGGATCGGAAACGTCGCTGGAAACGTCGCCATCATTACGACGTTTGCTAGTTACTTATCAACGTTTTTCCCTATTTTAACGAGCGGACATGTCGTCTTCTCTGCTGGTTCATTGACGTTAAAGCTCGGCAATTTGCTCACGTTTCTCGTTTGCACCGTGCTTTTATGGGTGATGCATGCGATTATTTTACAAGGAGCAGAAAACGCTGGAAAACTGAATTTCGTCGCAACGGCAACGAAAGTGCTTGGCTTTTTCTTATTTATTGTGATCGGATTGTTCGCCTTTGAAAAAAGCTATCTCCAACCGTTTGTTGCTCCGCGTTACGATGAAGCAGGGCATACGCTCGGACTTCTTTCGCAAATGAACAACGTCGCATTAAGCACGCTTTGGGCGTTTATCGGCATTGAATCAGCGATCGTCTTTGCTTCGCGCGCGCGCAAACAAAGCGATGTGAAACGCGCAACCATTGTCGGTTTATTTATCGCCTTAGCGATTTACATCGGCATTAGCGTACTTGTGATGGGACTATTAAAACAAGAGGTGCTCATGCAGTCGGAAAAGCCGCTCGTCGATGCGATTGGTACTGTATTGGGTCCGATCGGATCGCAGCTTTTGGCAGGTCTCGGTTTAATTAGTTTAATCGGCTCGACGCTCGGCTGGATTTTTTTAAGTGCCGAAGTGCCGTATCAAGCGGCAAAACAAGGATTATTTATTCGTGCCTTTTTACAAGAAAACAATAAAGGTATGCCGCGCTTTTCTTTAATTGTCTCAAATATGATTGCGCAACTATTCATTTTTTCAACGATTTCAAACTCAATGGCGGCAGCGTTCGATTTCGTCATTTACATTGCGACGTTATCATATCTCGTTCCGTACGTCATCGCATCCGTCTTCCAATTGAAGCTCGTTTGGACAGGCGAAACATATCGCACGATGCAAGAACGAATGATAGACGGAACGATCGCTGTCTTTGCGACTATTTATTCCATTTGGCTTGTGAAAGCAGGCACGGCTGACATGAAAACCTTTTTACTCGGCATCGCCTTGCTTGCAAGCAGCTTGCTCTTCTATCCAATGGTTATGAAACAACATAACGAACAACCGAACAAACAAAAACAATCGGCATAACAAAATCCTGGTGCAAGCATTTCTTGATCATGGCGAGGCGCTGTACTCTATTTCTTCTACCGTCTTGAATGCGATTGAACGGTTATAGAAGTAGTTGAAATGTGATACAATCATGAGCGTGATATATAAAACGAGGGGGACGTAGGAGAAAATGGAGTTAGATACAATTCAACGCGAACGTTTGCGTTTGAAAAAAGTGGGTAAAAAGGAAAAACTAGATGAATGGCATCCAAAGAAGATTGCTTTAGCAAATGAATGGATTGAGAATGAGCAAACACAAATGAAGCGCCCAATCATACGAGGAGCTATTTTCACTTGTGAACTGGGAGAAAATATAGGCACAGAACAAAATGGAGAGCGACCGGTGCTTATTATTTCGAATGACTGGATTAACCGTACATCTGGAAGCGTTAAGATAGCTCCTCTGTCGACAAAGTTAAAAACAAAAACGATTACAGATCGAAAAGGAAAAACAAAAGTAGTTCCTCGTTTAAAGACACATTACTTTCTTCAAAAGGAAGTGTATCCGTTTTTAGCGCAGACTTCCGCGGTAAAGGTGGAAGAATTAACGACCGTCAACAAAGTACGATTAAAACAACATATTGGTAATATAAACGATGATGACTTAAATAAGATTATGAACCGTGTAAAGTGGGTATTTGACCTGTAACGAACTTACATCGTATTGACATTTCCCTAGTTTTTTTCTATACTTAAATTACAAAATAAGTTGTCTGTCTCGTCACAGACTATTTCACACGTAAAAAACGTGGATTCGTTTGTTTTTGCAACGGAGAGGAGCCATTTAGGCTCCTCTCTTTGCATATTATCGTCAATAGAATCATAAACTAACGATAAGTTGCCTGCCACGTCGCAGGCCATTTCCCCCTGTTAGCGGGGAAATCATCGTTTTTGCCCCAGTACTTCGGTGCTGGGGTTTCGTATTTTTCGTCTCCTAGCATTGTTTCAGACAGGCAAGGAATAATAAATGGTCATTGATTAGCCCCTCCCTATATTTATTTTTCGTCCTTCCTACCCGAGCAAAATCCCCCTGCTTACACCAATGATTTTTTCCGTCTTTTTTTCATCTTTATGTTATAATATTCCTTGAATTTTGTTTTGTTGAGGGAGCATATATGGGGAGAGAGAAAATGAGACGATGGTTGTACATCTTGCTTGTTATGATCCCATGCCTTGTAGGAAGCGTGTGGATTGTGCTTTGGCAAGATGAACAACAGCAACAACAATTGCTTGAAGAAACGCGCTTGTTTGCGAATATACATAAAAACGATCTCGACCGCTTTCTTGCGGAGACAACAACAAAACTCGAGACGTTAGCGTTTATAGTCAGCAAACATATGGCAATGTTAAGTGAAAAAGACATAAACAATATTTTGCAACAAATGCAAAAACACGACGTTCGTTTTCATCACATATCGTTTTTTTCTGAAAGTACAAATCAAGCGATGCGATTGGCAAAAACGACAAAACAAACGGTCATTGACAGCGGTCCGACGACGATCGTCACACCGATTATAGATGAAAAAACAAGTGATGCAGTCGGCTTTTTTGTGGCAGAATTACGGATGGATTACATAAAAAAACGGATAAAAATCATTGACCCGAACGCATCATTTCGCTTATACGATGAACATGGGGCGATTTTGTTGGCAACAAACGAACTTCGCCCATCGCAACAAACAGTAACGGTTCACTTAAATCACGCACCATGGGCGATTGAAGCAAACGTGCCAAGCATAAGCACAAAACAAAAAATGCAAATGGCTCTTCCATATATTTTGTCGCTAATCGTTTTCATTCATATCATTTGGTTATTCGTTCAATATTGGCTACTGAAGCGGCAAGCGACGATGGAACGCATAGAGACGGAAGCGCAAAAGCTGGAATTAGTCGGCACGCTCGCCGCAAGTACGGCGCATGAAATTCGCAACCCGCTTGCGGGCATTAAAGGGTTTATTCAACTATTAAGTGAAAAACATAAAGATAACGAATCACAGCTTTATTTTTCCGTCATTCAAAATGAAATTACGCGCATTAACGACATTGTGAATGAATTTTTAATTCTCGGCAAGCCAACAGCGCAAAAACTTGAAACGTGTGACCTGAACTACATTGTACAAAGCATTCATCCGATGATTGAGTCGCAAGCGCATTTACATAACGTCGCATATACGTTTCAACGTGCGGACGTACCGCTTCCGATTCGCTGTTCAAAAGATCATTTAAAACAAGTCGTCTTAAATTTAGCAAAAAATGCGATCGAAGCGATGCCGCATGGCGGCAAGCTGACGATTTCTCTTACGAAACAAAACGACTGGGCGGTGCTACAAGTGACGGACAATGGATGCGGCATTCCAGACGACGTAAAACACAAACTGTTTCAACCGTTTGTCACGTCCAAACAAGCAGGCACAGGACTTGGGCTCGTCATATGTAAACGCATCATCGATATGCACGAAGGGACAATCGACATTCATAGTATAGAAAAGGAAGGAACGACAATTATCGTTCGTCTTCCTTTGCGACAGGAGGTGGAATAATGGTTGACATGCTGATCGGAAGTACGTTATCTGCGCTAGCAACAGGGGCTGGCGCGATTCCCATTTTATTTTTGTCGCGCTCGTTAACACACAAATGGCGCGACATGTTGCTCGCTTTTACGGCTGGTGTTATGATGGCGGCATCGATGCTTGGGTTAATTCCTGAGGCGTTATCATCTGGCACGTTTTTTGCCCTTTCGGTTGGATTGTGCATTGGAGTGCTCACGTTAACGTTCCTTGAAAAAATCGTGCCGCACATCGATTTGGCGCATACGAAAAGCGGCATGAAAATGGATCAAAAAGCGCTGCTTGTGCTTGCGGCGATTACGCTTCACAACATTCCAGAAGGTTTATCTGTCGGCGTGAGTTACGCCTCTGGTGAACAAAATCATATGGGTGATTTAATTGCGCTTGCGATCGGCTTCCAAAACGCACCTGAAGGATTGCTCGTTGCGCTTTTTTTATTTAATCAACAAATTTCAAAAGGAAAAGCGTTTTTGATGGCAACAGGGACAGGACTGATTGAACTTGTCGCTTCCGTCATCGGCTTTTATTTAACGTCGGTCGTCGATGCGCTCGTCCCGTACGGATTAGCGTTTGCCGCTGGAGCGATGTTGTTTATTATTTATAAAGAGTTAATTCCTGAAAGCCATGGTGATGGGAATGAACAATCGTCAACGTACGCTTTTATTATCGGACTATTAGTGATGGTATTTTTAATTGAAACATTTTAAAGGATGATCCACATGTCGAAATATTATATGCTTCTTTTATTGACAAGCGCATTATGGGGAGGAAACTTTGTCGCAAGCAAATTGCTTGTTGCGCACGCCTCCCCGCTCACGCTGACGTTTATTCGCTGGACGATCGCCGTCCTTTTTTTATTTCCGATCGTGTTGAGAAAAGAGCGATCCGTTCGTCTTCAAACGCGCGGCATCGTTCCTTTGATTGCGATGGGGATGTCAGGCGTCATGTTGTTTAACGTATTTATGTTTCAAGCGCTTCGCTACACATCAGCGGATCATGTCGGGTTAATTTCAACGTTAAACCCGATGGCGATTGCGCTCGTTGCATACGTCGTCTACCGTGACAAACTGACGCTTCGGCAATGGCTCGCGATGGTCGTCTCACTCATTGGCGTGCTCATCGTCATGACGCACGGGCAACTGCATCGTCTAGCGGATGTAAACATCGGCGATTTATGGATGATCGGAGCGGTCATCATTTGGGGCGTTTATTCAGCCTGTGCCAAAGCGGTGATGACATCGTACTCTCCGCTTGCGGCGACGTTTTGGTCCGGCGTGTTTGGCGCTATCGGGTTGTTGCCGTTTCTTTCTTCTTTTTCGATCCATGACGTCAACCTCTCGTTTGTATCGGCCATTTTATATACGAGCGTCGGAGCGACAGTGCTCGCGATGTTTCTTTGGAACGTCGGCGTCAAACGAGTTGGTGCGACGACAGCGGGCATGTTTTTAAATTTTAATCCGCTTTTTACTGCCTTGTTTGCATACATACTTCTTGGGGAAACGTTAACGCCACCACAATGGATTGGTTCATTCGTAACCATTGCAGGGGTCATATTGTTTACAAAAAAATAGAAGGGGCAATTATACCCCTTCTTTTTCTTCATACGGATGTGCTACCCAACCAGATGGATCAATAAACAACCGAACCGCAACGACTTGGCGATCGTCCATTAATGTAAAGAAATGTGGATTTCCTTCCGGCACAGAAATGACGTCCCCTGCTTCTAATTCGACGTCAAAGTAGCCTGTTTTTTCGTCCCCTTTAATGACGAAAATGCCATGGCCAGCAACGATTGCACGCACTTCGTCTTCTGTGTGCGTATGCACTTGTTCAAATTTTTTCAATAGCTCTTCTAAATTTGGCGTTTGTTCGCACAAAGCGACAACGTCCCACGCTTGATACCCTCTTCGCTTGGCTAAATCTTCAATTTCCGATTGAAACGTTGCTAAAATGTCCGCTTTTTCTTCATCTGTTAATACAAATTTGTTTTGAAGATGATTTGGAAGTTTACTTGCATCCCAATGTTCGTACAACACACCTTGGTTGTTTAAAAACGCTGCGACGTTTTCGTTCCCCTCAATCACTTCACCTGTGTTGCGCACTTTAATGACTGCCATATTTCTTCCCCCTTATCGTTTTAAAAGTAATAATTTCACATAGTACTGACATAAAAACTCGCACGCTTCTAGCCATTTTTTCGCTTCAAACGCATCTTTTCCCCAAACAGTAATGCCGTGGTTGCGAATAAGTACCGCACCTGTGCTTTCATGCACATGTTTCGCAAATTCATCCGCCAACGTCGGAATATGCGCGAAATTCGGAATAATCGGAATGCGGAACGCCGCATTTTCTTCCCATAATCCGAACGCTTTAATGATTTCTTGATTGGTAAAAACGACTTCTCCTTTGTCACCATACCATTCCGAAATGATGTTGTTGTCAACCGTATGAACATGAAGCACACAACCGGCGTTCGTTTTGTTGTAAATTTTAACGTGAAGAAGCGTCTCGGCTGACGGTTTGAGAGACGTTGCTTCCGCTGGCTGCCCGTCCGCACCGACGAGCAAAAAATCTTCTGCCGTCTCTTTTCGTTTATCTTTTCCGCTTGCGGTCACAAGAAACGTGAGCGGCTCATCGCTCACCTTTAGCGACAAATTGCCGCTTGTTCCCATAAACCAGTCGCGCGCCGCTAGTTCTCGTTTCACTTCAGCAAGTTCTTCCCATTTTTTTTGCCTCATGCGACCACCTCGCTTTCTTTTAACACATCAATGACATCATAAAACGTCGTAAACGGTGTATGCGACAAGTGAAGCTCGCGGCATTTTTCAAGCAAAAAGTCGCGCGCGATGACATGATCCGCTAATTTTGCCGCCGCTAAATCGGTAATCGAATCGCCAATCACAATCGTTTTCGCTCCTTTTGGCGCAAGTTTACGAAGAAGGGACGGCTTACAACAACCGCATTCATTTTGACAATGTTCATCACACGCATACGGCCACGTAATTCGAATCGTTTCCCTGCTAAAGTCAGCACGATTGCAAAAAATGCGCTCTTTTTCAACAAGTCCGTCAAGGAGCGGATAAACGAAAAAGTCGATGCCGCCGCTCACAATATAAAGCGGAATTTTCCGTTCGTTCGTAAATGCGACAAAGTCGGAAAATCCATCGCGAATACTTGCTGTGTCAAGCAAAAATTGCACGATGTCTTCTTTTAGCGTCGTTGGCAACAGCGAAAACATGCGCCCGACCCCTTGTTGTACGGAACATCTTTGCGCGAGTATATCGTCTTTGATCGCTTCCCATTCGGGCGGAGCGAACTGTTTCATAAGCGCAATAATGTTATCGTTTAACGTAATCGTCCCGTCAAAGTCGCAAAAAATGACCGGCTTCATGATGCGCTCCCCCATAAGTCAAGCGCTTGTTGTAACGGTTCGTGTTCTTTTGCGGCGTCATGAAGCGAACGCCCAGCAAGCACCGCGTCGACTGCGGCACGAAACGCTTGCCCGCCTCCAACCGCTCCGGCCGGATGACCGTGCACCCCGCCGCCTGCGTTAATGACCGAATCGATGCCAAAGTCGCGAATTAAAAGCGGCACAAGCCCCGGATGAATGCCGGCGGATGGTACAGGAAACGCCCGTAAAAACGGCTCTTCTTTCGTAAGTTCTTCAGCAATCGCAAGCGTCTGCTCTTTTTCAAGCGCGACGCTTCCGTACGGTGATGGGAAAAGCGAAAAGTCTGCGCCTGCCATGCGCAATAGTTTCCCGAGAAGAAGCGCATAGCTAACTCCATATACGCGCGATGAGGCGATCGCGCCGCTAAACGACGGATGCGCCATAATCGGCAAGCGAATGTCATCGTCTTCGCGAAGCGCTTGTAGCACGTCAAGTCCGTATGTAAACACGTTAAACAACAACACGTCCGCACCAAGCTCTGCCGCGCGTTTTGCTTTGTCTTTTAACTGAAACGTTTTGCCTGTTAAGTTCACCGCATATAGCGTTCGATGCCCTGTTTGTTCGTACACATCTTGTAGCGCTTCTTTTCCTGCGACAATGCGTTTTTCAAACGGCGTTAAGTCGTTGTCAAATAAAATTTCATCGTCTTTCACAAGATCGACGCCACCTAGCGCTTGAAGTTTTAATTGCTCGGTGACGTATTGTAAATCGCGCCCAATCACCGCTTTAAAAATGCTCATCACAAGCGGACGGTCAAAGACGCCAAGCTTTTCACGAATACCGTCAATGCCAAAGCGCGGACCTGGAAACGCGCGTTTTAGTTCGTCGGAAAACGTAAGGTCAACGAGTTTAATCGTTCCATCAAGCGATAATTTGCCAAACGTCGTCGTCAAAATAGCTGGAAAATCAGCGCTAAAATTGACGCTCGGATACGAAATGCGCACGAGTGCGCGTTTCAGTCGTTTTCCAAAAAACGTATTGACACGCTCGTCTTCTTCAAGCTCTTCGATCAACTCGACGATGCCTTTATGTTTTTTCAACTGCTCTTGTTCAAGCTGCGGCAAATCGGTCCACGACCCGACAGTTAGCCCGAGCGCAATCCCTTCTGCTTTTTTCGCCAAATCTTTGTCATCATGAATCAAATATGTTGCGGTAATCATCGTATCACTCCTTTACAAATAAAAAACCTCTTCATAAGAAGAGGCTAATTGTTCGTCTCTTCTTATCTCTCAGCTTATTGCTGCGAGAATTAGCACCGTGCTTAAACAGCTGTTTAAGTCGGTTGCCGGGCTTCATCGGGCTCGTCCCTCCGCCTACTCTTGATAAGAATTCAAAATGTATATAATTTTTTCGAACAGTTCGTTTTTCACAAATTTAATTCGAATTATGACAGCACATGCCGATTTTGTCAATGATTTTTTTAAAAAAGTTGCAATCGTCCGATTCGTTCGGCCGCTTCTTTTAGCCTGTCTTCGCTTGTGAGCAACCCTGTGCGCACATAGCCTTCACCATGCTCACCAAAGCCGACGCCCGGAGCGACCGCCACGTGCGCTTTTTGAAGCAAAAGGTCAGCAAATGTTTCCGACGTATAACCGTTTGGCACCGGAAGCCAAGCGAAAAACGAACCTGCTGGCGCTTGAACGTCCCAACCGATGTCACGTAACGCATGAACGAACGTGTTTCGTCTCGCTTCATACGTGGCGACAAGCTCGGCGACGCACTGTTGCGACTCAAGCAGCGCCACCGCAGCCGCTTCTTGAATGGCGCCGAACATGCTGACGTATAAATGATCTTGCAACAAGTTGATTGCTTCAATCATACTTTCGTTGCCGACCGCAAAGCCGATGCGCCATCCTGCCATATTGTACGTTTTTGAAAACGTATAAATTTCAATGCCGACATCTTTCGACCCTTCGGCTTGTAAAAAGCTCACCGGCTTTTTCCCATCAAAGCCGATCGCTCCATATGCGAAATCGTGTACGACAGCGATGTTATGTCTTTCGGCAAATGAAACGGTTTGTTGAAAAAACGATTTCGTTGCTGTCGCTCCTGTCGGATTGTTCGGGTAGTTTAAAAACATCAATTTTGCGTGGCGCACGACGTCTTCGTTTAGTTCCTCGTAATCGGGCAAAAAGCCGTTTTCCGCCCTTAGCGGCATCATTTCCATGCGCGCCCGCGCAAGCACGACCCCTGACCAATAGTCCGGGTAACCGGGATCGGGAACGAGCACAACATCGCCCGAATTTAATAAACAAATCGGCATCTCAACGAGCCCGGCTTTGCCGCCAAATAAAATAGCGACTTCTTTTTCAGGATCAATCGTTACGCCATACTCGCGCTCATAAAACGCAGCGACTGCTTCCTTCAAAAACGAATAACCGCGAAATGGCGAATATTTATGATACATAGGTTTTGCTACCGCCTGTTGCATCGCGCTTACAATATGAGCTGGCGTTGGCTGATCGGGATTTCCTTGTCCGAGATTAATGACGTCATGCCCTTCAGCGATGACCGTCTGTACTTTTTGTACGAGCGAAGCAAAAAATTGCTTCGGTAGTTGCTGTAACAAGTTCGATTGTGGAAATGTTTTCATTTTTCACACCTACTTCACAAAAAGGTTGAAATTCTAGTCCTGTATCATATATCGTAAAAATCAAAATGTAAAGAAAATTTTTCGAGGTGAATGACATGAATATCGCTTGTATACAAATGGACATTGCGTTTGGAGCACCGGAAAAAAATAAGCAAACGGTCGGACGCTACATGGAACAAATGGCGCGTGACGTCGATGTCGTCGTTTTACCTGAACTATGGACGACAGGTTACGATTTAACGAGATTAACAGACATCGCCGATGAAGACGGCGAAGAAACAAAAACGTTTCTTTCCGAGCTTGCGCGCACGTACGATGTACATATCGTCGGCGGATCGGTCGCCAAAAAAGTGGCAGATAACATAACAAATACGATGTATGTCGTCAACCGAAACGGTGATGTCGTTTGTGAATATAGTAAACTTCATTTGTTCAAATTGATGGATGAGCATTTATATTTACAAGCTGGAGAAACAACGGGGCTATTTTCACTCGGCGAAACGACGTGCGCAGGCGTCATTTGTTACGACATTCGTTTTCCGGAATGGATTCGCGCTCATACATTACACGGCGCAGAAGTATTATTTGTCGTCGCGGAGTGGCCGCTCGCTCGCCTTCATCATTGGCGCACGTTATTAATGGCGCGGGCGATCGAAAATCAATGTTACATCGTCGCCTGCAACCGCGCAGGAAAAGACCGGAACAACGAGTTTGCTGGACATTCGATGATTATCGATCCGTGGGGAAACGTGCTTGCCGAAGGAGACGAACAAGAAGCGGTCATCAAGGCAACGATCGACATACATGAAGTACAACGCGTGCGCGCACGCATCCCGATTTTTTCTGATCGCCGTCCAGACGTGTATAAAATTTTTGAAAAAAAAGATTGACAAACGAGCATAAAGCGATGTATGATTCGAATCAAGCGAATTCACGAAACGTTTTCACTATTAAAAATATTCAAATAACAATAAACACTCTTATCAAGAGCAGGTGGAGGGACGAGCCCGATGAAGCCCGGCAACCGGCGATCACGCACGGTGCTAATTCTTGCAGCAGTAGGCTGAGAGATAAGAGGTGCGAAGCAAACTTCAAACCTCTTTCGTTCAGCGAAAGAGGTTTTTTATTTATGTCAAGGGAGGAATTTGTATGTACGAACCGTTAACAGAACAAAAAGCGATTGCCCTCGCTGTTCGTTTAGGGCTTTTTGAAAAAGATGCGCTTCTTTCATGCAAAGAAATTGGTGATGGAAACTTAAATCTCGTCTTTCGTATCGTCAACGAGCGCACAAACGACAGCATCATTATCAAACAAGCGTTACCGTACGCGAAAGTCGTTGGCGAAAGCTGGCCGCTCACATTAAAACGGGCGACAATTGAAAGCCAAGCGTTGCGCACATTCGCTAGCTACGTTCCTCAATACGTGCCAAAAGTGTACTATTCCGATGAGGTTTTAGCAATTACGGTGATGGAAGATTTGTCGCATTTACAAATTGCACGCCGTGGACTAATCGAAAGAAAAACGTTCCCAAATCTTTCAACACATATTGGCGAATTTGTCGCAAAAACGGCGTTTTACACGTCCGATTTCGGCATGAACCAACAACAAAAAAAGAAGCTCGTGCAACAATTTACAAACCCTGAGCTATGTAAAATTACGGAAGATCTCGTCTTTACCGACCCGTTTTTTGACCACGACACGAACAACTTTGAAGCAGAACTTCGCGCCGATGTCGAACAACTTTGGCAAGATGATGAGCTAAAGCGAGAAACAGCAAAATTAAAACGGCTTTTTTTAACGAAAGCAGATGTGTTGCTTCATGGCGATTTACATACGGGAAGCATTTTTGCAAGCGATGATGAAACGAAAGTGATCGACCCAGAATTTGCCTTTTACGGTCCGATCGGCTTTGATCTTGGGCAATTTTTCGCTAATTTGCTGTTAAACACTCTCGCTCGCGATGAACGTGACCGCGAACCGCTCTTTCATCATATCGAAAAAACGTGGGACGTGTTTGTTCGCACATTTTCTGAACTGTGGCGTGAAAGCGATGAACCGTATGCGCAAATTTCTGGCGTGCTTCAAGACGTGCTTCACGATGCACGGATTGAAGCGATTGGATTTGCTGGTTGTGAAGTCATTCGCCGAACGATCGGTTTAGCCCATGTCGCAGACATTGACGAATTGCCGCTTGAGCGCCGACTTGATGCGAAACGTCACGCGCTTAGCCTCGGACGTGCGCTGATCGTACAGCGTGAACAATTGCCGATTCAGGCGATCAAACAACTTGTGCAACAAACGGTACATGTGAACAGCTAGGAGGAAGACAATGAAATCTGTACAATGGCACGATACACATATCACAATTTTAAACCAACAAGCGTTGCCTCATAAGACGGAATATTTAGAATTAAAAAACATAAAAGACGTATGGGATGCGATCGTGACGTTAAAAGTGCGCGGGGCGCCGGCAATCGGCATGACTGCCGCCTACGGCTTAGCGCTTGCGGCAAAATCGTATGAGACGGACGACTTAGCGCAATTTCATGCCGAGTTAAAGCGCGACCGCGACTATTTAGCTAGCTCGCGTCCGACCGCTGTCAACTTATTTTGGGCGCTTGATCGGCTTATGAAAAGCGTCGCGCAAGCAAAATCCGTCAACGAAGCGAAAACGACGCTCATTCATGAAGCGATTTGCATTCAAGTAGAAGATGAAGACGTATGCCGCCGCATCGGCGAACATGCCCTTTCTTTGTTTCAAGACGGTGACCGCATTATGACGATTTGCAATGCGGGCGCAATTGCGACAGCGCGCTACGGCACCGCCCTTGCGCCGTTTCATTTAGCGAAAGAAAAGGGGATTACCCTTCATGCGTATGCTTGTGAAACACGCCCGGTGTTGCAAGGCGCAAGACTGACCGCATGGGAGCTTTCTGAAGCTGGCGTTGATGTGACGCTTATTACCGACAACATGGCCGCGCAAACGATGAAAGCCAAACATATTTCTGCAGTCATCGTCGGAGCCGATCGCATCGCCGCAAACGGCGATACCGCAAACAAAATCGGCACGTTCGGTCTAGCCATTTTAGCAAAAGCGTTCAACATCCCATTTTACGTCGCCGCCCCGCTCTCAACGATCGACTTACAGACGAAAACAGGCGACGACATTCCGATTGAAGAACGCGCTAAAGAAGAAGTGACGCATATCGGCGGCGTGCGCATCGCACCGGATGTGAACGTCTACAACCCAGCATTTGACGTGACACCGCACGAACTCATTACGGGCATTATTACCGAAAAAGGAATCATCTTTGGCGACTACGAAACGAAATTACCGACATTATTTGAGGAGGTTTTTGCATGAAAAACATATGGGCAATCATCGTGCTTTTATTCGCGCTGTTAGTCGGTTGCACGAACGAACAAGACGCCGTCTCGAAACCGACAGAGCAGCCGAAAGAAGAAACGAAACAAACGAACGAAACAACGGATGCAAAAGCGGACATTCCAGCCGCATTAAACAAACCGATTAAAATTGCGGCGATTATGCAAATGTCGATCGGTACATTTTCATCGCAATATATCGCTGGTGTAAAAGAACAAGTAGCGAAATTCGGAGGCGACGTGCAAATTTATAACGCCGATAACGACTTAACGAAAATGGCATCGTACGTCGAAACAGCAATTAGCCAAAACGTCGATGCGATTTTATTAGATCATGGACGGGCGGATGCATTAAAAGCCCCTGTGGAAAAAGCGCTAGCAAAAGGCATTCACGTCGTCGCGTTCGATAATGATTTAAACATTCCGGGTGTGACCGTCATTGACCAAGACGATTACAGCTTAGCATGGAAAACGTTAAAAACGTTAGCGGAAGATTTAAACGGTGAAGGCGAAATCGTCACGATTTGGGTCGGCGGCTTTACGCCGATGGAACGGCGCCACGTCATTTACGAAGCGTTTCAAAAACGATATCCAAACATTAAAGAAGTTGCCAAATTCGGCACCGCAAGCGCCAATACAGCATTAGATACACAAACACAAATGGAAGCCATTTTGAAAAAATATCCGAATAAAGGCGACATCGACGCTGTCTTTGCGACGTGGGATGAATTCGCCAAAGGAGCAACGCGCGCCATTCAACAAGCAGGTCGAACAGAAATTAAAGTGTACGGTATCGACTTAAGCGATGAAGATTTACAACTCATTCAACAACCAAATAGCCCATGGGTCGCAACGACAGCAACCGACCCAGCAGAAGTCGGACGCGTGCAAGTGCGCTTTGCGTATCAAAAAATTGCCGGGGAAAAAACGCCAAACATTTATTCACTTGAACCTCATTTAGTGAAACGCTCCGACTTACCGAATACGTCGATTACGATGAATGAGTTGCACAACTATATTGCGAGCTGGGGGCAATCGAATGTTGCTGTCTCGCCATGGATGAAAACGCTCGAAGAAAAGGTGAAAAAACAATGAGCGGTTTACGCATGAAACAAATGGTACATTCATTTGGCGATATAACCGTATTAAACGGCGTGAACTTCCATGTCCAATCGGGCGAAGTTCACGCCCTTTTAGGTATGAATGGAGCTGGAAAAAGCACGTTAATGAACATTTTAGCTGGCGTGTTGCAACCGACTGGCGGAACGATTGAAATTGATGGACAACTGTATACATTTTCTTCTCCGAAAGATGCGAAACGAGCCGGCATCGGACATGTCGTGCAAGAAGTCGATGCGGCGTTATTCCCTGCCCTATCCGTATATGAAAATGTACTCGCTGAACAAATTGTTGAACAACCGAACATGTTGTTTTCAAAAACGAACAAGCGGGCGTTTGTGTTACAACTTCTTGAGCGCGTCGGTTTGGCGCATGTGTCGCTTGATACGCCGGTACAGACGTGCTCGCTCCATGAAAAACAGCTCATTTTACTTGCGCGCGTCCTTTCTTCTTCCGCTCGCTACATCATTTTAGATGAGCCAACCGCCTCGTTAAGCGAAGAAGAAACGAAACGATTATTCGCAATGATTGAACAATTGAAAGTACAAGGGGTATCATTTATTTACATTTCACATAAATTGCACGAAGTAAAACGCATTTGCGATCGGATGACGATTTTACGCGACGGCACAGTTGTATATGAAGGTGATGTATCGCTTCCGACGGAACAAATCGTGCGCCATATGGTCGGGCGGCAACCGGAGACGCGCAACACTTTTGCGCGGGAAAAAAGTGAAGAAACGATATTTGAAGTGAAACAACTATACATTCCAAAAACGAAAACGACGGTAGACCTTGCTGTTCGACGCGGTGAAATTGTCGGCATTGCCGGTCTCGTTGGCGCTGGAAAAACAGAATTGGCCGAAAGCATGATTGCTCACGTGAAAACGACGGGCGAACGCTTGTTGCATGAAAAAAAACAAACGTGGAACTCGCCAAAAGATGCCATTGAAGCAGGCGTTTGTTTGATTCCTGAAGAACGGCGAAAACAAGGGCTTTTTATGAACGAAACGATCGAAAAAAATTTGACCGTCCGTCTATTGTCAAACATCGCCGCATGGCAATGGATTCAAAAACGAAAGGAACGTGCATTAGCAACGCGTCTCATTTCTTCTTTACGCATTCGCCCATCTTCGCCGAATGCACTTGTGAAACATTTAAGCGGTGGCAATCAACAAAAAGTCGTCATCGGGAAATGGTTACAAACAAATAGCGACGTCTTGATTTTTGATGAACCGACAAAAGGCATTGATGCCCACGCCAAAGAAGAAGTGTTTTCGATCATTCGCACACTTGCTGAAAAAGGAAAAGCGATCATTTATTTAACGAGCGAATGTCAAGAACTGCTCCATATTGCCGATACGATTTACGTTATGGTCGACGGGCAGTTAATCAAACAAATCGACGCACAAGAGGCGACATACGAACAGCTCGTCTATGACATGACAGGGGGTGGAACAAATTGAAGTTTTTACACAAATACGGAACGATGCTCGCCATCGTGATCGTCATCGCTTTTTTTAGCTTCTCGCTCGATTCGTTTTTCACATACGCCAATTTTAGCGACATTTTACGCTCTATTTCCATTGTGACGCTCGTTGCGATCGGCATTACGTTTTCATTAATTGTCGATGGATTTGATTTATCGGTCGGCTCAACCGTCAGTTTAGCGACAATCGCAAGCGCCTCCGCGCTCGTTTTACATCGCCAAGAGCTGTTCGTCGCGCTCATCGTTCCGCTTCTTCTCGGGGCGCTCGTTGGATTGCTGAACGCCTTTCTTATCATTCGCCTTCGTTTGCCTGATTTGTTGGCGACGTTAGCGGTCATGTACATCATTAACGGCGTACAGCTCACATATACGAAAGGTTTTTCGATTTATAACGACATGCCGCTTCCCGAAGGTGGCGTGGCGCCGGGAAAATTTATTCCATCGTTTTTATTTATCGGGCAAGGAGAGCTGTTTGGCATTCCATTTTCTGTGTTGCTTATGCTTTTTGTCGTCGTTTGTGCTCACCTTTTTTTAACGTATACGAAATTCGGTCGCTTGTTTTATATGACAGGCGAAAATCGTGAAGCCGCTCATCTCACCGGCATTCCTGTCAACCGCTACCGCACATATGCGTATATGATTAGCGGATTGTTTGCGGCTTTAGGCGGCATTGTTCTTGCTTCGCGCATCGGCACGGGGCAAGTATCCGCGGGCGCATCACTATTAATGGACGGGGTAGCTGCCGCGTTTATCGGCTTTTCTGTATTTGGCATCGGCAAACCAAATGTGATCGGTACACTACTTGGCTCAATTTTTATCGGCGTCTTGTTAAACGGGTTAACGATGATGAACGTTCCGTATTACGCGCAAGATATTGTCAAAGGCGCACTATTAATTTTCGCACTTGCGTTGTCCCATATGGTCAAAAAATAACCCACCTTATGCGAGGTGGGTTTCAAACGTCCGTTCTTTTTCGACTTTTTCGATGAGTTCATCAAGGAAATGAATGACTTCTATCGACGCTTGTTCTAGTTCCATTAATTGCGCTTCGGCACCTTTTATATCGCCTTTGGCGTACGCCTCAGCTGCTTTTTTCGCTGCGATGTGTACGCGTTCGTGTGGAGCGTCTAACTTTTCGTATGCTGGCGTGCCTTGCAGTTGTTTTTTCGTCTGTTCATCAAAATACCATTTGCCTAATCGGCATTGATGGTGCGAGGCAACATCTTCAGGTCGCACAGTTTCATAACCGACGATCATATTGTAAATGCGCCATTTCCATAATAAATGGTCTGTTTTAGCTAAATGCAACAACGCTTTAGCAGATAGTTTCACACTATTTTCATTCACCATATTTAAACGGAACTCGTCAATCGCTTTGCTTAACGCATGCACAGTTTTTCCTGTTTTTTCACCAAGCTCGCGAACGAATTCTGTAAGTGATGCGATCGATGACATGCGCGTCGCGATTTCATCTACAGCCGCAGCTTGTTGCTCAGCCACAGCGGCGTTCGTATTTGTGCTATCTTGAATTTCTCCCATAGCAGATACAATTTCTTCTAAGAGGGGCATTGCTTCTTGTGCTTGATTGACCGCTTGACGAATCGTTGATGACGTCGAGTAAATGGCTGACGATACTTCCGATGAAATCGTTCGCAATTCTCCGACATTTCGTTGTACTTCCCCGAGCGATTGTACCGTATGGTCGGCGAGTTTGCGAATTTCTTCCGCGACGACCGAAAACCCTTTTCCGTATTCCCCAGCACGTGCTGCTTCAATGGATGCATTTAACGCTAGCAAATTCGTTTGATCTGCAATCCCGTTAACGAGCTGCATCACTTTTTCAATCGCGCTTAAATGTTGTTGTAAATGTTCAAAACGGTCAACCATATTCGTAAATTGTTCAGACGTTTCAATAATTTCTCCGAACGCTTCCGTCATCATTTGTTGCCCTTTTTCTGCCCGTTCAACAGACGTCGTCGTTTTTTCAGCGATAACTGTCGCTGCGTGCGCCACTTCTGACACCGCCGTCGTCATTTCTTCCGTTGCCGCAGTGACCATTTGCACGTCGCTATTTTGTTGATCGAGCGCTTGCAGCAAGTCTTTAATAAACATAATTTCCGCATTTTGTTCCATTAGTTTTGCCGTTCCGCTTGCGATTTGTTCCATCATCGTTTCTGTGTACACTTCGACAAGAAGCTGCTGTTCGATATTAATCGCCCGCTGCAACGCTTCCATAAGCGTTAAACACCGTTTCGGCGCAAGCGCTACTTTCGCTAACAACGTCGTTAAAACGAAGAAATTGAACTGGTTAAACGCAACGATGAGTTTCCCGACGTTCACTTTTTCTTTTCGCAACAAATGGAAAAAGCGAAGCGATTCATCGACGTACGCACGATTTCGCTCCATCGTAAAAAAGGCGTTCAAATACGCCTCGATGCGCGCTTCCGTAATCGTTTTTGCCGCTTCCGGCTGCACTTGTTTTAATCCTTCATAAAAAAGATGAACCATTTCTTTTTTATGCGAGGCAATGAGTTCATCAATTTGTTTTAACTTTGCGAAATCTTCTGTTGTAAAATGATTGTATGATAACGTATCAACAAATCGTCCGTGAAACGAATAGTCTGTCCCTTTTTCAAGCAATTCGTTTAATGACGGACGAAGGCGCTTAAATAACATGCTATTCACCTCTTTAGCTGTCTTGACATATAAGTCTATTGTACTACATCGCTTTATCGCATGTCATTATTTATTGGTAAGGTAATATAAAACGTTGTGCCAGTCCCCACTTCGCTTTCCACATCAATGCGCCCATGATGTTCTTCAATAATTTTATAGCTGACCATTAAGCCAAGCCCCGTTCCGCGCTCTTTCGTCGTATAAAACGGCTCTCCTAATTTTTTGATTTTATCTTTCGGAATGCCGCTCCCTTCGTCGCGAATGGCGATGCGTATATCGTCTCCGACATGCTTAACGGAAACGGTAATCGTCCCGCCGTTTGGCATCACTTCAATCGCATTTTTTAATATGTTAATAAATACTTGTTTTAATTGTTTCGGTTCGCAATAAATGAGCGGGACTTGTTCGTATGTTGATTCAATTTGAATGTTATGCATCATCGCCTGCACGCTTAATAAATCGACCGTTTCTTGCATAATTTTTGCGACGTCGCCTCGTTCATAATGAACAGCTTGCGGTTTCGCTAATACGAGAAATTCGGTAATAATGGACTCAATGCGCTTTAATTCCGACATAATGACGTGAAAATACATATTGTACTGTTCGCAATCATTGCCGATGCTTCCTTGTAAAAGTTGGATAAATCCTTTTAATGCTGTCATCGGATTGCGAATTTCGTGGGCTATGCCTGCTGCAAGCTGACCGACAACGCTTAGCGTATCAGACTTACGCAATTGCTCTTCCATTTCTTTTTTCTCGGTAATATCGCGCACCATCATGAGACCGACACGTTCAATAATGTTCGGTTTAAACGATAATGCCACGATTTTTTTCTTTCCTTCGCCGTCTATAATCGTAAATTGTTCTTCTTCCTCTCCATTATTCAGCCACTTTTGGAATTTGTTTAAAGCGTTACTTCCGATAAACGTATGCACACTTTTTTCGATAAGCTGTTGTTTTGAAAGGGCGAAAATGCGGCACGCCATCGGATTGGCATCAAAAATGCGCTGTTTGTCGTCAATTAACACAATGCCGTCCATCGCATGATTAAAGACGCTACGAAACTTTTGTTCTTGTTCGCGCAACTGTTTTTCCATTTTGCGTCGTTCGCTGACATTGCGAAAAATCGTTAAATGGTAGCCGTTAATGACGCCCTTTTTCGATGTAAATTCAAGCTGTTTTTGTTCCCCGTTTGGCATATGAAACGTCAGTTCATCGCGAATTTGTCCATCGCGGAAAAAGGAGCGTAACACGCGGCGTACTTTTTCATGTCTTCCATCAATAAACTGCATTAAATTCGCATGAACGAGATCGTGAAGCGGCAATTCAAACGTTCGGCTCGCGGCAGGATTGGCGCGCAAAATATTTCCGAAATCGTCGCAAATTAAAATCGCTTCATGCGCTTGTTCAAAAATGGCGCGAAATCGCTCTTCGCTTCGTTGTAAATTCATTTCCATGTTTCGTTTTTCTGTCACGTTGCGCATAATCGCCATAAAAAAGCCGCTATGTACGTTCGCTGTTAACGTCAGTTCAAACAATTTTTGCATGCCGTCTCCTAAAATAAACGGAAGCTCGCTTGATACCGTTCCGTTTCGTTTTAACGTCAGCAACAGTTGCTCAAATAAATCGTGATATTCAATCGGAATAAATGTTTGCATCGAAAGCTTGAACAAATCTTCTTTTTTTACGTTGACGCTTGCACAAAAGGAAGGATTGGCGTCAATGAAGCGACCTTGTCCATCAAAAATAACGATGCCGTCGCCTGCGCGATTAAACAAATCTTTAAATAACGTTTCGTTAATCGTTCGTTCACGCTCAAGCGCTTTTTTCGAGGAAATGTCACGGATGATATATAAATCAAATTGTTGCTTTTGATGGCGACGCATAAATAGTTGCACATGTTTTAATTCACCATCAGCTAAACGGACGACGAGTTCATCATCGTACGCCCCAAATTTACGCAACATTTGCTTTTGAAATTGAAAAATATGTTCAGGTACAAGGTATAAATATTCTTGAAATTTTTTTCGCAACAGTTGTTCTTTTGGCGTACGAAATAAACGGCACGCCGCATCGTTGACGTCAACGAACGCCCCGTCATCTTTCACAATAATCATCGCATCTGTCACTTGTTGCAACATAAAATCATACCGACTGATTCGCTCCTCGATCGCTTCTTTCTCTCGTTTTGAAAGCTGAACGAATACAGATTCCTCCATCATATCTTTCAAACTCAATCCCTTTCCCTCCCCACTACTCCCTCTCCATATTTATTATGTATATTCGCCATCTGTTTTTTTATTCCTTCTTAACATTCTGAAAATTTCACTAATCTGATCGGATTAAAAAAGAGCAGCTCATTTGCTGCTCAACGATCGGTAATGACGATATATGTTGCTTTCACCGGTCCGTGTACACCGACGACTAAATTCATTTCAATATCTGCGGAGTTGCTCGGACCTGTAATAAAGTTAATACATGACGGAACGTGCTTCTTTCGAATGATACGCGCCGCTTGCGTCATGCGTGGAACGATTGTACTTTTCGGGATGATCGCCACGTACGTTTTCGGTAAAAAGCTAATCGTCCGCCCTTGGTTGCGATCATTAAGCAATACGACCGTTCCGGATTCCGCTAACGTCATGTCGCTAAATGTGATGCCGATGTTCGCTTTTTCCGCCGCTTCAATGTTTGCTCGTCCGAGCGATACGTCCCAGACGTGCACATCTTCTCTTTTTAAAAACGAAGATAAACCGACTTGTTCATATCGCTCATCATTTGCGACAACGATCGGTCCGCCGCCATGTGCGTCAATGACCTGTTCGATCGTGTGATAGAGCCCATCTGTTGTCGTTTCAACGAGCGTCGTATGAATGCGGGTACATTGCTTTTTTAATTCATCAAGTAACTCGTCTTGACTATACCCTCGAAATACCGTCTGTTGCGGCGCATGTTTCCATTGCGGACGTTCGACAAATGTTGGCATGTCACGTCCAAGACGAGAAGCGAGGCGTTGTAAAAAAGCTTCCATTACTCTTCCCCCCTTTGTTTGAACCAATCGCGAAACCGTTCTTTTTCTGGCGCTGGAAATTCACGAATGTCCGTCCACGCTTTTAACGGTCCAGGGCCTTTCGAAATGCGGTCGTTTGTCGTAAATGGATGGACGGCAGTCGGTGCAATTTTTGACCCGAGCTTATATAACAAAGACGATGCCGCACCTAATCCGAACGCTTTCATCGCCAGCTTTTCCGAAATTGGCGCTTTTCCTTCCCGTTCGACAATCGTTTGGCGATGTTTTAACAACAGTTCATGAAGCGGGATTTTGACCGGACATGCTTCTGTACATGCCGCGCATAACGTTGATGCGTACGGCAATTCTTTATAGTCGTCATATCCGCCAAGAAGCGGTGACAATACCGCTCCGATCGGTCCCGAATAAATCGAGCCGTACGAATGACCGCCGATATGGCGATATACCGGACAGACGTTAACGCAAGCGGCGCAACGAATACATTGCAACACCGGTTGAAATTCTGTTCCTAATATGTCGGAACGTCCGTTATCGACAATGACGAGGTGAAATTCTTCTGGTCCGTCCACTTCTCCTTCCTCGCGCGGACCTGTTAATACCGTAATGTAGCTCGTCAATTTTTGTCCGACTGCACTTCTTGTCAGTAAACTAACGAGCACTTCCATTTCTTCAAACGTCGGTACGATGCGCTCCATCCCCATGACCGTAATTTGTGTTTTCGGCAACGCGGTCACTAAATCGGCGTTTCCTTCGTTCGTCACTAACGTGATCGAACCCGTTTCCGCAACCGCAAAGTTGCATCCTGTAATGCCGACGTCTGCCGTCATATATTCATGGCGAAGCATATGGCGCGCATGAAGCGCAAGCTCTTCTGGCTTTTCTGTTTTTGTATACGCAAGCTTTTCTTGAAATACGTCGCGAATTTGCTCTTTATTTTTATGAAGCGCAGGTGCGACGATATGCGACGGCGGATCGTGGTCATCAACTTGCAAAATGTATTCGCCAAGGTCTGTTTCAATGACTTCGCAGCCGAGCTTCTCTAACGCAGCGTTCATATGAATTTCTTCCGTCACCATCGATTTTGATTTCACAATTTTTTTTGCTTGTTTGCTTGCAACGACGCGGCAAATGTAGTCGTTTGCTTCTTCTGCCGTCTGCGCAAAAAAGACGTGCCCCCCGCGTTTTTTTACGTTTTCGCTCAGTTGCATTAAATAATAGTCTAAGTGTTCAAGTGTATGTTGGCGAATTTCTTCTCCGAGCGCACGCCACTCTTCCCAGTTGCCGAGCTCTTGAGCCGCCTCAAGCCGACGCGTGCGCAGCCTCTCTTGCGCCCCTGCCACTGCTCCGCGCATAAACGTATTATGAATGCCTTTTTCCACTCGCTCGTGAAATTCTCCCATGTTAATTTTCATCGCCATATGAATCCCCCCTTTTATCGGCTATTTAACACTTCGGCAATGTGCATGACGCGAATCGGTTTTCCCTTTCGCTCGATGCGCCCGCCGATGTTCATTAAACAGCCGCAATCGGCTCCGATTAAATAATCCGCTTCCACTTGTTCGATACATTGTATTTTTTCATCGACCATTTGTTCCGAAATCGGCCCCATTTTGACGGAAAACGTACCGCCAAATCCGCAACAATTGTGCGCGTTCGGCAAAGGAACTACTTCAAGCCCTTTTACGTGTTGTAATAACGTAAGCGGGGCGTCTTTAACGCCAAGTAAGCGCGTCATATGACATGACGTATGATACGTCGCTTTTCCTTCTAACCGCGCCCCAACGTCTTCTACCTTTAACACATTAACGATAAATTGCGTCAGTTCATACGTTCGATCCGCAACGCGTTTCGCCCGCTCTTCCCATTCACTGTCGCCTTTAAAAATGTGCGGATATTCTTTAAACATCGTTGCACACGAACCAGATGGCGTAACGATATATTCGGCATGTTCAAATGTGCGAATCATATGTTTCATCGCTTCTTTCGCTTCTTTTACATAGCCGCTATTGTACGCCGGCTGTCCACAGCACGTTTGCGCTTCGGGAAAATGAATCGTACAGCCAAGCCGCTCTAATAGCTCGACTGTCGCTTTTCCGACGTTGACGTGAAACAAATCGACTAAACATGTAACAAATAATGTGACGTTCATTCCCGATCCCCTCTCCAAGAAAACGTTTTCTTTTTTTCACTTTACATCTCATTGCCAAATTAGTCAACCGGTCATCTGATGATTAAGGGCGGAGGGAGCACCTCCATTATAAAGATATGTAGTGAGCAAGCACTTTTTCAACATGCCCTAAATGGTCTTTCATTCGCTCTTGGGCAAGTTCGGCGTCTTGTTCGCGAATCGCCTCAAAAATAGCAATATGATCTTCAAGCAGCTGTTCGGTCGTCGCTTGTTTGGCAAACAGCCAAATGCGGCGCGTCTCGCGCATCGTCTCCATCATCATGCCTGAGACGTTGTTCATTAAGCTGACTAACAACGGATTTTTTGTTGCAGCGGCAATTGCCATATGAAATAAAAAGTCCGCTTTTTCGCCAAGCTCTTCATCGCCAATCGCTTCGCGCATTTGCGTAAGGGCGCTTTGCATCGCGCGCAAATCTTCGTCTGTTCTTCGTTTCGCTGCAACGCCTGCGGCACCAACTTCAAGCAGCTTTCTTACTTCTAATAAATGAGCGACATCTTCTTTATTCATGAGCACCGCAGCAGAAATCGGAAACGATAACATCGCTGGATCAAACTCGCGCACGTATGTGCCTTCCCCTTGTTTCATTTCAATGAGCCCCATCGCCCGAAGCGCCGTCAGCGCTTCACGAATGGCCGCCCGTCCAACTTGAAAATTTTCTGCTAGCTGTTGAACGGAATCGAGTTTATCGCCGGGCTTTAACTGCCCCGTTTGAATCATATGTAAAATCGCTTCCGCTACTTCTTCATATATTTTTTTCGGTTTAATTTGTTTGTACACGTTGTCCACCCCATTGTTTCTTGTTTGCTCCCCCATACAAATAGAATATCATATCATATTTTTCTACAAAATAACTGTGAAAAATTTTTAAATATTCATATTGAAAATTGGTTGCGCTTACATTATGATATACTCATCAGATGATTGTATGACCTTATGATAAGGGGATAAGGAATTACATCATCATATTGAACAAAGGGGGATGCATATGAGTATCGGTATGTTATCATTTATCGCACTATTGCCAATTTTAACAGTTTTCTTATTTCTTGTTATACTGAAATGGCCAGCGAGTCGCGCGATGCCTGTTGCGCTCGTCGTCACTGCGGCAATCGCCCTATTCGTTTGGGGGACGAAAATGAACGTTGTTGCCGCCGCAAGCGTAAACGGTATAAAAACAGCCATTGAAATTATGTTTATCGTATTTGGAGCGGTATTGCTTTTAAATACGGTAAAAGAAAGCGGCGCAATCGAGACGATTCGCCAAGGATTCATTCACATTTCGCCAGACCGCCGCATTCAAGCCATCATTATTGCCTGGTTGTTCGGTTCATTTATTGAAGGTGCCGCAGGATTCGGTACACCAGCAGCAATCGCCGCTCCGCTTCTCGTTGCGATCGGCTTTCCAGCGATGGCTGCTGTATTAGTGGCACTTATTATTCAAAGTACGCCTGTATCATTTGGAGCGATCGGAACGCCTATTCTCGTCGGGGTCAATACAGGGCTTGCCAATCAAGAAGCGGTCATGAAAGCGATTGGCGATATGGAATTTACC
Source organism: Anoxybacillus flavithermus (assembly GCF_002742685.1). GTDB lineage: Bacteria > Bacillota > Bacilli > Bacillales > Anoxybacillaceae > Anoxybacillus > Anoxybacillus flavithermus_E. Next base: position 323,067 of record NZ_PEDM01000001.1, read on the forward strand.
GACTATTTATTACAAATTGCCGCCAACGTCGGCATCATTCACGCCTTAGTCGGAACGTTTATTCCGCTTATTATGGTCGGGATGCTTACGCGCTTTTTCGGCAAAAATCGTTCGTTCCGCGAAGGATTGCGCGTCTGGAAGTTTGCGATGCTTGCTGGCTTTGCGTTTACCGTTCCTTATGCGATTATCGCGAACGTACTCGGACCAGAGTTTCCTTCATTGCTCGGTTCGTTAATCGGTCTTATTATCGTCGTTCCAGCTGCAAAAGCCGGACTATTTATGCCGAAAGATACGTTTGATTTCGAACATCGCAGCCATTGGGAACAAGAATGGATCGGTCGTTTAAACAACGAACAAACGAATATCACGCAAGGGAAAAAGCGCATTTCGCTTTTGAACGCTTGGTTCCCGTACGTCTTAGTTGCGATTTTGCTTGTCATTACGCGCACCGTCGCTGAAGTGAAAGCGTTTTTAACAGGAGAAAGCGTCACGATTTTAATCGACAACGTATTCAACTCTGGCATTGCGATTAAATCAACGCCACTTTATTTGCCAGGTACAATTTTCTTCATCGTTTCGCTCGTCACGTACGTGTTACATCGGATGGATGCAAAAAGCTACAAAAAAGCATTTAGCGATTCGTTTAAAACCGCATTAAGCGCAGGTTCGGCACTCATTTTCGCCGTACCGATGATCAACATTTTCATTAATACGAAAACAGATGAGCTTGCAAGCATGCCGCTCGTTTTAGCTGAAGGCGTATCACATATCGCTGGTTCCGCATGGCCAATCGTTGCGCCGCTCATCGGTGCGCTCGGCGCGTTTATCGCAGGCAGCAACACGTTCAGCAACATGATGTTCTCGCTTTTCCAATTCGGTACAGCGGAAAGCATCGGTTTATCCGCTTCAGGCGCTGCTGTCGTCGTAGCACTACAAGCGGTTGGTGGGGCAGCTGGAAATATGATTTGCGTTCATAACGTCGTCGCCGCTTCCGCCACAGTCGGTCTCGTCGGTCAAGAAGGAAGCTTAATTCGTAAAGCGCTCATTCCGATGACGTATTACATTTTAGCTGCTGGTATGCTCGGCATGGGCTTCATCGTCGGCGGCTTCAACATTTGGTTTATTCTTTATGCCATCGTCGTCGTCGCATTCATTTTGTTTATGGTATCAAACCGCGGCAAAACGAAACGGGCAGAAAATCAAATATCTGCATAATACAAAAGGGTGTCCTCACAAAAAGGGCACCTTTTTCCTTCCCTTCGGATATGGTATAATTGTTCGTTGCAACCTACACATAAAGGAGTCGTTTGCAGTGCATATCATCTGTACAACGTTAAATGCAAAATATATTCATACGAACTTAGCAATTCGCTATTTAAAAGCGTACGCCCAACCGGAGTTCCACGTGGAGCTTGTCGAATATACAATTAAAGACTCGGTGTTAAACATCGTCACCGATTTATATCGCCGCAAACCCGATGTCGTCGGGTTTAGCTGTTACATTTGGAACATCGAACAGACGATTGAAGTTATTCAGCTCTTGAAAAAAGTACATCCGACCGTCACAATCGTCGTCGGTGGACCAGAAGTGTCATATGACGTCGCTTATTGGCTTGAGCGCGTACCACAGTTTGATTACATCGTCATCGGCGAAGGAGAAGAAACGTTTAAACAGCTTCTGACAGCGCTTCAAAATGGCGATGATGTCGCAAACATCGCTGGGCTTGCGTTTCATCAAGACGGCAAAGCGGTCATTAACCCACAACGAAATAAAATGAACTTAGCGAGCATGCCGTCACCGTTTCGCTTTCCAGAAGATATCCCGCATTTATCAAAACGTGTCACATACGTCGAGACGAGCCGCGGCTGTCCGTTTAGCTGTCAATTTTGTTTATCGTCGATTGAAGTTGGCGTTCGATATTTTGACCGTGAAAAAATAAAGGAAGATTTACGTTATTTAATGAAACACGGCGCAAAAGTCATTAAATTTGTCGACCGCACATTTAATATTAGCCGCAGCTACGCGATGGATATGTTTCAATTTTTAATTGACGAGCACGTTCCCGGCGTCGTCTTTCAATTTGAAATTACGGCTGATATTATGCGTCCAGAAGTCATTCAATTTTTAAACGATCATGCACCGCCAGGGCTATTCCGGTTTGAAATTGGCGTGCAATCGACAAACGATGAAGTGAATAAACTCGTCATGCGGAAACAAAATTTTGAAAAGCTCACCCGCACCGTCACGATGGTGAAACAAGGCGGAAAAATCGCGCAACATCTTGATTTAATTGCCGGGCTTCCGGAAGAAGATTACACATCGTTTCGCAAAACGTTTAACGACGTATTTGCGCTCCGTCCAGAAGAGTTGCAGCTCGGCTTTTTAAAAATGTTGCGCGGCACAGGGCTGCGCCAAAAAGCAAACGAATACGGCTACGTCTTTATGGACCGCGCCCCGTATGAAATTTTGCGCAACCATGTGCTTTCGTTTGATGACATCATTCGATTAAAACAAGTCGAAGATGTGCTCGAAAAATATTGGAACGATCATCGCATGGACGAAACGATTGAATATATCGTCACCCATCTATTTGACACGCCGTTTGACTTTTTCCAAGCGTTCGGCACGTATTGGGACGAACAAGGTTGGGCGCGCATCGGACATCAACTTGAAGATTTATTTCGCCGCCTCCATTCGTTTTTGCAAACGACAAAGACAGACGACTTGCCAATCGTTGAGGCGTTGATGAAATACGACTATTTGCGCAATCAAAAACAAAAACCGCGCAAACCGTGGTGGGACGAAAAAACGGACAAACATGTACGCGCGTACGTATATGAACAATTAGCAAAACAGCCGCACCTTCTTTCATTAACGGAAAAAGAGCTATTTAAACATACGGTCGTTGAAATGATCCCGTTCGACTTGCCGCATTATTTACAAACGAAACATATTCGCCGATGCAACATGGCGATGATCGTTTACTTTGACCAAACGACGATGAAAGCGGAGACGTATTTTTTGGAAATGGAACAACAAGTCAGTCACGTATGAGTAAAATGTTTGTGGGAGAAAAAAGACAGGTTCCTCATGATGGAACCTGTCAACATTCTGATACCACCCACTTTGGTGGTACTCAGTTTAGTGTTTCATTAAAATGTCTAGCCATGAATAGCTGCAAGTAACTCGTTAAACTTATTTCTGGTAATTCTTCGGATTGATCCCATTCAAAATATCTTATATTTTGTATTAAAGAACAAAACTCTCGATTCCGTAATAAGTGCATCGTTAATTTATTTTTGGCAGTATATTTTAAGGTAGTTGATGGCTTGTTTTCTATAATTGTTCTCACAATCCCCAACATCATGTCAGTCATTTCTACGCCGATTTCTTCACCCTTGGGAACTAGTTTACAATTATTAATCACGTAATTTTCCCCTCTATAAAGCGCTTGAATATTTAACAAATCCTTTACTAAACCATCTAAATTCAATGCAACATCATGTTCGTATTTGTCTTTAAGTTGGAAAAGATTAAGATTTTCGTACTCATTAGCTTTTTCGATTAACACTTCTGCTTCTATGTCAATGTTCTTACCGTATCCTCTTAGTAAACCATACAGAATTCTTTCAGGAAACTTCGTGTAAATCATATCTTCAACTACATCTTTTCCTAATTCAGTGGTACCAACAAGAGCAGAATAATCATAATTAATGACAATCATTTTGATGAACTCAGAATACTTTGCTAAAGTCTCGCCAACACGAATAAAATTATCCCTTTCATTCGAATCGCCATAATAGCTCTTAAAATGTAACTTAATCAATCCATCTCTCAATTTTTGAGTTAATAATTGAAAATCGTCTTGATAGTATATTTCATACGGAATAGATAGACCACCCATTAAATTAGGTTTGACACTCCTTTTGCCGCTCTCATCAAAAAATATCATGATCTTTTCCTTACCCATTAATTAACACCGTTCCTTAACAACTGGAAGTTGACTTTTGCCTAAGTCGTATTATAATATGAAAGTACATCAATATCCCTCGGGGCTCCGCGTGATATTGAATATAGGCGGTGAGTAACTCGGGATTCCGCGTGAAAAGCCGTCGACGTACTAACTACCATCCAATGTGAGAGTAAATCTCAAGTACGACTTTTGGTAAAGAGCCATTACTATTCCATTTTACCATTGTATTTATTTTTAAAAAAGTAAAAAACGTAACAAATTGGGCTGCTTTCATGTATACGTAAGCAGCCCTTTCTCTATGGCTACATAGTCCGAACCTATGTCGCCTACACTTTATACTATGCAATCATTTCATAAATATACTTTACTCATTTTTCTTTTCCTTTTTCGCTTCTTCTAACAGCTCAATCACTTTATGAGCATTGATGTCGCCTTGTTCGTGTCCGAATTCTTCCTTTAATATGTCGCTTGGAATCGGAACTGTTTTGCCCGCTTGTTTCTTTTTCATTTTCCTTGCCGTCCTTTTTTTGAATTTCGGTTTGCCCCGCGGCTCATATCTTCTCCTCCAGCATATTGCGCTTCAAATTCGTCTTTTGGCATGCTTTCCGTCGGTGTTTGGTTGTTCGTTTTTGCGGCATCGTGCGTTACTTTTCGTTTCATAATCGTTCACCTCTCGTACGTTCTTTTTTGTACGCAATGAGTATGATGTCTTCGCCCGTTTGTTGACGAAGCTTTCGCTCAAATTGTTGCACTTCGGCAATGTCGCGTTCATTTAAAGATGCAATTGGAAAACGCATATTCATTCCCCCTCACAAGTAATGTCACGCAAAGCGACATATTTTATACGCCATTTAGCCACATTAATACTGAGGTGATGATAATGGATAAAAAAATCGAATCGCCCATTTTCGATGAGACACAGCCGCATCAAATTCATGCGCCGTCGTTTAAAGGAACGGGCATCGAGATGAAGCCACCATTTGTTAATCAACACGGGGTCGTGATCGGCGACAGCAAATACAACTCGCCACACTCCCCGCTTAATGAATGGAGCGATGAAACCGATCCAAGCGTCATGACCGGCGATGAATGGGTGCACCCGACGAACGACATCGGTTGGAATACACCCGAAAACCGCCAACTGCTCGAAAAAAAACGAGGCGGAAACGCGCCATTTATGCACCCGGATAAAGATGTCGGATACGGGGCGGATTAAAATAACCTCGTGCGACATGCACGAGGTTATTTCCCCCCTGTAAACGAAATGCCTTTAATAAAGTAACGGTTGAAAAACGCATAAATAACTAACACAGGTAGCGTAAATACCATTGATGCCGCCATAATGTAGTTCCAATAGCTAATGTATTGTCCTTTAAAGCTATTTAATCCAAGCGGCAACGTAAACAAGTTTGGATCAGACAAAATGATGAGCGGACGCATAAAGTCGTTCCATGAGCCCATAAAGACGAAAATGGCTTGCGCGGCGAGCGCTGGACGAGCGAGCGGCAACACGATGCGGAAAAATGTGCCGATGCGGCTTAATCCGTCTAACGCTGCCGCTTCTTCTAACTCTTTCGGGAAGTTAATGAAAAATTGGCGCATCATAAAAATAAACGTCGCATTAATCATCGCTGGGACAATCATGCCTTGATACGAGTTCAACCAACCGAGCTGTTTTAAAATTAAATAGTTCGGAATCATCGTCACTTGCGCGGGAATCATTAACACCGCAAGAATGATCATAAAAATCGTCTGTTTTCCTCGGAAATGAAGACGAGCGAGCGCATAACCAGCCATCGAGTTAAACATTAAATTCAAAATCGTCACCGTTACCGCAATGATGACGCTGTTCATAAACCAACGCGGGAAAAGCTCTTGTTCAATAAAAATTTGTTTATAGTTATCTAACGTAAAGTGTTTTGGAATAAAATTGATCGAACCGCTCACAATTTCTTCAAGCGTTTTAAACGATGACGAAAGCGCCCATAAAAACGGAATCATCGTTACGATCGCATATAACACGAGAATCGTATATAACAACGCTTTGCCAAACTTTTTCATCACTAGTCCCCCTTAATAAAGCGACTCTTCTTTTGAAAATTTCCGTTGCAGCCACGTCGCAAGTAAAATAACGATCGCTAATGCAAACGCGAGCGCTGCCGCATATCCCATCGTTCCGAGCGATTTAAATGCGTATTGATAAATAAGTAGAACAACCGTTAACGTGGCGTTGTTCGGTCCCCCTGAACCACCAGAAAAAATGTACGATTGGTCAAATAATTGGAACGTGCCAATTAAGCCCATAATGACGACGAACGATGTGACAGGTTTTAAGTACGGCACAGTAACATACCAAAACTTATGCCAAGCGTTTGCCCCGTCTAACTCTGCCGCTTCATATAACGAATCAGGAATGTCTTGCAGTGCGGCTAAATAAATGACCATAAAAAACGGTGCGGTTGACCAAATGTTCATAATCATAATGGCATTTAATGCGACAGACGGATCACCAAGCCAGTTGTACGTCGGCAAGCCGAAAAATTGAAGCACGTGATTGACAAGCCCGTTTTGGTTGTACATCCACATAAAAATGAGCGTCAAAACAGCCGATGATGTTAACGTCGGCAAAAAGTAGACGATGCGGAAAAACTTTTCCCCTTTTAAACCCGCATTTAACGTTGCCGCTAAAACGAGCGCTAACATCGTTTGCGTCGGTACGACGATCGCCACGTATTTCACTGTATTCCAAAGCGCAATTTTTGCTCGCGTATCGTCTAATATACGCGTAAAGTTGTCGAAACCGACAAATTCAAAACTTGCTCCTCCTAACAACTGCACTTTATGAAACGATAAATAAATCGCAAATAAAATCGGACCAATAACGAATAAAAGAAGAACAAATAACGTTGGCGATAATAACGTATATGCCGTTCCCGCTTCTTTCCATCGCTTACGACTAAACATAGTTTCATCTCCTTTATATCGTGCTATTCGCCTCTTTCAAGTGAAGATTGTGCATCACTTCACTTGAAAGAAGGGAACAGCGAGGGGAATATCCCCTCAGCCGTTACTTCGCTTCGATTTCTTTATTCGCAATGTCTTGTGCTTTTTTGAGCGCTTCTGCAAGTGGTTGCTCACCTAAAAAGGCGCTTACAAATTGGTTGTTAAAGTTGTTCATAATAATTGGCAAGTTCGTCCCGTTTTGCCATACTGTCGCATACGGTGCCCCTGCAACGAGCGCTGCGCGCAATTCATCTTTGTCGTATCCTAATTCAGCGGCAACTGATTTACGAGTTGGCAACGCAAACCCTTTACTTGTCCAAATTTTCATTCCTTCTTTTCCAGTTAAAAATGAAATGAGTTTCCATGCTGCTTCTTTCTTTTGCGAATCTTTGTTCATGACGTACGCTACTGTATACGCCATCGTTCCTTTTTTGCCGTCAATCGTTGGCACTTCTGCTGTGCCGAACTCTGTATTCGGGAACGTTTCTTGTAGGAACGGAATCGCCCAGTTTCCTTCAATGACCATCGCTGCTTTTTGTTGACCGAACATTTCGCCGCCCCAGCCGGCGCCAACTTCATTTGGTTGCGCTGCTGATTTATCTTTTAAGCGCATATCGACGATTGGTTGTAACGCTTCAACAACTTTCGGATCGGCAAAAGTCGCTTTATTGTCTGTTACAACTTTGCCTCCTTTTGATTCCGCAATGTAGTATAGGCGCGCTAATTCTGGTGCGACACCAAATCCGTACACTTCTGTTCCCTTTGTTAATTTTTTCGCCGCTTCGCGCAATTCATCCCACGTTTTCGGTACATCTAATCCTGCTTCTGCAAACATTTTTTTGTTGTAGAAAAGCGCTAACGTCGAATAGTCTTTCGGGAAGCCGTATATTTTGCCGTCTGGACCTTTAAACGCCTCAAGAAGCGGCTTTTCAAAATCGTTGATATCAAAATCGTCTGTCACGTAGTCATCAAGCGGCTCTAAAACACCTGTTTCAATCATCGCTGGCGCTTCGAACGCATCTAAATAAAATACGTCTGGACCTTCGCCGCCAATTAAACGCGTTTTAATGACATCCATATATTGATCAGAAATGACTTCATGTTTCACTTTAATGTTCGGATATTTTTTCTCAAATTCGTCTAACGTTTGCTTTAACAATTTTTGTTCCATTGGGTTGCCGCCCCAACCAGCAAGCGTCACTTCCACTTGTTCTTCTTTCGTTTCACCTTTGTTTTCGTTTTTCGCTGTTTTTTCTTCACCGCCACATCCCGCTAAAACGCTTCCAAAAAGCATCGTCGACATCCCAACTGCAAACCATTGTTTCTTTTTCATCATATAAGACCCCTTTCTTATTCAATATAGTATATATGGAAGGGAGACGAGCTCCCTTATTCCCGATGAAAAGCGTGTACAATCGCAGCGTACGTTAAATCGGCTGTCGTTTCGACGATATAGTCCGCTTCTTTTAACGCTTCTTTGTCGCCGACACCAATAGCAAACATGTTTGCCGCTTTGATGGCAGCCACTCCTGCTTGCGCATCTTCTACGCCAACGCACGTAGACGGATCGACACGTAACTGCTCAGCGGCAGTAAGAAAAATTTCTGGGTGTGGCTTGCTGTTTTGTACTTTTGCCGCATCGACGATCGTATCGAAATAATCGCGAATGCCGAGCCGTTCGATAACCGTAAACGCGTTTTTACTTGCGGATGCTAAGCCGATTTTTATGTGATTACGCTTCAACTCGCGCAATAAATCGAGCATGCCAGGAAGCAAATCGCTTGGCGTCATGCGCGCAATGAGCTGTTTATAATGCTCATTTTTTTTATCGGCTAGCGCCCCTTTTTCCGCCATCGTATAGCGATCCGCTTGGCCGCCGAGCGCTAAAATGCGCTCAAGCGACTCCATGCGGCTGACTCCTTTTAACTGCTCGTTAAACGCCCGATCAAACGTGATACCTAATTCCTCGGCAAGCTGTTTCCACGCGATAAAATGATACTCTGCCGTATCGGTAATGACACCGTCTAAATCGAAAATGACTGCATTCAATTGTTTGTTCATCATGTCAAACCCTTTCATGTAAGTGGAATGGTGATTTCATCTTTGACTTCATATGCTGTGCCGAACACGTCAAACGTCACGGCATCGTGAACGTTCGTCACTTTTTTCACAACAAGTTGTTCATGCGTCACCGTTACTTCTAACCGATCACCACGCCAATAGATCGGGAACGATAGTTTTTTCCATTGTTTTGGAAGTTTCGGATGAATGCGCAATTTCCCATCAAGCATGCGCACGCCGCCAAATCCGCATACAACTGATTGCCAAACACCACCGATGGACGCGGTATGCATGCCGTGATCCGATGATTTCATATTCGGTCCTAAGTCGATGCGCGCGGCTTGTTCAAACAATGCATACGCTAACTCACGATCGTCCATATCGCTCGCTAAAATGCAATGCGTCGATAAGCTAAGCGATGAATCATGAAGCGTTTTTGGCTCATAGTAGCTCCAATTCGCTCGTTTCACTTCTTGTGAAAACTTATTTTCTAATAAGTAAAACAACACCATAATGTCCGCCTGTTTCGATACTTGAATGTTGTTCACTTGTTCAAGGTTGTAATCTTCAAAAATCGTGCCGACGCGCGTTTGCTTTTTATATTTCGTTAAATCGATGATTTGTTTCGTTAAATACGTGTCATCTTGTGGGATGACGAGATCTTCTTCGCGCGGCTGCGGCAAGTAAATAAGATCGACTTTTTCTTTCCATTTTTTATATGATTCATGCACGCCAATTTTTTCGTGTAACGCATCAAGAAGTGCCGCGTTCGTTTCTTTTAATTTTTCATAATAGCGAATCGCTGTTTCAATGTTCCAATGCGCCATATAGTTTGTGAAAGCGTTGTTGTTGACGTGCTCTTTATATTCATCTGGACCGATGACATCGTTAATGTGATATTGTTTCTTTTCTTCGTTCCATTCTAATCGGCTCGCCCAAAACGTTGCCGTATCAAACAACATTTCATAGCCGCAACGTTTCATAAAATCCTCATCGCCTGTCACTTTGTAATATTGCCATACCGCAAACGCGATATCGCTCGTAATATGTTGCTCGATAAAGCCCGACCAAATTTTCGTCGCTTTTCCTGTTACAATATCAACCGCGCCCCATACTGGTGTCACTTCATCGCCTGTAAACGCTGACTCCCACGGATACATCGCTCCTTCATAGCCGTTCGCTTTCGCTTTTCGGCGCGCCCCTTCAATCGTGTTGTAACGATATTCAAGCAAGCTGCGGGCGATATGCGGGAACGTGTATGTGAAAAACGGCAAAATGAAAATTTCCGTATCCCAAAACGAATGCCCTTTATATCCTTCGCCTGTTAACCCTTTTGCCGCTACACCAAAGCGTGCGTCATGCGCTGGCGTCATAATGATTAAATGGTAATGCGCAAAGCGAATCGCAAGCTGGTCAAATTCGTTTTCGCTTTCGATCGTAATGTTCATTTGCTCCCAACGTTTTTTCCATTCCGAAACGTTTTCGAAAAAGAGCGCATCGTACCCTTTTTTCGCTTCTTCTTTTAAGTCGCTTAACGCCTCTTGCCGCATGACATCAAGGCTGTATGCGTCATGATCGTACTGTTTATCGCGGCTTGTGTACACGTTGGCGAGCTTTTCAAACGTAAACGTCTCTCCTCGTTTGACATCAAATGATACTTGAATAAACACTTTGCGGCGGTCGATCGCCATGCGCGGCTCTGTTTCGACTTCTTTTCCGTCAATCATATATCGATGCGTTGCATTCACAACAAAATCAATTTTCGATTCCGTCGTCGTTTGAATAAGTTGCAAGTATTTTTTATCAAAAATGCGCTTTTCGCCTTCGTGGAAATGTTGCGCCCCGCTATTTGTCATTTGTCCGTTAATGCCTGATGTAATATGAATGTTCGCATCGCAATTGAGTGGTTTTATTTCCATCTTCATACCGATGAGATGTAAGTTTTTTAGCGACACAAAGCGGCGGAACGTAAGCTCAAACTGCTCGCCGCGCGTATTTTCCCAAATGATGTGGCGCACTAATTCCGCATCTTTTATGTTTAAATCGCGGCGATAATGAATGATTTTTCCTTTTTCTAGCGAAAACTTTTCGCCATTTAACCAAATGTCTAACTCAACGACATCTGGTGCATTCGGCAGTTCTGTCACTTCGTATTCATCAAATTTGTTAAACGTACCAGCGACAAATAAATTGCGCACTTGCCCGACGTACGACTCTTCCGTCGCTGAACGAAGCCCCATATATCCGTTGCCGAGCGCCATAATCGCTTCACATTTTCCGAGCGCATACGGGTTAAATTGCACTTCTGACACGATCCAGTTTTTATACTCGCCTGTTCCTAAGTTGTACTGCAGCATCGTAAACTCCCTTTCCTCGTATGAATGTAGTTTTTCCAAAACGTTTCGGATTTTGCGTATGAAAAAAGGGCTACCCCTTTTTCACTTCCGCCGTTGACTCGCGCACGACAAGTTGCGTCCGCAACGTCACGACTTTCGCTTCATTTCCTTCAAGCATATCAATGAGCATACTTGCCGCTTCATAGCCCATTTGAAACTTATTTTGCGCCACCGTCGTTAATGCGGGAGATACATATGAAGCAAGTAAAATGTCGTCATATCCAACGACCGATACATCTTCAGGCACGCGTAAACCGAGCTGTTTGAGCGCTTTCATGACGCCAAGCGCCATTAAATCGCTCGCACAAAAGATCGCGGTAATGTGTTGATGTTTCATAAACAGCTCATACGCTCGGGCTTCTGCCATCTCCTCTGAAAAGTCACCGTTTACAATCCATTCTTTTTGAATCGGCACGTTCGCTTCTTCCATCGCCTCATAAAACCCTTGCAGGCGCTGTTTGCTTACAAAAGCGTAATCGTGTCCGTTCATCATCGCAATGTGGCGATGGCCAAGTTCAAGCAAATGTTGCACCGCTTTTTTCGCCCCGTGTACGTTATCGGTTGTGACGTATCCGACGCGGTCGGACTGAATCGGAATGTCGATTAACACGCATGGGATATCGCTTTCGACGACTTCCGTTAAATACGGATCGTCCGTTTTAATCCCTTGTAAAATGACGCCGTCGACACGCCGTTCGCGACATAGTTGCGAATATGTTTTTTCCCGCTGTTTCGTCGAATTTGTATTAAACAAAATGACGTCATAGTCTGTTTTTGCGATATAATCGTTGACGCCTGTCATCACTTCAAACGTAAAGTTGTCTTTCACCGCTGAGCGCGTCATCCCTGAAACGAGCAGCCCAATCGTTTTCGATTTATTCATGACAAGGCTTCGCGCAAGCGTATTCGGACTGTAATTCAGCTGCTTGGCAATGTCCATAATTTTTTTGCGCGTCTTTTCACTAACGTCCGAATAACCGTTTAGCGCGCGCGAAACAGTCGTTACCGACACGCCAGCTGCTTTCGCAATATCTTTAATCGTTGTCACTTTCACTTCCTCCAAAACGTTTCGGATTCCTTGTTGATTTGAATTGTAAACGAAATTGAAACCGATTGCAACAAAAAATTTGTGACAAAATTCGTGGCATTTTGTCCAAAAATACTCTCCCTTCTTCTCCACAAATCGTGCTATAATGGGAAAAAAGCAAAGGAGGCTTCATGATGAAGGGACGATGGACAAACCGTTTTCAGAAAAAAACGAAAACGACGCAATCGAACAAAGCAATGACGATTGGGAAAAAATATGGAATCGTTTTCAGTTTTGCTACACTTTTATTTGTCAGCGTTTTCATTTTTGTCTTTTTACTCGTCAACAACTTAACAAACGTCGTCAAACAAGTCGAACAAAAAAGCGACCAAGCGATTTTAATTACCGACCTCGGCTCATTATTTAAACAAAAATATATCGTCATTACTGACTATATGACAAATCCTCGTCCAGAGACGCTTTGGCAATACAACGATTTAACAGATCAATTCAATAAGAAAATAAAACAGCTAAAACCGCATATGAAAACAGAAGAAGCAAAAACGATTTACAATTCAACCATTTCGATTGAAAACCAACTGAACGAACTTCTTTATAAAACGATTCAACCGGTCGTCCTCATGTATCGCGATCGCGGCGAACAAATTGATATTTTCCAAGTCATTAGCTTTCAAAATAAAGCAGCAACGATTCGTGATATGAGCATTGAAAAGCTTGATCTATTAAGAAAAATCGTCATGGATGATAGAAGCACGTTGACGGCGCAAATGAACGATACGATTGCGAAAAATATTTTTATGATGATTGCAACCGTCATTGTTGCGATCGTTTTATCGGTCATCGCTTTAATCGTCGTCAGCCGAAAAATTAGCAAACGATTACACGAAGTCGTACACGTTTGTCATGAGCTCGCGCGTGGCAATTTGCGCGTTCAACGGTTGACCGATACGAAAAATGACGAAGTCGGACAAATCGCTCAGGCGATGAATGAGTTAGCGGACGGATTGGAACAATCGATTGCTCAAATTCAAGCGGCGGCTACACACGTCAACGACATGTCGCAAACGTTGCGACTTAACGCAGAAGCAACGACAGAAGCGAACGAACAAATTACACAAGCGATTCTCGAAGTTGCCTCTGGTGCAGATGAGCAAGTAAACGTATCGAAACAAACAAATGAGGCGGTGCATAACGTATCTGATGCGTTAACGACCGTCATGGCGAAAGTATCCGAAACAACGAAACGAACAAACGAAGCAACGAAACGCGTGAATGAAGGAACGGAACTAGTAGAGCAAACGGTTGCACAAATGAAGCTCATTCGCGAACAAATTGAGCGGCTTGCTACCGTCATTGAATCACTAAACGATAAATCAAAAGAAATTCATCAAATCGTCGGCTTTATTACGAGCATTTCCGATCAAACGAACTTGCTTGCGTTAAATGCGGCGATTGAAGCCGCACGAGCAGGCGAGCACGGAAAAGGATTTGGCGTCGTTGCTGAAGAAGTGCGTAAGCTTGCTGAACAAACGGCGCATGCGGCAGGCAACATTCGCACCCTTGCTGAGCAGTCGCAAACGCAAACGGCGCACGCTGTACATGTGATGAATGAAAGTAGCGAATCGTTCCAAACAGGTCATTCGCTCGTCGAACAAGTCGGACATATTTTCCGTTCCATTTCGACCGATATGGCGCGCGTCCAAACAGAAAGCGATACGGTGCACGATACGATTCGTGCCGTTGACGAAAAAGTAAAAACAATGACCGCATTTGCCGATCAAATTATTGATATTTCATCGCAATCCGCAAGAAACATTGAACAAGTTGCCGCAACGACGGAAGAACAAAACGCAACGATGCAAGAGTTGCTTGCTTCTTCGCAAGAACTCGCAAGCACCGCTGAACAGCTTCGTCAAGCGGTCGCACGTTTTCACATGTAACTCGGACAACCGTCCTTCTTTGCAAAGCAAAAAGGACGGTTGCTTTTTGAAAGGAAGTGAATGCATGCTTTCCCCTCACCTGGCGAAAAAAATTGTATCCGACGTCCGACGCCTCATTGATGAAGACATTATTATCGTCGCGACAAACGGCATCATTATGGCGAGCACCGATACGACGCGCCTCGGCAAATTTCATGAAGGGGCGTTTCTCGTTTGCCAAGAAAAGAAAAAACGAGTTATTACAAAAGAAGATGAAAACGTATTGCGAGGCGTAAAAGCTGGCATCAACTTGCCGATCTTTTTTCACGGCGATGTCATCGGCGTCATCGGCATTACAGGCGACCCGAAAAAAGTGTCACCTTATGGAGAACTATTAAAAAAAATGACCGAGCTTCTTATTCAAGAAAACTATTACATCGAACAACTTCAACTCGAAGCGCGGACGCTTGAAACGTTCGTTTTTGAATGGCTGCAAGCGCACGAGTGGTCGCCATCGTTTTACGAACGCGCTCAACTGTTTCATATTGACTTGCATGCGAAACGGCGCGCCATCATCGCTTCATTAGATGAGAAAAAACAACCGCTTTCTGTTGACATATGGAAATACGTTCAAACCGTTTGGAGCGATGAACGTGACGTCATCGTCCGTTGGGGAAACGACCGCTTACTTATTTTACAAACAGACGACGATAAAGAACGAACGATCACTAAAATAAAAACGATGCAACGCGCACTATTAGAAAAATATGGTGTGACGCTTCATATCGGATGCGGAAAAATGGGAGATAGTAAACAGGCGTACCATTCGTATAAACAAGCCGAACGCGCACTTCATATCGCCAAACAAACAGGAGACATCGTTTTCGATGAAGATTTACGATTGGACATGTGTTTAGAAGACATTTCGCTTGCGACAAAACAAGAACTTATCAAACGAACGATTGAGCCATTAATGAATGAACAAGAGCTTCTTCATACGTTACGTGCTTTTTTCGAAAACAACTTATCGCTCAAACAAACAGCCGAAGCGCTTCACATTCATATTAATACGCTTCATTATCGGCTAAAAAAAGTACAAGAATATACAAATTTAAACGTGCGCAATATCGAACATGTCGTCACTTTATATTTAGCTATTCGTTTTTTAGATGAAACAACAAAAAAATAAGATGTAAACGTTTTATTTTTATATATTCATCCATAGCGGGTTTTCCCGCTTTTTTTTATGCTTATAGTAAAAATGGGAGAAAGAAGGTCGATGATATGATCACCGAACAAATGAAACAACAGCTCATTGACATCGTCGGTGCAGAAAACTACGATGATTCGAAAGCTGGACGGATCGTTTATTCATACGACGCAACACCAAACTTTCAATCTATTCCTGATGCCGTCATCGCACCACGCAACACAAAAGAAGTGAGTGAAATTATAAAAATTTGTAATAAAGAACGCATTCCGATCGTTCCGCGCGGTTCAGGGACGAATCTTTGTGCAGGCACATGCCCAACCGAAGGCGGCATCGTGATGTTGTTTAAACATATGAATCGCATATTAGAAATTGATGAAGAAAACTTAACGGTAACCGTTCAGCCCGGCGTTATTACGCTTGATCTCATTCACGCCGTTGAAGCAAAAGGGCTGTTTTATCCGCCAGATCCAAGCTCGATGAAAATCTCGACGATCGGAGGAAACATTAATGAAAATTCCGGCGGCTTGCGCGGCTTAAAGTACGGAGTGACGCGCGATTACGTCATGGGGCTTGAAGTCGTGCTCGCCAATGGCGACATCATTCGCACAGGCGGAAAGCTCGCCAAAGACGTCGCTGGCTACGACTTAACGCGCCTATTTGTCGGCTCGGAAGGCACGCTCGGTGTCATTACAGAAGCGACGTTAAAACTCATTCCGATGCCGGAGACGAAACAAACGATGCTGGCGTTATACGAAGATTTAGAAGCAGCCGCACGTTCCGTTTCAGCCATTATCGCCAATAAAATCATTCCGACGACGCTTGAATTTTTAGATCAACCGACGTTACAAGTCGTCGAATCATTCGTCAACATTGGCTTGCCGACAGACGTCAAAGCGGTATTGCTGATCGAACAAGACGGGCCAAAAGAAGTCGTTGAGCGAGATATGAAAGCGATGGCGCGCATTTGCCGAGAGCAAAACGCCATTTCCGTCCAAGTAGCAAAAACAGAAGAAGAAGCGAACAACTTGCGCACAGCGAGACGTTCGGCACTATCAGCACTCGCCCGTTTAAAGCCGACGACGATTTTAGAAGATGCGACCGTTCCGCGTTCGCAAATTGCGAATATGGTGAAAGCGATTAACGATATTGCGCAAAAATATAACGTCAACATTTGCACGTTTGGCCATGCGGGAGACGGCAACCTTCATCCGACATGCCCGACTGATGTGCGCGACAAAGATGAACTGCATCGCGTCGAGCAAGCGTTTGAAGACATATTTGCCAAAGCGATTGAACTTGGCGGCACGATTACAGGCGAACATGGCGTCGGCGTCATGAAAGCGCCGTATGTAGAGTGGAAGCTCGGCAAAGAAGGAATCGCTGCCATGAAGGCGATTAAACAAGCGCTTGACCCAAACAACATTATGAATCCAGGAAAAGTGTTCGCCAAAAGCACGCGCAAACGGGTGGTGATTACACGATGAAAAACGAACATCATATCCAACAACAATTTCAAGCGCGCATGAATGAAGACGAGCTATTAAACTGTATGCGTTGCGGTTTTTGCTTGCCGACATGCCCGACGTATATTGAATCCGGCTTTCAAGAGTCGCACTCCCCGCGCGGACGGATCGCGTTAATGAAAGCGGTCGTCGATGGACTCATTGAGCCGGATGAAGATGTCGAACGTTCCCTTCAACTCTGTCTTGGCTGCCGCGCTTGTGAGCCGGTTTGCCCTTCTGGCGTGCGCTACGGTCATTTGCTTGAAGAAGCGCGCGACATTATTGCGCAACATAAAACGTATTCACCGATCGTCCGTTTCATTCGCCACATTGTATTCAAACAGCTTTTTCCGCATCCAAAACGCATGCGCATGTTGACGGCACTTATCGGCTTTTATCAACGTTCAGGGTTGCAGACGCTCGTTCGTAAACTCGGCTTGTTGCGCCTATTACCAAGCCATTTAGCGACGATGGAAAACGTATTGCCGAACGTGCCAACGTGGAAACAAATGAACGAACGCCCGACGCACGTTGAGGCACTCATCCCTCGAAAGCGTCGCGTCGCTTTTTTTAGCGGCTGTTTAATGGATACGATGTTTATGGACATAAACGATGCAACGATGAAACTGTTGCAGCTTGTGGGGTGCGACATCGTCATTCCTGAGGCGCAAACGTGCTGCGGTGCGCTTCATGGACATAGCGGTGAAAAAGCGGACGCAAAAACGTTAGCCAAACGCAACATCGAAGCGTTTGAAACACTCGATGTCGATTACATCGTCACAAACGCTGGCGGCTGCGGCGCCTTTTTAATCGAATACGACCATTTGTTAAAAGACGATCCTGTTTGGGCCGAGCGCGCAAAAGCGTTTGTCGCAAAAGTGAAAGACGTATCAGTCATTTTAGTCGAGCTCGGCTTTCACGAGCAAAGATGGCGCTTGCCAAACCAAATGGTGACGTACCAAGATTCATGCCATTTGCGCAACGTCATGAAAACAGCAAGTGAACCGCGCCTTCTTCTGCAATCTATTTCGGGCGTTGAATTTCGTGAAATGAAAGATGCCGACCGATGTTGTGGTTCCGCAGGCATTTATAACATCATCGAGCCGGACATGTCGATGCAAGTGCTCGATTACAAAATGGAACAAGTAAAACAAACGAAAGCAACGACGATTGTGACCGCCAATCCGGGCTGCTTGCTGCAAATGAAGCTCGGCATTGAACGGGAAGGACTCACAAACGTGCGCGCCGTTCATCTCGTTGAATTGCTTTTAGAAGCTGTGGAAGCGACAAAACAAATGAACAAACCGCTTAAACAAATCGGATAGGGTATGAGTATTCATGCCCTTTTCTTTTTTAATCGCTCCTCTAGTTCGCGCCTCTTTTGTTGCAACTCTGCTTCGCTATACGTTTTTCGCTCATATTGTGTATAGTCGATATGTAGCCATTCTGGAATCATTTCCGTTCGCACCGCTCGTTTTCTTCTATGTTTGGAACGCATATATCCGTTTTTCTTCCAGTTGCGTAAAATACCTTCCGCATATGTCCACGTTTTCACCCCGTTTTTTAATGCAGTCGCTAGCGCTTCTAGCACCCATTCCTCTGACGTTTCATTGACCCATAACGCCATTTTTTCTTCGATATAACTATTCATCGTCCCAAAACCGTTTTGTTCATAAAATTGGATCATGTTTTGTAATGTATCATCTGTTGTTATATTTGTTTGTCTGTTCATATTGCGATGTGCGTCTTGGCAAGTTGACATGTGCGACATGTCATGTTGCATCGTCTGTTCGTCATGTTGAATATTCGTTTTTTGTTCTATGCACATCGCTTGCTCGTCATGTTGCCTACTCGACTCGTCATGTACAACGTTTGTGTCAAGCACTTGTGCAAGCACATCATAATCAATGCGATACCATTTTGTTTTATCAAGCTTTGAGCGATAGCGCGAAACGACAATCCGTTTTTTCTCAAGCCGAACGATTGTGCGCCGAATCGTGCTTTCCGACCAAAACGGAAATTGTTTTCTCCATCCTTCGTACGTATTATACACCCATGTATATCCATCGTACGTATGCGTACTTTTTCCGAGCCAATAATGAAGCTGTTGTAAAAAAATGCTTTCATTCAATCCGAGCTTTACCGCCACAGACGGCAATACGAACAACGGATCATCATCGACTAACCATTTCATCTCCATCCCTCCTACATTTATCTATCGCTTCATGCGCAGGATTTAGTTAGGAGGGAAAAAAAAGAGAATGCGTATGCATTCCCTTTATGCTTCTGGTGTAAATGTGCGCTGAGCGAGTTCGTTGTCAAGCATAAATAGCGAGTTGCTGTCGTTTTCGATGCGCTTAAGCTTTTGGATAAGCGTATCAAACAGCGACTCTTCTTCCACTTGTTCGTCAATAAACCATTTTAAAAAGTTCATTGTCGCATGTTCGCGCTCGTCTAACGCTAAGTCAGATAGTTTATAAATGCGGCGCGTCACTTCTTTTTCATGAGCGAGCGCTTTTTCGAAACAATCGCGAACGGACGTAAATTCGTTGTTTGGCGATGGGAAGCCTGTCATAATCGCTCGTTCGCCAAGCGCGTTAATAAAGTTGTAAAACTTCATCGCATGGAAGCGTTCTTCTTCCGCTTGAACTAAAAAGAAGTTCGCAAAACCGTCCAACCCTTCCGCCGAGCAATATGCTGCCATCGCCATGTACGCATGCGCCGAATAAAATTCAAAATTCATTTGATCGTTCAATCCGTTTAACAATTTTTCACTTAACATACATCAACACTCCTCTCTTTCTTTATTATAACAAAAAGAGGAGGAACGTGCCTCCCCTTATTCGTTTTGTGCTTTTTTCAACGTTTGAATGGCTTCTTTTTGTTGTTTCGTTTCTTTTCCGGAGAAAAACCAACCGCCAGCTGCAATCGCTAAAAGCACGATCCAGAAAATCGACTTCCATAACGCCGAATGCGCAAAATGTTCAGAGACGATCGCTAAACTTGGATGCGCAAGCGTATATATTGCCAACTTCACGCCAACCCAACCGACGATTAAAAATGCAGCCGATTCTAAGCTTGGGCGTTTTTGTAATAGCTTCACGAACGCATTTGCCGCAAAACGCATAATAATGACACCAATTAATCCACCGGCAAAGATGACTAAAAACTTTCCGCCATCTAGCCCCCCGATTGGTGGTAAATTCGTATTCGGCAACGTCATCGCTAAAGCGACCGCCGCTAAAATCGAATCGATCGCAAACGCTAAATCGGCAAGTTCCACTTTCAATACCGTCATCCAAAAGCCAGATTGTTTTTTCCCTTCTTTATGTGAACCGTCCCTGTTTTTGCTTATAAAATGATGCACCGCAATAAACATTAAATACAATGCGCCGAGCGCTTGAATTTGCCAAATGTTCACTAAATACGAAATGACGAAAAGTGCCGCAAAACGAAGAATAAACGCCCCAGCAAGCCCGTAAAAGAGCGCCCGCTTTTGCTCTTTCTCTGGCAAATGCTTTACCATCACCGCCATCACAACGGCGTTATCGGCGGCTAAAATGCCTTCTAAACCGATTAAAACGAGAAGCACCCAACCGTACTCTAACAATAATGATACATCCATGAATGATCCCTCCTGTAATATGTAGTTTTCCCTCGTCCGTCGGCAAAAATCACGAGAACGCAAAAAAGACCTTTGCCGAACGGCAAAGGTCTCGCTAGACACATGTTGTGCCAACAAAGCCGATGGACGATGTCCATGAACTGACGACTTTGTTTTCAGGCAACGCCTGAACGCTACTCCCCTTTGTAAAGGAAAACTATGTTATTTGTAATTTCATTATAAGCGTACGAACTTATTTTGTCAATCCGTTAACTTACTTGTTTTTGTCCAACGTTTGCCTCATTTAACTTACTATGTTTGCGACCGTACAAGAAATAAATGACAAGACCGACCGCAAGCCAGCCGCCAAAGCTTAACCACGTCGTCGCTGGAAGCTGAAGCGCTAAATATAAACAAAACGCTACCGCAAGCAATGGAATGACCGGCACGAATGGCACCATAAAGCTTCGTTTTAAGTCCGGTTCTGTTTTACGTAAAATTAAAATGCCGATCGCAACCGTTGTAAACGCAAACAACGTGCCGATATTTGTCAAATGGGCCAACTTATTTAACGGAATCACCCCTGCAAAAATGGAAACCGCAATGCCTGTTACCCACGAATTGACAAGTGGCACTTGTTTGCGCGCGCTCACTTTCGCAAACAACGAAGGAAGCAAGCCGTCGCGGCTAATCGCATAAAAGAGGCGCGTTTGCGCATAAAGCATGACAAGAAGTACGGTCGTAATGCCTGTAATCGCACCGAGCGAAATAAACCCAGCCACCCAATCTTGATGAATATAATTTAACGCAAAAGCAACTGGATTTTTTACCCCTAATTGATCATACGGCACAATGCCTGTCAAAATGAGCGAGACGGCAATATAAAGAAGTGTACAAATCGCAAGCGATGCGATAATCCCAATCGGCATATTGCGCTGTGGATTGCGCACTTCTTCTGCCGCTGTCGATACAGCATCAAACCCTAAGTAAGCAAAAAACACCGTCGCAGCTCCTGCGGCAACACCTGAAAACCCAAACGGCATAAACGGCGTCCAGTTTTCTGGCTTCACATACCAAACCCCAACCGCAATAAACAATAAAATGACCGCAACTTTAATGAAGACCATAATGGCATTAAAACGGGCGGATTTGCGAACGCCTTGCGTCAATAAAAACGTAATAAGCAAAACGATCACAATCGCTGGCACATCAATAAACGTTCCGTTCGCTGGATCGTAAGCGCTTGTCAACGCCTTCGGTAACTCAATGCCAAACCCGGCAAGCAATCCTTGAAAATAACCAGACCAACCCGCCGCAACTGCCGAAGCAGCCACGCCATACTCTAAAATTAAATCCCAGCCAAGCATCCAAGCAATCAATTCACCAAATGTCGCATAGCTATACGTATACGCACTTCCTGATACCGGTACGCTTGACGCAAACTCCGCATAACAAAGCGCCGCAAAGACGCACGCCAATCCTGATAAAATAAACGAAAGAACGAGCGCTGGTCCTGCATGTTCAGCCGCTGCCACTCCCGTTAAAACGAAAATACCCGTTCCAATAATCGCTCCGATCCCGAGCATCGTTAAATCAAATGCACCTAATTCTTTTTTGAGCGCAGTACCATTTTTCCCTGAATCGCTCATGAGCGATTCAATCGACTTTCTCCTGAACAAACTCATCGTTGTAAACTCCCCTTACTTATGATGTTTATTTTATACTTTAACGCCCAAAATCGTTAAAGACAATACTTTTTCGCTATTTCGCAATATTTTTATTTTTCTAATAAAAGAGGAAATGTCACCGTCATCGTCGTTCCGCGCCCTTTTTCGCTTTCCATCGTCCACGTGCCGTTCATCATTTCAATGATGCGAACCGACACCATCGCCCCGAGCCCTGTCCCTTTTTCTTTCGTGCTGAAATACGGTTCCCCATATCGCGCAAGCTGCTCTTTCGTCATTCCTTTTCCTTCATCGCGCACGACGATCGTAACCGTTTTTTCAGCGACATATACAGCGACGTACACCGCCCCCTCGCCTTCTATCGCTTCAATTCCATTTTTTATTATATTTAAAAAACATTGCCGAAAATATTGTCCGTTCCCTTTGATGATCGCAGGCATAAGTGTTGGGACGATTTTCACCCCATGAATGTTCGCGAACGGACGCAACATGTCGATCACTTTTTGTAGTTCGTGATGCACATGAAGCGGTTCTGTTTTTTCTGGGAACGGCTTCGCAAACGTTAAATAATCGTCAATAATGGCACAGGCGCGGTCTAATTCCTCAAGGGCGATATTCATATATTGCTCTTTCGTTTCCTCCGATATGTCTTTTCCTCTCATCAGTTGCATAAATCCTTTGACAACGGTAAGGGGATTGCGAATTTCATGGGAAATGCTTGCGGCAAGCTGGCTAACGACTTCCATTTTCTCCAGCTTGATCGCTTTCGAACGAATGAGCAACGCTTCTCGTAACGTTTCCATCATAAACACAACAAATAGTACGGCGACAGGAGGGACGAGAATAAAATCAACGATGTACGACTCGGTCACTTCAAAATCGGAAATTGCTATCGCTAATATTGTTGCTGCAATCGCAAGAATAAACGTCATCATCATGGAAGCAATCATCCGTTTTGTTTTCGGCAACTGTTTAAAAAATGGAGAAAACAAACTTCCGAACATAAACATCATGACGTACACAGCGACCGTAATAAACTGATACCCGTACATCACCCATCGCGCAACGAGTAAAATAATAAGCAACGGCAGGCTCACCGTCCATCCGCCGTAAAACGTGCCGATGAGAAACGGAACTTGCCGCAAATCGTGCACGCAATCGGGCGCAATGTAAATCGGATATTTCATACATAAAATAAGCGGCACGCTTAAGCAAACAACAAACAACAAACGTTGATACACTTTTTGGCGCTGGAAAAATCGAACGTAATCGTATAAAAAGTAAAAGAAAAAAATGCTCACTAAAATGTAAAACAAATTGTTTAACACGTGCTGATTGATATATGTCATCTTTCTCAACTCTCCCACATCGTTCATCCTTTTTTCAGTTTCGCGAAAACTTTTTCCGTTGTCAATGCAGCGACATCTTTGAAAAATGATCACGTTTCCATTATGATAAAGATGCAAACTACATAGTGGAGATGGTGATGATGAACGATCGGCGTTATTTGCCGCTTTTATTTGTTGTGATGTTTTTCGTCATGGTTGGATTTGGCATTATTATTCCCGTCCTTCCGTTTTTCGCAGAAAACATTGGCGCGACTCCGACACAGCTTGGTTGGTTAATGGCTGTATATTCGTTTATGCAATTTTTATTTGCGCCGATGTGGGGACGATTGTCCGATCGTTACGGACGCAAACCGTTTTTACTGCTCGGCATTTTCGGCTTGGCGCTTTCGTTTTTCTTATTTGCCTTAGCGACAAAACTTTGGATGTTATTTGCCGCACGTATCATCGGCGGCTTTTTATCGGCGGCAACGATGCCGACCGCAATGGCATACGTTGCCGATGTGACGACAGAAGAAAATCGTGGAAAAGGCATGGGCATTATCGGTGCAGCTGTTGGGCTTGGCTTTATTTTCGGACCAGCGATCGGCGGCGTGTTTTCAAAGGCGAGCTTAACCGTTCCGTTTTGGATCGCAGGCAGTTTGGCGCTTATCACTGCCATATTCGTTTTCTTTTTCTTACATGAATCGCTTCCGAAAGAAAAGCGATCGAACGGAGAAACGAAACGACCGTCACTTATGGCGGCACTACGAAGCGACGTATCGCGTCTGTACGTATTGCAGTTTATCGTCACGTTTTCGCTTGCAGGACTTGAGGCAACGTTTGCTTATTTTGCCGCAAAACGTGCGGGACTTTCATCGACAGAGCTTGGCTACATTTTTATGATTATGGGACTTGCCGGTGCGATCGTCCAAGGAGGATTGCTTGGAAAACTCATTCAGTCGTTCGGTGAAGGAACGGTCATTCGTGGTGGACTATTTCTTTCGGCGCTCGGCTTTTTCCTTATTTTATTCATCCACCATTTTTGGACGGCCGCCCTGTATTTAACCATTTTCGGGGTCGGCAACGGCGTCATTCGCCCATGCGTATCCGCCTTATTAACGAAACAGACGACCGATGGGCAAGGAAGCGCAACAGGACTGTTATCGTCGTTCGATTCGCTCGGGCGCATTGGCGGACCTGCCATTGCTGGATGGCTGTTTACATTAAAGCCGAGTTTGCCGTATATGACAGGCATCGTGCTTACGTTCGTTTCATTCGCCCTGTTTCAATCGTTTCAACGAACAATGATGCAAAAAGGCTCCGCTTAATCGGAGCCTTAACTAATTCCTTCTTCACTAAACGTTTCTCGTTCACGTGACGCAATGATCGGTCCATTTAACAAATCGACATCCACAATATAGCGCGGACGTTGTTTCGTTTCTTGATACACTTTTCCGATATACTCTCCAACTACCCCGATCGCAATGAGCTGCAATCCTCCGACAAGCCAAATGGACATCATAAGCGACGTCCAACCTGTTTGTGTATGACCAGTCATTTTTAAAAATAACACATACATCGCAAACAAGATGCTCACAAAAAATGAACAAAAGCCGAGAACGGAAACGAAACGAATCGGCATCATGCTAAATGACGTCAATCCGTCAAACGCAAAGCGAATCATTTTCATGAACGGATATTTCGTCACTCCAGCTTTTCGCTCTTTTCGGTCGTAATATACGGTTGTAGATGGAAATCCAAGAAGCGGCACGACCCCGCGCAAAAACATATTTACTTCGCGAAATTGTGCTAACGCTTCGACGGCGCGCCGACTCATGAGACGATAATCCGCATGGTTGTAAATGAGTTTCACCCCGATGCGATTCATGAGGCGATAAAACGTTTCAGCCGTCCATCGCTTCATATACGAATCGACATCGCGCTTTTTTCTTACTCCATAAACGATGTCATATCCTTCATGAAATTTACGCAAAAACTCACGAACGACATATATATCATCTTGTAAATCCGCATCGAGCGTCACAATGCAATGCGCCATTTGTTTGGCTGCAAACATTCCTGCAAGTAGCGCATGTTGATGCCCTGCATTTCCTGCCAGTTTAATCCCTTTAATTTCTTCGTGTCGCAAACATGCTCTATAAATGATCGACCATGTCCGATCACGGCTTCCATCATCGACAAATACGATTTTACTTTCCGCAGAAATGAGCTGTTCCTCGATGAGCTGTTGCCGCAACGCCCGCAACTGTTCAATCGTCTCTGGCAATATATCTTCCTCGTTATAACAAGGGACAACGATCGCTAAAATCGTCATGTCGTTTCACTCCTTTCTATTTCGTATAAATAAATCGTCCATGCGGACTCCTCGTGTTCAAACGTTCCCAATAGCTTTAGTTTGTTTTTTTTCGCATTGTCAATCGGCACGGCGGAAAAGACGTATCGCCCACCCATGTCGTATAACACGTTCGTATTGAGCTGCATACGGCGAATGCGTTTGCTTGATTGTTTTGTAAACATATACTTTTTCCCGAGCTCAGCGACAAAGATGTAACAACGCCCGCCCCATTCATCGAAATATTCCTTTAGCTTTTTATTTTTGTTTAGCTCGCTCGCAATGATTTGGCGGAATTGATGTTTGTACGAAAGCGGATAAAAATTGTTGTACGTATCTAACGTATAAAAACCGTTATATTGCGCAATGGCTGGATGCATGCCGATGCTGACGACGCGATACGTATGTATTGGCTTTCCGATATATTGTTTCACATCGTCAAACTGTTTTTCTGCATAAAAGGCACGAAACGTCGGCTTATCCCGATAGACGATTTGTTCATGAAACAACATCGCTACAATAAGTTGAGCCACGAGCGCAAACGAAACGATGCCCCTGTCCCATGCGCGCCAAATGATGCGAAGCGACAAAGCAAATAACACGTAAATGACCATCGGACGTAAAAAATGATAGCGCGCAAAATTAAACCGATCTAAAAACGGAAACGCTTCTGTCGCAGGAAGCCATCCTTTGTAAAACCAAAACGCATACCAAAGCGATAGCGCAAAATTCAGCACATGCAGTTGCCAAAATAGCCGTTCGTTTCGCCACCATTTTTGTTTCCAGACGATATATAAGGCGATAAACGTCACAGGCAAAATAATGAGCGTATGAATCGTCATCACATGCGTATGACCGAACATGTAGTTTTTTAATGTCAATCGCAGCGAGCGCCATAACGATAAACGAGCATGGAAATATTCATCGCGGCTTGTTGGTTCTGTCGCAAATAAAAACGAATGGACGAGCCGATATTCGATTGCTAAATAAAGGGCGGTCATATACACGAGTGCCAACAATAGCGGCACGTTCGGACGACGTCGCCACGCATCAACGATCCAAAACAAAAACATCCCGCTTAAAAAAAAGAAAAAGCCGAGCACAAAGCTAGAATAAAGTGGGAGAAGCGTCAGTACGATATAATTTTTCCACGAACGATCGCCCGCACGAATGTTCAGGAGCGCCCATAACGCAAGGGGCATGCCGAGCGTGCTAAGCATCCCTGACGGCCAAAACGGCGTTAACGCAAACGTAAGTGCTACGCCGACGCGAATCCATTGTACTTGTTTTTCTTTTAATACGTGCGTTTTCAACAACAAATACATGCCGATAAACGCAAATATGCGCGTCACAAGCTGGCTAAGCCCGTACGCATAGACGGACGGAAAAAGGGCATGAAGCCAAACGATGCCGCTAAACTCTGTTCCGTATGCGTTGCGCGGCAATCCGTTAATGACTTGCGGAATGGTGGCATCAATGGCACCAAATAGCTCGCCGCTTCGTGCGAGCACACGATACCAAGCGATGTTCGAATCTAAATTATCGTGCACGCGCATATGCCCATCTTCGCCAAGAAGAAAATATGGCAACGCATGTAGACAAACGATGATGATGCCACATGTGAACAGTCTCATAACATCCCCCCATTCACCATTATTTTTTAACAACAAATGAAAAATATGCATAAAAAATCCCCTGCAAATCGCAGAGGTTAAACAATGATCGCATCGTATCCTTTTTTTCTTAACTCTTCGACGAGACGTTCCGCATTTTTTCTATCGCGAAATGCTCCGACTTGCACGCGGTATAACTTTCCATCATCTTTCGGTGGAGCAGGCGGTTTCTTTTGCAACCCGAACGCTTTCGCCATTCCTTCTACATGACCGCGGGCAATTTGCGACAGAAATTCGTCTGATTTCAGCTTTGCGGCATCACCTGCGTTGTCGATAAATAAGTTTTCCGTCAATAAAGCTGGCATATTCGTTTGACGAAGCACCGCGTAGCTCGCACGTTTTTTTCCGCGATCGCGCACATCTCCAATCGCTTTCATCACTTCATCATGAATGATGTTTTGATATGAAACGGTTTCTTTGCTCACATTTCCATTGAATATATATGATTCAAATCCTGTTCCACCGCCTGCGTTCACATGAACGGATAAAAAGAAGTCCGCACCGATCCGATTCGCCATCGGTGCCCGTTCCGATAGTTCAATAAACTGGTCGTCTGTCCGCGTATAGTGCACATCGACATGTTCATACTCTTTCAACATCTCCCCTATTTTCGTCACAATCGTTAACGTTACATCTTTTTCACGAAGTCCGTTTCCGACCGCCCCCGGATCACGCCCTCCATGCCCTGCATCTAAAACAATTTTCACCATCATATCCTCACACCTTTCTAACAAATTTTTTCTCTGCTAATAACATATACATGATCTCGGACAAAGGATACGGCCTTTCCCTATTTATCTATTTTTCTTTCGCTCGCACATGGAAAAAGCCTAAGCTATGCTAGCTCAGGCCAAAGCTGTTTACAACATTTGCGGATGAGATGCGGAACGACATGATCACGTCGATACACGAGCGTATGAACGAGTTGCTTTCGTTCTTCTTCCGTCATCGGCCAATCGTCAGGCATATGTTTCGTCATTTCTTCAAGTAAAAGTGTCGGCATCGTTTGCATAACGGCGATCGCTTCTTCCAATTGTTGAACGGTCACAAACGGCGCCATCATGCGATGCGTAGCGCTTTCGATAAGCGTTTGCGGCAGCTGTTTTAACTGTTCAACCGTCCACGCAAATGAACCGCATATGTCAGCATGGTCAATGATCCATAACGTCTGATGCTCACCATTTTGTTCGATGATGACGTTTTTTCGCGTTCGGTCGCGATTGTACAACCAATAATCAAAAACGATCACCCCCGCAAGCTGATCGGCGTTGGCGATGCGATGAAGCGTCGTTTCATGGGCGTTTTTCCCGTCAATATACGCGCTAGCAAACTGCGTTTTCGTTTTCACAATCGTTGTGTCATCTGGAATCGGTACGAGCGTGTCGGGTAAAGAAACGAGTCGGGCGTGCGGAATCGGAAGGTTCATATATTTCGCAATTTGGTATGCGAGCCATTCGTTAATGAGCGCTTTCGGCTTTTTCGTGTCATAAAATTTGACGACGTACCGTTTCCCATCATGAAACGTGACGAGATGGGAGTTATGTTTATGGCTTGCGAACGTCATTTCATAGTTCATGTTTGTTCACCTACAATATGTTGTAGTAAATCGACATACGTTTCGGCACAACGTTCAATCGTAAATTGCGCTAGCACGCGCGCCCTGCCGGCTTCGCTCATCTCTTCATATCGCTCCTGATCGTCGATGATCGCTTCAATCGCTCGAACGGCACCGCGCGTATGATGTTCGCGAAATAAGTATCCTGTTTTTCCGTGAGCGATCACTTCCGGCATGGCAGATACGCGCGGGGCAACGACCGGCACGCCACACGCCATCGCTTCAATAAACGTATTGCCGAACGATTCGACTTTCGTTGTCGCTAGTAAGCATCCCCCTGATTGACGAATGCGGGCGTATATGTGAGGCATTTGTTGATACGGAACGACAGGAAACCATTTGATGAACGGATCGAGCTTTTTTTCTTTCCATTCCGTTTCAAACGTTTGTTTATCGACGCTATGCGCCCCACCGATCATCCAACACTCGATATCATCCCGCTCTTTTTGTAATAGCGAGACGATGCGCAAAAACGCCCGCCAATTTTTTCTTCCATCTAACCGTCCGACATAAGCAATAATTTTTTTTGTTCGGTACATCATCGCATACAGATGGCTGAAAAAAAGACGCATCTAATCCGTTATAAATGACGGTAATCGGTGCTTGATCGTTAACGAGGACGGAAAGAAGTCGTTTTTGGTAATAAGACGGAACGATAAACTGACGCGGGGCAATCGTCTCAACCCCTTGCAAGTTCCGCTTTAACTTCAACAACTCCGGCGTGCGCGCCTCGACAATAATCGGACCTGCATAGCCAACGTCGTTCAACCACTCGTACGCTTGGCTCGTATCAACAACAATGATCGCATCATACCCTTTTCGTAAAATGTCATGAACATCCCGCTTCTTTTTCGCTACATACACGTTTGCGACATCTTCCATCATATGCATGCCGCCCAAATCTTTCGTATATAAAAAATCGGTCGTAATGCCACGCTTTTTTAAATATAGCGCCCGATTGCGCCATCCGGCATTCACCCCACCAACCGTCAACAACCGCCAAATGACTAAAATGTTCACCGCTCCTCCCCCTTCCGCGCATGCTCTTTTATTACTTTATGTGAAGCATGGAGAAAAGTTGATGACCGTTTCATCGGTCTTCCCTTATTGCTCATATGGGGAAGAGGATGGGTATTTCTGAAAAAAAGCTTATAAGAATGTGACTGACGATGTTGCGTCAACGATAATCAAATGGTAACAGCTACTATGCAAGCAATTTTACAAGCACTGGATGCCCCTGCAACTGCGGAACAATTAGCTGAAAAAACAGCGTAAGTACGCAGCACATTGCGTGAGTTAAATCAACGTAATATGGTGAAACAAAATGGGGATATATATGGGAAAAACTAGGGGCGTGTTCCCTAGTTTTTCGTTTTTGTATATACCCGCCATCCAGCAAGTACCGGCAATATCGCTGTCAATCCAATTGCCCAACGGAATCCAAGCCAGTCGGCAATAACCCCTGCCATCATTGCCCCAATCGCATAGCCGCTATCGCGCCAAAATCGATATACTCCCATCGCAGAAGCGCGCCAGTATATCGCTGTCACATCGCTAATTGCCGCTTGCAACGTCGGATATACGATCGCTGTTCCAAGCCCTAACAACACCGCTCCAACGATCCATAGCGCGATATGATTAGCAATAAGCATAAACCACATCGCCAACGCCTGCAACCACATACCGTATGCAATCATCTTTTTTCTGTCGACTCGATCGCTAATGGCACCTGTGAAAAGCTGACATATCCCCCATGAAGCAGGGTAAACCGCAACAATCATCCCCGTTTGTGAGACGGATAGCCCGAGCGACGTGAAATATAAAGGGAATAATCCAATACCCACTTTCTTGTCGGTGATGGTTGACTGCGGAGCGACGTGAAATATAAAGGGAATAATCCCCATGCGACACCATCTTTCAAATTTGTCGCAAGTCCTGCTAAGCTAAAGCTAGATAATGTTTTATTTTTCCATGTCGCCTGTTGAAATATTTCTTTTTGCGATAACGTCTCTTTTGATTGTTCGTTTTTTTGTTGTCGATGTAGCTGAACATAGTGTTTCGTATCTTTGACGATAACTGATAAAATCGTCCCAATGATCGCAACGATAATGCCGATGTAAAACTACTCTGTTTTTCGATGGTTGTCATCTATTTAAAAAAGTTTTTTACTTTATAAAAGTAAGTAATATACTTTAATATATCTACATATATTTTTTCACTTAAAATAACCGAGGAGGAATCGTCATGGCCAAAGTGTTATACATTACTGCGAATCCAAAACAAGAACAACAATCATTTAGTTTATCAGTCGGGCGTGCGTTTTTAGAGACTTACAAACAACATCATCCAGAAGATGAAATCGTTGAACTACACGTATATGATACGGACATTCCGTACATTGACGCCGATGTATTTAGCGGCTGGAGCAAACTGCAACAAGGACAAGCGTTCGAACAATTAAGCAAAGATGAACAACAAAAAGTGGCGCGTATCAATGAGTTGTGCGAACAATTTATGGAAGCTGACAAATATGTATTCGTCACACCGATGTGGAACTTTAGCTTCCCTCCAAAACTAAAAGCATATATTGATACGCTTTGTCTTGCAGGAAAAACGTTCAAATATACGGAAGAAGGTCCTGTCGGGTTATTGAAAGGGAAAAAAGCGCTTCACATTCAAGCGCGCGGAGGCATTTACTCCGAAGGTCCAGCAAAAGAAATAGAATTTGGCGATCGCTATTTGCGTGCGATCCTCTCTTTCATCGGCATCACAGACGTCGAAACGATTGCCGTTGAAGGCATGAACGCATTTCCAAACGAAGCAGAAGCTATTAAACAGCAAGCAATCGAACGCGCGAAAGAAGCGGCAAAACGGTTTTAGGTGAAATAGAGGTGTCTTGAATTTTCAAGGCGCCTCCATCTCTTGTTGTCCTTTTTACAACTTTAACTATAACAAAAATTCCTATTGTAAACTACTGTCACTTTACGTCACTAAACGTTTCCAGTCACCTATCGAAAAAAAATGTGCCTTTCCCATTGAAAATTGAATTTTCAGTCCACAAAATTTTCTTCCTACCGTTTTTTTTCCCGATTTTCACAAAAAATGTGCCTCAACATTCAATTTTCCCTTTTTGCATTTCCCGTATTTCCCGAGTGTAATAGATGTGTATTCTATTATGAAAGGATGAAGTGTATGCAGTATCTTGATTTAAAAATGGATTTTATGTTTAAACAGCTGTTCGGTCACCCGAGCCGCAAGTCCATTACGATGGCGTTTTTAAACGCGCTTTTGCATCGGACAGGCGATGACCGCATCGTTGATGTGCAGTTTGAAAACACCGAACTGACGAAAGAAACAGAAGACGGAAAAACAGGGCGGTTGGACGTCATTGTTCGCACGAATCGTGGTGAACGCATTCATGTCGAAATTCAAATCATCTCGCAATACGGCATGCCCGAACGGCTGTTGTATTACTGGGCGCGGTTGTTTTCCTCTTCGTTATCAAAAGGAGAACGGTACGACACCCTTCCTCCGACCATCATGATCGCC
This sequence comes from Anoxybacillus flavithermus, assembly GCF_002742685.1. Lineage (GTDB taxonomy): Bacteria > Bacillota > Bacilli > Bacillales > Anoxybacillaceae > Anoxybacillus > Anoxybacillus flavithermus_E. Next base: position 355,990 of record NZ_PEDM01000001.1, read on the forward strand.
ATCTTAAATTACCCACTTTTCCCACATGAAACCGACCGCTTCCATACCGTCTTTCACATCCGTGAAGATGAAGAACAATTTCTTTGGAGCGAGCACCTTGAATTTCATGTACTCGATTTGTCACAATTTATGGTAAAATGGAAGAAATATCGGAGAGAAGTGAAGCAATCGCCTGAATGGCCATGGCTGACGATGTTATCGGCGGTCGATAGCCGAACAAAACGAATAGATGAAGACATGTTTCGCGAATTGGAGGGAATCGCGATGACAGAACAAGACATTTTAGAAGCGTTAGAAGAATGGCAAAGTTTAAGCGTTGACCCAGAAAACCGCTACGCATACGAAATGCGGCTCAAATGGCTGCTTGACCAACTTTCAAACATTCGCAGCAGTCGGGAAGAAGGATTGAAAGAAGGATTGAAAAAAGGACGAGAAGAAGGAATCAAAGAAACGATCCGAAAAATGAGCGAAAAAGGGATGAGCGTGGCAGAGATTGCACATATACTCGATATGACGGAAGAAGATGTGCAAGAACGGTTGAGCGAATAGTCTTAAATGCCCTTGCGAATAAGCAAGGGCTTGTGCTATTGCCTCATACTTTCGACGCTTTTTTCTTTCGCCACGGTCGTATACTTGAAAAACGGATCTATAAACAAAAAAGTCGGCGCACTTAGCGCTGACTTTTTTATTTCGCATAATAGGCGCGATACAAACATTCTTAATGATGGCACTATTAAAGGATGTGGATAGTTTCAATTCCTCATAGGTACACAAATCAAAGATCGAGCTGAACTCCCAAACATTCACGGCAGTTGGAAAAAAGGGTTGAAAGAAAAAATCAAAGAAACGATCTGAAAAATGTGCGAAAAAGACATAAGTGTAACGGACTTTGCAAACATTTTCGACATGACCAAAAAAGAAATGCAACAACAATCGAGATGTTGAAAATATAAAAAGCCAGCGCCGAACACGCTAGCTTTTTACGCCGATGTTTTTGTCGGGAAACGACCGTTTTTTTCATCTGTTTGTACATACGTTTTTTGAACGTACGGAGACGTCATGAGCGAAATCATCGCTCCATAATCGACCGCAAAGCGAATATGGTCGCCGACGCGAATGTCGGTACGTGTGGCATCAACAATAATATGGTCGCTGCTCGATCCGATGATGTCGACAGGAGAAAGTGGCGTCAATCCGCTCACGTGCACATCTTGGCGGCCGATGCCGACGATGGCGCGTTTCATCATACCCCGTTCTTGAAACGTCGGCGTTTCGCCAAATGCATTGCGGCTTTGTACACCGTACGGAACAGACGGTTTCATCTTCACTTCAATGACTTCGGTCACTAAACAAAATGCATCTTGATATAAGTTAGGGATCGCAGCGCCACGAATCGTTTCGCGCCCTAAAAAAATCGCTTCACCTAATCGTAAATGGTTAATGCAACCGACGTCTGTCGTTTGTTTTAGCCAATAATAGTTCGCGGAATTGCCGCCAGATACGTACGGTAAAAATAACGCATACTCTTTTTGAATACGTTTCGCAAGCGACGAAAGTTCACGCATTTTTTGCTCTGTTGGAATGATGCCACCGAAGCAGGCGAAATTCGCTCCGATGCCTGCTAGTTGAATGTTTGGCAACCGCAAAATTTGTTCAATAAACGCTGGCACATCTTCAGGCATGACGCCTTCGCGCAAATCCCCCATTTCAACCATGATGATGATCGCATGCGTTTTATTTTGCTTCACCGCTTCTGCCGAAATGGCACGCACGACGTCGATTTCCGATTGAACGCTCACATCGACATGTTGAACGACTTGACTTACTTCGCTTAACGCAGGGGTGCGAATAAGCATATATGTGGCTGGAATATGCGCTAATTTTAATTTTGCGATTCTCTCCACTTTCGTATCTGCTAAACTTGTCAAACCGCTATCGACAAGGGTGCGGGCAATTTCCACATCTCCGTTCACCCCTTTGACGACAGCGGTCATTTGAATGCCTTTTTCTTCGCACCATTTTTTCAACGTCACAGCATTATGGCGAATTTTCCGCAAGTCAATTTCGACCCTCGGCGTCATGATACGGCCACCTCATGTTTTTGTAAAGATGGGAAATAATCGATGAGACGATTAACGACTTTGTCGGCTCCATATTTTAATACATCGGTCACAGGCATACGGAATTTTCGTTCGTATTCGTCCATCGTTTGTTTTAGTTCATCATCTGTCATGCCTTCATGATTTAACGTGATCGCAACAACTTTTGTTTTTCCGAAATGTTCAATTAACGCAATTTCACTTTCCACTGTCGGCATCTCAACAAACGGGAAGTCGCCAAGCACTTTTCGCTTCGGTGGGTGTTGTAAAATAACGGCTTGCGGCCGCGCCCCTTTTAAAATGCCAGCCGAGCTGACGTAAGCTGGATGGCTCAGCGCCCCTTGTCCCTCCACAATAATGATGTCGGGTTTTTCTGTTTCGTACGCGCGCACAATTTCTCGCTCGAGTTCACCGATCATATATTGAAGCGGAAACGCATCCATCGCAAATCCGTACGAAGCGCCTTGAATTAAGCCCGTTTGTCCTGTCGCAACGAATGCCGTTTTATAACCGCGCTTTTGCATTTCTTTTGCGACGATCATCGCCGTCGTTCGTTTCCCGCATGCGCCATCTGTCCCAAGCACCGCCACAATGGGCGCTTTCACTTGCAAAATACGTCCCGTAAACAACGTCCATTCTTTTTTCGGACGCGGTTTGCGAACGTCGCGAATCGTTACCCCGTAGCGTTTCGCCATCGCCATCATTTCTTCGTCTTCTGTTAAGAACTCTTGAAGTGGGTTAATGATATGCATGCCTGCTTCCATCGCTTCGATGATCACTTGTCGTTCTTCTTTTTTGAGAAAAGCGTTCGCTGGAGCAATTCCTAAGATGAAGTAGTTCGGTTTTTCTTTTGCGGAGGCCATTGCATCTTGAAGATTTTTACAAATCGGAATGCCGTTTTTCTTTTGATCAAGCACCTCGCCGGCATCTTGACCAGCTTTTGTTGAATCAATGACTGCCACGATCTCATACAACCCCGAATCGCGCACAAGCCCATTCGCTGTTTTTCCATCCATGGAACCAAATTGATTTTCACAATATACAATGGCGTATTTCTTCACAAGAAATCCCTCCATTTCGTTGTGAAATCAATGTCTCCATGAAAAAAACATCTCGCTTTACCACAATCGGAAAGAAAGATGTCCTCTATTTTTTATTATAACGAATTTTGAAGAAAAAGTAAAATAGTACCTATCAAACCTATACGAAAAAAGCCAACGTCTAGCACGCTGACGTGTTTATTCCTCATAGGCATGATACAAATCGAATAAGTCCGAGCGAACGATACATTCCATCCTTTGCACAATACAACCATAAAAAGTGCCAATGTATCAACACACGGAAAAGCTATACACCATCATCACACATCCGAAAATTCGGTTCATTTCCTTGATAATTGTCGTCAATCTCCCGGAGTGTTCATAAAACGGGAGATCGACGATAATGAGCAAACAACTTATTCTTTTTCCAATAGCTGTTTCACTTCTTCTTCCGTAAGATCTGTGACGTTCGCAATATCTTTGACACTCATCCCTTTTTTCACCATCGTTTGTATAAGATGCTTCATGCCTTGTCTCATGCCTTGTCGTTCATACGAAATCATGAGCCCCAACACTTGTTCTTTTTCTTTCGTCTCCATTTCATTCACCTCACTTCTCAGTCTTCGTTCTTCTTCATCTGATAGTTTCACATATGTTTCAAAAAAGCCAAACAATAACCGTTGTTTCGCTTCGTCTAATTCCATTCGGACAAGCATGCGTAAAAATTGCTTTTTCAATTCTACCCGTTCACTTTCAGTATAACCCATTTTACTGAGCAGTGCAGCGGCGATTGGGTTATCGTTACGAATATAGTTTCGCCAGTTTTGTTTACGAAGTTCCACAGTGAAAAAGTGAAAATTAAGCACATGACCAAACGGAAATTGGAGGGTAAATGTCGATGGTTCGTCGCGGATCGTATCGTAGCTAAAGACGGCAATCGGTACGATGTGTTTACGGTATTTTTCAAACAAGCGGCTAAAATAAATAAACATCCGTTCGGGAAACGATGGTTGGACGTAGCTTTGGTTTTCGATATGGACAATAATTAGGCTATCCTCCCCTTTCAATTTCGTTTCGACTAACAAATCAACGCGATACTTCTCCCCTGCCGTTACATCGGTAAACAGCTCCTCCGACAAAAACGATACGTGTTGAAAGTCGATATGCTCATGCATCGTTGGGAAAAAGAGAATGATAAACTCCTCAAAAAACGTTTGAATTAACTCTTTAAACAGACGATCGTGATCAACGGACATACATTCACCTCGCATACTTTTTTGACGTTTTTATTCGACAACATCAGCCATTTCCCTGCATAGCTATATAAAAAAGCCAACGTCTAGCACGCTGGCTTTTTTATCGCCCAATTGGCAAGCTGATGACAAACGTCGTTCCTTTCTCCGAACTGTCATGAAGCGCAATCGTTCCGCCATGGTTTTCAATAATTCGTTTCACAATCGTTAACCCTAAGCCTGTGCCCGATGATTTCGTCGTCATAAACGGTTCAAAAAGCGCCTTTTCCATCTCTTTTGAAATTCCGCGACCGGAGTCGTAAATATACATATTGTACGTCCCCTCATTGACATCAGAATATATGCAAATCGTGCCGTTTTCTTCGATAGCTTCGATGCTGTTATGAAGCAAATTGTATAACACTTGCATCATTTGTTTCGGATCGATCCATAACGGAACCCGATCCAGACGAACGTGAACAGCGATTTTTTTTGTTTCACATATGTGTTGGAGCAAAAAAAGAAGATCTTGAACAATCGTTTCCATGTACGTCTCTTTTAACATCGGTGCGCTCGGCTTTGCAATAAGAAGCATATCTTCAACAATCGCATTAATGCGGTCAATTTCTTTTAATAAAAGCGGAATATGGTATTGTTTACGCTCGTTTTCCGCTAAATTTTCGTTCATAAACGCTAAAAAGCCATGAATAACCGCAAGCGGATTGCGAATTTCATGCGCTGCCTTCGCCGCCATTTCCCCCATTAACGCCAACTTTTCCGATTGATGTATTCGCTTCGTTAGTTGTTCCATTTCGGTGATGTCGAGGAAATAAGTAATTTCCCCAATGTGCTCATCATACCTATTTTTCAACTGTACTTTAGACATCAAAAAAGTTTTCGTTTCTAATGTTTTGTAAACGATCTTCTTGTTTGTTACAGGGGAACTCGTTAAAAAAAGCTCCCAAAACGCCTTGTTTTCTTTCGGTTTTTGCCTTTCATTCAGCATATGTTCTATATCTTTTTTCCCCAAGGAAAGCAACGTCACCGCTGATTCATTAATAAAATAATTCCCTTTCAACTTATCATTCATAATAATTCCGCTCGGTAAAGCGTTTAGTAATTGTTCAATAAATACTTTATCTTTCAATACTTCTTCATATAAATATGAGTACTTTCTAAAAATGATCGACAAAACGACAAGAATGGCAGTAAACATAGCTAATCCAAACATAGGATAAAAAGGAAGAGAAAGCGCCAAAATAACTGCTCCACCTAGTATAATCATATATTCAAAAATCGTTTCTTTCACAATACTCGTCACTATGACGTACATTCGCTGCGATGAGTTAAGGAAGAAATAAAAAGCCATGATGAGCGCATTGACTGTGTAATATACGACAAAAGAAGCGATATACGCAGGAGAATGCGCAAAATCAATCGCTCTAATCTCCCCATCGAAAAAAAGAAACGTATAATAAGCGCTACAAATCATAAGAACATACATAGAAAAATTAAATATATGCTTCCACCAAACCATTTTTTTATATTGAAAAATAAAAATAAATACCGTACTTAATAACAAACTGAATAAAACGTATTTCATTCCAAATACAACGAGCACTGCCAAATGTAGCGAAGAATCAAACGACGTCCCATTTCCATTTGGCGGAAGTTTAATGTCATAATAATTAAGAAGAACCACTCCGATCGCCAACAATAACGAAAATAAGATTTGCTCTTGATCAAAGGAAAAAGAATAAAAAAAGATAATCAGTCCACTGAAACAAACGATCGAGGTATATAATGATATAAGTCGTTTCCTCCACGTTGCACACAATGATAAAACCTCTTTTCAAATCCGTTCTAGAATTTCACTCTATCATTCTATTTCAAACACAACGAAGAAGCAACGGAAGCTTATGCCTTAAACTTGAAACGAAAAAACATGGCGCAATCACGCCATGTTTTTATCGAAACATCATATCGTCTTTTCGGGCGACACCGGTTTTATATGCAGCTTTCATGACGGCTTCGCGCACGCGTTCAGCCACTTTGTTGTTAAAGACGCTTGGGATAATGTACGTTTCGCTTAATTCTTCGTCGGTGACGACAGAGGCGATCGCTTCGGCTGCGGCGAGCTTCATTTCTTCGTTAATTTCGATGGCGCGGCAATCAAGCGCGCCGCGGAAAATGCCTGGGAAGCAAAGAACGTTATTAATTTGGTTCGGATAGTCGGAACGTCCGGTCGCCATGACGCGAACGTACGGTTCCGCAAGCTCTGGATCAATTTCTGGGATCGGGTTTGCCATCGCAAAAACAATTGGATCTTTCGCCATTTTTTTCACATCTTCTACTTTTAAAATGCCAGGGGCAGATACACCGATAAATACGTCCGCACCAGCGATGACATCCGAAAGTGAACCGCTTATATTTTCTGGATTTGTCAGTTGCGCATATTCGTTCCAATACGGATTGTCGTATTGCACCCCGCGATGAATCGCCCCTTGACGATCAACGCCGATAATGTTTTTTACGCCGGCGGCAAGCAACATTTTCGTGCAGGCGATTCCTGCAGCACCGATGCCTGTTAAAACAACTTTAATATCTTCAATCTTTTTATCTACAATTTTTAATGCATTTAACAAACCTGCAAGTAAGACGACCGCTGTTCCATGTTGATCATCGTGGAAGACAGGAATGTCGAGCTCTTGTTTTAACCGCTCCTCAATTTCAAAACAACGTGGGGCAGCGATATCTTCTAAATTAATGCCACCAAACGCTGGGGCAATCGCTTTGACGATTTGCACAATTTCTTCTGTATCTTTCGTATCTAAACAAATCGGAAACGCATCGACGCCCGCAAGCTGTTTAAATAACATCGCCTTTCCTTCCATGACCGGCATCGCCGCATACGGTCCAATGTCGCCAAGCCCTAATACCGCCGTTCCGTCTGAAATGACTGCGACTGTATTTCGTTTAATCGTCAATGAATACGCCTTCGACGGATCTTCCGCAATCGCCGTGCATATGCGCGCCACCCCCGGCGTGTACACGCGCGCTAAATCGTCACGCGTTTTAATCGGAATTTTTGATTTCACTTCAATTTTTCCGCCAATGTGCATTAAAAATGTGCGGTCGGACACGTGAATAACTTTCACGCCTGTTGTTTTTCGCAACGTATCAACGACAACGTCCGCATGCTTCGAGTCAAGAACGCTCACCGTAATATCGCGCACTGTATGCGTTTTACTTGAAGAAATGACGTCAATGCCGACAATATCTCCACCCGCTTGTCCAATCGCTGTGGCAATGTCGCTAAAAGCGACGACGTTTTTCGCAAATTGTAGTCGAATCGTAATGTGCATGTTTGCTCCGCTTGACATGTTGTACCCTTCCTTTTCTTTGTCTCTGTCGCTTCATGTTATTTCCCTGCAATGCCTGGACTTGTCATGGCATACGGGTCTAAAATATCATGTAATTGCTGTTCATTCAACAAATCGTACTCCAAGCATAGCTCGCGCACCGATTTTCCTGTATGAAGCGCTTCTTTTGCGATGCGCGATGCCGCTTCGTAACCGATGTACGGATTGACAGCTGTGATGATGCCGATGCTATTTTCGACGTGTTGCTTCATTCGCTCTTCGTTCGCTTCAATACTAGCTAAACAATAATCTGTAAACACACGAAAGACGTTGTCCATCATATGAAGCGACTGAAGCAAGTTAAACACAAGCACAGGCTCCATGACGTTTAGCTCTAGCTGCCCTGCTTCTGACGCTAAACAAATCGTCTGATCGTTGCCGATCACTTGAAATGCCACTTGATTCACCACTTCCGCCATGACCGGATTCACTTTCCCCGGCATAATGGACGAACCGGGTTGACGAGCAGGTAACGTAATTTCCCCAAGCCCTGCGCGCGGACCAGAAGCCATGAGACGAAGGTCGTTTGCGATTTTTGACATGTTGATCATACATATTTTTAAAGCGGCCGACACTTCCGTATAGGCATCCGTGTTTTGTGTCGCATCAACGAGATGCTCCGCATGCACGAGCGGCAAGTCGGTCAAACGAACGAGATGAAAAATAACGCGCTCAATATATATCGGATCGGCATTTAATCCCGTACCTACAGCCGTTGCGCCGATATTGACTTCATACAAATGTTGGCGCGACTGGGCAATGCGTTCGATATCCCGTTTCACAACGCGGCGATACGCTTCAAATTCTTGTCCGAGCCGAATCGGAACGGCATCTTGTAAATGCGTCCGTCCCATTTTTATGACGTGATCAAACTGCTTCGCTTTATTGGCAAACGTATCATGCATATGTTTCATCGTCTGAAGCAATTTGTTCATCATCTTTAACACTGCAATATGAATCGCTGTCGGAAAGGCGTCGTTTGTCGATTGCGACATGTTCACATGCGTATTCGGGCTAATGATATGGTAACTTCCTTTTCGCTCTCCTAACCATTCGAGTGCGCGATTCGCGATCACTTCGTTCGTGTTCATATTGATTGACGTGCCTGCGCCACCTTGAATCGGATCGACGATAAATTGATCGTGCCATTGTCCTGCGATAATTTCATCTGCCGCTTTCACGATCGCTTCACCGATGCGTCGATCAAGTTGCCCCGTCTCCATATTCGCAAGCGCAGCCGCTTTTTTTACGATCGCCATCGCTTCGATGAGCTCACGATGCAAACGGTAACCAGTAATCGGGAAGTTTTCTGCGGCGCGCATCGTTTGAATGCCGTAATACGCCTCATACGGAATTTCTTTTTCGCCAAGCAAATCTCGTTCAAGTCGCACTTCTTTCGTTCGCATCATTTACGCATCCCAACCTTCTTCATGTTTTTTTGTCATATCATTTGCGATTGGCGTTTCCATGATGTTTTTAATTTCCATTAAATTGGTCGTTTTTCCTAACGCCCACATCAATTTCGGTACGATCGCTTCCGTATTCATATCACCGGATAAAATAACGGTGTTTTGTGCCACTTTCCGACCAACTTCGTATAGCGTTAAATCTTCGCCTTCTTCTAAACATTGCGTCGTAATGACGACTGCCATGCCATCGTCGATCAGTTCTTTTATTTTCGGCAATAAATTGCGCCCTTGAAACGGCACGCCACCACTTCCGAAGCTTTCGATAATGACGCCGCGATATAAGTGGCGAATGTAATCGAATATTTCTGGTTTTGTCCCCGGATGAAGCTTTAACAAAAACACATCCGGACAAAGCGACGGGTCAAATTGCAGCTTTCCGCTCGGCTTTTGTAGCTCATATTGATAATGAATCGTTTCCCCATGAATGTAGGCGACGTACGGGTGGTTAATGCTTTCAAACGCGTCGTAACTTTTCGTCCGCATTTTGACTGCCCGCGTTCCTAAAATGACACGCCCATCGAAGACGACAAACACCCCTCCGACGTCTTCACAAGCAAACCGAAGCGCATCGCGTACATTTTTTTTCGCATCCGTCTTCGGAAACCCAATCGGTACTTGTGAGCCAGTTAGCACAATCGGTTTATGGCTGTTTTGAAGCATATATGATAAAGCGGCCGCCGTATACGCCATCGTATCTGTCCCATGTGTAACGACGAACCCATCGTATTTGTCGTAATGTGTATAAATCGCCGTTGCAATATCACGCCAATGTTCTGGCTGCATATTCGTGCTGTCGATGTTCATTAAAATTTCGCTATGTAACCGATACGGCTGATTGTCGATCGTAATGTAGCTCGTCAATTCTTCTGCCGACAGCTTCGGCGTCAATCCTTCTTCACTCGGCACAGAAGCAATCGTGCCGCCTGTCGCAAGCAACAAAATGTTTTTCATGCTCGTCACCTCAAATATGGCGATTTTAAGTCATCTATTGTATTCTTTGTGTCATGTAGTGTAAACTATAAATAAAATTGTTCGCGATTCGCGTACCTTTAATTCAATTATATTTAGGAAAATAGAAAATAACAAGTATTTTTATTCGTTTTGCGAACGACGCATAGTAAGGGAGAGAATACGATGATTTCAAAACGATTATCGGAGTTACGGAAAAAGAGGCAATGGTCATTGCAATATATTGCCGACCAACTCAATATCGCAAAAAGTACATATGCTGGTTATGAATCTGGTTACCGCCAGCCGTCGCTGGAAGCGGTCAAAGAGCTTGCCACGTTATTTGGCACAACAACGGATTATTTGCTTGGTGTCACAAATGATGAACAACCGACCATTGAGCTAACGAATGCGGCGTTTCATATGACAGTAGACGGCGAACCGTTAACGGAAGACGAAATCATTCAACTTATTGCATTCATTCGTACGAAACGTGAACTTGAGAAACATAAAAAATAGGCGTCACAAAACGCCTACTGAATCATTGCAACATCGCGCGCCAATGACTCAACTGATGCATACGGCCGATCAATCTGCAACATACGTCGCAACACATGACGCGCTTTCTCCGATAGCAACAGTTCGTCTTCCCAGCTTTTTTCTTCGTCCGCTGTCGGCTCATAAGCAGAATATAATAAAAACAATAAAAAATGGCCAAGAGCGTATATGTCGCTTTTTACATCAATGTTTCGCCTTAGCCGCTGTTCAAGTGTGAACAGCCGTTCATTTTTTTCGGATAAAAAGCGCGCAAGCCCGAAATCGAGGACATATACAATCCCATCGCGAAAAACGATATTCGGAATGCGCAAATCGCGATGCACAATGCCGTGTGCGTGAATGTATTGCACGACACGCAACACATCCGCTAATAGTGAAAACGCTTCTTTTTCATCGTACGTTTTGTTTTTATCAAAAATAAGTGTCTCAATCGTATCCCCTTCAATGTATTCCATGACAAGATGCAACGTGCCTTGCACGTCAAACGAGTCGTACAACTTCGGGATTTGCGGATGATCGAGCTTTTTTAAAATAAGCGCCTCTCGTTCAAACGATGCACGCCGCTTCTTTCTTTTCGTCCGCTTCATCTGTTTTAAAACGACAAGTTCCTTCGTTTCTTCATCGCGCGCCACGTATGCTACCCCGTAACTTCCTTCCCCGATTTGTCTTTCAATGACATACCGTCCATTCACGACTGCACCTTCCCGATACGGCTTTTGAAACAAATGAATCATTAGCTGCTAAAAAAGCTTGAGAATATGCTATGGCTATGATGTTTTCTTTTATAATGCTTATAGCCGTATTGCGACGGATGGCGATGCGGACGGTACGTATAACGATCGCTGCTGCTGTAACGATGTTTATGCATGCTTTTGTGTAAAAGTAGTTCGAGCAATTTTTTCAGCATGGTTATCATCCCTTCCTCTTGAATACATGAATATACGAAAAATAGAAAAAAAAGTTTCACATTTAACATATATGCCTTGCGAAATAGAAAAAATTTTATGAAAATACAAAAAGAAGGAGGGATACATATGTTTCATCATGGTGTAAAATCGGGAGTCGCCATTGCAATCGGATACGCACCTGTTGCCCTTACGTTCGGTTTGTTAGCGAAGTCAACAGGTCTTTCCATCGTAGAAACAACGCTTATGAGCATGATTGTATTTGCGGGGGCAGCACAATACATTTCGCTCAATTTGATTTCGCTTGGTACCGGGACGTTTGAAATCATTGTAACGACGTTTATTTTAAACATTCGTCATTTTTTAATGTCCGCATCCCTAAATGAAAAGGCGGAACGCGATGCTCTTTGGAAAAAGGCACTATATGCGTTTGGCATTACAGATGAAACGTTTTCTGTCGCGGCGATGAAAGAAGGAACAGTCTCTGCTTCGTATATGTTCGGACTTATTTTCATTTCGTACAGCAGTTGGGTCGTCAACTCTGCCATCGGCCATGTCGTTGGCGCGTATTTGCCAGAAAACGTACAACTAAGCTTATCTGTTGCCCTTTATGCGATGTTTGTCGGGCTGTTAGTTCCCGCCGTCAAAACAGAGCGAAAAGCGCTTTGGCTTGCGGTTTGTTCGGGCGCCATCAACTGCATGCTTTTATTATGGCTTCACGTTCCAAAAGGCTGGGCGATCGTCATCGCAACGATTATGTCATCCATGTTTATCCAATGGATTGTAGAAAAAGGAAAGGAGACAACATATGCGCAGTGACATTCTTTTCATCATTCTCGGCATGGGCATCGTCACATACATTCCGCGCATGCTTCCATTGACCGTTTTTCATCGCATCCACTTGCCGCCGTTTTGGCGCGGTGTATTGCGCAACGTCCCGTACGCGACGCTTGGTGCTTTAATTATTCCTGGGATGTTTCTCATCCAAGACGACCTATGGTTTGGCATCCTTGGCTTTGTTAGTGCTGTTTTTGCCTCTTGGCTCGGTGCGAATGTCATGATCGTCGTTTTCGTCTCTGTACTTGTGTTAACCGTATATACGTTCATATAACAAGGGTGTCCAACATGATCGGACACCCTACATCTTTTACACTTGCTTTTTTCGAAACACTGCAATAACGACCCCGATAACGATCAACGCTCCACCAATCCAAAATGAAACATGTAATTGCTCATGCAAAAACATCCAACCAAACAAAGAGCCGACAAGCGGCTGGAAAAAGAAAAAAAGCGATCCAACACCGGCATCCATCATTTCCATCCCTTTATTCCAAAGAAAAAACGCCCCTGCGGTTGACACAACACCGAGATAAATGACCCCAAGCACAACGGGAAACGAAAAAGTTACAGACGTCACTTGCCACCATTCCCATACCATCAATGGCGTTGTGCCGATGAAAGCAACGAAAATCGCATAAGTCGTAATAACTAATACCGACAGTCGCGCCGATGCCATTTTGACAAGTACCGATAAAAGTGCCCATGTTACGGCCGCTCCAACGAGTAAGACGTTCCCGAAAAATGACGTCGTCTCTTCCCCACCAAATCCAACGACGACAACAACCCCTGCCGTCGCAAGCAGAAGCGCACTTAGTTTTCGTAACGTCACGACTTCATTTAACATCCAACGAGCGAAAATAACAATAAACGCAGGCGTGGCTGACGTAATGAGCGAAGCCGTATGCGCATCCGACCATTTTGTCCCGACAAACTGTAAGGAAATAGAAACGACATACCCGACGATCCCAATGGATATGATATGCTTCCAATCTTGCTTCTCTTTCGGCATCGAAACGCGTTTCACGCGTAAAATTGCCCATAATACAAAAAAAGCAACCGCATAACGAAGCCATACGAGCGTAAATGGCGGAACATAATCGAGCACATATTTACTCACGACATACATGCCACCCCAAATGCTCGCAGCAAGCGACAAATACAACGAACCGAAAAACGTTTGTCTCATCTTTTCCCCTCCGTCTTTTTTCTTTTTTCTACAAGATGGAACATGCGCTTGCTCCGTCTTAGAAGCAAGCTGCTGGTTGATCGTTTTCAAATAAATACATATACATACTTCTCACTCCTATACGATGGTTATTTTTTTATTTTATCAAATTTTTTAATGGTCTAAAGAAAACAAACGTCGATCCACGGTAGTTTTTACATCCCACAATACAAAGCCCGTCGCACTAGTTAAACGCTAGCCGTCTAACTAGTACCACGGGGAACTTTTTAAAAACTTTATTCGTCTAAAAAATCTTCTGCTTGCTTTGGATGAAGAAAATACTCTTCAGTAAATGTTTCCTCAAGGGCATTCATCGCTTTTGCTGATTTAATTTGGTTAATTAAGTTATCAACAACAACAGCAGACTTTTTCAAACGGTGAGGACTAGACAACATCACTTGACGAAGTTTGTTAATTTCTACGTAACACTCATCATTGAGCTGATCCATTCCTCTTAAATCTGCAAAAAATGTCCACTGTTCACGTACTCTCTGATGAATTATATCCGTAATTTCTTTCACATAATTTTTTACATCACTTACCGTTAAAGCACCTGTGGCTTGTGCATAAATACGGTTTTTATATGCCAAATATTCCACCCGATACATATGTTAATCCCCTTATCGCACGTTTAAGCTAAACAGCTAACCTTCTGTTTCACTTCTTCTAACATCTGTTTTCGCTCTTCATCACTCACATACGGAACAGAGTAAAATACAGTATGATCTAAAACTTCCATGCCTGTAAATGCAAGCGTTCCTGCATTCATCACCGCTTGAAACGCTGATGGAAGGTTTCCTAATTCAAGAAACTCTTTCGGCTGACCAGTTGTTTGAAAAATGATCGCCTTTTTATTTTTCAACAACCCTTCTGCTCCGTTTTCTGTATATTGAAACGCAAAACCGTTTGTAAACACCCGATCGATAAACCCTTTTAAAATCGCTGGCGTGCCCGCCCACCATGTCGGATAAATGAATATGATATGATCTGCCCAAGCGATGTGCTCTTGTTCAATTCGAATATCATCCGGTATTTGATGTTGTGAAAATTGAACAAAATCTTCTGATGATAACACCGGATGAAAACGCAACTCATACAAATCGCGGACTCGGACGTCATGCCCTTTCGCCGTTAACGTTTGTTGGACAGTTTCTTTGATCGCAGCGTTAAAACTGTTTGGATTTGGATGTGCATATATGACTAACGTATTCATGTTCATTCCCCTTTCTTTTAAACAGTTGTTATATGTTCAATGAGTTTTTCCGCACTTTCTGCAATTTGCTCGTTCGTTAACGTACGAGCACCATGAAGGTGGAATGACGGTAAATATCTCATCCCTGTTAAATTCGCCATCGCTTGAAAAGGACGAAGCAACTCGCTCATCGTGTAATGATTGTATCCCCCTGCTCGATAAGCACCTTCTGGTCCACCTGTCGATACAGCAATAACAAAGTCTTTTCCATGCAACTTATTTCCTTCACTTCCATATGCAAAGCCATAGGATAAAACGACATCTTGCCATTCTTTTAGTAAAGACGGACTACTGTACCAATAAAAAGGAAACTGAAAAACGATTCGATCATGTTCAATCAGTAGTCTTTGCTCTCGTTCGATATTAATGTTTCCATTCGGATAGTTTTTATAAAGTTCATGAACGGTCACATTCGGCTGTTTCTTTAAACGCTCTACCCACGCGCGATTCACTCTCGATTCATCAATGCGCGGATGCGCAACGATCACTAACGTTTTCATAGAAGTAAACCTTCCTCCCATATTTGTTAATAACGTATCATATCTTTCCCATCGGCATAAATGGACATGTATGATTCCGTTGGCCAACGCGTTCATGACATTGTCTCATTCGATATAAACATTTGTTTGTACATACAAATAAATGTTTATTCGATTAATATATTTCCGTTCACATGAAGAAGTATAACATTTGTTTGTACATACAATCAATACATTAAAAAAATTTTTTTATTTTTTTTCTAGTCGATCGCACACTTCATCAATTTGTTGTGTAATACGTTGAGCATCTTCATCACCTAAAATTTGAGCATAACGCTTATAAAGATTTCGCCAACACCTTTTGATGTCATCCTGTATTCCTATCCCTTTTTCAGTTAAGTAGACGAAAGTCATTTTTCCTTCATTTTTGCGATATACGAGCTGTTTTGCTTCCAATTTCTCAACAAAACGCGTACTCGTCGATGGGGCAATATGCAAAATGTCACTCAATTCTTTTTGCGTAATGCCCGGTTGGTCGCTTACAGTCATCAACAAAAAAGCGTGCATCGGCGACAAACCAATATACGAAAATTCTTCCTCTGCTATTTTATTCATTAATCTCGCTAACCGATTTGATGTAAAATATAAACATTTACAAAAATTTTGACCCACTGGCATTCCCTACCTTCAACATACTTGTATATAAAAATTACTAAATAAAAAGAAACTTGTAAAGCAAAACCTAGAGCTTTGTATTACCGAATCAATCCGTAAAAAATCTACTGAACAACATGCTCACTTTATCTCGTAGACGCAATACGAAATATGCATCATTCAATAAAAACCCCGAGCTCTCTAAAAGAACTCGGGGTTGTGATGATTCCGACTGGGCTCGAACCAGCGACCTCCACCCTGTCAAGGTGGCGCTCTCCCAGCTGAGCTACGGAATCGTATGTTGTTGTCCTATCGAACACATTTTTCATTATACTTACCTTCTCTCACATTGTCAAATACTTTTTTAAAAAATTTTTTAGCCATTGCCTAGGCAATGGCTAATGGCGGATAAAGTCGATGTGAGTGCCTTGGAAAAAGCCATCTTTATATTCGTATGTGACGATGAAACTGCCGATATATTCGCCTTTTTTTCGTTCGAGAAGTAAAACAGCCTTCAGTTTTTGTTTGTCGAGCGCGTATTTTACAAAGCGATCGAACGTCACTTTCATCCCTTTTTCGCCTTGGCGATTGTACGGAATGAGTGCATGGACATGGTCGATGACAATCTCCGTTCCTTCGTCTGTCTCTTTCATTTTCATGCTTTTTAAAACGACAGTGCGCGGATCTTCGACGATCATTTCTTCTATGCCGTTTTCGCGATGGGCAAATACGTGCACTTCGTTTTTATACGTGCCGTTGCCGCGTGCTTTCACGAGAAAAACGACGACATCTTCCTTTCCATCGTCCGTTACATCAACGGAATACAATTGCGGATTGGCTTTCGGATCGTTCACGTGTTCCCATTCCGGAAACGCATACGTCTGTTGACCGACGTGAAGCGTAAAATGGCGCACCCAATCTCCATCTTCTTTGCCACACAATTGCACGTTTGCTTCCTCTAATTTTTTCGTGCAAGTATCCCCATTGAACGAAAGCGCTGTCATAACCGATAATAATAATGATAAAAACATACGCGTCCTCCATACTTTTTCACTTAGTATGGAAGAAAAACAGAAAAATATGTATTGCCTTTATTAAATAAGACATGGTATGATAATCAGAAAAACAAAAAAAGGGGGAATGCACGATGAGACGTGTCACATTAACTGACATCTTCCTTCACCCCATCACCCAAAAGTATTTAAAACGCTCAGGCGTTGCACACGCCATTGCGACCGCATATCACGCGTATCGCCTCGCCTTGCAGTATGGAGTGAATGTTGATTTAGCGACAAAAGCGGCATTGCTTCATGATATTGGACATTATGAATGGTACTCAAACGGAACGTGGGACTATGAAACATATAAACAAAACGACATTCATGCGATTAAAGGGGCGGAGCGAGCGCATAAACTGCTTATTCGACTCGGTGAACATCCTCAACACGCCAAAGAAATCGCCCTCGCCATTTTGCTTCATACCGATTCGTATCTTCCAGAAGGAGAGCTAAAACGAAAACCGCTTCAGACGATCGTTAAACTTGCCGATGAAGCAGATGAAGAACCAGGCGGCAAACATCACTATCGCCAAATCGATGACGAACTCGCTTTGAAAAAAATTCAACAACTCGATCGCATGGTCGAGCAACAACTGCAACGCGATGCCCTCGACCAAATTAGCTAAGGCTAGGCATATGCCTAGCCTATACGTATGATAACGCCTGTTCAAAGTCAGCAATTAAATCATCGATCGCCTCGAGTCCGACGCTTATGCGCAACAAACCGTCCGTAATGCCGCGACGAAGGCGTTCTGCTTTCGGCATCGCCGCATGCGACATTTTTGCCGGATAAGATAAAATCGACTCTACCGCTCCTAAACTAACCGCAAATACCGGAATATACGCATATTTCACAAACGTCCGCACCGCTTGTTCATTTTCCAATTCAAACGACAACACCGCCCCAAACCCACGCGCTTGTTCGCGATGAATGACGTGCCCTTCGTGATGCGAAAGCCCCGGATAATACACATGTGCTACTTTCGGATGACGATGTAAAAACTGCGCGAGCTGCATCGCTGAACGGGAAGCGTAATCAAGCCGAACGTGCAACGTTTTTAACCCGCGCAACACAAGCCACGCATCTTGTACGCCGAGCACCGCACCGAACGCATACTGCAACTTCCGAAGCTCTTTGGCTAGTCGCTCATCTTTCACAACCGCAAGTCCAGCGACGACATCGCTATGGCCGGCTAAAAATTTCGTCGCGCTATGGAGCACGACATCAACGCCGAGATCGAGCGGACGCTGTAATAAAGGGGTCGCGAACGTATTATCTAAAAACGTCAAACAACCGTGGGCTTTCGCAAGCTTCACAACCCCGCGAATGTCTGTAATTTTTAAAAGCGGATTGGACGGCGTTTCCATATAAATCACTTTCGTATTTGGACGAATATGACGTGCGACCGTATCTAAATCGGTCATATCGACAAACGTATATTCAATGCCCAATCGGCTGAATACATCCGTGATGATGCGATACGTTCCGCCATATACGTCATCTGTAATTAACACATGATCGCCTTTTGACAACAATAAAAATGCCGTAGAAATTGCCGCCATGCCCGATGCGAACGCAAAACCGCTCACTCCTCCTTCAAGCTCCGCAATCGTTTCCTCTAACGCCTCACGCGTTGGATTGCCAGAACGGCTATAATCATATTTTCCAAACGTATCAAAATCGAACTGATGAAATGTCGACGCATGATGAATCGGGACGCTGACTGCCCCCGTTTGCGCATCGACCTGCCATTTATTGTGAACGAGCCGCGTTTGTATATCCATCTTTTTTTACACCTCTTTCATGCGTTGAAACGCTTGTGTTAAATCGGCAATTAAATCGTCATGGTGTTCAATGCCGACAGAAAAACGTAACAGTCGATTACATACCCCATTGGCGATGCGAACATCCTCTGGAATATCCATATGCGTTTGCGTCGCTGGATACGTAATAAAACTTTCGACACCGCCTAAACTTTCCGCAAACGTAATGAGCGTTAAACTGCGCAAAAACGGATTGACCCACTTTTCATCGCGCACGCGAAACGACAACATACCTCCTCTTCCCGGATATAACACATCGGTGACGTCTTCGTGTCCACGTAAAAATTCGTAAATGGCTTTCGCATTTTGTTCGTGCTGACGCATGCGAAGAGCGAGCGTCTTCATGCCGCGAATTAACAGCCATGAATCAAACGGCGACAACACCGCTCCGATCGCGTTATGATACATCGCCAATTGCTCGCACAGCGCTTTTCCTTTTGCGACAATGAGCCCGGCAAGCACATCGTTATGCCCGCCTAAATATTTCGTCGCGCTATGGATGACGATATCCGCCCCTTTCGTTAATGGCTTTTGTAACACAGGGGTGTAAAACGTATTATCGACAATAAGAAGCAGCTCATATTGTTTCGCAAACGCCGCCACCGCTTCAATATCTGCCTCTTGCATAAGCGGATTTGTCGGCGTTTCTAAAAAAATCGCTTTCGTTTTGTCCGTCACATGCGCCTTTACCGCATCGAGATTGCGAACATCAACGTATGTAAACGACAGCCCGTATTTCTTCCACCCTTTTTCAAACAACCGATACGTCCCGCCATATAAATCGGCCGATACGAGAAAATGATCACCGCTTTCAAAAAGCGCAAACACCGTTTGAATCGCCGCCATGCCTGAACTACATGCAAAGCCTTGATCCCCTTCCTCTAATTGCGCAATCGCCTCCTCGACAATATGTCTCGTCGGGTTTCCTGTCCGAATGTAATCGTACCCCGTCGACTGTCCGATCCCTTCATGACGATACGCTGTTGAAAAATATACAGGTGGATTGACCGTTCCTGTCGTCGTCTCGCTTCGATTACCGATTTGCGCTAATACTGTTTCCACATGGCTCATTCGCTCTCTTCCTTTCTAAAAAAATAAAAGCCTTCTAAGAAGAAGGCTTTCTGTCCATAGACAAACGCTTCTTCTTATCTTCCGAATTGAACGCCAATTCGCTGGATTTAGCACCTGACCGCTTTCGGCTGGTTGCTGAAGGTTCATCGGGCCAGTCCCTCCCCTTCTCTTGATAAGAATGCACATGCATATTGAATTTTCTGATTTTTAACTAATGTACATGATTTTCAAAAAAAATGCAACTTTTTTCTTCACTAAAAGTTGCGCTTGATTTTTTCACAACATGTCCCCCTCGCGCTTGTAAGGAAAAATCAGTGAGTCAATGATTTTTGCAAATCCTTGTCTAGGAGAGCATATTGCTTGTCAAGCACATGTTGTGATGATGCACCCCTTTTTTATTATAAAAAATAACAGATAAGCCTTATCTGATATAACGGAACGCATACTCATTCTTTAGCGAAAAAACAACATGTCTGAAACGATACACAAGGCAAAAGTAATAGAAATTTAGCCCAAATCTCCTTATATAGGAATATGACAAACCTTATTTTTTACAATAATGTGAATGATATCGAATTTCGGACTATAATCATGTAAAATATATCTTAAAATTATAATATAATTACTAGAAGGTATTCCAATTGAAAAAAATTCTTACTCTTACAATATTTCTGACTAATATTTTTGTATTCGGATTTTACGAGACTTTTTCATATGCATCAGAACTATCTGTTACAGAAGAAACAGAAAACGAAAAAGAGATTGCCGTTCAGTTCGATTTGTCTAATCAAGAAAAACAAGAGATAAGTATCGTCGATGAATTTGGGAAAGAAATAACCTTTATCGTTGAGCCCTTTACTTTATCGGAAAGCATGAATTATGACAAAGTAAGTGTATTTTCGTATCAACATCTTTTTCCATATGGGAAGTCTACTTACCAAGTAAAAGCAACAACCCCTTATATGGGAATTAGTTATTTTATTGATGTTAACATTCCTAACAATATCGAACAATCTCAAATTATTAAAGCTTATTCCTATGATTATTGGATTATCGGTGGAACTCTGAATAACATTACTTTGAATCATACGGATCAAACAGCTAAATTTTCTGCTGATGTATCATGGTTGGGAGGACTTGGTGGAGCAAATGTTTATGTTAAGGCAATTTTATCTGGGAATCTGCTTACTATAAGTACAAGAATGTAGGACGATTAATAAATGTTCACTAGCTCTAAGAATGATTTTTATTATTTGATTGAAAACTAATTACTAAGGACGGAGAGCAATGGGATACTTTTCACTTGTAGCTATTATTATTTTTGCATTTTCACTATTTTTTCTTTTGAAATGTGCTTACCAGCTAAAAAAAAATAGCGATATACAAATTAAACAAAACGAACACATTATCCAATTACTAATAGAACAAAATCATAAAAAGAGATAATATCAATACTTCAAATTCTGCATTCAAATCATTACAGTTTCCTATGAACAAAATACACAGATCCAATAGAACCGACAACACTGTGTCAATAGCTTCTCGGTTTTGAAGTTGAGTACTCAAGGCAATTTTTGATGCACTTCACATTTTTTGTAGTTTGGCAGTGAAAAAGGGGACAAAAATTGTCCCCTATTTTCTTGCTGCAAGAGCATCGGCTTTTGTCGGATGGACGGTTCCCGCTGGATGTTGTGGCGGTGCATAGATGGAATACAATTTTAGCGGAACGCTCCCTATGTTAATCACATTATGCCACGTTCCTGCAGGCACAAAAATGGCAGAACCGTCACCCACTCGTCGTTCAAACGTTAGCTCATTTTTCTTTTTGCCCATCCGCACAATTCCTTCTCCTTGTTCAATACGTAAAAATTGATCCACGCCCGGATGAATTTCTAAGCCGATATCCTCCCCGACACGAAGGCTCATCAATGTTACTTGTAAATGAGGTCCCGTCCATAACGTCGTACGAAACATATTGTTTCGTTTCGTCGCGTCTTCAATTTGAATGACAAACGGGTTCGGTCCGTAATCTTTCGTATGTTCTCGCGGAAACGGATACATCGGATACGGATACATCGGCACATACACATAATGCGGATAGTAATGATACATGTTCCCACCTCTTTTTTCATATTCATCGTCATGTTATGCACAACTGCCCGATCTTGCGCCTCGAATGCAAAAATCGACAAATCGAAACGATATATGGTAAATTAGGGACAAACGTAAGGGAGGAATTGTGATGTGGCACGAGTTTAAAAAATTTGCGGTACGAGGCAACGTCATCGACTTAGCTGTCGGGGTCATTATCGGTGGAGCATTTGGAAAAATTGTTTCTTCCCTCGTCAACGACATCATTATGCCGCTTGTCGGTCTCGTTTTAGGAGGGATTGATTTTAGCAGTTTATCTTGGAAAGTCGGTGAAGCAGAAGTAAAATACGGGGCTTTTATTCAAACCGTCGTTGACTTTTTAGTCATTGCCTTTTCTATCTTTCTATTCGTCAAACTGCTGAACAACTTATCCGAACGAATCAAAAAACAAGAAGAGAAGAAAGAAACGGCACCAACGATCACAAAAGAACAACAGCTGCTCACAGAAATTCGCGATTTATTAAAACAACAAAAAGAAACGACATAGCCCCCAAAGCTTTTTGGGGGCTTCCCACTCATTCTTTCTCTACGAACTGCTTTACTTCTTCTTCTGAAAGATCCGTGACGTTCGCAATGTCTTTTACGCTCATCCCTTTTTTCGCCATCGTTCGTACAAGGCGCTTCATTCCTTCTTCTCTTCCTTTTTCTAACGCCTTTTGTTCATACGAAATAATCAATTCCATCACTTGTTCTTTTTCTTTCGTCTCCATTTCATTCACCTCGCTTCGTAGTCTTCGTTCTTCTTCATCAGATAATTTTACATATGTTTCAAAAAAGCCAAACAATAATCGTTGTTTCGCTTCCTCTAATTCCAACCGGACAAGCATGCGTAAAAATTGTTTTTTCAGTTCTACTCGTTCACTTTCAGTATATCCCATTTTGCTTAGCAGTGCAGCAGCGATTGGATTGTCTTGACGAATGTAGTTTCGCCAGTTTTGTTTGCGCAATTCGACAGTGAAAAAACGAAAATCAAGCACGTAGCCAAAAGGAAATTGGAGGGTAAATGTCGATGGTTCGTCGCGGATCGTATCGTAGCTAAATACAGCAATAGGTACAATGTTTTTACGGTATTTTTCAAACAATCGGCTAAAATAAATAAACATCCGTTCAGGAAATGATGGTTGCACATAGCTTTGATTTTCGATATGCACAATCACAAGCCCGTCTTCGCCTTTTAACTTCGTTTCGACAAGCAAATCGACGCGGTACTTCTCCCCTGCCGTCACATCGGTGAACAGTTCCTCGGATAAAAACGAGACGTGGCGAAAATCGATATGCTCGTGCATCGCCGGAAAAAAGAGAATGATAAATTCCTCAAAAAACGTTTGGATCAACTCTTTAAACAGACGATCGTGGTCAATGGACATATAGTCACCTCGCATACAATCGTTTCGATGTTTTTATTCGACAACATCGACTATTTTCCTGCATGTGATGTTCACATCTCTTCAAAAAAGCCGTAAACCCATACGGATTTACGGCTTTTTTTACGCATTCAACGCAGCTTCTTCCTCGTCGCGCAAGTTGTGCGCAAGGCGACCAGAGGCGCTTGCGGCAACGCTTGCGACTAAGTCGTCTAAAAACGTATGCACACCTTTGCCACGTTTCGTATCAAGTTGTTTAATGATTCCGACTTTATTTTTATCGAGATGGCCAAACGTTGTCACCGCAATGCTTCCGTATCCGAGTACCGCCCCTAACGCTAACGTTTCATCGACGCCAAACAGCCCTTCATCCGTTTCGACAATCGTTTGAAGCGGCTCTGACAACATGCCGTTTTCTGCGAGTTTATCAAGCTCAATCCCAACTAAAATCGCATGTTGTACTTCACGTTTTTGTAACACTTTTTCTACGCTTTCAATACATTCTGCCATCGTTAAATTTTTATTGTATGGGCTTTGCATTTCATATACAATCTCAGCAATCGCTGGAATCGTCACACCACGTTCTGTTAATAGTTGCAACGTTCTTTCATACACTTCTTTACTTGATATACGCTTCATGTTTTATTCCCCCTCTCGTTCTCTCATTATATCATGCAACGACAAAAAATGCAGAAATGTGGTACGATAAGAAAGAACAACGTCGAAAAAGGATGGGAGAACATGCAAGAGTTAACACTTCACAGCCAACATTTAGACGAGGAACTATCGTTACCTGTATATTGCTCTAAACCTGTCACGCCGCTTTATAAACATCTCGTCATCATCGCACAAGATGGACAAGATTATTTTATGTTCGGAAAAATTGGCCGCGTCATCGACGAGCTCGGCATACGTGCTGTCGTCATCGGCGTGCCGTATCACAACGTGTCAGATCGCTATGAGAAATATCATCCAAACGGAAAAAAACGCGAAGCGTACATGCGCTTTCTAGCAAACGAACTGGCGCCACTCGTTGATGAACATTTTTCGACATATCAAATGGGTACAACACGCATTCTCGTTGGCGATTCGCTTGCAGGAACCGTTTCGCTTCTTACCGCGATGACATATCCACATACGTTCGGAAAAGTCGTCATGCAGTCGCCATATGTGAACGATGATGTGATAGCGCACGTGCAATCATTTACGGACTGGCATTTACTTGCGCTTTATCACTCGATCGGCATACATGAGAAAGAAGTGAAAACGACAGACGGAGCTGTCCGTAACTTCATTGAACCAAATCGTGCGCTTTCTCACGTTCTTCAAACAAAACAAGTTCGCTATCATTATCACGAGTTTGACGGCGATCATTCATGGACATACTGGCAGCCAGATTTGCCGATCGGATTAAAAAAAGTGATTGAAATGTAACAGTATTTTCCGA
Organism: Anoxybacillus flavithermus; assembly: GCF_002742685.1. Taxonomy (GTDB): domain Bacteria; phylum Bacillota; class Bacilli; order Bacillales; family Anoxybacillaceae; genus Anoxybacillus; species Anoxybacillus flavithermus_E. The sequence goes on from NZ_PEDM01000001.1 coordinate 381,028, forward strand.
AAATTTGTTATAATATATAAATATAATGACGAAAGGAGGAAACGTCGCATGAAATGTGGTATCGCGATTTTTCCATCAAAAAAAATTCAAGATTTTGCAAATTCGTATCGTAAACGGTACGACTCTCACTACGCCTTAATCCCACCGCATATTACGTTAAAATATGCGTTTGATGTGGAGGAAGACAAGCTCAATGAGCTCGTTCAACAACTTCGCGATGTCGCACGCGAAACAGAGCCATTCACGTTGCGCATCACGAAATTTAGTTCGTTTTATCCGGTCAACAACGTCATTTATTTAAAAGTGGAAAAAACAGAGCCGCTCATCAAACTACATGAAAAATTACATCGTCCACCGTTTGTTGAACAAACAGACTATGCGTTCGTACCGCACATTACGATCGCACGTGATTTGTCAAACGACGAATATTCGGATGTATTCGGCCGCTTTAACATGCAGTCCGTCCATTTTGAAGAACAAGTCGACCGCTTCCATTTACTATATCAACTTGAAAACGGATCGTGGTCAGCATACGAAACATTTCATCTTGGAAAGGAATAACAACATGTACGTCAAACGAGGACAAGACGAAGCGCTTTGGCACGATGCCCTTTTTGTTCGCCGCGCCGTCTTTATTGACGAACAAGGGGTGTCGGAAGAAGAAGAAATTGACGCATTCGAGCGCGAATCTATTCATTTCGTCATATACGATGACGATCAACCGATTGCCGCAGGACGTTTTCGTATAATCGATGACGTCGGGAAAATCGAACGCATTTGCGTCCTTCCAGCATATCGCGGACGCGGCATTGGCAAACGGATCATGGAAGCGATCGAACAATACGCCAAACAGCACGTCACAAAGGTGAAACTAAACGCCCAAACACATGCCGAACCGTTTTACAAACAGCTCGGCTACGAAACGGTATCCGACGTCTTTCTGGACGCGGGCATTCCACATGTGACGATGGTAAAAAACATGCGATCATAGCGGTCGCATGTTTTCTTTTTCCCTTGGCATACTAACAAAAGAAGCGACAGAAGAAAGGATATCGTTATGAACGAATTTGGGCAAATTGCAGTCGAACTCATTGTCGGTTATATCGCCTTATTTATTATGGCGAAAATACTTGGGCGGACACAAATTACGCAAATTACGCCATTTGACTTTATTTCCGCCCTCGTTCTCGGAGAGCTTGTTGGAAATGGGCTATACGATGCCGATGTTGGGCTCGCGAAAGTATTGTTTGCGATTGGACTATGGGGACTGCTCATTTACGCAACAGAAATGATTACACAAAAGAAAAAAGAACTTCGCGAATTGTTAGAAGGAAAACCGGTGATCGTCATTTCGAAAGGAAAAATTTTATATGAAGCGCTAAAACAAACGAAGCTCGACCTAAACCAACTGCAACATTTGCTTCGCGCCCGCAACGTCTTTTCCGTTCGCGAAGTGGAATACGCCATTTTAGAAACAGACGGCACAGTGAGCGTCATGAAAAAAGCCCCATACGAGCAACCGACGCGGCAAGATCATCACATGTCTGCATCGGAAGCGACATTGCCTGTGACGGTCATTATCGACGGGGAAGTCATTTGGGACAATTTACAAGAGAACGGTTGGGACGAACAATGGCTAAAAAAACATATTCGCCACGCTGGCTTTGAAAACTACGATGACATTTTATACGCCGAATGGCAAGACGGCAAAGGCATGCACGTGCAGGCATATTAACGTTTTTTCAACGAACGATCTTGAGGTCGTTTTTTCTTTTGTGATGTTTGTTCTTTTTTCTCGTTTGTCGCTCGTTGTATGTTTGTGACGCGTGGAACATGAAGCGGGTTTGAACGAATCGGTGGAATATGCATATGCTCGCCTCCTTTTTTTATATATTCGCCAACCAACAAAAAACTCCTTTTCTCTTATTGTATGTTTTGTTAACATAGACGTTGACGTTAGACGAAGGAGTTTGACCGATGAACAAAGCGCAATATAACGGCAAGTTATTTGACATTCATACATTACCACGAGAAAAATATGAGCTCGTTTACGAACAAAGTTTACGCAACAAATGGACGTGTCCGACGTGCGGTGGAATCGTTCGCTTTCATTTAGCGATTGAACATGCCCCGCACTTTTATCATGTGTCAAATGCTTGTATAAAAGAAGAACGAAAACAAGCGAACATCATCTCGATTCGCCCAACCGAACCGTTTCATATGAAAGAAAAAAAACAAATGACCGTATGCGGTATCCCACTCGATGCCGAGCAATACGAAGCTGTCCATCATGTCGAAGGACCACTTCTTGTTCTTGCAGGGGCTGGCAGCGGCAAAACACGCACGCTAACGACACGCGCCGCAACAATGATTACAACTCATCACATCAAAGCGAAAAACATCATGATCGTCACCTTTACGACAAAAGCAGCAAAAGAACTAGCCGAAAGACTACAGTCGTACAACCTTTTCGACATACCGACCGTCGGCACATTCCATAGCTTATTTTATCGCATGTTACAACATGCCGATCCGTTCCGTTGGCGGCACGAACGGCTTATTCGTGACTGGCAAAAAGAAAAGATGATGAAAGAAATCGGACGCCACATCGGCATTGACGAACGTGATTTTCCGTACGATGAAGCAATACAGCGCATGTCGTATTGGAAAAATACGCTCACATCGCTCGATGATATCGCCATTGAAAACGAATGGGACGAGCGCGTCGTGCAGTTGTATAAACAATATGAAATGAAAAAACAACAGCTCGAACTGTTTGATTTTGATGATATGTTATATGCGTGCTATGACATGTTGCGGACGGATGAAAAACGATTGCGACAATACCACGAACGGTTTCATTACTTTTTAATCGATGAATTTCAAGACATTAACCGTGTGCAATACGAGACGATGAAACTACTTGCATCCCATACGCATCATATTTGCGCCGTCGGTGACGACGACCAAGCCATTTATGCATTTCGTGGCTCCGATTCATCGTTCATTCACCAATTCCAACAAGACTTTCCGAACACAAAAATCGTCAAGCTAACGGAAAATTATCGTTCATCACATCCAATCGTCGCACTCGCCAACCGCATCATTGCGAAAAGTCGCACGCGCATTCCGAAACAAATGAACGCCCAAACAGATAGCAGACATATGCCGACGATGTTTTTTCCGTACGATGAAGAAGAAGAGGCGACGATGATCGCCTGCGACATTGAAGAACGAATGAAACAAGGCGTCAAACCGAGCGATATCGCCGTTTTGTGTCGCACGAACGCATCGGCGCGTGCTGTGTTTGAGCGACTTTCACAACTTCACATCCCCGTCACAACAGACGGTGACTCGTTTTACAATCGCCGCATCGTGCGCTATTTGTTAAGCTTTTTTCAACTTGCGCTCGATCCAAACGATGAACAAGCGATGGCAGACGTCGCCACCGTATTGTTTTTAAAACAGACAGTCATAAACGATGTAAAAGCGATCTCCATTTTACAAGATTGTTCGCTTGTGGAGGCGCTTGCCAAGCTCGACGGCATTCAACCGTTTCAACAACAAAAATTGCGCACGATCGCCCCGCTTTTTGCGAAAGTAAAAGAGATGAAGCCGTTTGATGCGATCGATTTCATCGAAAAAGAGATGGGCTTAGGCGAATTTTTAAAAAAGCGCGGCAATGAAGGAAATACGATTGAAAAAGGGTCCGACGACGTACGCGATGTCAAAGTCGTCGCACGAAAATTTAAAACGATTCAAGCGTTTCTATCTCACGTCAAGCGCGTTCAGTCATACGCCCATACGACGTGCGATGACGGCATTCAACTCATGACGATTCACCGCTCGAAAGGATTAGAGTTTCCGGTCGTCTATATCATCGGGGCAGTCGATGGGCTATTGCCACATGACTATGCGCTTGAAGCGTATCGAAATGGCGATGTCGCTCCGCTTGAAGAAGAACGCCGCCTTTTTTACGTTGCCATCACACGCGCCAAAGAGCGCCTCTTTATTTCTGTTCCGTCCATGCGCCGATTAAAAAAAGCAAACGCCTCGCGCTTGCTTTCTTTCCTTGAAACAAAAGCGAAAAGCCTCGTCTAAGACTTTTCGCTTTTTTCTTATTTTTTATTTAACATATTCGCAATCGTATTAAAATCAATTTGTTTTCCGTTATTGACGATCGACTGCACAATTTTATCTTCCAATTCTTTCGGTACGTTGCGATTCGCAATTTGAGCGACGCGTTTGACGATGCCGCGCACCGTTTTTTCATCTTTAAAATTCGCATGTTGTAAAGAATTCGCCAGCGCAAAAATATCTTGCATATTCACACCCGTTTTCTTTTCGATATTTTTAAAAAAATGTTGATCCATTTTTCTCCGCCTCCTTCACTTTTCTTTTTCAGCATATGAAAAACAAAAAAAAACGTTCCAAAGGTATGCCCTTTGGAACGCCTCTTCTTAGTGAACGAACGCTGCACCAACGATAATCAATAAGATGAACAACACAACGATTAACACGAATGTTGAACCGTATCCGCCGCCGTAGCCGTAGCCACCGTAACCATATCCGCAATATCCGAAGCCCATGAGACTCCACCTCCTTCAACGTTGTCGCTTACATCATATGCGCAAAAATTCATTTGGTATGGGCGCTGATCAAATTTCTCTTCATTCACGAAACTGTCGAAACATGCGTGCAAACTGCTTTTCTTTTTTCGCAAAAAACGCTTCCGCATCGCCCATATTTGCTTGAAACTGTTGAAATAGAGCATCGTTTATTTTTTCTAATTTGTTTAACGTCGCTTCCACTTCTTTTCCCCACGTGTCAAATGCTTTCATGAACGCATCGTGCTTTTGATGTTTTTTGCGCGTATACGATTGCAATTCTTTTTCCAAACGATCCATCCTCTTCCCCCCTTGCTTTTTCATACGTAACAAACGTAAAAATGTGCTAAAATAAAACACGAAATGATAAGAAAGGACGTGTCATATGAAACGACTACAAGACGCACAACAATTTGAACAAGCGATCGCATCAAGCACGCCTGTTGTCGTAAAGTTTTTTACAACATGGTGCCCGGACTGCGTGCGCATGGATCAATTTATCGACGAAGTGATCGCTGCTTATCCACAATTTACATGGTATGACATCAATCGCGACGATGTGCCACACATCGCCGAAACGTACAACGTCATGGGCATTCCGAGCTTGCTTGTGTTCCAAAACGGCGAAAAAATCGCCCACTTACATAGCGCCAACGCCAAAACACGCGAACAAGTCGAGGAGTTTCTTCAAACAATCAGCTAATTTAGCTGATTGTTTGTACATATAAATCAAAAAATTACGTTGAAGGGGATAACGAACACCAAAAAAGCCACGTACGAGTCGTGGCTTCACATAAGAAACGGCTGCAATTTTTGAATAAGCTGTTGCATTTGTTTCGCTTGTTGTTCATACATTTGTTTTGCTTCGGCGTCATTCGTTTGCAAGGCGAATAGTTCGAAGTCCGCTTCTGCTTTTTTCATCGAGGCAAGCAATAGTTGTTTTTGTTGCGGCTCTGGTACTTGAATGCGATCGTCATATGAATCGACAGTCAGTTGACCATACGAATCAACTTGCGCTAAAAAGACGTTTTCGACAGCAACGCCCATTTGATCGAGCTGTTTCTTTAACCAACCGCGGTTTAAACGAGCTGTCGCAAGCGGTTCGTCTAAAATTTTTCCGTCCATAATGACCGTTTGTGGTTCTTTTTCCTCTGGAACGTACTTTTGGACATCCCCAATCGTCAGCGGCTGTTTGTCGCGCTTTAATAAAATGCTTAAATCACCGTTTGCCTCAAGCGTCGCAAATTCGACATCCGCAACGCGAAAGACGTCTTTTTTCCGCAACTGTTCAAGCAATTCATCGGCTGTATATTTTTCTTTTTTCAAATTATCTTCTAAAATTTTTCCGTTTTTAATAAAGACGGTGGAATTGCCTTCAACGAAATCGCGAAATTTTTTACTGCGCAACGAAATGATTGAAATGGCGACAGGAAAAAGCGACCAAATCAAAATGCTCGTTATTCCTTCCGTTAACCGAATATCTAAATCCATCGACATCGACCCGGCAATATCCCCGATCGTAATACCAACGATATATTCAAAAAATGACAGCTTCGACAACTGTTTTTTCCCTAATAATTTTGTAATAACAAACAGCCCAATTAAAATACAAATCGAGCGAATCGCAACTTCTAACCACGCTGGCATACCTACATCCCCTTATATTGCGGCTCTTCGCGCTCAAGCGTCGAGATGCGCCCTTTTAATGCTGCAATCATTTGTTCCGTTTGTAACATCGCTTCATGAAACGCACGCTGCGCCTCATCATTCGTTGACGTCAGCGCAAGCTCTTGCAATGTTGCATGAATCGCTTTCATATTCGCCAAACTTTGTTTTACTTGTGAACCGATTGTCATGTCCCTCTATCCTTTCGGTTTAAATAATAATGCTCCGATAAAACCGAATACAATGGCGGCGGAAATGCCGGCGCTTGTCACTTCAAACATCCCTGTCAACACCCCGACGATGCCATGTTTTTCTGCCTCTTGCATCGCCCCGTGCACGAGCGCATTGCCGAAACTTGTAATGGGAATCGTTGCGCCAGCACCTGCAAAATCAATAAGCGGCTCGTACAATCCAAATCCGTCTAAAATCGCGCCTGTCACAACGAGTGCGCTTAACGTATGGGCAGGTGTCAACTTAAACACATCAAACATCACTTGTCCAATGACGCAAATAAGCCCTCCGACGACAAACGCCCAGAAAAACATCGCCATCATGAATGATCGCCTCCATATTCAATCGCAACTGCATGGGCAATGCAAGGAATCGTCTCGCCTTGTTGAAACGTGAGCGGCGATAAAAGCGCTCCTGTCGCTACAACAAGCATGCGCTTCATTTCTCCCCGCTTCATCCGGTTTAACAAATGACCGTACACGACGGTTGCAGAACACCCTGCCCCGCTCCCTCCCGACAACACTGGTTGCCCTTCGCGATAAATGAGTAATCCGCAATCTTGATATCGTTCTTCTTCAAGCTTCATCCCATTTTTTCGCAACAAATCAAGCGAGACAGTGCGGCCGATTTTTCCTAAATCACCTGTCACGATTAAATCGTAATACGACGCATCAACTTGCATATCGCGTAAGTGCGCTTCAATCGTATCGACCGCCGCTGGTGCCATCGCCCCACCCATATTAAACGGGTCGGTCAATCCCATGTCGACGACTCTCCCAATCGTTGCGGAAGTAATGCGCGGCCCGTCTCCTTCACTTCCGACGAGCGCTACTCCTGCCCCTGTCACCGTCCATTGCGCTGTCGGCGGCTTTTGCCCACCGTATTCCGTCGGATAACGAAACTGTTTTTCAACCGCAGCATTATGGCTTGCGGCACCTGTTAATATGTACTTCGCCCCGCCGTAATTGACGATAAAAGCGCTTAACGCGAGCGCTTCCATCGACGTCGAGCAGGCGCCAAATACGCCTAAATACGGAGTGCTGAGCGTGCGGGCGGCAAAGCTTGAAGGAGTCATTTGATTAATCAAATCTCCTGCAATCATAAACTGCACTTGTTCTTTTTCGATGTTTGCTTTTTTCATCGCTTGAAAAAACGCTTCTTCAAACAGCACTTTATGCGCTTTTTCGTACGAATCTTCCCCAAGCCAAAGGTCTTCATGCAATAAGTCAAAATCATCGGCAATGTTTCCGTTCGCTTCAAACGGTCCGCCGACTGTGGCGGTGGCGACGATGACTGGACGGTTTTCAAATACCCATGTGCGATGTCCTTTCATCATCCGAGCCCACCCCATTTCACTACAATTGTTTTAATGAGCGCTACGACAAACGCAGAAAACGTGCCGAATAAAATGACGGAACCGGCTAGTTTAAACATATTGCCGCCAACGCCAAGCACAAATCCTTCCGTTCGGTGTTCAATGGCGGCGGAAATGACGGCATTGCCAAAACCGGTGACAGGCACAGCGCTCCCTGCTCCTGCAAATTGCGCTAACCGGTCATATACGCCAAACCCGGTTAACAACATCGCGATAAACACCATCGTCGCTACCGTCGGATTGCCGACCGTTTTTTCTGTAAAGTCGAAAAAGTACATATAAAAATAAGAAATTGCTTGACCGATGGCACAAATGAATCCGCCGACAAAAAAGGCACGCACGCAATTTTTCAACACCGGCCGCTTCGTTTCACGCACTTGTTCAAATTGATGATACTCTTGTTGAACGGGCGTTAAATGTTTTCGCTTTTCGTTTGCCATTATTTCACCTCACTACGTTTGTTCTTCACTTAATTTTTGAATGATCGTTACTTCTTTTTCGATCTCTTTTTCGCTAATATTTTTCGTTTCGATTTTTTCTTTTAACGCTTTCGTTTTCCAAAAAATTTTTAAATCGTGCGAGGCGATCACTTTTTCGCGAAATTGTTCATTCAGCGCTTTACCTACCTCTTTTTCAATTTGTTTCATGCGAAAGCGATGCAAATGTTTCACTTGATACGCCACAAGCAACCGTCCGTTCGCCTCGACCGCCACCGCATCTTTCACATCTTGTCGTTCCTTTAACATCTGTACGGCTTTTTCGGCATGTTGTTGGTCGCCTCGTTTCGCGCTTCCGTCATGGCTAACATTGGTGATATTTTCTTGCTGCAGCGATTGTTGTTGTTCTTTTTGTTCATGTGCACAACTCATTAGAAAAAAGACGAGAATGAGTACAAGCCATTTTTTCATAGCATTCACCTTTCTGTTCATGTAGGTATTGTCAAAAGTTTTAAAGACATACCCTAAGTTTTTATTGATTTTATGCGGTTTTTGACGAAAAAAAGCT
>NZ_PEDM01000021.1 GCF_002742685.1 Anoxybacillus flavithermus
GATTACCAAGCGATTCAAAAAACATGGTTTGTCAAAGGAAAACAACGAATCATTCCGACATTTGGAAAACATCAAGGGCTGAAGCTGATTGGCACGTTGAACTACGAAACAGGGGAAGTGTTTTGCATCGAAGAAGAACGCTATGACGCAGAAACATTTCTTCGGTTTCTTCAACTTGTGTTAGAACGCTATCCGACAGGCAAAATGGTGATCATTTTAGATAACGCTCGAATTCACCATGCCAAACTCATTCAGCCATTTTTAAAAGAACACGAAGATCGGTTAGAGCTCGTCTTTTTGCCACCATACAGTCCGCAATTGAACTTGATTGAAGGGCTATGGAAATGGCTGAAATCAGACGTGATTTACAACGTGTTCTATTCGAGTGTGCAAGAAATTAGAAAGAATGTCCAAGCCTTTATTCAGCGAATCAACCAGAAACCAGAACAAACGATCGATCGTTTGTGTGTTCAGTTGTAAATCTTTAATTCAACTTATATATATATATATCGTTTATTAAAAAAATACAACCTAGTGGGGAAAGAAATTTCCCCGATGCCTGAACGAAAACGGTTTGCGTACGATCGAGTTAACGAGTTATGGCAAGGGGATTTGTCCCATGACCCGGTGATTCGAGAGAATGGAAAGGCGCAAAAAACGTTTCTGATCGCCTACATCGATGATTGTTCACGGGTCGTGCCGTATGCCCAGTTTTTCTCTCCCGAGAAATTTGACGGGTTGCGCATCGTGACAAAAGAAGCGTTCCTGCGGTACGGGACACCGAAGCGCATCTACTCGGATAACGGCAAAATTTATCGATCGGAGACCCTACAATATGCTTGCGCAGAATTAGGAATCACGCTCATTCATACGCAGCCATATGATCCACAAAGCAAAGGGAAAATCGAGCGATTTTTCCGGACGGTGCAAACTCGGTTTTACCCGTTGTTGGAGATGGAGCGAGCGACGTCGCTTCAAGAGCTGAACGAACGCTTCTGGAAGTGGCTCGAAGAAGACTACCACCGGAAGCCCCATGCGTCACTAGAAGGAAAAACGCCACATGAAGTGTTTCAATCGCAAGTGCACATGGTATCGTTCGTGGAGGATGCGACTTGGCTGGACACGATTTTTTTGAAACGGGAGTTTCGCAAAGTGAAGGCGGATGGGACGATTACGCTAAACAAACAGCTGTATGAGGTTCCGCCTCGGTTTATCGGACAATCCGTGGAAATTCGGTATGATGAGCAAGGGGTGTATGTATACGAAGACGGCAAAGAAGCAGCGAAAGCGACACTGGTGCGCATGCACGATAATGCCCACGTGAAACGACATCGATCGCCGTTTGCGGGGCTAGGAAAGGGGGCAGGAACGGATGTATAAAACGTTCTACTCGCTTTCTCGAGAGCCGTTTTCGAAAGACACCAACCCGTCGGAAGCGTATCGAGGGACTTCTTACGAAGAGGCCTTACACGCGTTGGATTACGTGAAACGAACGAAAGGAATCGGTCTACTGACAGGAGAGCCGGGGGCGGGGAAAACGTTCGCCCTTCGGACGTTCAAAGAATCGTTGAATCCTTCGTTGTATCACGTCGTGTATTTCCCGTTATCCACGGGCGGGGTGATGGATTTTTATCGAGGATTAGCCTTAGGGTTAGGCGAGGAACCGAAATACCGCAAAGTGGACTTGTTTTACCAAATTCAACAAGGAATCGAACGAATGTATCAGGAACGTCGAATCACTCCAGTGATTCTGCTAGATGAAATGCATCTTGCGAAAGATGCGTTTTTGCAAGATATCGCCATTCTGTTTCATTTTCACATGGACTCCACGAATCCGTTCGTGTTGATTTTGGCAGGACTGCCACACTTACAGATACGGTTGCGCTTGAATCACCATCGTCCGCTTCAACAACGCATCATCATGCGATATCGGATGGGAGCGCTCCCGAAAGAAGAAGTGGCCGCGTACATTGAGCAGCGAATGAAGCAAGCAGGAGCGAAACACTCGATTTTTACCCCTGCGGCTTTAGAGGCGATCGCCCTACAGTCGCAAGGATGGCCACGAGTCATCAATACGTTAACGACGACGTGCCTTTTATACGGCTACCAGCTAAAAAAGGACGTGATTGACGAAGAAATTGTTCGAATGGCGGTGGAGGAAACAGGAGCATAAGGAAAGGGGCCGAACGGCTCCTCTTCTTTTTCTGATTTTCGTCTGAGATAATGTGCAAAGGATCGGAAAAAGCGTGCAAAATCGGAGAGAATTCGCAAACATTTTGCGCGGTATTTCCGATTTTCATCCAAAATAATTTGAAAAAGTAGTTCTGAAATAGCGTGCTAATTTACAATGTGCAGTTGTGTCGGCTCATCTGTGATTTCTTTTGCGAGTCCAATCGTTTTTTTAACTGAAATATTTTTTGTGAGAGGTTTTTAGAGAATGTGATGTCGTGTTAAATGGGTATATTTTTCTTTTAAGTTAATATTGATATTTTATTGATAATTTTATGTCAAAAAAGTATTGATTTTTTTTTTTTTTTTGTTATAGTTTTACATGTATGAAAATTAAATTATTTCAAACAAATTCAAAAAAAGGGGTGGTTTTTATTTGTTGTAAAAACATGTGTCAGTGGAGAGTGTTATAAAAAATCAAATACAATTTTTGGTGAAGAACCATATTATAACATCAATTTCCTTTTTAAGGGGTTTAAGAAAATTGTGTGTTTGTATATCGTTTAGAGTATCTGAGCTATACGAAAAACAAACGATGTAACAAAATTTCCTTTTTCAAGAAGGGATGAGGGATAACAAGAGTGTAATAGAATTATTGATTTAATTGATAGTTTCTTATTGGTTGACATTCAAATCATTTATAATCTTTGTCAACTATCAAGTAAGTGACAATGAGGTGATAAAATATGGGGAACATTGATGTTAAGAGTTTTACTTCGTTAGAAACAGCCGACGCAGAGGCTCTCTATTACCCAGTTTCCAATATTAAAATGATCAAGGGGGAGGGTATATACCTATATGACAAAGAAGGAAGACAGTATATAGACTGTGCATCTGCAACATTTAATCTTAGCCTCGGATACGGGCACCCGGCAGTTATTCGGGCAATCAAGGAACAAGCTGAACAACTTGTTCACGTAACATCATCGTTCCAAACCGAACCAATCAATCAACTCGCTCATAGACTTGTAGAACTTTCTCCGAAGCGTTTGACCAAAGTTCATCTAAAAGTTTCTGGTGGATCCGTCGCCAATGAAGGCGCCATAAAGATGGCCCAGCGTGCTACTGGTCGCAGAGATATTATCACACTTTTTCGTAGCCATGTAGGGCAAACAATGATGACGGCGTATCTCTCGGGAAATGCCTTCCGTAAAGAAAATTTCGCGCTAGCTCTTCCAGGCGGACTCCATGTTCCTGATCCATACTGTTATCGATGCTTCTATGGACAGCACCCTTCCTCATGTAATTTTATGTGTGTCCGTAGGTTAGAAGATTTTCTTGAATTTGCAAGCAGCGGAAGCGTAGCTGCAATCCTTGTTGAACCAATATCAGGAAATGGTGGGAATATTGTTCCACCTGATGGATACTTCCAAAGGCTTCGTGAGTTTTGTGATAAACATGACATTAAACTGATTTTCGATGAAATTCAGACAGGAATAGGACGAACTGGGCGGATGTTCGCAGCTGAACACTTCGGTGTTGAGCCAGATGCAATTACAGTTGCTAAGGGATTAGGTGGATCAGGTGCTCAGGTTGCTGCAATCTTGGCTAGCGACGAACTGGGCGGATTAGCTCCTCATGAACATTCATTCACCTATGGGGGGAACGTACTTGCGGCTGCTGCAGCTTTGGCGACCCTTGAAGTGATTTCCGAACCTGCATTTCTGGAAAACGTACGAGTAACAGGAGCATATATCTTGTCAAGGTTGGAAGACATAAAAAGCAAATATCTGTTTGTTGGAGATGTTCGTGGAGTGGGCTTAATGATTGGTGTAGAGATTATCGATGCAGATGGTAAACCGAACACAAAACTGACCAATTGGCTAGCTAATAAGGCAATGGAGTTTGGTCTCATTCTTCGAACCTCAAGATATGGTTACGGAAACGTTCTTAAGATTCGTCCTCCTCTTATTCTTACCTTAGAAGAGGCGGAGCTTATTTGTACCCGATTTGAGACTCTATTAAGGGAAGTGATGCCTATATGACGACTGTAAAATTTAATTATTTATCTGATAACAATCTCACTCCGAAAAGAATAAATTGGGACCTTGCTATCATTGGGGGTGGGTTTCGAACAACAACGTTCCTTGCCTCTGCTCCAGAGCTCCTAAAATACCGTATCACAATTGTTGAGCGTGGTAATGTTATAGGTCCCGGAGCATTTAGCGATTATACAATTACAACCTCCTCTACAGGTTCGAGTCTCTTCAAAGCATTAAGCTACCATGGTTCTTTTGCAGTGCTCCGGAATAATTCAAAGGTAACCTCTGTAGCTAAGTGCCAAAATCCGATCCGAACAGAAGATCTTTCTACTGCACTTCTTGAAGTTGGATCAGTAATCTCAGATAAGTTGGGAGATACAGCAATTCGATTGAACTCAAATGTCAACAAGATAGAATTAGACTCTGATAAAGGACCTGTGACTCTTCATATAAATGGGGGGGATATCATACATGCGAGACACGTTATTCTTGCCACTGGCAGACGTGAACGACCGCACGTTGAACTTGAAGCATGGCGGGATAAGGTAATGTTATCGAGCTCAGTAATAAGCTTAAGTAAACGAAAACTTCTAGAGAATAAGATTCTGTCCTTAGGAGGACGTCCTATTGTAATTGTAGGATGCTCACACAGCGCAATGTCAGCATTACAGATTCTTTTAGAGGTGACAAATCAACTAGAGCGCTATCACTCTGAATACCGTCGCCCTCCGATTTTCGTCATACAGCGTAGTTTGGCTCGACTGATGTACGAAAACCAAGAACAAGCACGGAAAGAACAGGTGCTAGGCCGTGAACAATTGTTTGATCCTAATCAAGATATTTGTCCAGACACCGGTATTGTTTTTCGTGATTCAGGACTTAGACATAAGTCAAAGGAGCTCTATTGTAATTTGTGGTCTGGTAAAATACCAAATGCACATATTGTTAGGGTTAAAGTTATTCGCGAAGCATCGGACCTTCTGGACAGTTCAGGGCTTGTAGTACAGGCACTCGGATACAAAGGAGAAGCACCCGACATTTTAGTGTCTGGTAAGCTAGTTCGACCGTCATCGTCAAATGAACGACTATGGGCTGATGAAGACGGTGCTGCGTTGATTGGGGGGCACAGGTACGAAAACCTTTCAATATTGAGAATAGAACCTACGCCGCCTCATCGTAAAGACAATTCAGCTTACGGAAAAAATCTTTACCGACTTTTATCCTCCAGATTAGAGCACCTGCTTTCGGAGTCTATAGAAAGTGAGGCAAACCTATGAGCAGTGAAACACGTCAAAATCTAATCAAAAATCTCTGCTCTCTTATTACTCTAAAGCGATTAGGTGACAAACCTCTTATTGTGGGTATTACTGGAATGGATACCTCGGGGAAAACACAGTTAACGGCTGAACTAGACAATTTTTTGAAAAACAAGAACATACCAGTACAAACGATTCACGTTGATGATTTCCATAATCCAAAATCCATACGTTATGCATCCGATCTCCCTGAGCCTGAGCAATACTACGAACGAAGTATCGACTTCAATCGACTTGTCCATGAAGTGTTGCTACCAATAAGGAGGCGGGGACAAATCGATATCACACTGACCCATCTTGAACTTCTATCGGACACATGGTCACTGCAAAGGCGTTACAACGTGACCCCGAACACTATTGTTTTACTTGAGGGTGTATTTCTCTTTCGACAAGAGACCCGTCCTTTAATTGATTTCTTTGTATATCTTCATGTTAGCGAGGAGGTTATAATCCAACGTGCTCGGTTACGTGATGTACCGACACAAGGTGATGAAGTAATACGTAAGTACTATACAAAGTACTTACCTGCCCAACGCAAATACTTAAAAAAATTTCGTCCCGACTTGTTTGCTGACGTCGTTATTGACAACACTGACTGGGTAAATCCTAAAATCCTTGTTTGGCCAAAGAACTTTCCATCGGAGGTCCACGATGCAAACTAGTAAGATATCTGCAGTTATTTTCGATCTTTGGAACACGCTTGTCCCTATGAGCAATCAAGTTAAGCAACAAGCATTTAAGGAGATATCACGAGCACTAGGTTTTGATCCAGAAGTACTTGAGGAACCCTGGAAAGAAACACGCTCTCGGAGAGAAACCAGCAATTTATCGGAATACTTTTACTGGCTTCGACGAGAACTTAATTCAAATTGGTCTGATGAGAATATCTTAAAGGCTATGCGAGTCCGTAAACGTATTCATGGATCAGCCTTTCAAACACCATATATAGACGCTGGCAATGTATTAAAGACGTTGAAAGTACATGGTTTTCGAACTGCTATAGTGTCAAACTGTAGTAGTGATGTGCGCGAGATGATATCATCCTCTATGCTCGAGCCACTAATCGATGTAGTAGTACTTTCTTCAGATATCGGCATCATGAAGCCAGATGTACGGATTTATATACATGCTGCTTCGGAGCTTGGAATACCGTGTTCCCAATGTGTCTATGTTGGAGATGGAAACGACAACGAACTTGAAGGTGCAGCAAAAGCTGGAATGCATCCTATATTGATTGATAGAGGTGATGGACGACGATGGAACGGAACTCACGTTAAAACCCTATCGGCTGTGTTAAAGGAGGTTGGGGTAAATTGAGTTTTGATTTTGTTCTCTCAAAAAATAGGTTTAATGAATGTCACTACCAGCATAATGTTAGATTAGTATCTTCACTTGAAAGTATTTCAGAAACAGAACTCATGCCTCTTACTGAAGGGCGCACTTTTTATGTAAGTCGACCGTGGCTCCTTGCGATTGAACGGCTGCGTGGAGGTGGCACTACATACGTCGTCTCTCGAGACAAGGAAGGGAGACTACTGGGGGTTTTACCGATTTATGGAGGGGAACCTAGTGCACGTGGTTTCTATGAACCATACAACCGCTTCTTAGTTCGTTCTGGAGGAATATTTAATAGAAATGATTGGTCACCAACTCTTATTATTGGCTCCCGTGCTGCTTACTCTTGCGAGTTTCTCGTAGCAAATTTCCTTGATGCTAAGGAGAAAGCTTATGTACTGACAAGCATGATTGAGGTTGCTAAAGATTACGCCAAAGAATATGGTGCTGCTTCAATATCTGCTCTTTACATTAATGAGCGTGGTCGTAAGCAACTAGAGGAGGTTATCACCGAGGATACCAATTTTGTCGTTGCTGGCGCGAACGCTATTCTAGATATACGATGGAATAATTTTGAGGATTACTTAGCGAGTATGAAGGGGGGCAATCGTCGCGAGATACGTCGTGAGATACGTGTTTTCTCCTCTCAAGGGTACCGCATCTTATCAAGCAAGCTTGCTGACTCAATTGATACCTTAGCGGAACTATTCGCACATCACGAACGAAAATATGGTCATAATACTTCGCCTCAAAGCGAAGCAAAAGAGCTCAGAACACTAGCTGACACTGCGAATGACTACAGTCATGTTCTTATTCTTGAACATGCAGGTCGCGCTATTGGCGGTATCCTACTCTTCTTATGGGAAGACACAGTTTACGCACGAAGTGTTGGAGTTGGGGTAAAAGGGAACGCATTCGAGTACTTTAACTTGACATACTACGAAATAATCCGTTTTGCTATTGAAAACGGTTATAATCATATTGACTATGGGATGGCAACCTATCGGGCAAAGCTCTCAAGGGGAGCACGTCTGGAACCCCTCTGGGGATTAATTCATTCTAAATCAGCATCATCCCCATTCCTTGATTCAAAATTCGTTGCTTGGAATCGTCTTCGACAAGAAGCTATTAATCTTAGTGATGCAACATTATTAGAAAGGAGACAAATTCCATGAAACAAATTCTAGTAGTAAACACTGGTGATAGGGTACATGCTGCGGCACTTGCAGCTCGGTCGGACTTAAAAGTGACGTTTGTAACTGAAGAACGTTTTGTCAATATGTATCCTCCTAATACTGACATTGTGATGGTCGAGAATCTTAACGACCCTTCAGGTGCTACCAAATCTGTAGTGATGCAACGAGATTGTAATAATTATGAGGCAGTTGTTTCCCTTTCTGAACGTGCTGCTCCTACAGCTGCTTATTTACGGGACTTCCTCGGTCTAGAAGGTCCTACTTTCGATGTTATTATGAACTGTACAAACAAATATGCTATGAAACGTAAGTTTACCTCTGATGGTTTGCCTACAGCTGCGTATTCACTTGCAAACTCATTAGAGGAAGTTGCTGTAGCTGCGGAAAAAGTAGGATGGCCGATAATCGTTAAGCCGGTCATAGGAGCTGGTACAGACGCAACTATGGTCTTTCACAATAAGGATGAACTCTATTTAAAAACTGGTCAAGAGTATTTTCATCGATTATCTAATCCAAAGACAACATCTGAGAAACAGTTTCCAGTAATAGTTGAGCATTTTCTCAATGTAGACATGGAGCTACACTGTGACGGTTACGTAGAAAATGGACAAATCGTGTTTGCACGCGTTTCACGCTATCTAAGACCAGTACTTGACTACGCGTCTGATATTTTTGGATCTGTTATGTTGGAATCCGACAATCCTTTAGCTGCTGAAGTTCTTGATATGCATAATCGTGCAGTACAAGCGGTAGGTATTACTAACGGAGTTACTCACTTTGAAGTGTTTCTAACACCGAAAGGACTATTAGCAGGTGAAATAGCTTGCCGTCCAGGAGGTGGAGGAATAAGAAGGATGCTCCAACTCCAAAATGGCTTCGACTCATGGAAAGCTCACATCGCTGCATCTCTAGGCGAGAAGTATTCATGGGAAAGTCCAGAAAGTGTATTGGAAGGTAATCAGATAGCTCAACTTATGTTACCGACACGAAGAGGTAAAGTAAGTAACATAAGCACAGCCGAAGACTTTGCACATGTTCCTGGATTTATTGAAGCCGATATTAAACTCAAACCAGGTGATGTTGTAGATGGTCTGCTTGACTCCTCAGCGATAAGTGGACTCGTCTTCGTTCGGATCGACAATTATGAGAAAATAGAAAATGTCATCGCAGCTGTTAGAGAGGCATTCATTCTAGAGGTTGATAATCCTAACACCAAAAGTCCAAGTTTAAACTAATAGAGAAAGTCCTACGGTAACATGTCAAGGTGAAAAATCATCGAAATTGGAAATTCGATTGTCCGATGATCCGAAAAAAGGCAATACTTAAGAAGCCCAGTCTTGCCTGATGTCATTAACTAGGTTTTGATACAAAAACAGTTAGATCGATACCCCTATCGATCTTCCCCCTTTCTTGGCGTGTAGATTTGACCGTTGCGTAGCAGCGCATCGATCACACGCACGAGTTTTCGAGCGGTGAGGACGAGGGCTCGTTTGTGTTGGTGCTTTGGTACTTCCTCATACTTCTTCCGATAATAGGTGCGAAACGACGCATCATGCCGTTGTACCGAGTTGGCAGCCTCCACTAGGTAGTAACGGAGATAGCGATTGCCGAAACGAATGAGGGACGTCTCCTCGGCTTGGAACCGACCGGACTGGTGCTTGGATCAAGTCAAACCTGCATACTTTGCTAAGGCGGCTTGGTTGTCAAAGCGATCGATTTGTCCAATTTCGGCTAAGATACCGGCAGCGTAAACAAGTCCGATGCTAGGAATCGTTTGTAGCGTATTTGGAATGCCTTCCAAATGGCGAGTAATCGCTTTGTCTAGCTCTTTGATTTGCGCTTGAAGGCTGCGAATGGATTGAATCGATAGGCCTAAGAGCAAGTCGATGGAATCCTCGACACACTTCGAAAGCCGATAGGACGAACGAGCCGCCTTTTGAATGGACTTGGCGATGCATTCCGGATCGGCAAAGCGATTGCGTCCTTTCTGGTGCAAGAAGTCAGCGAGCTGTTGCACATCCATCTGAGAGATTTCGTCTACGCTAAACGACTCGAGAAGAAGCTCTAAGATGGCATGTCCGAAAACGGAGCTGTCCACCTCTTGGGTAAAGGAACTGCACTTGTAAAACAAGTGTTGGAGGAAGTACTGCTTTTTTCGAGTGAGCTGATGGACGAGATGATAGCGCATGCGCGTGAGCCGTTGAAGGGCGATAAACTGTTCCTGCATGACAGCCGTCACTTTTAAGCCCCGATGATCCTCAAGATCATTATCCAAGAACATCGCGAAAAGTCCAACCCCGATGTGGTACGATCCACGTGGGGGGCGCGCCCCTCCCCACGTGAGCAAATCACTCAAACATATACGATTGTCAAGGAGCATATCCAATTGGAAATTCGATTTAAAAATCTTTCTAAACATACTATACGAGGAGAGATAAAAATGAATGAAAAAGTTTTAATTGTCCCAATGCAGCCAACCCCGAATGGACGCATGCATATCGGTCATGGAGCTGGAACATATTTGCGTTCCGATGTAATGGGACGTGCATTGCGTGTTCGAGGATATGATGTAAGTATCATTACCGGTAGTGATGCATTTGAAAACTGGGTTATTGCGGAGGCTATGCGTAGCGGAAAGACGCCTGAGGATACCTGTGACCACTATCATAGTGCTATCTTTCGAGACCTAAGTAGTCTAGATATCCAATTGGATGCTTGGATAGATCCGCGTTCTTCAGAGCACTATTCGGGTTACTTAGAGATACATGAGAAAACGCTTCTTCGTTTGAAGGAAACTGGAAGTGCGAAACTCGAGAATGAACGCGTTCCATACTCAACTAAATCGGGAGAGCCAATGATTGGAACTTGGATTTCAGGTCGATGTCCCCAATGTGGACAGTCTTGTCAAGGAAGCTCTTGTGTTTATTGCGGAGCACATTTTCAACCTGAGGAACTCATTGAACCTAAGTCACGGTTAGACAACAGTACCCTAGAATGGCGTTCTATACAAAGTTGGTTTGCCCGACCTAAGGAATCAACAAAGATACTTGAATGTCTCGAGGATTCTGGTATTAGACCGGTTTGGATGAAGGCGGTTAAAGAGTACATTGAACATCGTGGAGGGCGTATTCGTCTTACTGGACCAGGTAACTGGGGCATCGAAAGTAATTTAGTACCACCTGGTTTTGTTCTATCAAACCCATATTATCTTTACAGTGTCTACTGTGGTGAGGTATACAAGAAACTTAAGAATACTACGATGAATCCTTTTAACCCACATAGTAAAGTCACAACAATAGGTGTTTTTGGAAATGACAACTCCACTCCAGGACTTATTGCACCACATGTCATTGCTCACGGTTCAGATGGACTTCTCAAGCCGTTCGATATAACGGTGGTAAACGGTATGCTCTTTTTAGAGGGTCAAAAGTGCTCAACTAGTAAACGCCATGGCATTTGGCTAGTCGAGATACTTGATGATAACACTGGGATTACTTCAGATGAACTTCGATTTTTCCTTGCACACGCTCAACTTGATATAGGACATGCTGACATTACTTTAGAGGCACTTGTCAATACCATAACTTCGTTCCGAGAGTGGTATGTGCAGAGACTGATACCGACTATTGAGCAAGCATCTAACTCGATTATTTATTATAATGACCGTATGGCACGCGTATTGGATGAACAGGCAAAGTCGTTGAACCCGAGACAGCTAGATCTCCCATCAGCTGTTACCATTCTTAAAAATTGGATGTATGACAACACGATTGAGCAGGGCGAGTGGTTACTTGGACTTACATTGCTGGGTGCACCTATTTTCCCAGAATTGGCGCAGCAAATATGGGCACAGCTAGGATTAGATGGTACTCCAACGATTTCATCTCTCAAAGGGCGCGAGGCGAAATTGAAGGGCGAAACGAAAATGAAGTTTATATCACGACCGAAACTATCGGTGACAAATCTAAAGCCATATGTCCATCTTGCTGAGGTAAAATCGTGAGCATTATGAGTATCCAGTCAAAATTAACATTGTTGCATTCGCGTCAGCTTTGCTTCTTATTTTTTGCCCGTAGTATCTCAATCCTTGGTGATATGCTTACACCAGTAGCACTTGCCTTTGCTGTGCTGAGCTTGTTCGGTTCCGCATCGGCACTTGGGGTGGTCCTTGCTGCACGTTCATTGCCGAGTTTGGTTCTAATGCTTATCGGTGGAGTGGTCGGCGATCGCTACCCACGTCGAACAGTCATGATCTTGTCCAATATCGTGGGATTCTGCTCCCAAGGGATTATTGGGCTACTCCTAATTATCGGTGAAGCCAGTTTATGGAGTGTCGCACTTTTAACTGCTATACGGGGTGCAACAAGTAGCTTTTTTAATCCTGCTTCCACGGGAGCGATTGCGCAGGTAGCACCGAAGGGTAAGCAACAAGAAGCATTTGCCTTATTCGCAATTGCGGGTAACGCGGCTGAAGTTGCCGGACCTGCTTTAGCAGGAATATTATTAATATTTATAAATCCAGGTTGGCTACTTATTATAGATGCATTTACTTTCCTTGCAAGTGCAGTTATTATCGCAACTAGTGGTCCCCTCGGACATCCTAAAAACGTAGGGAAACGTCCAGTAGCTACTGAAATTCGAGAAGGGTTGCATTACGTACGACGACAAAAATGGTTGACAGTAATTATATTAAGTTCTAGTATATTCCAGTTCTTCTTGTTACCTAGCCTCAACGTGCTTGGGCCACTAGTAGCAGATAGGCACCTTGGTGGTGCACCAGATTGGGCGCTCATCGTTACTGCATTAGGAACTGGAAGCATAGTCGGTAGTCTTTTAGCTATGTTCTTTAAACCAAAGCGTCCACTTTTTGTAGGTTATGCATTACTGTTGCTAGGAGCAGGACCCACTTTGTTTCTTTTAGCAATTCCTGCTCCCACCCCATTTATCGTCATCTCTGAATTTGTCTCGGGTACGGTCATTTCATTTTTTAGTACTCTTGAATATACAACAATTGCACGACTCGTTCCTAATCAGCTACTATCACGTGTCGATTCAATTAACCGATTCGGTTCTATGGCATTGAGACCACTTGGTATGGCTGTTGTTGGTCCTGTTTCATCGGTCGTTGGAGTAAGTATGACTCTTGTAATTGCTGCTATTGTCACACTTCTTGCAGTGACTTGGCCACTAATTATCCCGAGTATTCGTCAGTTACAGCTGGACAAAAATAAGTCTATTTCTGACACTGGAGCTGCAAGATAAGGAGGATAAGTGATTTACAACAGTCATTAGAACTCTTTTATACTAGCATTAAATGTTCTATATACATCCAAATTAAAATTTTAACCTCTGGTTTACGCAGCACACCCGATGTGGTGTAAGGAGGCTGCAAGACATACGGTTCAAATGTAAGGCGTCAAATTCCCCCACCTAGTTAAAAAGGAGGGGGCTATTTGACGTTTTTTATACTTGGAAGATGCAAGTACATGTTTGGTGACGAACCAGGGTTTGTCGAAAAATTAGAGGTATCATTTTTTTAAGATGTATATACTATGTATATACATCTTAAGTTAAGGGTGATATAATGGACTCAAAACATTTAGAAAGCAAAATAAACCGAAATAAAGGGGGAGATTATATGGCTACAGTTGTTGCGCAAAAATGGGGAAACAGTTTAGGGATTCGTATCCCAAAGGATGTTGCTGATAAAATAGGGATCAAACAAGGTTCAGAAATGGAATTAAATGTGATTGGAAATGAAGGTATTATTACATTAAAACCAAAAAGAACACGGAAAAAATACACGTTGGAAGAACTCATCTCACAGATTACACCTGAAAATCGACACGAGGAAATGGATTTTGGGATAGAAGGGCGTGAATTAATGTAATGTCGGTAGATGTGCCAGAGAGAGGCGATTTTATCGTCATAAACTTCAATCCACAAGCTGGGCATGAACAGGCCGAGAGAAGGAAAGCTATTGTTTTGTCGCCTAAAGAATTCAATCAAGCAACAGGATTTATAGCTGTTTGCCCAATTACCAATCAAAAGAAAGGTTATCCTTTCGAAGTGAATTTACCAAAAGAAGGAATATTTCTTGATGGAGATGGTTATCCAATAACAGGGGCAATTTTAACCGACCAAATTAAATCATTGGATTGGAAAGCACGACATGTAAAAATTTTAAAGAAGTATAATTCGGAAGATGCACAAATGGAAGAAATAGATAAAATTATTGATGAATGTCTAGCGAAAATAGAAACATATCTGACTTAGAACAAGTGTGTTTAGCTACAATATTGGTGTTCCATTGCACAAATCTCGAGTTTGAAATGACCCACAACAAGAGCCGCTTTGTTTTATTGCGGCTCTTTGTTATGAAGGGATGCTTCCATTTCTTTTGCTAAGTCAGCAACTTCCGCAATCGACAGACCTGTCCGTTTGGCTATTTCGTGAATAGGTAAAACATCTAAAAGATTTTTAGCGATGTCGATGGCCTTTTTCTTTTCTGTTTCTTCCATTGCAGCCTTCACGGCTAATTCTTTTTCTTGTTCTAATTCTTCGACAAGCAAGCGTAGGACTTTGTTCATTTTTATCCACTCCTTTACTTTTTTTGCATAGTGTTCGTCAATAAATTTGTCGGTAGCTGTTAAAACGCCAGCGATGATGTGCAGTTGTGTCGGCTCATCTGTGACTTCTTTTGCGAGTCCAATCGTTTTTTCAATCATCGTTTGTCGATCGTAGCGGCTATGCATGAGAGGGACGAGAATGAGCTTCATCGTTTCTTCGGTAGTTAACGGTTCATTGTTGTGAATTTTTTCTTCAATTGCATGAAAAATCGCATCGCCGTTGAATTCACAAAGTAATACTGCCTTTGAGGAAGTGAATACATCGCCTGCATGTAGTTGCTCCTCCACACGTGTGACATCACTCGTGTAAATAACAACAATACGAATCGGTCGAATTTGCTTCTCTGTTTTATAATATGTGTCTAATAGTCGGTAAGCATAATCGAGGTACTTTAGATGGTTAGCGATAAATCGATTGTTGCTTTCATATTCGAGTAGAAGAATGGAGTCGTCCTCAAGAAGAAATAGCGTATCCGATCGCTTCGTGCTCGCTTGGACAGCTGGAAACTCATTTGGTAACAATGCTTTAATTTTAGGGAGTCCGTGGAGTCCGTATACATCGAGTGCTTGATTTTTGTACAACTCACTTAATGATTTGAACAAAATGTCTTTCGCTTGATACGATATGCCTCGTGCCATGCTTATACACACCCCTGTTTTATTACTATTATACCCCCTCCGCATAAGAATTGAAACGACTTTCATCATTATAAAAATACGCCTTGAGTCGTAGTTGAAAATATAGCTATAGGACATGATGAACAAAGGTGAGAATCGGTAAGATGAAAGCAAGGAAGGGGGCGAAAGGGATGTTAAAAAAAATCGGGTTATTGCTTGCAGGTGGAATTGCGGTGCTCGTGCTTATGTTTCACCTCGGTCCGCTCGTTGGATTAGCGATCAGCTTGGCGATTTTGTACTATGCGGTCAAAAAGTTTTTCAAAGCCGATTCGACGTTCGGCAAAATCGTTTGGGCGCTGATTGGCTTGGCTGCGCTGATGGTGAGCGTCTCGAATGTACCAGCGCTTATTGCCATTGTAGCAGGGTATGTGCTTTATGTCGTGTATAAAAAATGGAACGAACCGAAAGAAGTGATGCAAGTCGTTGACGATCCGTTTGTTCACTTTGAAAAGCAATGGGCAGAATTACAAAAACATTATTAAAGGAGCGAAGAACAATGGGGTTACTTTCTCGCATGAAAACGATGATTTCGGCAGATATTCATGAATGGCTGGACGAAAAAGAAAAGAAAAATCCGATTGCGGTGCTAAATGAATACTTACGCCAATGCGAACAAGAAGTAGAAAAAGTACGGAAGCTGCTGGAACGGCAATACTTGCTGAAAGAGCAGTTTACACGCGAATATCGCGAAGCTATACAGCTTGCGGAAAAGCGGAAGAAACAGGCGGATATTGCCTCAAAAGCTGGTGAGTCAGAGTTGTTTACGTTTGCGTCTCATGAGCAAATGCAGTACGAAGAGCGAGCGACGAGATTAAAGCAATTGCTTGAGCAAACAAACGAACAGCTATTGGAACTAGAAAAGAAATACGAACAAATGAAACATCAACTAAAAGATATGCAGATGCGGCGCATGGAGCTGATGGGGCGAGAAAATATCGCACGGGCGCATTACCGCATGAATCGAGTGCTAGACGGATATACAAGCCCGACGCTTTCTGCGTTTGTGGATACAGAGTCATATTTAGAACGCCTCGAGCAACAAGTACAGTCAGACTATTATCGCCATACGATTGATGCTCGCATTGCCGAATTAGAAAAGCGGTTGCAGCAAGAGCAATAAACATATATGCTAAAGGCGTACGTTGTTGCGCCTTTTTCGTTTTATGGAGGAACTTACATCTGAAAGGGGGAAGCCCCATGGATCAACAAAAAACGACCGACTATGTCAGTTGGGTGGTACTGCTTGCACTCGTTATTTTTGCGATGGAAATTTCGTTTTTTCATCCAGGCATTGTTTTTTCTGTTCTTTTTTCGGCAGGATTGATTTATATAGGGAGGAAAAAATGGCATCGGAAACTTGGCAAAATCGCCTTCTGGCTTGGGTGCGTCGGTCTTGTTGTGCATGTGTTCACGATGATCACGGTTAGGTTTTTGCTTGTCGCACTATTGTTGTATGCGATTATCCAATTTGCTCAATCGAAGCGACGCCCTGCCGTTATTCGTCCAGAGATGGAAACAAGCCATGCAGAAACAGAACTCGTTTTTCGTCGGCCGCTTTTTCAAAACATGTTGTTCGGTCGGCAAAAAACACCGGAGTATGCTTATGAATGGAGCGACGTGAATATTCAAACAGGCATTGGCGATACAGTTATTGATTTAAGCTATGCGGTTGTTCCGAAAGGGGAAGCGGTGATCGTTGTTCGTGGATGGATTGGCAATGTGCACATTTTCGTTCCGTACGAGATGGAAGTGAGCGTTGTCCATTCGGTGTTATTTGGGGCAGCGTCTATTTTTTCGAGAGAAACGGAACGGCTATGGAACCAAACGTTTATTTATCAAACGCCAGCGTATGAAACTGCCGAACAGAGGCTAAAAATCATCACCTCAATGGCGATCGGAAACGTTGAGGTGAAACGAATATGAACCGGCATATTGTTGGGGCCCTTCTACTCGCTTTTACCGTTTCGGTTGTATCATTTCTTTCATACGTTCTCACGTTTCCGCCTACGGAATGGTCGGCACTATGGAACGAAACAGTGCTTGGAGTGCCGTTTGTCCTCTTTTTGTTTATGGCAAGTGGCGGTATTGGCGTGCTTTTTGGCATTTCATTCGATTGGTTTTGGCGAAAACAATGGCGAGCGGTTGAACATGCGTTGCTTCAAATGGAACAAGGGAATATAGAGCTATCACGCAAACAAACAGCAAAAGAACTGAATGATGTGTGGGAGAGAATAGAAAAGCTGCAAAAGCATTGGCTCGAACAAACGAAGCGTACCCAAAAACTAGCGACAGAAAAGGTAGAAAACGAAGAAGAACTCATCGAGCGAATTATTTCAGAAGAACGAAACCGTCTAGCGCGCGAGCTACATGACTCGGTAAGCCAACAGCTATTTGCTGCATCGATGATGATGTCTGCACTGATGGAAACGTATACAGGAAGTGAACAAGCGAAAAAGCAATTGAAGCTCGTCGAACAAATGATTCACCAATCCCAACTGGAAATGCGAGCATTGTTGCTGCATTTACGGCCTATACAGCTGAAAGGAAAATCGCTTCAAGATGGGATGAAGGAGCTGTTAATGGAACTTGCCCAAAAAGTACCGATGGAGATCAAGTGGAAAATAGAAGAGGTGACACTCGATCGTGGAGTAGAAGATCATTTATTCCGCATTTTGCAAGAATCGGTGTCCAATACGCTCCGTCATGCGAAAGCGAACATGTTAGAAGTGTTGTTGCTTGAGCGAGATGGGTTTGTCCTTTTGCGCCTGTCGGATGATGGAGTTGGCTTTGATGTCGAACGGACAAAAAGCGGCTCTTACGGTTTACAGCATATGTACGAACGAGCGGCTGAAATTGGTGGGACGTTGAAAATTGTTAGTGTAAAAAATAAAGGCACTCGGTTAGAAGTGAAAGTACCGCTTATAAGGGAGGGAGCAGGGTGATTAAAGTATTGCTTGTCGATGACCATGAAATGGTGCGGCTTGGTGTTTCTGCGTATTTATCTGCCCAGCCGGATATGGAAGTTGTCGGGGAAGCAGAAAGCGGAGAAAAAGGGGTTGAACTTGCTCTTCAGATTCGCCCGGATATTATTTTAATGGATTTAGTGATGGAGACGATGGACGGCATCGAAGCAACGAAACAAATTATCAGCGCTTGGCCAGACGCAAAAATTATGATTGTCACAAGTTTTTTAGACGATGATAAAGTATATCCAGCGATTGAAGCAGGGGCAGTCAGCTATATGTTAAAAACGTCGAAAGCAAGCGAAATTGCAAATGCGATTCGTGCCACGTTTCATGGACAATCGGTATTCGAACCAGAAGTAACGGGAAAAATGATAAATAACGTGCGGAAACAATCGCTTCCACACGAACAACTAACGAGCCGCGAGATGGAAGTGTTGTTATTAATTGCGCAAGGAAAAACGAACCAAGAAATTGCCGAGGAGTTGTTTATTTCATTAAAAACGGTCAAAGTCCACGTCAGCAATATTTTAGCGAAACTAGACGTGCAAGACCGGACGCAAGCGGTCATTTATGCATTTAAACACGGGTTGGTTAAATAATGCTCGCTTTTATGGCGAGATTTTTTATTTTTTTTCTTTACATTGACGTTACGTAAACGTTTATCATGAAATTGTCAGGAGGTGAGCGAATGGAATATACGGTGCAGCAACTAGCGAAATTGGCGGGGGTTACGAGCCGAACGCTACGATATTATGATGAAATCGGTCTTTTGAAGCCAGCGAGAGTAAACACCTCAGGCTATCGCATATACGGCCCGAAAGAGGTAGACCAACTCCAGCAAATTTTGTTTTATCGCGAACTTGGGGTTGATTTAGAAACGATTAAGCAAATCCTCACGTCCCCGTCATTTGACGACGTACAGGCGTTGAAGCAGCATCGCGAAAAACTCTTGGCAGAACGGAGGCGGTTAGAGGCGCTAATCGCCAATGTCGAAAAAACGCTATTAGCGAAAGAAGGGAGAATCATGATGAGCGACAAAGAAAAATTTGAGGCGTTTAAGCAGCAGCTCATTGACGAGAACGAACGAAAATATGGCAAAGAAATTCGGGAAAAATACGGCGATGAGCAAGTGAACAAATCAAACGAAAAAGTAAAAAATATGACGCAAGCACAATATGAAGAAGCGACAAAGCTCGGCGAAGAAGTGTTGCGCGTATTGCATGAAGCGTTTTTGACGGGCGATCCAGCAGGAGAGCTTGCGCAAAAAGCAGCGGACTTGCATCGTCAATGGTTAGGCTATTTTTGGGATCATTACTCAAGAGAAGCGCATGCGGGATTGGCGCAAATGTATGTCGATGACGAGCGGTTTAAAGCGTACTACGACCAAAAACAATCAGGAATGGCGGAATTCCTTCGTGATGCGATTTTCATTTATACAGGCAAAAAGTAGGCAGGCATTGGCCTGTCTTTTTACATTGTAAAAGTTTGAAAAAAGATGTATATTTAAATGAGAATGATAATCAAATTTAAAAGGTGATACCGATGGAACAACTATACGATGTGACGATTATTGGAGGCGGTCCGGCGGGGCTGTATGCGACGTTTTATAGTGGACTTCGAGAAATGAAAACAAAACTGATTGAATATCAGCCGCAATTAGGTGGGAAATTGCATGTGTATCCAGAAAAAATGATTTGGGATGTTGGGGGGCATGCTCCGATTACGGGAGAGAAATTACGTGAGCAACTTGTTAAACAAGCGATGACCTTTCATCCAACCGTTGTATTAAATGAAAAAGTTGAAACGATTCAGCGAAGAGAAGACGGGATATTTGTTTTACAAACATCATCCGGACAACAACATGTGTCGAAAACGGTCATTATTGCAGTAGGAAGCGGTATATTAAAACCGCAAAAGCTTCAAATTGAAGGAGCCGAAAAGTTTGAGATTACAAATTTACATTATACGGTGAAATCGTTAAAACAGTTTAAAGGGAAAACGGTGATCATTTCAGGCGGGGGAAATACAGCGATTGATTGGGCAAATGAGCTCGTATCAATTGCGAAAAAAGTATATGTGACTTATCGCAATGAATCGTTAAAAGGACATGAGGCGCCAGTGACGCAATTATTAAATAGTTCAGCCACTTGCTTTTTCCATACATCCATTACAAAATTAGTTGCCAGCTCCAATCATGAAACGATTGAGCGAGTGGTATTGACAAATCATGAAACGGGCGATGTGTTTGAACTCGATGTAGATGATGTCATTATTAGCCATGGATATGAACGAGATGCCTCATTGCTTGCCAATAGTGAACTACCCATTCAAATGGTTGATGAATATTATATTGCGACAAATGCAAAAGGAGAATGTTCTGTTCCGGGGTTATATGCAGCTGGCGATATTTCAAAATATGATGGAAAGTTATATTTACTTACAGGTGCCTTCCAAGACGCAGCGAATGCGGTAAATAATGCGAAACGTTTCATTGAGCCCACTGCCGATCCGTATGCGATGGTTTCATCTCACCACGAAGCGTTTAAGGAGCGAAATCGAGAGTTAGTGAAACAAATGTTGAAATGATAGTAATGCATAAATTCGTTTGTTTGAACGCAAACTTTTGGTAAAACAAACGAGGTGAACAACGTGTTCAGACAACGGAACATATGGATCATCGTGTTGGCACTATTTATGTTAACAGCGTACAGCCAGCCACTTACTGTGACAACGAAGCAAATGAAATATACAAATGAACTGATGGAAGTCGATTTAAACATTCCGATTGTATCCGGCTCGATCAACCAATCTTTCCAGCGCCAAGTCAATCGTTTATTGCGAAAGGAGTCGCTTGATTTAAAGCGTGAAGTAGAAAAGCAAGCGCGAGAAAATATGGCAATAAGCAAAAAGGAAGGATTTCCATATCGATTGCATGCGGCAGTCAGTAATTATGAGGTGACGTACAATCAACATGGCATTTTAAGCATTCCTGTTACGTTATATAGCTATACAGGTGGGGCACACGGAATGACAGTGAAAGTGCCAAACAATTTTGATTTCCATACAGGGAAATCGTTGCAACTAAGCGACTTATTTAAAAAAGGAACGAAATACAAACAAGTGATTATAGACGAAGTGATGGCTCAAATCAAGAAAGAAAACGATTTGTATTTTGACAACGCTGTTGCCGTCGTGCAAAAGATGCCAAATGATCAACCTTATTATATGACGAAAGATGGTATTGTCGTTTATTATGGTTTATACGAAATTGCCCCGTACGCTGCCGGCATTCGCGAGTTTCTTATTCCATTTTCAACTTTGCGACCATATATGAATATGAAAATAAAGCTAGCGCGATAAACCGTGCTAGTTTTTTCTATACGAAAATCATTTAACTTTTCTGAAAATTGTGTTAAAATACAACAAAAAGGAGTTTGTATGCATGGTTGAAAAGCAATTAAAAGATCGCATTATTGAAACGGCGCTTACGCTATTTGAAAAGTACGGATATCACGGGGTGACGGTAGATCGAATTGTTGCGGAATGTGGAGCATCAAAAGGCGGATTCTATCATAATTTTAAGTCGAAAGATGAACTGCTTTACCACATTCACGATGTGTTTATTACGTATGTGCTAAATAAAGCGCAAGAAGCATATGTAAAATATAAGACACCAACTAAACGGCTATGTGCAATCATCCAGTCGTTTGTAAGAGTTTTCCATATATATAAACCGCACATTACAGTGTTCAATCAAGAGGCAGCATATTTAAAGCCGGAATACGCTGAAAAAATTAACGCAAAACGTGAGCAGTATAAGCAAATTATTTTTCAAGTGCTTCGTGAAGGTATTGAAGCAAAACAATTTCGTGCAGAAGTGCCTGTTGAAATTGCGGGATTGTCGATCATCGGCATGGTGAACTGGATGTATAAATGGTATAAGCCTGATGGACCGATGTCGATTGAACAAATCGCCACAGCCTTTAATGATTTAATTTTACATTCGCTTTTGACAGAAGAGGCGAAGCGAGATGAAGATATTTCGTCATTTCTTTTGTCGCATGTGGGCGACGAATGAAGAATGTTGCATAGCGCACAGACCAACTAGTCGGTTTGCTATCAAAACAGGCTTGTTGGTTTCACATATTTTATTTTTTCAAAGGGGGAAAAAGCGATGCATTTTGAGTTAACGAAAGAACAACAAATGATTAAAGAGATGGTTCGCGATTTTGCGGAAAAGGAAATTGCCCCATATGCGTCGAAATGGGATGAGGAAGCCATTTTTCCAATTGACACATTCAAAAAAATGGGCGAGCTTGGACTGTTCGGTATTCCGTTCCCTGAACAATATGGTGGTTCGGGAGGAGATACGATTTCGTATGCGATTGCAGTTGAAGAAATTGGTCGAGCGTGCGGCGGAACAGGGTTAAGTTATGCGGCGGCTGTATCGCTTGGTGCTAGCCCAATTTATTATTTCGGGACAGAAGAACAAAAAGAGAAATGGCTCGTACCGATGGCAAAAGGTGAAACGTTCGGTTCGTTCGGATTGACAGAACCGAATGCAGGATCTGACGCAGGGGGAACGCAAACGCGCGCCGTTTTAGATGGGGGTGAATACGTCATTAACGGAGAAAAATGTTGGATTACAAATGCAGGTTATGCCCGTCAAGTGATTGTAACCGCTGTCACAGGAAAGGATGAACGAGGAAAAAATATTATTTCTGCGCTCATCGTTCCGACGGATACGCCAGGGTTTTCGATTAATTGTCATTATGACAAGATGGGCGTTCGGGCATCCAATACGTGTGAACTTGTTTTGCAAGATGTGCGCGTGCCAAAAGAAAATATATTAGGCGATCCGAAAAAAGGATTTAAGCAGTTTTTATATACGCTAGATGGGGGACGTATTTCCATTGCAGCGTTAGCTGTCGGTATCGCGCAAGCCGCATTCGAGAAAGCGCTTCAGTATGCAAAGGAGCGAAAACAGTTCGGGCAACCGATCGCGAAATTTCAAGCCATCCAGTTTAAACTTGCTGACATGGCCATGCAATTGGAACTTGCGCGCAATATGGTGTACAAGGCGGCATGGTTAAAAGATCAAGGCAAGCCGTTTACAAAAGAAGCGGCGTATGCGAAATTATTTGCTTCCGAAACAGGATTTCACATTTGTAATCAAGCGATTCAAATTCACGGTGGATACGGATATATGAAAGAATACGGCGTTGAACGTCATCTTCGCGATATGAAGTTGATGGAAATTGGCGAAGGGACATCGGAAATTCAACGGCTCGTCATTGCCCGTCAATTAGGATGCTAAAAAGGAGTGAGTGTATGCTTCATATCACAGTTGGACAATTGCTTGAGCAAAAGGCTTTGGCACATCCCGATCATGAGGCAGTTGTGTATGCAGACCGTCAGTTGCGCTGGTCATATCGACAATTTAACGATTATTGTCGCCTCGTTGCGAAAGGATTGATGAAACTTGGCATTGAAGCGGGAGAACACATTGCTATTTGGGCAACAAATAAACCAGAGTGGCTGGCATGCCAGTTTGCAACAGGAAAAATGGGAGCTGTGCTTGTTACAGTAAATACAAATTATCGTACAGCCGAATTAGAATATTTGTTAAAACAATCTGATGCAACAACAATTGTTTTAATGGAAAAGTATCGTGATGCTTCCTACATTAATATGATGTACGACCTTGCACCTGAACTTGCATATTGTGAACCTGGAAAGCTGCAAGCGAAACGACTTCCACAACTACGAAACGTCATCGTATTAAGTGAACAACGTTACCCAGGAACATTTTCATGGAATGACCTCTTAGCCATGGCGGAAGATGTCGAAGACGCAGCACTCGATGCACGAATGAATTCCCTCGATCCACACGATATCATCAACATGCAATATACCTCAGGAACGACAGGATTCCCAAAAGGAGCCATGCTTACACATTACAACATTGTCAATAACGCGTATTACATTGCCGAATGTATGAAGCTAACAAAAGAAGATCGCTTATGTATTCCCGTACCTTTTTTTCATTGCTTTGGTTGCGTTCTCGGTACGCTTGCTTGCGTAACAGTTGGGGCAACGATGGTACCGCTTGAGCAATTCCATCCGAAACAAGTGCTACAAACGGTGCAAGATGAGAAATGTACAGCTCTTCACGGGGTACCAACGATGTTTATTGCTGAATTAAACGATCCGGATTTTGCATCATATCATTTATCTTCTTTGCGTACAGGCATTATGGCTGGATCGAATTGCCCAATTGAAGTGATGAAAGCAGTCATCGAAAAAATGGGGGCAAAAGAAATTACTATTGCATACGGACAGACAGAGTCCTCCCCTGTCATTACACAAACACGTACGGATGATCCAATTGAATTGCGGGTGGAAACAGTCGGGCGCGCTCTTCCGCATGTGGAAGTGAAAATTGTCGATCCCGTTACAAATCAAGAAGTGCCACCTGGTGTGCAAGGGGAGTTATGCACGCGCGGATATCATGTCATGAAAGGATATTACAACAATCGTTCAGCAACACGCGAGGCCATTGACGAAGAGGGATGGTTGCATACAGGCGACTTAGCGGTAATGGATGAAAACGGTTACTGCCGTATTACAGGAAGGTTAAAAGATATGATCATTCGCGGAGGAGAAAATATTTATCCGCGCGAAATTGAAGAGTTTTTATATAAACATCCGAAAGTGCTTGATGTGCAAGTTGTCGGTGTTCCAGACGAAACGTACGGAGAAGAAGTGATGGCGTGGATCATTTTAAAAGAGGGGGAACATGCGACCGCTGAAGATATTCGTTCGTTTTGTGAAGGTCGCATATCGCGCCATAAAATTCCGCGATATATCGAATTTACAACATTGTATCCGATGACTGCATCAGGGAAAATTCAAAAATTTAAATTGCGCGAATGGGCGCGCGAACGAGTAAAGCAGAAAAAGAACGTGTAAGGGGGAAGAAAATGTTTTCAAAAGTACTTATCGCTAATCGAGGAGAAATTGCATTGCGCATCATTCGCACGTGCCAAAAACTCGGCATTCAAACAGTTGCCATTTATTCGGAAGCGGATGCCGATTCGCTTCATGTAAAGCAAGCGGATGAAGCGTATGTTGTTGGAAAAGCACGCGTGAATGAGAGCTATTTAAATATCGAAAAAATTATTTCGATTGCAAAAGAAACGAAAGCGGAAGCCATTCATCCAGGTTACGGTTTGCTTTCAGAAAATGCAACATTCGCTCAGCGATGCAAAGAGGAAGGGATCGTGTTTATCGGTCCAAACCCGGACGTTATTGCGAAAATGGGAAGCAAAATTGAAGCACGACAAACGATGGCGGAAGCAGGGGTGCCGATTGTGCCCGGCATCTCCTTTCCACTTGCTGATGCCGAGGAAGCAGCACATGTAGCAAAAAACATCGGCTATCCGATCATGTTGAAAGCATCGGCAGGAGGCGGAGGAATTGGCATGCAACTTGTTTATGACGAAGAGCAGCTACGAAAAGCATTTGAAGGAAATAAAAGTCGAGCAACTTCCTTTTTTGGAGATGGAGCGATGTATGTTGAAAAATATATCGACAATCCGCGCCATATTGAAATTCAACTGTTAGCTGATAAACACGGAAACTGCGTGTATTTATGGGAAAGAGAATGTTCTATCCAACGTCGCCATCAAAAAGTTGTCGAAGAAGCGCCTTCTCCGTTTTTAGACGAAGAAACGCGCAAAAAAATGGGCGAAGCGGCTGTGCGAGCGGCAAAACATATCGGATATACAAATGCTGGAACGATTGAATTTCTCGTAGATGAGCAAAAAAACTTTTATTTCCTTGAGATGAATACACGTCTACAAGTAGAGCATCCTGTCACAGAAGAAATTACAGGGATTGACATTGTCGAACAACAACTGCGCATTGCAGCAGGAGAACAGTTGCCTTTTACACAAGATGAAGTAAGACGAGAAGGACATGCGATTGAAGTGCGTATTTACGCTGAAGATCCAAACACATTTTTCCCATCTCCCGGGACGATTACATCTTTACAACTGCCGAGCGGGGAACATGTACGCCATGAAATTGCCGTGCAAAGCGGTTCGGTCGTTACTCCTTTTTACGATCCGATGATTGCCAAATGTATTGCTAAAGGAAGCGATCGACAAGCAGCCATCGCCACTATGATTGCGGCATTACATGAATATAAAATCGAAGGAATTAAAACGAACATTCCGATGCTAACGGCTGTATTAACGCATGAAGCATTTCAACAAGGGCATACGACAACAAACTTTGTGAATATGTATATGAACAAAAAAGGGGGAAAAACACATGCATGAAGTGGTCGCATTGATGGCGGGAAACGTATGGAAAATCGTTGTTCAAGTAGGTGATGTTGTCGAAGAAGGACAAGATGTTGTCATTTTAGAGTCGATGAAAATGGAAATTCCGATTGCTGCCGAAGTGGCAGGAGTCGTCAAAGCGATCCGCGTGCAAGAAGGAGATTTTGTGAATGAAGGGGACGTATTACTTGAAATCGAATAGGGGGACGCGTATGCGCGTAACGGTGAAAGAAGTTGGCCCGCGTGATGGATTGCAAAACGAATCGGTATTTATTCAAACGGAGGATAAAATTGCATGGATTAATCGGTTATCAAAAACAGGATTGTCATATATTGAAGTGACGTCGTTTGTCCATCCAAAATGGATTCCTCAACTTGCGGATGCGTACGAAGTCGCTTCTCGTATTGAGCGAGTAGAAGGAGTGACATATGCTGCGCTTGTCCCAAACAAAAAAGGATTAGAAGGTGCTTTAGCAGCCAATATGGATGAAGTGGCTGTATTTATGTCGGCAAGTGAAACGCACAATCGAAAAAATATTAATAAGTCGATTGAAGAAACATATCCGGTGCTAAAAGAAGTCATTGACGAGGCGAAGCGAGCAAATAAAACAGTTCGTGGTTACGTATCGACCGTATTTGGTTGTCCATATGAAGGAACAGTCAGCATTGAACGCGTCATCTCTGTTTCTGAGCGATTGTTTGAGCTTGGCATTGATGAGCTATCGCTTGGCGATACGATCGGTGTTGCAAACCCTGTGCAAGTTCAACGGACGTTAGAACAACTATTAAAGCGGTTTTCAGCTGAAAAGATGGCGCTTCATTTTCATAATACGCGCGGCATGGCGCTTGCAAACGTGTTTGCATCGCTGCAAATGGGGGTGACTACTTTTGATAGCTCGCTCGGCGGACTAGGGGGTTGCCCATATGCACCTGGTGCATCTGGGAATGTAGCGACAGACGACTTAGTGTATATGCTTACTCAAATGGGTATCGATTGTGGTGTTCAACTTGAGCAGTTAACGGAAGCAGCGCGATGGATTGAAGAAAAAATTGGTCGTCCGCTCACGAGCCACCATTTACACGTTGTAAGGGGGAATGCACGATGATGGAGGCTGTTCTTTATTCCACAATTGATGCGGGAGTGGCAGTTGTGACCTTAAATCGGCCAGATGCTGCGAACGCTCTGTCATTAAAAATGTTAAACGAACTGCAGCGCATTCAAACGGAACTGAAGTTAAATCGGAACGTACGGGCAGTCATTGTCACAGGTGCGGGACAAAAAACATTTTGCGCCGGAGCAGATTTAAAAGAGCGGGCAAAAATGAGCGAAACTCAAGTGCGTCAGACAGTTGCGCTTATTCGGGAGACGATTAACGGGTTTGAGCAACTGCCTCAGCCTGTCATTTGTGCATTAAATGGAGGAGCGTTTGGTGGTGGGCTCGAGTTGGCGCTCGCATGTGACATTCGTATTGCTGCTGAACACGCGATGATGGGGTTGACTGAAACATCGCTTGGGATCATCCCTGGTGCGGGTGGAACGCAACGTCTTCCACGTCTCATTGGCATAGGGCGGGCTAAGGAGATGATTTATACCGCAAAACGTATTTCTGCTCAAGAAGCGGAGCGAATTGGTTTAGTTGAGCGCGTCGTTTCTGCTGAACAATTGTTAGATGAAGCGTTTGCGATAGCGACAACGATCGCTAATAATGCCCCGATTGCTGTTGCTCAAGCAAAAGCAGCGATAAACTACGGTGTGCAAGTTGATATGCAAACAGGGCTTGTCATTGAACAAATGGCATATGAGCGAACGATCCATACGAGCGACCGACGAGAAGGATTACAAGCGTTCAAAGAAAAACGAAAACCTGTGTACAAAGGGGAGTAAGGAACATGATTTCAAACGAACAATTGTCACTCGTTGAACAACTACAACAAAAACGAAAACAAATTGAACAAGGAGGCGCGCGCAAATATCATGAAAAAAACGCCGAGCAAGGGAAATTGTTTGTACGCGATCGTTTAAAACTTTTATTTGATAATGGGTTGCAGTTTGAAGATGCCTTTTTCGCGAACTGTTTAGCGGACGGATTGCCGGCAGATGGCGTCGTGACAGGGGTCGGTAAAATTAACGGACAAACGGTATGCGTTATGGCCAATGACTCGACGGTGAAAGCAGGGTCGTGGGGGGCGCGTACGGTAGAAAAAATTATTCGCATTCAAGAAATGGCAGATAAATTACGTTGCCCCATTTTATACTTAGTGGACTCGGCAGGTGCTCGCATTACAGATCAAATTGAAATGTTTCCGGGACGCCGTGGAGCGGGACGTATTTTTTATAACCAAGTGAAACTGTCTGGCAAAGTGCCGCAAATTTGTTTATTGTTCGGACCATCGGCAGCGGGTGGGGCATATATCCCAGCTTTTTGTGATATCGTCATTATGGTCGAAGGAAATGCTTCCATGTATCTTGGTTCTCCACGCATGGCTGAAATGGTTATCGGTGAGAAAGTGACGCTAGAAGAAATGGGTGGCGCGCGCATGCATTGTTCTGTTTCAGGTTGTGGGGACGTGCTTGTGAAAACGGAAGAAGAAGCGATCGCATTTGCGCGTAAATATTTGTCGTACTTTCCACCGAATTTTAGTGAAAAGCCCCCGGTGGCAGAGCCGAAAGAGCCAAAACCATTTAATAAGACAATAGAAGAAATTGTTCCTCAAAATCAAAATGCACCGTTTAATATGTATGATTTAATCGATCGTGTTATTGATGAAGGGTCATTTTGTGAAATAAAAAAATTATTTGCGCCTGAGTTAATTACAGGTCTTGCTCGCATTAACGGACAACCAGTTGGAATTATTGCCAATCAACCGCGCATGAAAGGCGGCGTGTTATTCCACGATTCCGCAGATAAAGCGGCGAAATTTATTACACTTTGCGATGCGTTTCATATTCCGCTCATCTTTTTAGCGGACATCCCCGGCTTTATGATCGGGACGAAAGTCGAGCGTGCGGGCATTATTCGCCACGGTGCGAAAATGATTTCAGCGATGTCAGAAGCAACCGTTCCGAAAATATCAATTATTGTAAGGAAAGCCTACGGGGCAGGATTGTATGCGATGGCAGGTCCAGCATTTGAACCAGATTGTTGTCTCGCTTTCCCACATGCGCAAATTGCCGTTATGGGACCGGAAGCAGCGGTGAACGCGGTGTATGCGAATAAAATTGCAGAATTACCAGAAGAAGAGCGCGCCGCTTTTATTGAACAAAAACGTGAAGAATACCGAAAAGACATTGACATTTATCGACTCGCTTCCGAAATGGTTGTCGATGGCATTATTGTGCCAAATGAGTTACGTTCTGAACTCATTAGGCGGTTAGATGCATATATGTCGAAATATGTGGTATTTTCTGAACGAAAACATGGAGTTTACCCTGTGTAGTTATCAAGACATATGGTACAATGGAGGCGATGTGTTCTCACATCGCCTTCTTTTCGAGGAATTTCCCCGGAAATCGACAACATTTGTGTCGAATATGGAAAAATAGGGTGAATTTTGCCGGTGGGAACGAGAAAACTCGTGTTGCTTCTTTTTGTATAATCAAGAAAGGAGTTTGACATTTGGCGTACATATGGTTGATTGTAGCATTTTTCATTTATAGTATATTGCCAACATCGCTCATCCGTATTTTTTCGTTTCGTGTACAAAAAAAAGTAAAGAACGGTGTAGCATTAACGTTTGATGATGGTCCGGATCCGGTGTACACGCCCCAGTTGCTTGATTTATTGAAAAAATACAATGTAAAAGCAACGTTTTTCGTTGTCGGTTGGAAAGCAAAAAAATACCCACATCTTATTAAAAGAATGTATGAGGAAGGGCATACGATCGGTTTACACCATTATTATCATACGAGCAATTGGTTTCTTCCTCCGTTTTTTACACAATGGGAGCTTGAACGATCTACTCGTATCATCGAGCAAATCACAGGTGTCTCTCCTGTATACTATCGTCCACCATGGGGACATATAAGCATATGGACGTTGTTCACGCAAAAAAAGTATAAAATCGTGATGTGGACATATATTCTTGGTGATTGGAAAGCTACATTAGGTGTAGATCGCCTTTATAAACGATTAATGAGCAGTATAGAAGATGGGGCGATCATCGTGTTGCATGATAGCGGTTCAACATTTGGGGCTGATGAACATGCGCCCGCAAATATGCTACAAGCGTTGGATCGATTGTTACAATATACGGATGTTAAATGGGTAAAGTTGAGTGAGGAGTAAAGGGGAATGGAGAAATGGAAGCGAACAGCGTGTTAACATATATTCAATCTCACGGTTATATTGTGTTATTTCTCTCTTTATTTTTCGGCATTGTTGGCATTCCGGCTCCGGAAGAGTCGCTTCTTTTCTTCATTGGCATTTTCATTTCACACGACCAATTACATTTATTAAAAAGTTTATTTTTCGCGATTTCGGGGGCAACTGTTGGCATGGTTGTCGCCTATATTGCCGGCTATACATTTGGATCCCCACTATTGTTTAAATATGGACATTATATTGGGTTTCACCGTCGCCGTTATCGTTATGTGTATCGTCACTTCCGAAAACGTGCTTTTTTAGTCATTCCTTTTGGCTATTTTGTTCCCGGTATTCGTCAATTGTCTCCATATATGGCTGGAGTTGTTCGCTTTCCGTTTCTTCTGTTTCTCTTTTTATCGTTTCTTGGGGCGTCGTTTTGGATTTGTTTATTTATATTTGTAGGCAAGTTTCTTGGGGAGCGTATTCATATTCCGCTTCATGTATTGCCATGGCTCACGTTGTTATTTTTCAGTTTATTTTTCGCTGCTTTGTACGTAAAAAGTAGAAAACAAAAATAAAAGGGAGTTCGCATAATGATGAACATTCTCGTACTACCTTTGTTTCAAATGCCATCTGGTCATCACCAAGTAGCAGATGCGCTCATATATTCATTGCAACATCGGTTTCCTAACGTTTCTTGCGAGAAACTTGATTTCTTAAGTTATTGTAACGAACAAATGGAAAGGCGAGTAGCGGACTTTTATCTTCGCTGGATTTCGCTATCACCGCACTCATATGAATGGATGTACCAACGGTGGATGAAAAAATTTGAACAACCAGCGATGGAACCGTGGCTGCTTTATTTTGAAAAAAAGATGAAGCGTCTCCTTCAAGAAAAAAAGCCAGATCTTGTGATATGTACACACTCATTTCCTTCCCACGTCTTGCAGCGGTTAAAACAAAAAGGTGCTGTAACCGTTCCTGTCGTTAACGTATATACTGACTTTTTTTTAAACGGCATTTGGGGAAAAACAGCGATTGATTATCACTTCGTTCCGCATGAGGAAGCGAAGCGATCGCTATGTGCGAGGTTTCGTATAGAGCGTCATCGCGTTATTGTGACAGGCATTCCGATTCATGAGCATATCGTACCTGTGCAAAAAATAAAGCGACGGATAAATAAACATATTTTAGTGGCTGGCGGCAATCAAGGATTAGGGAAGATGAAACAATTTTTAAAAAACGCTAACCATTCACAGTTAACGTATTCTGTTTTATGCGGTAAAAATGAACATTTATATGAAGAATTAAAAAGTTGGAACGACCCGCGTATTCGTCCGTTTCGATATATCTCCGATCGAGCAAAAATGAATGAATTGTACGATGAAGTCGATGCGATTGTTACGAAACCGGGTGGTGTCACGATGAGCGAAGTGCTTGCGAAAAAGTTACCTGCTTTTACACTTTCGTATTTGCCAGGGCAAGAACAAATGAATTTGCACTATTTAAAGAAAAAAGGACTTATTTATCTTCTTCATGACAATGAACCGTATGACCGACAATTGATGAACGTATTAATGAATGATAAGGAAATGAATGAGCTAGAAAAACGAATCGAACACTATTGGTTCGGGCATGAAAAAACAGCACAAGATGCGCTTAGCGAATGGGTTGAAGCGAATGTATATGCAATAAAAAAGCGATGAGCCGATCATCGCTTTTATTTTTTCGACTTTCCGTATGTGTCAATGCTTAATTTGACGTTGATTTTCTCTAGTGTATCCTTTGTAAGCGGAACTAATCCGTTCGTCGTATATTTCTTCCAATCCTTCACATTTTGACGATACAAGCTGTCTGATAGTTGTAAAGTATCAATCTGTTTTTTTACACCGAGCTCGAATAAGTTTTTTATCTCTTTTTCGACCGTTTTTGACGCATATTCAATAATTTGTTTTTCAGACATGTGCTCGCGCAGTTCAATAATGCTTCCCGTAGCTTGCACATGAACGGTAAATAAAGGACGACCATCTTTTATTTTGTACGATATGCTTGATTTCGGTCCGCGTACAACGAGCGTTCCAATCATTTTGCCATTTGGCTGAATGTAAATCGGCGTTCTTCCTGTACCTTTCGTGATCCAGCGTAAGCCGTCAAGTTTATGACGCGGCAAGCATGCTTTCTTATTGTAACGATGTAAAAAACAAACCCCATCTTCCTTTAACATCGGCTTCTTTTTTTTATTTTCCGTCCAACTTTTCTCCTCTACTGTAAGAGAAGGAAGAGGGAAAATGACCGCTTTCTCGTTTGAAGCGGCAACAAGTTGATTGAG
Source organism: Anoxybacillus flavithermus (assembly GCF_002742685.1). GTDB lineage: Bacteria > Bacillota > Bacilli > Bacillales > Anoxybacillaceae > Anoxybacillus > Anoxybacillus flavithermus_E. The sequence goes on from NZ_PEDM01000021.1 coordinate 33,313, forward strand.
CCGTTTCGGTTGAATAAAAGAACTTTGCTCATAAATATCGGTCGGATTAGCAAGCAACGAAAAATATGGTGAATAGTCTAAAAACGGCGTCGCTTCAAAAATACGTTCAATTGGTTGTTTTGTAGCGAATACCCAAATCGTATGACGAATCTCATTGTAGCGGTCGAGCACATCGATGACGTCACGAACGAGCCCTTTTTTGAGCGCTCGTTCTGTAAAAACGATCCCCTTCACATGCCCCCATGATACACCTTGTTGAATCGCTTGATACAACCGATCGGTGGCCACGTTAAACGTCTCCCCTTTTGCTTTTCCAATCGTAACGGTTGATTTTTGTCTCCCACCTCCCGCTTCCACTTTTGCAAGCCCTGTAAAACTAATAAGTTGAGCGTAGGCAATCACTTGTCCGTCTTCGTAATCCACCCCAATCGCATGAATATAAGCAAGATGATCAATTTCTTTCATCCCCCAACATCCTGTTAAAAATAAACAAAAAAAACAAATAATTAGTCTTGTCATGCTTCGTCACCTGGTGTATTATCGTTCGTTTTTAACACTTTTGGACGGCGTCTAAATTTTTTCCATCCGCTCGTAATAACGACTTTCCATATATCTCCTGTAGCCGGGGAAATCGGTGCTAAATACGGGACGCCAAACGATGTTAAATTTGCTGTATAAACGAGAAGAAAAAACATGGATGCAATAAAACCGAAAAGTCCGAGCATCGATGAAGCGGCAAGGACGATAAAACGTAAAATGGACACTGTTCCAGCAAGCGATTGATTCACAAGTGTAAATGTTGCGATAACAGATGTTGCGATAACGACGAGTGTACCAGGCGCTGCAAGCCCTGCGTTTATCGCTGCTTGCCCGATAATTAACCCCCCAACGACCGATAACGTTTGTCCAATGGCGATCGGAAGCCGCATCCCTGCTTCTTTAAAAATTTCAAATAAACTAACCATAATAAACGCTTCAAGCGGCGCGGGGAGCGGGACCCCTTGCCTTGCGAGAACGATTGTTGCCAATAATGTAAACGGCAACTGATCTTGATGATACGTTGTAATCGCTACCCAAAGACCCGGTAAAAAGACAGCGACGCTCACTCCGATTAGGCGAATAAGACGTTGAAATATCACAAACACAAACGACGTGCTGTTATCTTCTGATGTATTTAATAAAAACGTTAAATTTGTCGGTCCGATTAATGCGGTTGGCGAGCCGTCGATAAAGACGGCGAATCGTCCGCTCAATAGCGCGTTGACGACAAAATCAGGACGACCGGAGTAGGCGAAAACAGGAAATAACGAAACATATTTTTCGCTTAACAATTCTTCTAATTGGTTTGTTCCAGTTAAGGCGTCAATGTTGATTGTGCTTAATCTTCGCTTCAATTCAGCAATCGTTTCTTGATTAATAATGTCTTTAATATATAAAATATCGACTTTCGTTCGGCTTCGTTTGCCGATTAATACTTGTTCGACATGCAAACTGCTCGTTTTCAACCGTTTACGTATGAGTGCTACGTTTTTTGCTACTTCTTCAATAAAACCGTCTTTCGGTCCGCGAATCGACACTTCTGTGTTCGGTTCTTCTGGGTTTCGGTTCGGTGGATTGGCAAGGGAAATGGAATACATCGCTTCCGCTTCTACAAAGTAAATGACTAAATCCCCGTTAAAAACGATAAAATCAAGCTGCTGGGCAGAGACGGATTTTCCGATTAAATGAAGTGGCATTTCCTTATATTTTTCAATATCTGTCACTGAATACAGCGGATAACGTTGCCCCATGCGTGTAATCGTCGGAAAAATAAATTGTTTTAGCAGCATGGTGTCACACAATTCTTCACAATAAATGAAAATAAGCGAGAGTGGCTTTCGTTCGTCTGAATAAATGGTAGCTGGCATTAGTACAACATCTTTACATTGGGCAAAATGTTCTTTTAACGTTCGCTCATCGACAATCAATTCAGCGGTCATGCGGACGCTCTCCTTTCTTTTATACGTACGGCTAACGCTAAGACGAACAATAAAGTAGAAAGAAAGCAAATGAAGAAAAACGAAATCGGTAACATCCATTTTTTTAACATATGGAAAAACGTATAATCGCTCATCGGCGCCATCGCTGCAAAGAAAATAACGGTATATACAAATAGCAAAATCCATCGTCGTGATGCCTTGTTTGTAATGTCAAATAGATCCGGAATAAGCGCTGTCGCAAGTGAAATGCGAATAAACGCCCCTGCTAGCCATTGATAAACTGATAAAAAATCAAAATGTTCTAAATATGTTCCTAAGTTCACCATTCGCCATTGTTCAAAGGCTGGATAACGTAAATGGCTCGCTTCTGTCGGTCCAAATTCTGTGATAGCTCCGATTGTCGGTCCGAGTGATAAACTGGCAGCTACAACTCCAAACAAAACGAGTTTTATAAAAGAAATGTTCGTCTTCATTTGTTGTTGCATAAATAGTAAAAGAACAATCTCTCCATAGCCAGCAGCGACATACATGACTCCTTTCCAAACGGGCATCCATCCGTCTTCGAGCATTGGCTTTAACAGCTCATAATTTTTGTGTGGGGTCGTCGCTAAAGCAACAAAAATGCCGAACAATACGACGAAAGGTAAAAGAATGCCTGATGTTTTAGCGATCGATGGCAACCCAATTGAAGCGTTATAAAAGCAAATGATACAAAGTGTAACGATAATCGCCCAGTTCGGTGTTCCTGTTAAATACGATGTCGTTGTAAACGTTGTCGTATCTTTTAATGTGACAACGCTAATGATGAGTAAATATAAACATGTGACAGAAGCAATAAAATAGGCAATCGGCGCTCCTATATTTTCTTTTAGCCACTGGAAGATATGTGTTTGTTGCGATTGTTTTATAGGAAAATAAATAACAGGGAGAAATATGACTAGCAATATAAGTCCGATGACAGTCGAAATCCATGCATCTCGCCCAGCAATTTCAAGCAACACTGGAATAATGATGACGTGATTCATCAGTCCAATCGATAACATTAACACGAATAGCATTTGTACTGTATTCATAAGCACACACCTTTTATCCCTTTGTATTTTTTATCGTTTCCAAACACGGAAATCATATGCATCGTCACCATCTAGGCTCGCTTTGCCATATAAATAAAAAAGTAGTTATGCTACAATAAATGAAGTGAATGAACAGTCGAGGAGGAAAAAACATGAAAATGACGTTAGGTATACTATACGGCGGAAAATCGCCTGAGCATAAAGTATCGTTGCAAACTGCACGCTCTGTCATTAATGCGGTAAATAAAGAAAAATTTACGGTTGTTCCGATTTACATTACGACAGAGGGAGAATGGTTGCGCGGGGAAGCGATTGAAGGAGAAGTGCAAGATGTGAAACAACTAGCATTTCAACATGGTTTACCAGCGCTCACGTCTATTGCAAATGGTTCGGAAAAAAAAGAAGAGCGCGTTGATGTTATTTTTCCTCTTTTACACGGGCCGAACGGAGAAGATGGAACGGTGCAAGGGATGTTAGAATTATTAAACGTACCGTACGTTGGGAACGGTGTGTTAGCATCAGCTGTCGGTATGGATAAAGTTGTTATGAAACAATTGTTTGCGCAAGCGGGATTAAAACAAGCACGTTACGTCTTTTTCTTGAAAAAAGAATGGGAAAAACATAAAGAAACCGTATATGAAACGGTAGAACGTGAGCTTGGCTATCCGTGTTTTGTCAAACCAGCCAACGCCGGTTCAAGCGTGGGCATAAGCAAATGTAAAAACCGTGAGCAGCTACAAGTGGCATTCCAACAAGCGTTTCGCTACGATCGAAAAATCATCGTCGAAGAAGCGATTATCGGTCGTGAAGTGGAAATTGGCGTGATCGGAAACGACGAGCCGATTTGTTCGGTTGTGGGGGAAATTGTGCCGAAAAAGGAATTTTACGATTACGAAGCAAAATATGTTGATGGAAATACAGAGTTAGTTATTCCAGCGAACATTACAGATAAAGAATACGAAACGATAAAACAAATGGCACTTACAGCTTTTAAAGTGCTCGATTTAGCTGGATTAGTCCGTGCTGACTTTTTCTTGACGGCAAATGGAGAGGCGTATATTAACGAAGTCAATACGATGCCGGGCTTTACACCGTTTAGTATGTTTCCGCTCTTATGGAAGCATACAGGTGTATCGTATGAGGAGTTAATTGAACGTCTCATTCAACTTGCCATCGAGCGATATGAAGAAAAACAAAATATTACGTATGTATTTTAAGGTGATCATATGATTATACGTTCATTAGCAGACATTCAAACGATGATTCCGGGAAGTATGATTGATGAGCGATATGCTTCTGTTATGATTCATGGTGTGTCAACAGATACGCGCACCATTGAGCGGGAAAGTTTATATGTTCCGTTAAAAGGAGCCACGTTTAATGGTCATCAGTTTGTTAAGGAGGCGTTTGAAAAAGGAGCAGCCGCTACACTATGGAGCAAACATGAGCCAAATCCCCCAACAGATGTGCCGCTCATTTTTGTTGAAGATTCACTCGTTGCATTGCAACAGCTAGCCCATGCGTATCGAAAACAACTTCGTGCGCGCGTCATCGGGGTGACTGGAAGCAACGGAAAAACGACAACAAAAGATATGATTGCATCACTGCTTGGGACAGTATATCGTGTGCAAAAGACAGAAGGTAATTTAAACAATCATATCGGTGTGCCGCTCACACTGCTTCGTTTAAAAGAAGAAACAGAGTATGCCGTTGTCGAAATGGGAATGAGTGGGTTTGGTGAAATTGAGTTGCTTTCTACTCTCGCAGAGCCTGACATTGCAGTGATTACAAACATTGGTGAATCGCATTTACAGGAGCTCGGTTCGCGCGAGGGCATTGCAACAGCAAAGTTTGAGATCGTGAAAGGGCTACAACGTGAAGGGTTGTTTATTTATCACGGGGATGAGCCGTTGTTGCAAACACGTGTGGAAAACGCTAATCTTCCGCATGTTCAAACGTTTGGGATGGAACTGACAAACGATCATTATCCGCTAGACATTCGTGTTCAAGCGGACGGAACGACGTTTAAGGTAAATCGTTGGCCAGACGAAACGTTTCATATGCCGCTTCTCGGTCGCCACCATGTGATGAACGCACTAGCGGCGATTGCGGTTGCACGCTTCGCTTCTGTTGATGTGGCTCATATGAAAGAAGGTTTTTTACGTTTATCTGTAACAAAAATGCGTACAGAAGTCATCAAACGTCACGACGGAGTGACGATCATTAACGATGCATATAATGCAAGCCCGACATCGATGCGTGCTGCGCTTGAGTTGCTTGGACAATTGACAGGATATCGTAAAAAAATAGCGATTGTTGGCGATATGCTTGAATTAGGTGAACAAGAAATTGCTTTTCATGAACAAATTGGCGCGATGATCGATCCGCAAAAAATAGATTATGTGTTGACATACGGTGAGCGTGCAAAGGCGATTGCTGAACGAGCGAGCAAGCGATTTAGCAAAGGACATGTTCGTTCTTATGACGATAAGACGAAGCTAGCGGCAGATGTGCAAACGATGATGGAGGCGGGGGACGTCATTTTACTTAAGGCGTCTCGAGGGATGAAGTTAGAGGAAATCATTTCTTTGTTAAATAAATAAAAAGAAGCGTTCAATTTGTTGAAAACATATGCATAAAATGGTATGATGAACGAGAGCTGTTTACGGAATGAATTTCAACAAGGCACTTCCGTCTATACGGGAATGCCTTTTTTCGTAAGTTATTTGAAGAAGGAGTATGAAAAAATTGGTTACATTTAAAGAATTTGGGTTAAGTCCAGAGTTGATGAAAGCAGTTAGTAAAATGGGATTCGAAGAAGCAACGCCAATTCAAGCGGCGACGATCCCACTTAGTTTGCAAAATCGTGATGTCATTGGTCAGGCGCAAACAGGAACAGGGAAAACGGCAGCGTTTGGGATCCCGCTTATTGAAAAAATTGATATGAACAACGATGCGGTGCAAGCAATTGTTGTTGCGCCGACGCGAGAATTAGCGATTCAAGTATCCGAAGAACTATATAAAATTGGTTCAACGAAGCGTGTGCGCGTTTTGCCGATTTATGGTGGGCAAGATATTGAACGTCAAATTCGTGCATTAAAAAAACATCCACACATTATTGTCGGTACACCGGGACGGGTGCTTGATCACATTCAACGTCGTACACTCCGTCTACAAAATGTGCATACGGTCGTGTTAGACGAGGCAGATGAAATGTTGAACATGGGCTTTGTTGAAGACATTGAGGCAATTTTAAGCCATGTGCCAACAGAGCGTCAGACACTCCTTTTCTCAGCGACGATGCCTGAACCGATTCGCCGCATCGCTGAACGATTTATGAACAATCCAGAACTCGTTCGCGTGAAAGCGAAAGAAATGACTGTTCCGAACATTGAACAATATTACATTGAAATTCAAGAAAAGAAAAAGTTTGATACGTTAACGCGCTTATTAGATATTCAATCTCCTGAATTAGCGATTGTTTTTGGAAGAACGAAACGCCGTGTCGATGAGCTAGCAGAAGCGCTCAATTTGCGTGGCTATACGGCAGAGGGGATTCATGGTGATTTAAGCCAAGCAAAGCGTTTATCTGTGCTGCGTAAGTTTAAGGAAGGTTCTATTGATATTTTAGTGGCGACAGACGTAGCTGCACGTGGTTTAGATATTTCTGGTGTGACACATGTGTACAATTTCGATATTCCACAAGACCCGGAAAGCTATGTTCATCGCATCGGTCGAACAGGGCGTGCGGGGAAAACAGGCATGGCGATCACATTTGTGACTCCACGTGAAATCGGACAGTTGCACCACATTGAAAAAACGACGAAGCGGAAAATGGAACGGATGAAACCGCCAACGTTAGATGAGGCGCTTGAAGGTCAACAACGGGCAGCGATTGAAAAATTGCTTGAGACGATTGAGCATAACAATTTATCGTTTTATAAACGTGCTGCAGAAGAATTGTTAGAAGAACATGACTCCGTTTCGCTTGTTGCCGCGTGTATTAAAATGTTAACGAAAGAGCCGGATATGACGCCTGTGCAGTTGACAGAAGAACCACCGATTATGAAAAAAGAGAAAAAGCGGCAAGTACAAACGCGTCAACGCCGCAATGAAACGCGTGGGCGTGGAGCAAAAACGCGTGCGAAACGATAGGAGCTGTCTTCATAGATAGCTTCTTTTTCTTTATTGGAGGGATATGGATGATTGTCGGGATTGGGATTGACATTGTGGAGTTAAGTCGTATTGCTCAATTGATCGAACAACAACCAAAATTTATTGACCGCATTTTAACACATAATGAGCGCATTCGTTTTCAACAATTATCGTCAAAACGAAAAATTGAATTTGTGGCAGGGCGATTTGCGGCAAAAGAAGCGTATGCGAAAGCGTTAGGTACGGGGATTGGTGCCCATGTTTCCTTTCGTGATATTGAAATAAAAAATGACGAAAATGGCAAACCGTATATTGTTTCTTCTTCTCCAAATGAACGTGTGCACGTTTCCATTTCACATAGCGAACATTATGCGGTTGCCCAAGTAATTATTGAACGCTTGTCAAGCTAGTCTGCATATTCTCCCGTTTGACCTCATATGATGGCTTATGAAGGAAGTCCAAATGAGGTAAAGGGGTTGGAAAAATGAGACGAACATGGCTTTTTTGGTGCCTGCTTCTTTTTGTTGTAGGCAGTTTGGCCGCTTGCGGAGACAAGTCGCAACAAGATGTATTAAAAGCGCTTGATGAGAAAGTGCAAACGATGTCTGGGTACAAAGCCGAAGCAAAAATGACGCTTCAGACAGGGACGGAGCCACAAGTGTATGAAATTGAAATTTGGCATAAGTCTCCAAATTACTACCGCGTGAACTTAAAAAATGCTCAGCGTGATCAACATCAAATGATTTTGCGTAACGATGAAGGAGTATTTGTATTAACGCCTGCATTAAATAAAAGTTTTCGTTTTCAAAGCGACTGGCCGCAAAACGCAAGCCAAGTGTATTTGTATGAATCGCTCGTAAAAGACATTTTAGCCGACTCGAAAGCAGATTTTAAAGCAACAAAAAATCATTACGTGTTCCAAACGAAAACAAATTATGAAAACAAAAAAATGTTGCCAAAACAAGAGATCACATTAAATAAAAAAGATTTAACGCCAGTGAAAGTGACCGTCATGGACATTGACTCGCAACCGATGTTGACTGTTGAATTTTCAAAAGTAGAATGGAATGCTGCGTTTGATGATAATGCTTTTGATGTAAGTAAAAACATGACGAGAGCGAAGTTGGAAAATGAACAAGAAGTGACAAAAGAAGCGAATCAGCAAGCAGCGCCAGTTATGTATCCGACATATGAGCTCGATGGTGTGAAACTTGTGGAAGAAAAAGAATTTACAACGGCAAACGGGAAACGAATTGTCATGACATTTGCTGGGGAAAAATCGTTTACTCTTGTACAAGAAAAAGCTCATGCTGTGCCGACAGCAAACGTATCGACAACGGTTAAGGGTGAGCCTGTTGATTTAGGATTTGCTGTTGGAGCGCTGGCAAACGGCACATTGACGTGGACGTATAAAGGTGTCGATTTTATTCTTGCTTCACAAGATTTAACGAAAGACGAGATGGTTGCGATTGCCCGTTCGGTGCAAGGTAAGGTGATGAAGTAAGACTCGCGTGGCGGGTCTTTATTTTTTTGTTGACATGATGCAAGGAGAAAAGAAATAATCAAACGTGAACATATTTTTGAAGGGGTTTGGAAGGATGGATCGAGCATTTTATCGCGATACATGGGCAGAAATTGATTTAGATGCAATTTTTTATAATGTGCAATCAATGAAACAACACGTCGGCACTCATGTTGATGTCATTGCCGTCGTGAAAGCGAATGCTTATGGACATGGAGATATTCAAGTAGCGAAAACAGCGCTTGAAGCAGGTGCCACGCGTTTAGCCGTTGCCTTTTTGGACGAAGCGCTCGCACTAAGAAAAAAAGGGATCCCTTTAGACGTCCCGATTATCGTACTTGGGGCGACAAACCCTTTACATGCGCCGTTAGCTGCTAGTCAAAATGTTACGTTAACCATTTTTCGTGCGGATTGGTTGGAGCAAGCGGTGATGTATGCCCCATATGAACAACCATTAAACGTTCATATGAAGTTAGATACAGGGATGGGACGTTTGGGAGCGAAAACAGAAGAAGAAGTGAAGCGCATTGTACACATGATTGAACAACATACATGTTTTGTACTTGAAGGAGTATATACGCATTTTGCGACAGCCGATGAGCAAAATATAGATTATTTTTCGTTTCAATATGATACGTTTCTACACATGCTAGAATGGTTACCGATTAAGCCACCACTCATTCATTGCGCCAATAGCGCAGCGGCACTACGCTATCCTGATCGCGTATTCAATGCAGTTCGTTTCGGTATCTCTATGTATGGATTGACACCGTCACAAGAAATGAAGCCGTTTTTGCCGTATCCATTAAAAGAAGCATTCTCGCTCCATAGTCGTTTAACCCATGTAAAAAAGGTGAAGGCAGGGGAAAAAATCAGTTATGGGGCGACATATGCTGCGGAAGCAGATGAATGGATTGGTACGGTTCCAATTGGCTATGCAGACGGTTGGTTGCGCCGTATGCAACATTTTTCTGTTCTTGTTGATGGAAAGCGCGCTCCTATTGTTGGACGTGTTTGTATGGACCAAATAATGATTCGTCTGCCGTATGAGCTTCCTGTCGGTACAAAAGTAACGCTCATTGGTGAACAAAAAGGTGAACGTATTTCCATCGATGATGTTGCTGCACATGTAAATACGATTAATTATGAAATTCCTTGTACAATTAGTTATCGTGTTCCCCGTATTTTTTTAAAAAACAAGAGTATAATTGAAGTGAGAAATGCGGTATTATAGTAGATGGGTGCAGTGAGAACGATCATTTTCGAAAAATTTCTACAAAATTTGGGCGAATGCTGCTGGAAATGACTTTGCATCGCGATGATGAAATGGTATGATGTAAATTGGGAGCAACTATGTGGTTGTAGTTTAGTTGGAGGTGTGTGTTTGTGTCTGAATCCAGCGCAACAACAGAAATTGTTATTCGGTTACCGCAGGCGTTAGTGAGCGAATTAGATGGAATTGTGAAGCAAGAAAACGGCAGCCGAAACGAACTTATTTATCAAGCGATGAAATTGTACATCCGCGAGCGGAAAAAACGTCAAATTCGAGAAGCGATGCGACGTGGGTATATGGAGATGGCGAAAATTAATTTGTCGCTTGCATCGGAGGCTTTTCTTGCGGAATATGAAGCTGACCACACCGTTGAACGTTTAGTTAGCGGGGGGTAATCTTTTGATTGTCAAACGTGGTGACGTGTATTTTGCCGATCTTTCTCCAGTAGTTGGATCAGAGCAAGGGGGCGTGCGCCCTGTGCTTGTTATTCAAAATGACATCGGGAACCGTTTCAGTCCAACCGTCATCGTTGCTGCCATTACTGCGCAAATCCAAAAAGCGAAGTTGCCTACACATGTTGAAATCGACGCAAAGCGCTACGGATTTGAACGGGACTCTGTCATTTTGCTTGAACAAATTCGGACGATCGATAAACAGCGTCTGACAGATAAGATTACCCATCTAGATGAAGAGATGATGGATAAAGTAGATGAAGCGCTGCAAATTAGTCTTGGTCTTATTGATTTTTAATATGCTGGAAAAATAGCTACATTGCGTAGCTATTTTTGTTTAGGGGAGGCATTTTCTTTGGAACTACTAAAGCAACTAGCTACGAAATTAAATATTCCACTTGTGCATGTACAACAAGTTATTCAACTTCATGAAGAAGGGAATACGATTCCGTTTATTGCTCGTTATCGAAAAGAAATGACTGGTGCGCTCGATGAAGTGCAAATTCGCACCATTTTAGATGAATGGAATTACTTAGAAAACTTAGAAAAACGAAAAGAAGAAGTAATTCGTTTAATCGATGAACAAGGAAAGTTAACGGATGAACTGAGAGAGGCGATTACAAAAGCAACGAAACTGCAAGAAGTGGAAGATTTATATCGCCCATATAAACAAAAACGACGAACAAAAGCGACAATTGCAAAAGAAAAAGGGTTGGAACCTTTTGCAGAATGGTTATTAACGTTTCCGAATGAGTCGATTACAGAACGAGCGCAACAGTTTATTGATGAACTAAAAGAAGTACATACGATCGACGAAGTCATTCAAGGTGCAAAAGATATTATCGCTGAAAAAGTGTCCGATGACGCCACGCTTCGTCAATGGATTCGTCAGCAAACGTGGCAAACAGGAATGATCGTTTCTGTTGGAAAAGAAGTAGAAAAAGACGAAAAGCGTGTATTTGAAATGTATTACGATCACCGTGAACCGATCGCTAAAGCGCCTGCCCACCGTGTTTTAGCGATGAACCGCGGCGAAAATGAAGGAATTTTACGCATTGCAATTGATGTAGATGCTGAACGAATCATTACATACATTCGTAAACAAGTTATACAAAATGAGCGCTCATCGGCAGCTGACATTGTTGCTGAAGCGATTGGAGATGCCTATAAACGTTTGATTGCTCCGTCGATTGAACGAGATGTACGAAATGAGTTGACAGAACAAGCGGAAGAACGAGCGATCCACATTTTCGCTGAAAACTTACGCAACTTGCTGTTGCAACCACCGTTAAAAGGCAAAGTCGTTTTAGGGATCGACCCAGCATATCGTACAGGATGTAAGTTAGCCGTCGTTGATGAAACCGGAAAGGTACTTCATATCGATGTCATTTATCCACATCCACCGAAAAATGAGGTGGAGAAAGCGAAAGAAAAATTAAAGCAATTGCTTCATACGTATCAAGTGGAGTTAATTGCCATTGGAAACGGAACGGCATCGCGAGAGACAGAGCAATTTGTAGCTGATACAATTTCTGAGTGGGAAGGAAACGTGTTTTATTTAATTGTCAATGAAGCAGGGGCAAGTGTATATTCTGCATCAGATTTAGCTCGTAAAGAGTTTCCACATCTGCAAGTGGAGGAACGAAGCGCTGTATCGATTGCTCGACGCGTTCAAGATCCACTTGCCGAATTAGTAAAAATTGATCCAAAATCTGTTGGGGTCGGCCAATATCAACATGACGTGTCGCAAAAAAAGCTAGAACAGTCGTTGCAGTTTGTTGTTGAAACAGTCGTCAACCAAGTTGGTGTAAACGTCAATACCGCTTCTCCAACGTTATTGCAATATGTATCTGGTCTAACAAAGACGGTAGCTGAAAACATTGTGAAATATCGGGAGGAGCATGGGAAGTTTACTAATCGTATGCAATTAAAGCATATTCCGCGCCTTGGAGCGAAAACGTACGAGCAATGCATCGGGTTTTTGCGCATCATAGATGGAGATGAGCCGTTAGACCGCACACCAATCCACCCTGAGCGATATGAAGAAGTGTATCAATTGTTACGACGCCTCGGTTTTTCGACAGAAGCGATCGGAAGTGAGCAATTGCGAGTTGCACTTGAAGGGATAAATATAGAAGAAGCAGCACAAGAACTGAACATAGGGGTATTGACGCTCCAAGATATTATCGATGCACTTAAGCGCCCAGAGCGCGATCCGCGCGATGATTTGCCGAAGCCAATCCTCAAGCAACATGTGTTGAAGATGGAGGATTTGAAAAAAGGGATGGAATTAGAGGGGACAGTACGAAACGTTGTCGATTTCGGTGTATTCGTAGATATCGGTGTGAAACAAGATGGACTTGTTCATATTTCGAAGCTAAGCAATCGATATGTGAAGCATCCACTTGATGTTGTGTCGGTCGGAGATATTGTGAAAGTATGGGTTGATTCGGTCGATTTGCAAAAAGAGCGCATTGCTTTAACAATGGTTCCACCAACATCGGAAAACACACTGTCATGAGCAGTGTGTTTTCCGATAAAAAAACCAGCATTGATTGAGAAGTTTAATTTGTGCGCGATTTTTTTCATAATATGCACGCCGCATTTGATTTTTTAACCACATCGGCATAATGATCACCTTCAAATTGTTTTTTATTATGTTATGAGTAAAAGAGCCCAATGGTGAAAGGACGGAAGTAAAATGGATGAGCGTGAATTACAGGCGCTTGTTGAGCGGGTATCGTTATGTGTATTTCAGAAGCCATTTCGTCATCGAGCGGTATTTAATGATCGGTTACGAACGACTGGTGGGCGATATGTGCTTTCTACACATCATATCGAACTAAATAGAAAATATTACGAGCAGTACGGAGAAGAAGAACTCATTCAGATCATTAAACACGAATTATGCCATTATCATCTGCACCTTGAAGGAAAAGGCTATCGTCATCGTGATCGTGATTTTCGTGAATTATTACAAAAAGTACAAGCTCCACGTTTTTGCAAGCCTGTTTTATTATCGAAGACAAGACATGAACATTATTACAAATGCACATCATGCGGCTATATGTATGTGCGAAGAAAAGTAGTAGATACAACTCGATACGTATGTGGCTTTTGCCGAGGAAAATTAAAAAAAATAAAAAGAGAGTGTTGACAATCTAAATCTTTCTGTGCTAAATTATAAAAGCCGTCGTTATTCGACGAAGAAATAAAATAAAAAAGACAGTTGACAGATTGAAAAAGAGTAAATATAATATAAACAGTCCTAATGGTTGAATTATTCCGCAGTAGCTCAGTGGTAGAGCACTCGGCTGTTAACCGAGCGGTCGTAG
>NZ_PEDM01000022.1 GCF_002742685.1 Anoxybacillus flavithermus
TATCAAGCGCTTCGTACGACATGGGCAGAAGTAGGGAATCAAAAACAAGTGCCAAACTACGGTCACCACGCTCACGTGTCCATTTTTGGCGCAGTCGATGTGCAACAAGGCGATGTCTTGTTTCATCGCGCATCATCCGCCAATGCTGAAACGTTCCTCGACTTTTTACGGTTGTTGAAAGAGAAATATGCGGATCGATTCATCGTGCTTGTGTTGGACAATGCGCGTATTCATCATGCCAACATGGTGCAAGCTTTTCTGGATGGAGAGGAAGGCAACGCCTTTCACTTTATTTTTCTGCCACCGTATTCCCCACATTTGAATCCGATTGAACGGTTATGGAAGTGGCTGAAAGACGAAGTCATCGCCAACGTCCTGCATAAAGATCAAAATGATATTGCCCAGTCCATTGCTCGTTTTGAACAATACGTCTTACAGCACCCAGATGAGGTGTTACGCCGCATCGGGTGTGCTGTGTGAACCAGAGGTTAAAATTTCAATTTGGATGTATATACTTTTGAATCCTAATTTTTCGTACAGTTTAATCGCTTGACTTCCTGCATATACACTTAAGCGAATCTCTGAATAACCATCTTGTTTAAGATGTTCGATACCTGCTTCCACCAATTGTTTTGAAATTCCATTTCCCCTAAATTCCTCTAACACAAACAATTCATAAATAAATCCATATATCTTTTCAGTAAATTGGTCTTTACTTTTTCCTATAAGAATCCAACCCATTAGATTATCGCCTTCAGTTGCTATCAAATAATAGCTTCCTTTCTGCAATAATGGTTCAATAAGTTGTTTGACTTTTTCATCTGACGTTTTTGCTTCGCCCAATGTACCTTCCAATAATGCTTGTGGTGAAAGTGATAAAATCTTTTTATATTCCAAATCGTTTGGTTTTCTAATTCCCATAAATTAAGTTCTCCTCTCCCAATATTTATAAAGTCGATTGCCCGTTAATGACATTTTTACGCACTGAACTTAGATAGACGAAGACTTTCGAAAGTTTCTGTCATTTCAAATACAAATGATGTAAGTACAAGCCTTTTATATGTTGCTTGATATTTTCGTTACTGCGGCTATCTACAAATAAGAACCAAAAAAGTTTGCAAATAATTTTTTTAATGCGTAAAGGATATAGGAAAAGCCCGTTTCATTGATTTTCAAAAACGAGCTTTTCCAAATATTTATTTTTTTATAAGCAACGCACAACACTCCACATGCACAGTGTGCGGGAACATGTCGACCGGTTGGACTTCGAGCGTTTTATAGCCACCGTCTTCTAACATGCGCAAGTCACGGGCGAGGGTAGCTGGGTTGCAGGAAACGTACACTACACGTTTCGGTTTCATGGCAATGATCGTTTGCAATAACGATTCGTCACAGCCTTTGCGCGGTGGGTCGACGACAATACAGTCTGCTTTTACTCCTTGCTCGTACCATTTCGGAATGACGACTTCCGCCTCTCCGATGGCAAATTCCACATTCGTCATGCCGTTTAGTTCAGCGTTCCGTTTCGCGTCTTCAATCGCTTCGGGAACGATTTCGACCCCGTATACTTTTTTTGCGTTTTTCGCTAAAAAGAGCGAAATCGTTCCAATGCCACAGTAAGCGTCAATGACCATTTCTCTGCCTGTCAACTCCGCATATTCGAGCGCTTTTTCATACAACACTTTCGTTTGTTCTGGGTTTACTTGATAAAACGAGCGAGCAGAAATCGCAAACCGAATGTCGCCGATATAATCATAAATATATTCAGAACCCCAAAGGACGCGAGTCTGTTCTCCCATAATGACATTTGTTCGTTTCGGGTTAATATTTTGTACAATCGACTTCACGTTTGGTATACGTTTTACAATCTCCTCAACGACTTTCTTCTTATGTGGTATCTCTTCCGTACGCGTAATCAAAACGACCATTACTTCTTTCGTTGTCGCTCCATAGCGAGCCATAATATGACGGAGAAGCCCTTTATGCGTCTGTTCATTATAAGCTGGAATGTTGTATTGCTCGCAAATTTGTTTGACCGTCTGAACGACAATATCGTTCATTTCTTGTTGGATCAAACAGGCGTCCATATCAATAATGTCATGGCTTCTTTCCTTATAAAAACCTGCGACAAGTCCACCTTCGCGTTCACCGACGGGCACTTGCGCTTTGTTTCGATATCGCCACGGGTCGTTCATCCCCAGAACGGGATGGACCGTGACATCTTCAATTTTCCCGATGCGGGCAAGTACTTCTTTTACATGTTTATGTTTCGCTTTCAATTGTCCTTCATAGCTAAGGTGCTGTAGCTGACAGCCCCCGCATTGCTTATAAACCGTACACGGTGCCTCTACGCGATCTGCGCTTGGCTCATATAATTCAATTAAACGACCGTAGCCGTAGCCTTTTTTTACTTTGATAACTTTCACTTTTGCTTTTTCGCCAGGTAAACCATTCGGAACGAAAATTGGAAAGCCATCAATTTTTGCCACGCCTGCTCCGTCATGTGTTAAATCTTCAAAGATGACATCGTAATACTCGTTTTTTGCAACAGGTGCCTCCATGTTTCTTTCCCCTTCCGCAAAATGCTGTCAAGATTGTAGCATAGTCGAACAAAAAAGAACAGGCTTACTCCCCTGTTCTCATTTGTTCAGCTTTTTCTTTCGGAACAAATACGTTTATGTGGCGATACAAATTGACAAACTCCCCTGGAAGCATGCCACCATATTCTCCATCTAAATTAAGCTGCATATTTTCTTCTGTATATACTTTGACTCGATTTGCTTTCGTATAAATGATGTGCGGATCGTGAATATGCTCACCGCGTAGTGCGAGCGTTGCAATTTTAATAAACTCTGCTAAGTTCGTTTCTTTTAAAATAATCAAATCAAACATACCATCGTTTAACGATGAATCAGGTGCTAATTTTTCAAAACCACCGACCGAGTTCGTAAGCGAAACGAGAAACAGCATGACGGCACCTTCAAACATTTTTCCGTCATACTCAATTTTTACGTGAACAGGATGGAGGGAAGGAAGCATTTCAATTCCTTTTAAATAGTAGGCGAGTTGGCCAATCATCGTTTTTAATTTGCTTGGCACTTCATACGTTAGCTCGGTTAAACGTCCACCACCTGCAATGTTAATGAAATAATGTGTTTTTCCTTCGTTCGTTACTGCACCGATATCAATCGGCACGGCTTCACCGTTTACGATGACATCACATGCGCCTTCAATCGAGCGTGGTACACCGATCGCTCGGGCAAAATCGTTCGTCGTACCGACTGGAATAATGCCAAGATTCGGGCGATACGTTGCATCAGCTAGCCCGTTGACTACTTCGTTAATCGTTCCATCTCCGCCTGCAGCAATGACGAGATCAAATTCGCGTTCTACCGCTTTTCTTGCCGCCTCTGTCGCATCCCCTGCCCCTGTTGTCGCATGACATGACGTTTCATATCCTGCTTGTTCAAGTCGAATCAGTACATCAGGCAAATGTTTTTTAAATATTTCCCTTCCTGACGTCGGGTTATAAATAATACGTGCTCGTTTCATCCTCATCATCCTATTTCTTTATTTTTCCACTATTTAACATCATACCAAATTTTCATGACCGTTGCAACGAACAAAAGAAAGCCGACTCAAATGAGCCAGCTTACGCAAACATTTCATACCAAATTTTTATCACAGTCGCTACAATTAATACAAGCAAAATGTATTCGAGTACTTTCGTATTTATTTTTTGACTTAGTTTCGCTCCAATTGGAGCAGCTAGTAAACTAGCAATAACCATTATGAGCGATGGAACGAGAAGCATATGTCCGCCCATCACTTTTCCAATCGTCGCCCCGATCGATGAAATGAACGTAATGGCCACCGATGAACCAATCGCAATGCGCGTTGGCACTTTTAAAATGACAAGCATAATCGGTACAATAATAAACGCTCCTGCCGCCCCAACAATGCCAGAAGCAACTCCGACGATAAATGATAGCACGACTGCATATAAACGGTTAAATGTGAGTTGCTCTGCTGATACTTCTTCGCTTCCTTTTGGTTTTGGGAAAAACATTAATACGGCTGCAATCGAAGCTAAAATGGCATATACAACATTAATTGTCTCATCGGCTAAAAACTTTGAACCGTATCCACCAATGAAGCTGCCAATGACAATGGCTGTTCCCATGTAGCCAACGAGCCGACCCGATACATATCCCCCTTTTTTAAACACGACAAGAGCGGCAAGTGTCGAGAAAAATACTTGCACCGCACTAATGGCGGACACTTCTTGCGCGGTAAAAGCAGTCAAGCCAAAGAGAGGTGGAATGTATAAAAGCATTGGATATTTAATGACTGAGCCACCGATGCCAACCATCCCTGATAAAATGGAGCCGATTGCCCCAATAAGAAAAAGAACAAGCAAATAGGAAAATGTATATTCCATCATGAAACGCCCCCTTTACACTAAATCCGCAATATGATTTTTTAAGGCGTATTGGATGAGCTCATGTTTTTCTTTAATGCCGAGCTTTTGCATAATGTTCGTTTTATGATTTTCCACCGTTTTCGGGCTAATTTTTAACTTATTTGCGATTTGATTGTTCGTATATCCTAAAAACGTGAGACGAACGATTTCTCGTTCACGATTTGTGAGCGGGGATTTTGGCTGTTTTTCTGCAAACATTTTTTCAAGACGTTCGTCAGGAACGTGCGTACGATAAAAACGTTTGCCGCGATATACAGCTTGCAACGCTTCGTGTAAGTCGTTCGTTTGGCTATTTTTTAACAGATAGCCATGAATGTTATATTGAATCGCTTTTTGCACATATATTTCTTCATCATGCATCGTTAAAACGATAATTTTCACATCTTCTAATTCATCCATGATCGTTTTTGCAGTTGTAAATCCATCAAGCCCTGTCGGCATCGAAAGATCGAGCAAAATGACATCTGGATGGTGTTTCAACGCTAGCGTAATCGCATCGCAACCGTTGCTTGCCTCCCCGATGACTTCCACATCAGGAAAGCTTTCAAGAAGCAGACGAATACCTTTACGAATTAAATCATGATCATCAACGATTAACACTTTCATCCTCTCCGCCCTCCTCTAACGGTACGCGTACAAAAATGGTCGTTCCTTTCATCGGTGCAGATGTAATCGTCGTTTCTCCCCCAAGATGAAAAACGCGTTCTTGAATATGTTTTAGCCCAAGTCCCTCGCGCTTATCTTCAACGTGAAAACCAACACCATTATCTTCAACAGACACGAGTAGTTCTCGTTCCGTTTGTTCAATCAAAACACGCACCTCTGTTGCTTTAGCATATTTCATAACGTTATGCAACGCCTCTTGAATGATGCGATATAAATTAATTTCCATCGTTGGTGATAATCGTGTGTATACGTTCGTTTGAAATGAAAATGACGTATTTGGCATTTTGGATTGAAGCGAATGAATAAGCGATTGAATCGTCGGGATCAATCCAAGTGCATCTAAGCTTTTCGGACGAAGTTGTTGGGCGTAAAGCTTCACATCCTCCATGACACGTCCAAGTTCTTCACGCACTTCTTTGACATATGCATGTAGCCTTTCATCTTGTACGCGTTGAATAATATTATCTAATGCGATGGAGATGCTGTAGAGCGATTGGCCGACGCCGTCATGCAATTCTTGTGCTAGACGTTTATGTTCTTCCTCTTTTGCTTCAGTTAATTTTTTCACCATCCATTTTGAGCGCCGCGCTTCTTCCTCTTTTTTCTTCGCCGTTTGGTCGCGCAAAACGAGCAAATAATATTTCGCATCGTCTTGTTCAAAAATAAGCGCTGTGCTCATTTCTACATCGATTAATTGTCCGTGATATGTCGGCATTTCCGATAAAAAATACGGCACTTCTTCTGTTGAAATTAAATAGCATCGCTCTTCTCCTTCTTTCACATCGCGCTCCTGACAAAACGAGCAATACGGCACTTTTTCGCCAAGTTGCCAACCGGTCAGCCGCTTCGCAGCCGGATTCATTTCGACGATCGTTCGTTCATGGTCCATGACAATAATTCCGTCTTGAATGTATGCGAAAATTTTATCTAAAAATTGCATGCTCTCACCTCTCTTTCATTATAGGAGAGGAGTAAGATGAAAAGAAAGGACTGACAACGTCAGCCCTTATGATTGCTTCACAACCGGAAGCTTTTCTCTCGTCCACGCTAAATATCCGCCTTTTAAGTTAAGTACTTGTTTCAATCCTTTCGCTTGCAAAATGCTTGCGCCAATTGCTGAACGCGCACCTGAACGGCATTGAACAATATACGTTTTTCCTTCTGGGAGCTCATGTAAACGATCCGCAAGCGTACCAAGCATCATATGTTGTGCACCTTCAATATATCCTTCATCCCATTCTGCTTGGTTGCGTACATCAACGAGATGATAGCGGTCGTCTTTTAAATATTGTTGTAGTTGATGAACGTCGATTTCTTCGTAGCTTTCCACTTCGCCGCTTAAGGCAACGGATGGCTCAATGTATGCTACAACGCGATCTAACCCGATATAAGCAAGCGCCTTGCGAATCGTTTGTACATCTTCTTGATTGGCGATTAACACAATATCTTGGTCATAGTTAATTAACCAA
Source organism: Anoxybacillus flavithermus (assembly GCF_002742685.1). GTDB lineage: Bacteria > Bacillota > Bacilli > Bacillales > Anoxybacillaceae > Anoxybacillus > Anoxybacillus flavithermus_E. Next base: position 6,619 of record NZ_PEDM01000022.1, read on the forward strand.
CCTGCCCAGTTTGTAAATGACTTGTTAAACGGAATGTTGATTGCCCCTGCATAATGTGCCTTCGCAAACTCTTGAGACGGACGGACATCTAAAATAAATGCTCCGTTTGCTTTATATTCGTTGAGTTGTTCGATCGTTTGTAATGCTTGTACTTCTTCGTCATTTAAATACGCAGGCCCAATTTTGTTTACTTTCTTCATCATCGCAAAATATTTTGGTGGCTCTGGTTGACCTGTAAGTAATAGTTTCACAAACTCTTCTTCATCTTCAATTTTCAACGCCCAGTTGTTCAGTTTTTCATATCCAACGGTTGAAACGGGAACAGCTCCAAGCGCTTTTCCGCATGCACTTCCTGCTCCGTGTGCTGGCCATACTTGCAAGTAATCTGGGAGCGCTTTGAATTTTTTCAAAGATTGGAACATTTGACGAGCGCCAACATCTGCTGTGCCAGCAACTCCTGCCGCTTTTTCAAGTAAGTCTGGACGACCGATGTCACCGACGAAAACGAAGTCACCTGTGAAAATACCCATCGGCTCTGTTGAGCCACCACCTTTATCTGTTAAAATGAACGAAATATGTTCTGGTGTATGACCTGGTGTATGAAGCACTTTAAACTCCACATTACCAACTGTAAAAACGCTTCCTTCTTTCACAAGTTCGTAATCGACTTCATCTAAATATTGGTATTTCCAGTTCGCATCTCCTTCATCAGATAAATAAAGTTTTGCCCCACAACGTTTGGCTAGTTCTTTCGCTCCTGAAACAAAGTCCGCATGAATGTGTGTTTCTGTTGCAGCAACAATTTGCAAGCCTTCTTTTTTCGCTGTGTCGATATACCAATCCACATTGCGACCTGGATCGATAACGATCGCTTCTCCTGTACGTTGGCATCCAACTAAGTAAGACATGTGCGCTAATTGCTCATCGAAAAATGAACGAAATAACATATACATCCCCTCCAAATTATTTATGTTTGCTTGCTACATCAAGTAGCGTTTCTATATATTTCACCCCATCTTGAATCAATGGGTGTTTTAACAAACGGTACATGCGTAATAGTGATACATGCGATGAGTCCCGTTCACGTTGAAAACGTTCATTTGTTTCTTTTAAAATGTTTAATCCTTTTTCAATTGGAACAATGTCTTTTGCTCCTTCTATCGCATATGCCAACGACTCACGATCGTTTATGACACTTGTCGCAAACGAAATGAACTCTTCTGCTTTTTGCAACCATTGAACGAGCGTCGGCAATAGTTGAATGAGCGTTGCGAGCGCTTCAATGTGCTCTTTTGTCAATCGAAATGGTGTCGCTTTTTCTTCAAATTCTGTAAACAACGCTTCAAGCGACTGTTTATCGTTCATTACATGCTGAACAACTGCGATTTTTTCTTCTACCGATTCCATTACTTCTTTTAGTTGTGGGAGTTTTTCAATAAAATAACGAAGTGCCTCTTGTTGTTCTTCATTTTCAATTAGTTGTAACATACTCTCCCCCCTCTACATAAGTCCTTTTAGCATGCCGTTCCAATAGACGATCGGTAATAAGTTTCGTTTCATAATATACATACTTAACCGCTCTTTTGATTGATCGAATGGGAACGTTTCTTGTGGATTTTTATCATAATCAAACTCTGCTAAAACGAGCTTATTATAACCAGTTACGAGCGGGCATGATGTGTAACCATCGTAACGAGCTTTTAACGGTTTTCCGTTCATATGTGCTAATAAATTTTCAGCGACAACTGGCGCTTGTTTTCGAATCGCAGCCCCTGTTTTTGACGTCGGTAAGTTTGTGCAATCACCTGCACCAAATACATTTTCATACGTTTTATGTTGCAATGTATACGGATCGACATCGACCCATCCTGCCGCATCCGCTAATGGACTTTTCTTAATAAACGCTGGAGGTCCCATTGGCGGCGTCACGTGAATCATATCGAAACTTAATGTAAAACGTTCATTCGTATCGAGATGTTCAAATGTTGCTTTTTTTGCTTCACCATCAATTTCAACTAATTCGACACGATATTTTGTTTCAATATTTTTCCGTTGAATGACTTGTTCAAGTGTGTCAGCATATCGTTTTACTGCGAAAATGTTTGGCAACCCTGAAGCGAAAATAATGTTCGTTTTGTCTCGTACACCAGATTGGCGGAAATAATCGTCAGCTAAATACATAATTTTTTGAGGTGCACCGCCACATTTCACCTGTGTGCTCGGTTGTGTAAAAATCGCGTTGCCACCGCGGAAATTGCGAATGTTTTCCCATGTGCTTTGCACATAGTCGTATGAATAGTTACTGCAAACGCCATTTTTGCCGATCGTTTCTTTCAGTCCTTTAATTTGATCCCAATAAATTTCAACACCTGCTGCAACAACTAAATAGTCGTAACGAACGGTTGAACCTTCTTTCGTTTTTAACATATTATTTTCTGGAGAGAACATATCGACCGCTTCTTTCAACCATTTCGCTCCGTCTGGGATAAGGGATGCTTGCTCGCGAACAGAATCTTCAACTTTAGCTGCTCCGCCACCAACAAGCGTCCAAAGTGGTTGATAATAATGTTTATCTGATGGATCAATAAGCAGCACTTGTCCATGTAATTGACGATTTTTTCTTAACAGACGTGCTGCAATGGAAATCCCTGCTGAACCCGCTCCAACAATTGCTATTTTTACATCATACACGTTCGCCATCGTTCATCTCTCCTTTTGTATCCGCTTTCAATTTTGTTTTCTTAACTTAATTACATTGTATATATTGTTAACTTATATACCCATAGGGGATTTCCCTTATCTTTTTGTGGCATAAAAAAAGAGCGGTAAACACCGCTCGACTACGCTTTATACCATTGATCATTCATTTGTACGCCTGCTGCTTTAACCATCGTATATACAGGGCAACGTGCTTCCACTTTCTCTTTTAGTTGTTGAACACGCTCTTCATTTTCATTCGTTTTTACAGCCACTTCAACTGACACACTTTCAAAATAAGGACGAGCAGATGGATCACCCATAAATCCACGTGGATCTATTTGACCTTTTACTACAAATGTCATGTCTTGTAAATCAAAATTCATTTCTTTTGCAACAACACGCGCAGTAACATTTTCACAGGCAGCAAGCGCTCCAAGAACCATCTGAAGCGGATTAGCTCCTAAATCTCGACCACCCATTTGTTTTGCTTCGTCAATGACGAACTCATGTTTCCCTGCTTTCACATATGTTGTAACTCCTTCTACTGTTGCTTGAACGATAAATGCCATTTTATTCATGATCAACAACTCCCTTCTTAGTTGTTTTTTGGCTTAAACCAATATTTACTTGCTATTTTTCCATAGTAAGCAATCGATTGTTGCTGAACGATAAAAGCGAGAGTGACAATGAGCGCTGCTTCCGCACCAAAAGATGTTGCGGCTAAGCCAATTGCAATAGATAAATTACGTAAGACTGTTCCATTCACAAGTGCAATTCCGTCTTCACGGTTAAAAAACTGTTTCGCCACAAATGTGCTAATTACATAGTTAATAAAATAGAAAAGTAACAATACTGCCAATGCGATGACAATAAGCTGTAAATTCGATACAATCATTTTTGCTCGCATGCTAATGCTGACAAATACTACATACAACATGGCCCATATACTTAATGGCGCAAAGTTTGGCTTTACTTGTTTTTGAAATTGCTCTGGCGTATATGTTCTCATTAGCCATTTAAATGTGACATGCCCGAGAATCATCGGTATAAACACAACGAGCAAAATCGTACGGAACGTTTCCATGACATTAATATCAACGTATTTTCCGACCATCACAAGCAAATACCATGGTGTTAGTAACGAACCGAGAATTAAACCAAATACCGTCAATTTTACCGCTGCCGCCATATTTCCTTTTTGAATGGCCGTCCATGAGATCGTCATACCACTTGTTGGTAGTAATGCCGACAACGCAAGTCCCGCAAACATAGTCGGATGGTTGTGCAATAACGTCTTTCCGATGAGAAAAGCAACAAATGGGATCGTAACAAAGTTAATAACAGTAGAAGCAAATAATATTTTCTTTTCTTTTAGATGAGCTAATTCCTTCCATTTAAAACCAACCATCGTCGCATAAATCATAACGATTGTCGCAAATAAAATAGTGGACTTTAAAAAACTTGTATCGACAAATGTTCCAACGGTAAATCCAAGTAACAACGTTGCTGGAACGCTAACAAGTAAATATTTTTGTGGGAAAAAATATAATTTTTTCATCCATGTCCCCCTTTCTTACATACCCTATAAGGTATCTATATTTATACTATAAGGGGTATAAAAGAAGTTTGCAACCTTTTTCACAAACTTGCCACATTGATATCGTTTTCACAATTTTATATTTCCCCTTTTTTGTTCCTTTATGATGTTTTCACTCATTTTTCATCAACATTTGATATGATGAAAGAAAAAAGGTGATGAGGATGAGAGTGTTGCTTGCTGAAGACGATATATATTTAGGTGAACTCATTGTCCACTTATTAAAGAAAAAAGGTGTCGAACATGTTGATTGGGTACAGGAAGGAGAAGATGCCTACGATTATGCCCTCGCTTCATTTTATGATGTCATTATTTTAGATTGGATGTTGCCAAATGGCGATGGGGTGAGCGTATGTCAACGTTTAAGAAAAAATGGTTATCACGGAGCGATTTTAATGTTAACCGCGAAAGATGCGGTTCAAGATCGCGTTGAAGGGTTAGAAGCAGGAGCGGACGATTATTTAGTAAAACCGTTTGAAATCGACGAGCTCATGGCGCGGCTAAAAGCATTGTCCCGGCGCACGTTCGCACCGATTCAAGAAGAAATTGTTCGCTGGGGAGAATTTGAAGTGAATCGCACAAGTCATACATTGACGAAAAACGGAGAGCAAATGATATTAACTCCACGTGAATTTCAACTACTTGATTTATTATTGCAAAATAGAGGTCGTGTTTTAACGCGCGACATTATTCTTGATCGCATTTGGGGATACGATGCGGACGTATCGATGAAAACGATTGACGCAACCGTTAAGCTATTGCGTAAAAAAATTGGCGATGAACAACAGCAGCTCATTAAAACGGTGCGCGGGGTGGGATATACCATTGAAAAATAGTATACGATCTTTTTTTCATCATTCCGATATGTTTCGCCGCACACAATGGCGATTAACTGCCACATATAGCGGTATTCTCATCGCTTTTTTAGCCATCTTTATCGCGGTTGTTTCTTTCCTTATTCATACCGTCATGACAAATGACCAAGAGCGACGCATTCGCACGCTCGCCGAACAAGAAGGTCAAACGATTGAAAACATGCTAGAAGAGCAATCGTTTATCGGGTGGTCTAGCGATCAAAACGTCATATTTTTAAGTGAAGATCAACTATTTTTTTACGTCGTTGATACACGTGGACGATTGATGATGGGGGATGAAATAAATAAAGGATTGCGGCCGCTGCTCCTTTCGACGCTTCAACCGTGGACGCCAGAAAAAAATGAATTAAGATATGTAGACATTCATATCCCTCACCATCAGCACGAATTGAAACGATTCCGTGCAAATGAATTAAAAATATTAACGGCTGCCCGCCCAGTAATTGTTGACCGACAACTTATCGGCATTTTATACGTTGGGATGGATGCGACAAGCATGTTTCGCTTGCTCAAATGGTCGACATTTATTTTGCTTAGTCTAGGCGTCTTATTTATCGCTGTCGCTATTGCCTTTAGTTATTTCATGTCAAAACGGGCGCTCGTTCCGATTCAAGACGCATACAATCGGCAACGTCAATTTGTGGCGGACGCTTCCCATGAACTAAGGACCCCACTTAGCGTCATTTATTCATCTGTCGAAGCGTTGAAAATGGATGCGTCATTAACGTCCGATCCATTCAGCCAAAAAACGATTGAACGTCTAGGAGACGAAACGAAACGAATGACAAAGCTCATTAATAACCTTCTCACCCTTGCACGCACAGACGATGCGAAAATTCAAATTGAAAAAAAACCGTTTGATTTGCGGACATGTGCAGAACGTACGTTACAGTCGTTACAAGAGCTTGCAAATAAAAAGAACATTATGCTTCAGTTTCATGCGTCTGAACAAATTGAATTTGTTGGGGACGAGGACAAATGTACGCAATTGTTGTACATTTTGCTTGATAACGCCATCAAATATACACCAGAAGGCGGAACAGTTTCCCTATCGTTGGCTCAACACGTAATAAAACAACGAAAAGTAGTAACGATGTCTGTGTCTGATACAGGTATTGGAATTGCTCCTGAGCATCTTCCCCACATTTTTGACCGATTTTATCGCGCAGATAAAGCGCGGACACGACAAATTGGCGGACACGGACTTGGGCTTTCCATCGCAAAATGGATTGTCGAAGCACACAAAGGAAACATTCACGTAGAGAGCGAAGTTGGCAAAGGAACAACATTCACTATTACTTTTCCGAATGAACGTGCATAAATGTTGCACGTTTTTTTTATTTTTCACCTAATTTTCTCTTTTCGCTTGTACAATTCAAACTGTAAATAACGAAGGAGGTGATAGATGTGAAAAAACGAACGATTTTCTTCTTGATCGGTGGACTAGTTATCGTCGCCGTATTCGCGCACATCGCTACTTATTTCATGCACATCGGTTGGAGCGGACGAATGCCGGCAGAACACATGATGGGAATGGGTAAACATCACCGAGCATTCGGTCACCATGGTCCACAAATGATGCGACCACACGGCATGCCAATGTTCGGATGGATCCCTTTTCTCATTCAACTCGCACTTCTCATTATCGGGTGGATCGTTTGGAAAACGACGCACGGCGGTGGGAAGTGGATTGGCGGTGCGCTGATGGCAATCGGGTTGATCGCACTTTTACCGAAAGCGTTACTTGCTGTTTTGGCGATCGTTGCCGCTTACATTTTATTTAGAGGAAAGACAAAGTCAGCAACTGAATTTGAACCATTCGTTCCACCTATTCAAAACCATAGCTTTTTAGATGAATGGGAAAAAACAATCCAAAAGGAGGAAAAGTGATATGGGCATTTTTAAACGCGTAAAACATGTCGTTCTTGCTGACATACATGACATCATTGACAAATGTGAAGATCCGATTCGCATGACAAAACAATACATTCGTGAACTAGAAGAGCATCTTGAACAAGCACAACAAGCACTTGCCCATCAATTCATGTTAGAACAAAAATATGAGCGTCTCATCGCAGATGCAAAAGAAATGATTGAAAAACGGTCCCGTCAAGCAAAACTAGCCGTTGAAAAAAATGAAGAGCCAATCGCAAAAATGGCCCTTCAAGAAAAAATCGCCTATGAAAAAAAACTAGAACTATATACGCAACAATACAACACATTAAAAGAAAAAACAACTGCTTTAACAGAAAAAGTGAAACAACTGTACGAAACGTACGAGCAATTAAAATTGAAACAAATGCAATTAATGACGCGCTTTTATGTCGCTGAAACGATGAAACAAATGGATGAGGCGATCACGTCTTTCCGTTACGATCATATCGTAAAAGGCTTCGCACGTATGGAAGAAAAAGTAATGTTACTTGAAGCAGAAGCAAAAGCTCGCTCAGTCATTCAAACAATGCCCCCTCAATCATTTGATATAGAAGTCGAACAACAACTGAAACAACTAAAAGGTGAGTAATACAAAAGGTGTCCCTATCCGGACACCTTTTGCATATGTTATGTCGTCCATTCATCATGAATGATACCGACAAGTTTCCACTGACCGTTTTCTTGTTCAAAAACGAGGCGCAAACTTCTCCAGTCCATCCCGCTATATTGTGGATCAAAACCTGTGAAATGATATTCGATAAGTGATCCGTTCGGATATGCTTGTTGAATGTTGTTGATCATATTTCCTGTGCCAACAACAACATTGTTTCCGATCATATGCGGATTCGCAAAATCAACATCATAGACGAAGCGATCGAAATAGTCTTGGAAAGTCAACTGAATCGGATCACCTGAACCGTCATATGCTCCCCACTGATATACTTGCGTCGAATTCCAAAGAGAAGGAAGCTGAGAAGCTGAAAACTGCAAATCGTTTTGAACATCAACATGCCCGTATGGACTGAAACGTACGCCAGCTGTAGAATGAACATAAGATGCAAGAGCGTTCATATCTTTATTTTTTAACGCCGCTACCACGTCTAAAGCAACAGATAAAAGTGAAGACGAATGGACTTGTTTTGCCTCGCTTTTTAATTGCTCATTTTCTTTTTGAAGCTGTTCATTTTTTTCTTGTAATTGATCAATCGTCGTTTGTTGTTTTGCAATTGTTTGCTCTAACTGTTTGACATTCGATCCGTCTTGCTGGGCTGTACAACCAACAAGTAAAATGATAAACACTACAATCCATTGTTTCACGATCTCACATCCTTTTCTTTTAGTATATCACCTACAAACAAAAATAGATGCCTTCATATCGGCATCTAACTCACTTTTTCTTGTTCTCTCTCTTGCAAAAAAGCGATGAAACAGTCGACCATTTGTGCATCCCATTGCGTTCCTCGACCTTCTAACAAAATCGAAGTTGCTTTTTCTATATGCATTCCTTTTCGATATGGACGATCAGACGTCATCGCATCAAACGCATCTGCGACCGCTATAATGCGTCCAAAAAGTGGGATATCCTCCCCTTTTAGACCATCTGGATACCCTTTTCCATCGATTCGCTCATGATGCGACCGAATGCCTGGAAGCAAATCTTGTACTTCTTCAATCGGCTGTACTTGGCGAATAATATTTTCACCGAGTATCGGATGTTTTTTAATCCACGTAAATTCTTCATCTGTTAACTTTCCGTCTTTTAATAAAATATGGTCAGGAATTCCGATTTTTCCGATGTCATGCAAAATAGCGGATCGATATAAACGAGCGAGCTGTTCAACTGTCATCCCCAGTCGCTTACCAATCTCTACAGCATATACGGCAACGCGTTGCGAATGACCTGCTGTATATTCATCGCGAGCATCGAGTGCCGTCGTCATCACTGTGATAAAACTGTTCAATAATTGCTTATTTTTCTCATCCCGTTCAACAATCGCATCAACCATATGGTTAAAGCCGTTTGTGAGCTCGGAAAATTCATCAATATAAACGTTATCGCACATTAGGTCATACTCTTTTCTTTGCACGCGGCTCATATACTGAAGCAAATCTTCAATGCTTCGCTCTACATCTTCCGATAATACACGGGCCGCAAATAAAGAAAACAAAATGGAAATGACTAATACAACGATCGTCCACGTCCAATAACCTGAAAATGTGTTTTTCCCCTCCGCAAACAACTTCACTTCTGTCGCTAACACAAATAATAAAACTGGGAAAATACCGATAAATAGTACACTTAATCCTATTTTTACTTTCATCGGCACATATACGACATTTGTCGCTCGAATCGCTTCATGAAATCCGTGCATTCTCCCTATTTGCATCATATCGCGAATAAGCGGACGCATCGTGCGCAACGTTAAAAAAAACTCAATCATCGCATGAAGCATGGCGATGAGCAAAGCGCCAAATAATGCATAAACAACATACATATACGGAATGCGCAGCACATCGATAAAAATAAGTGAAACTGTCATCGCAACAGCTGGAATCGAAAGCCCTAAAAAATGTGGAAGCGCGATACGTCTTACCGTCAACAACGGAAAGCGCTTCGCTTGGACAAGCGCCCAATAAAATTGTTCTTCCGTTACTTTCGTTTCAGAAAAAATAAGACGAATCGGGTAAATATCTTTTTGAAAGGCACGATATTCGATAAATAACATAATACAAAAGGAAAAAAATTGAATAAGAAACAACATGAGTAAATCTACTTGCCGAATGTTCAGCGCCATCACCATTAACGTGCTACCGACGCCGACAACCGCTAAAATCGAACCAATTGTGTAATTCATAAACAATTTCTTTAGCGTTTCTTCAAACATGCGCATACCCGTCCCTCCTCCCTATTCTTTTTCATTATAACAAGAATGGTGAAAAATAGGGAGGTGTACATGTATATACAAAAACAACTGGCGTATAACCAGTTGTTTTAATGCGCCGCATGCCCCGATGTTAACACCCAAATCGATCCTGCGACAATGACAATCGCAACAAACGCCGCATAAGCCATATTAATAACGTTCGTTTTTCCGTCTTCTCCTTCTGTTACGTGCATGAACATAAATAGTTGAAGACCAGCTTGAAGAACAGCAAGCGAACCAATAATCCACATAACGATCGTATACGATACATTCATTTTCAATGCCACAAATACCGCAACAAACGTTAAAACGAGCGAAAATAAAAATCCAACAACGTGGCTAACGGGATATTTGCTTTTATGCTCCATTTACCCCACCATCCCTTTTAAATACACAAATGTGAAAATGAAAATCCAGACAACGTCAAGGAAATGCCAATATAAACTAATGATAAACATTTTTCTTGCGGTAACTGGCGTCAAACCGCGTTGAAGAAGTTGAATAATGAGCATAATCGCCCAAATGATTCCAAACGTCACATGCGCGCCGTGCGTACCAAGCAAGACGAAAAAGCTTGATAAAAACGCGCTCGTTTGCATCGTCGCCCCTTCATGCACGTAATGAATAAACTCACGAATTTCCATAAACAAAAAGCCTGCCCCTAACAAAAGGGTAATGATAAACCAAACGAGCAATTGCTTCATATTACGTTGTCGCATGAAAAACACTGCCAAACCGCATGTAAAACTACTTGTCAACAACAACAACGTTTCAATAAGCACGTCATTGAGCTTAAAAATGTCGCTCGGCGTTGGGCCACCGGCATAGCGGTGACCTAACACCCCATAAACAGCAAACAACGTCGCAAACAGCACAATTTCTGCCCCAAGAAAAACCCAAAAACCTAAAATATTTAATCGGTTTTGTTCCGTCTGATATTCTAGTGGAAGCGAATGATTGATGTTAGCCGACATGGTTTTCCGTCCCCCCTTCTACGTTTCTCCACGTCCGCTCTGTTTCCTTAATTTCATCGACACTTACATAATAGCCGTCATTATAATCAAACGAACGAATAATAAGCCCAACGACAATTCCAATTGCCGCAACAGCTGCCGCGATATGTGCTTCAAAGACGAGGAAGAAACCTGTAATCCCAAACACAACCGCCATATAAAACGGCAATCCCGAATTACTTGGCATATGAATTTTTTTGATGTCGCTTTCTTTCAATGTAAGCGTTTCTCCACGTTTTTTCATATGCCAAAACGCATCTAATTGTTTCACTTCTGGAACGACCGCAAAATTATAAAACTGAACTGGAGATGCCGTCATCCATTCAAGCGTACGTGCATCCCATGGATCGTGGAACACATTGCGCTTCGCATAACGGAAGCTCCAATAAATGTTATAACAAAATACCGCAAAGCCGATCGCCAAAATGATCGAGCCGATCGCAGATACGAGAAACAGCGGCGCAAAGCCGGATTCTGCTGAATACGTATAAGCGCGACGAACTGCTCCTTTTAAACCAAGGAAAAACATCGGCATAAACGTCACGTTAAATCCAATTGTAAATAGCCAAAAATGATATTTGCCAAGTTTTTCATTTAACATAAAACCAAACATCTTTGGCCACCAATAATACAATCCTGCAAATACCGCAAACACAACACCTGGAATTAATACGTAATGGAAGTGAGCGACTAAAAACAACGTGTTATGGTATTGAAAGTCCGCAGCCGCCATCGCTAACATAACCCCTGTCACGCCACCGATGACGAAGTTTGGCACGAAAGCGAGCGCCCATAACATGGCAGTTGTAAATTGAATGCGCCCTTTTCGCATCGTAAACAGCCAGTTAAAAATTTTCACCCCTGTCGGAACAGCGATGAGCATCGTTGTAATCGAGAAAAACGAGTTTACCGCAGGGCCTGCATCCATCGTGTAAAAATGGTGCACCCATACGATCATACTTAAAAACGCAATACCAACGATCGAAACGACCATCGATGTATATCCGAACAACGTCTTCCGTGAAAACGTCGCAATCACTTCTGAAAAAATACCGAACGCCGGCAAAATAACGATATACACTTCTGGATGCCCCCAAAGCCAGAACAAGTTTGCCCAAAGCATATCGCTTCCGCCTGAAGAAAGCGTAAAGAAATGCGTTCCGTACAAACGGTCAAACGTCATTAAAGCTAAGGCAACTGTAAAAATCGGGAACGCTGCGACGATAATGATTGATGTAATGAATGTTGTCCATGTAAACATCGGCATTTTCATCAATGTCATGCCAGGCGCACGCATTTTTAAAATCGTCACGATAAAGTTAATGCCGGTCATTAACGTCCCAAGACCTGCAATTTGCAGCGCAATCGCATAGTAGTTATTTCCAATTCCTGGGCTAAATTCTTTTCCAGCAAGAGGGAAATACGACGTCCATCCTGCATCTGGTGAGCCCCCAACAACGAACGAAATGTTAAATAACATCGCCCCACTAAAAAATAACCAAAAGCTAAGTGCGTTCAACTGCGGAAACGCCACATCGCGCGCCCCAATTTGTAAAGGAACGACGACGTTCATTAAACCGATCAAAAACGGCATCGCCATAAATAAGATCATAATGACGCCATGTGTTGTGAAAATTTCGTTGTAATGTTGTGCGTCTAAAAAATTCATTTCTGGTCGAGCCGTTTGCGCCTTCATTAACAATCCGTCCATGCCACCGCGGAAAAACATAAGTACACCAGATAAAATGTACATAATCCCGATCTTTTTATGGTCGACGGTTGTTAGCCATTCGCGCCATAACCAACCCCATTTTTTAAAGTACGTTAATCCAACGACAATCGCAACGACAGTCAATACAATCGCAATTTGTGAACCGACAAGAAGCGGATCTCCTCCAACAAATATTTCATTCCACTTAATGCCCATGATGTTCACCTCCGCTATCACTCTCTAAAGCTTTTTGTTCATCATCGTTACAAGTTGATGAGCTTTTATAGTTATCTTCACGAATAAAAATTTTTCCTTGATATCCATGACCTCTATACAACTCAGGATTTGTGTACGTCTTCGAATGCGGATCAGCATGATTCACCCATTGTAAATGTGTCCCTATAAATGTTAGACGTCCTAAATGTGTCGGCAACAACAGTTCCTCATATTGTTCTTTCGTTAAATTCGGCGCCTTTTGTTTTACTTCTTGCACCCATTTGTCAAACTCTTTCGACGTTTGCGCTAACACTTCAAACTGCATATGCGCATACCCACGTCCATTAAAGTTTGTATTTCGTCCTTCATACGACCCTGGACGATCGGCGACGACGTACAATTCTGTCTCCATTTTGTTCATCGTATATTTTTGTCCAGCTAATGCCGGTACCCAAAACGACTGCATCGTAGACGCGGAAGTCATTTTAAATAATACAAGGCGACCTGCTGGAATGTTAACGTAGTTTACCGTTTCAATATTTTGTTCAGGGTAGCTAAAAATCCATTTCCAATCCGCTGACGTGACATGAATGACAAGCGGCTTTTGATCTTCATACCCTTTTGGCGGTTTTTCTAAATCATATAACGTTCTCATTGTCGGAATCGTTAGTGCGATGACGATCAAAATCGGAATAACGGTCCATACAATTTCAAGCACCGTGCTTCCATGCTCTTCAGGCGGTTCTTCCCCTTGCCGCTCAGGGCGATCCCGATATTTCCATACGATGTAAGCAAACAATGCAAATACAACGACAACAACGAGAAGCATCCACCAAATCGACCAGTTAATTAGTTCTGTAATACTTCGTGCAGCTGGTCCTTGCGGCTGAAACACAACCATCTCACAGCCACCAAGAAGCGGAAGCAATCCCGCTATAACTAAGGCAAACAAGCGCTTCATCTGTCTTCACCTCAACAAAATTGTGATTCATTGAACAAAGAAACAAATACAAAACGAACGAATTTAATTAGCTTTGTAGTATTAACACTATTGAAATGATTTTAACATGTATTGTAAAAATAATTGTGACGAAAAAAGGAAGGAAGAAACTGCATCGCAGGGAAAATAAGCAGCAAATCGATTGACAAAAAGAAAAACACTTTTCTCAACCTCTAAAAACGAGAGAGAAAAGCGCTATCTTTTACATAATACATGGAAATAGAAAAAGAAATCGGTTGTTCATCTGAATTCTTGTCACATTTTCGTTAAATTTTTTTCGAAATTTGTTCAAAAATAAAAAATAACTAATTTATAGAATTTTATGTTGAAATTTTCAATAAAATCCTTTATTATGTATATAGGATCGTACCACAGCAACGATCTCAGGGTTACTATGATAAGGGCTTCTACTTTTCAGGGAGTAGATGACCCGTGGCGTTGGGGATCGCCTATAGCCCTTTAAGGGCACTCCCCATTTCATTACAAACTCAGACCTCGGCAGAACGCTGAGGTCTTTTTTATTACACAAGGAGGGAAAACACATGAGATATAAAATAGGATTAGACATAGGTATTACTTCAGTCGGATGGGCTATTATTAACCTCGATGAAAACAGAATTGAAGATCTTGGGGTACGTATTTTTGATAAAGCTGAGCAAACGGATGGCAAACCTCTTTCCCTACCACGACGAATCGCACGCTCTACACGAAGAAGATTACGCCGAAGAAAACATCGATTAGAACGTATTCGCCGTCTTTTAGTCCGTGAAGGTGTTTTAACGAAAAACGAAATCGACAACTTATTCAAAAACCGCCATTTAGTTGATGTATGGCAGTTGCGTGTTGATGCGTTGGAACGAAAATTAAATAACGACGAGCTTGCTCGTGTGCTCTTGCACCTTGCTAAACGTCGTGGATTTAAGTCTAATCGAAAAAGTGATCGTAACACAAACGAGAATAGTGTTATTTTAAAAAAAGTTGAAGAGAATCAGTCCATTTTAAGCCACTATCGAACTGTAGCTGATATGATTGTCCATGATGAAAAATTTAAATTCCATAAACGTAATAAATCGGAAGACTATTCAAACATGATCGCTCGCGATAACTTAGAGCAAGAGATTCAATACATTTTTAGTAAACAACGCGAATTTCATAATCCTGTTTGCACTGAACAATTCGAGAAAAAATATTTGCATATTTGGTCATCGCAAAGACCTTTTGCCTCAAAAGATGATATTGAAAAAAAAGTCGGTTTTTGTACGTTTGAATCAAAAGAAAAACGTGCTCCAAAAGCCACTTATACATTTCAATCATTTGTTGCATGGGAACATATCAACAAGCTAAGACTAGTTTCCCAAGAAGGAATAAGGATGTTAACAGATGAAGAAAGACATTTAGTTTACAAACAAGCTTTTTCGGAAAATAAAGTAACATATTGTGACATCCGTAAATTACTCGATTTGCAAGATGACGTAAAATTTAAAGGTCTCATGTACGATGCTGATCAACCATTAAAAAAGACAGAAAATATTCGTTTCCTCGAGCTAGATGCTTATCATAAAATTCGCAAATGTCTTGAACAAGTTTATGGAAAAGAAGCATTAACAATGTTTTCAGACGATGACTTTGACACGTTCGGCTATGCTCTTACAATTTTCAAAAGCGACGAAGATATTTATTCGTACTTACAGAACGAGTATATACGTGCTGATGGAAAAAGAACTTGTAATTTAACTAACAAAGTCTATGATGCGGCTCTAATTGAGCAATTGCTTCATTTATCGTTTTCCAAGTTTGGTCATTTATCGCTGAAAGCAATCCGAAACATACTACCTTACATGAGAGATGGAGAAATATATTCCAAAGCATGCGAACTTGCAGGATATAACTTTACTGGCCCAAAAAGAAAGGAAAAAACAGTTTTATTACCTAACATTCCTAACATCGCAAATCCAGTTGTTATGAGAGCTTTAACCCAAACACGTAAAGTCGTTAACGCAATTATCAAAAAATATGGATCACCTGTATCCATCCACATCGAATTAGCTAGAGAGTTATCGCATTCGAGCGACGAAAGACAAAAAATACAAACAGCTCAAGAAAAGAATCGTAAGAAAAACGAAACAGCTATTAAGCAATTAGTAGAGTATGGTTTAACGAGAAATCCAACCGGCTTGGATATTGTGAAATTTAAGCTATGGAGTGAACAAAATGGTCAATGTATGTACTCCTTAGAAAGAATTGAGTTAGATCGCCTACTTGAAAATGGATATGTTGAAATTGACCATATTTTACCTTATAGCCGTAGTTTAGATGATAGCTATGCTAACAAAGCGCTCGTGTTAACAAAAGAAAACCGTCAAAAAGGGAACCGCACACCAGCTGAGTATTTAGGATTCGGAACAGCTCGCTGGCAAAAGTTCGAGAACTTTGTTTTGACGAACAAGCAATTTTCAAAAGCGAAAAAAAGAAATTTGCTTCGCTTACATTATCAAGAAGCAGAAGAACAAGAATTCAAAGAGCGAAATTTAAATGACACAAGATATATTTCACGTTTTTTCGCTAATTTCGTAAAAGAACACTTGAAGTTTGCCGATGAAGACAAAAAACAAAAAGTATATACTGTCAACGGAAAAATTACCGCCCATCTTCGTAGCCGATGGGATTTCAACAAAAATCGTGAACAATCCGACTTACATCATGCAGCGGACGCAGTCATCGTTGCTTGCGCTTCCCCTTCAATGATCGAAAAAATTACTAACTTTTATAAAGATCGCGAGCAACATAAAGAACTCGCTAAGAAAAAGGAACCGTTCTTCCCACAACCTTGGCCGTTTTTTTCTGATGAGTTGAAGGCAAGATTGTCAAAATTTCCAAAAGAAAGTATAAAAGCTTTAAACCTTGGAAATTATGATAGTAACAAACTCGAATCGTTAAAATCGGTTTTTGTTTCACGGATGCCAAAAAGAAGCGTCACAGGACCTGCCCACGAAGAAACTTTGAGACGTTACGTAGGTGTCAACGAAAAAAAAGGAAAAATTCAAACAGCAGTGAAAAAAAAACTCACAGATATTAAACTAGATGCCGATGGTCACTTTCCGATGTACGGAAAGGAAAGCGATCCGCGGACGTATGAAGCAATCCGCCAACGTCTTCTTGAACATGGAAACGATCCAAAGAAAGCATTTCAACAACCGTTATATAAACCAAAGAAAAATGGAGAACCTGGTCCAATCATTCGTACTGTGAAAATTGTTGATATCAAAAACCTAGTTGTTCATTTAGACGAAGGGAAAACAGTCGCTTACAATAGCAATATCGTTCGCACCGATGTTTTTGAAAAAGATGGGAAGTTTTATTGTGTTCCAGTTTACACCATGGACATCTTGAAAGGGGTTTTACCGAATAAGGCGATTGAAGCAAACAAGCCATATTCTGAATGGAAGGAAATGACCGCGGAATACTCTTTCCAATTTAGCCTTTATCCTAATGATCTTGTGCGAATCGAATTACCGAAAGAGAAGACCATTAAAAATTCGTTAGGAAAAGAAATAAAGATTAAAGATATTTTCGCATACTTCAAAACAATTGACTCTGCAAACGGTGGGTTAGATTTGATTAGCCATGATCAAAGTTTTTCCTTACGCGGTGTCGGTTCAAAAACCCTCAAACGATTCGAGAAATACCAAGTAGATGTATTAGGAAACATCTACAAAGTGAAAGGAGAAAAGAGGGTTGGGTTGGCGTCACGTCATGATCAGAAAGCCGAGCAAGTTGTCCATTCGTTACAATCAATTAGTCATTGAGCAAGAAGATACAGTTTCCATTCCTTTAGAAGACCTATGTTCCATAATCATCGAGGAACATGTCGTAACAATTACTGCTGCAACATTGAGCAAAATGGCCGAATATAATATTGCTTTATTTACATGTGATCAAAAACGACTTCCAAACGGACTATTAAGCACATTTCAAAAGCATTCTCGCCAACTAAGCGTGCTGCAAATGCAGTACGCTTACACGAAACCGTTTAAGAAAAGAATATGGCAACAAATTGTTACACAGAAGTTAACAAATCAAGGAAAATGTTTAGAGTTTTTAAGTAAAGATGGTGCTGACGATCTGTATCGTATAAGTAAAACGGTTGATTCTGGGGACACAACTAATCGTGAAGCATATGGAGCAAAAAAATACTTTCGTTACTTGTTCGGAGATGGTTTTAATCGACGAAATGATAACACAATTAATATTGCGTTAAACTACGGATATGCCATTATGAGAGGAATTGTCGCTAGATCATTAGTCAACTACGGATTTTTTCCATGTATAGGAATTTATCATGACAATGAATTAAATAAGTTTAATTTGGCAGATGATTTTATGGAAGTTCTTCGCCCACTTGTTGATTTACACGTAGCACAACATATTCAAGAAGATGACGAATTTTCATCTTCCATTCGAGCCGACTTATATAATTTAGTAAATGCGGATATACTAATGGATAAAGAGAAACTAACAGTCATCAACGCTGTTGAAGAGATGGTGAAGAGCTTCGTAACAGCTAGTCGAAACGAAAAACCTTCGTTTTTAAAATTGCCGGAACTTCTTCCTATTCAAATACACACCTATGAGTAAGTTTATGAGATTACTTGTGTTTTTTGACTTACCTGTCGTCACTAATCGGGAGAAACGGCACTACAGACAATTTCGTACATTTTTATTGAACGAAGGATATGATATGTTACAGTTTTCCGTATATAGTCGGATTTGCAATGGACATGAATCTGCTGATAAACATCTTAATAGGCTGAAAAGAAACTTGCCACCGAAAGGATCAATACGGGCAATGATCGTAACAGAAAAACAATATGCAAAAATGCAATTTCTCTTAGGAGAACCTACTACAAAAGAAAAAACAATTACAACAACGCAACTGTCACTTTTTTAAAAAAACAGATGGAGGATAACTCGTCCCCCTCCTTCTCTCGTTTTTTTAAAACGATCAAAAAGCCTGTAATCGTTCATATTACAGGCTTTTTGATACACGTATCATAACACAGCAATAACCTCAGGGGAACTATGACTTTAATTCGTTATTAGGCATATCACCACCAATCATAACACAGCAATAACCTCAGGGGAACTATGACAATACGCGGATCAGTAAGACGTTAAATGATATCATAACACAGCAATAACCTCAGGGGAACTATGACTATCAGCGGGTTCTTAAAACATGAATTTGGATCATAACACAGCAATAACCTCAGGGGAACTATGACCTTCATCGAATCACCTTCCAACCCTTTCTGATCATAACACAGCAATAACCTCAGGGGAACTATGACTTTAATTCGTTATTAGGCATATCACCACCAATCATAACACAGCAATAACCTCAGGGGAACTATGACAATACGCGGATCAGTAAGACGTTAAATGATATCATAACACAGCAATAACCTCAGGGGAACTATGACTATCAGCGGGTTCTTAAAACATGAATTTGGATCATAACACAGCAATAACCTCAGGGGAACTATGACCTTCATCGAATCACCTTCCAACCCTTTCTGATCATAACACAGCAATAACCTCAGGGGAACTATGAC
>NZ_PEDM01000023.1 GCF_002742685.1 Anoxybacillus flavithermus
TTGTTCTGCTAGACAGAAAATCATAACACAGCAATAACCTCAGGGGAACTATGACTTCGGAAATAGTTGTTCTGCTAGACAGAAAATCATAACACAGCAATAACCTCAGGGGAACTATGACCACTAATGTTCTTTCTATCATAGTAGCAAAATCATAACACAGCAATAACCTCAGGGGAACTATGACTTCAGAAATAGTTGTTCTGCTAGACAGAAAATCATAACACAGCAATAACCTCAGGGGAACTATGACGCCGTTCTCGCTATACATTTTTGCTGATGAATCATAACACAGCAATAACCTCAGGGGAACTATGACGTTGTTTCTCTACAGTTTTCTTTTTCTTCAATCATAACACAGCAATAACCTCAGGGGAACTATGACTCTAAAATTAATTTCTAGTTGGACTGGTCTATCATAACACAGCAATAACCTCAGGGGAACTATGACTCCGCTCCGTTTCGGTGCAAAAGTGTAGCAATCATAACACAGCAATAACCTCAGGGGAACTATGACAAAAACTTCCATTTACCGAATTGACCCACGATCATAACACAGCAATAACCTCAGGGGAACTATGACAGCTACTGCTTTTTTCATGATCTCCTTTTTATCATAACACAGCAATAACCTCAGGGGAACTATGACGAGGATTTATAGTGAGTCTAAAACTTTCGGATCATAACACAGCAATAACCTCAGGGGAACTATGACTTTCTTTTTATCAAATAAGTGTGTCATTTTATCATAACACAGCAATAACCTCAGGGGAACTATGACCTCAGGTGTCTTATTCAAGGATAGATTGATAATTTACATTTGGCCATAAAAAACCCCTTACAGGTAGACTCTTAAGAACACCATAACAAATGTCCACTTTTTTGTACCTGTAGGGGATAATACTAATCCGTACTTTGGATCAGCCTTTTTTCATCTCAACAGCTTCCGCACCCATTTCAGCGCATTTGGAAAGTTTGGATAACGCAAAGGAATATCGAATTTCGTTGTTTGTTTTAATACACTCTTGTAGTGAGTGAACGCATCAAAGCTTGCTTTTCCATGGTATGCACCAATTCCGCTTTGTCCAACGCCACCAAATGGTAGATGTGGACTGGCGATGTGCATGATCGTGTCGTTAATACATCCTCCACCGAAACGAACTTGTTGTAATACTTGTTGTTGCACATCGCGATCTTCTGAAAACAAATAAAGCGCAAGCGGCTTTTCGTAATCGTTGATCATTTGAATCGCTTCATCTATTGTTTCAAATGTAACAATTGGCAATATCGGTCCAAAAATTTCTTCTTGCATAATGTCATCATCCCAGGTCACATCATCTAGCAACGTCGGCTCAATCCAACGTTGCTCGATGTCGTATGTTCCACCGTGTACAACTTTACCGTTTGTTAAGAAGCGAACGAGCCGTTCTGTATGTCGCACCGTCACTATGCGACTGTACGTATTTTTATCACCGTACAATTGCTCAATATATCGCTTCATTCGCTCAATAAGTAACGATTTAAAAGACACATGCACGAGCACATAATCCGGTGCAATACACGTTTGTCCCGCATTTAAAAACTTCCCCCATACGATTCGCTTAGCAGCTAAGTCGATATGGGCAGACTGATCGACGATCGCAGGACTTTTCCCGCCGAGTTCTAATGTGACAGGTGTTAAATGTTTCGCTGCTGCTGCCATAACGATTTTTCCGACCGGCACACTTCCGGTGAAAAAAATATGATCAAAGCGCAAATCCAATAGCTGCTGGCTAACGTCTACTCCTCCCTCTACAACAGCAACATACTCCTCTGGGAACACTTCTGAAATGATCGTTTTCAATAATGCCGACATCGCCGGTGTATATTCCGACGGCTTCACTACCGCACAATTTCCTGCCGCAATCGCGCCGATAAGTGGACTGATCGCAAGCTGAAATGGATAATTCCATGGCGCAATAATTAAACTGACACCGTATGGCTCTGGATATATGTAACTTTTTGAGCCAAAGTGGGTCAACGGTGTCGGTACACGTTGCGGCTTCATCCAATCGCTTAGACGTTTCGTTACAAAACGAATCTCTTCGTAAACGATGCCGATTTCCGTTGTATACGCTTCAAGCGGTGATTTATGCAACTCTTTTTTTAACGTGTCCGCGATGGTCTGTTCATATTTTTGTATCGTTTCTTTTAGTCGTGTTAATTGTTTTAAACGAAAATCAAGAGAAAGCGTTTCTCCTGTATGAAAGTAGCGCTTTTGTTTTTCGAGCAATTCGTTCATTCCGTTTCCCCCTCATCACACCCGATCTTGAACCTTTCTGACAATATTCGTAACGAATTTACGTGGCATAAAGCGAACACTAAATGCAAGGAGTTTATTCGCCACCCCCGGAATAATGACGGTTTTATTGTTCATTACTCCTTTGTACCCAGCCTCCGCTACTTGTTTAACATCCATCACACCGCTTTTAAACAATTTCGATTGTTGTAAGTTCGCTCGATCGGCAAATCCTGTCGCCGTTGGTCCTGGACATAGCGCACTCACAGTGACATTCGTGTGTCGCAACTCGTTGCTTAATGCTTCTGAAAAAGATAACACATACGCTTTCGTCGCATAATATACAGCCATTAATGGACCTGGCTGGAAAGCAGCCGTTGATGCAACGTTTAAAATTTTCCCTTCGTTTCTTTTTACCATATCTACGACGACTAGTTTCGTCAAATGAGTGAGCGTCTTTATATTTAGACCAATCATATTTAATTCTTTTTGTAACTCAGTCCCCACAAATTCCCCATACAACCCAAATCCCGCGTTATTGACTAGAATATGCACATCAAGTTGCTCGTTTTTTAATGTGTCATACAAATCACGGACTTCGTTTTGATTCGATAAGTCTTTATTATATATCCATACTGCTATTCCGTATGTTTTTTCTAGCTGATGCTTCAGTTCATCTAATTTCTGCTTGTTTCGGGCTACTGCAATAATGTTATACCCTTCCTTCGCAAATCGTGTGGCAAACTCATAGCCAATCCCACTTGATGCCCCTGTGATTAATACGTTCTTTTTCATTTCTTGTATCTCCTTTTTTTAAACGTTTAAAAACTTAAACATATAAAATGAAAAATTTGGCCTTTAGCATATCTAAAGGCACTCCTTCTCAACAGCATGAATTAAATCTTTCAATAATTCAACAGCTTTTTCGATAGATAATACATAGTATCGCAATGTCCCTTTTTGTTCTACCGACACTAATCGTTGGTCACGCAAAATTTTTAAATGGTGCGAAATCGCTGGACGCGATAAACTTGACCGTTCCGTAATTTCATTGACTGTTAGCTTATCGTGTTCCGCAAGCAGCAATACAATATCTTGGCGATGAGGATCGCTTAACGCTTGAAATAATGGTATACACGATCGAAACACCTCGATCGCTTTCTGTCCCATTCCCCTCTTCCTTTCTTTTGTTTAAAAGTTTAAATATTTGATGTTCTTATCTTATTCTCTTTCTCTCCAATTGTCAATACATTATTCGAAAAATAGATCTTTTACCTTCTCTTCACCTCCCCCCTCAACTGTTCAACAAGCGCCTCTTGGTATCCTGCTTTTTTCCGCCGCAACATTTCTTGTTTTACCGCTTGCAAGTCATAAAGCGTAACCGATTGCAATTTCGCTAAGCGCTCGTCGGATAGCGGAACGGTCGGTTTTGTCGCCAAATAATCAGAACAGTCGTAATGCCAAAGCCGCACCGATTGCCCGTACCGCTCGACAAGGCGCTGCGCCATTTTTAATCCTTCTGGGTCAAAATCGCCCGAATAACAGAGAATGACTCCTTCTTGGACAAGTAAATCAAGCAGCCACATCGTCGCTAAATTGAGCTGACCGTTTGTGCTAATGAGCGGCACGTTCGCATCTAATAGCGTCGAAAACACGCCCGCATTTTCGACGACAAAGACGGTGTTGCCAATGGACGGATACGCCCGTGTCAACGGCATTACTTCCCGAAGCGGCACATTTAGCGCCGTATTCGTTTCGCATGCAGCAGCGAAAACAGGATGGCGACCCTTCTCTATTTCTGCCATCACGCCAACACACGTCACAAAGTTTAACACATCTTCCCGCAACAGCCGATACGACTGCAATAGTTCGTTCACGTCTTCTACCGACGAAAGGTCGTACTCGGTGTCCGCATAAAATTGCAGCGCCGAAAGCAATAGCTTCCCTGAGAGGGTATGCAAATCAAACGCATGGGGGTCGTTTGTTACTTTTTGCGCAAACACAGGAAGGCGCGTGTAAGTGGACGGAAGCTGTTCAAGCGCGCGGCAAACGGCAGAAAGTGCTACCTCTAACGTTTGAGGAGTTTGTTGATATGCTAATTGCACAAACCGCTGCTTCTCTACCGCTATCAGCCAATCGCGCTGTGCTCGATACGTATGCATCAACCGTGTAAAATATGCTTCTTTTTCCCGCTCCGCTTCTATCTGCTGTTCTTTTTTCGTCACAAGCGGTTCGCCAAAATAATGCTCTAATAGTTCAATCAGCGAAATACCGGCAAACCTTGTATTAGTAAGCTGTTGTTCAAACGCTGCGAGCGACACACGGCTCATTTCTTTGCCAAAAAACGACGCAATCGCAT
This sequence comes from Anoxybacillus flavithermus, assembly GCF_002742685.1. Classification (GTDB taxonomy): domain Bacteria; phylum Bacillota; class Bacilli; order Bacillales; family Anoxybacillaceae; genus Anoxybacillus; species Anoxybacillus flavithermus_E. The sequence continues at coordinate 4,638 of NZ_PEDM01000023.1, forward strand.
CTTTTTCTTCCATTGAAAAAGATGCAACGGAAATCGTGCCGCCAATGCGGCCAAGCGATTCGTATTTCTTTTTCATTTCGCAAAAAAGGCGGTGAAACGAACGTTCACCGCGAAAAAATTGCACCGCCTCATCTAATCGGTTCAATGAGCTCACCCTTTCTTGCATCCTCAGCGACAAGCTGCTTTACTTTTCCGTTCCAATAATAGCGAATGACGGTCACGAACGAGGCGTTTTTCGGACGAACGAGTTCACAAATCGATAGCGCCGGAACTGTATCGTAATCGCCCCAAAGCGCCTGCGAGTTCATCACATAATTAAACCCAAGTTGTTCGACAAGCCCGAACATGTTGCGAATATTATTTTCGTCTACCCCCGCGAACGCTTCATCGAGCGAAATAATGTACGGTGCATCTTCTGCCGCTTCTTGATAGCGCGAATACGTCGCGGCAAATAACGGAATATACATCGCCATCGCTTTCTCCCCGCCGCTAAATTGATAGAAACGTTGGTTCGTCAACTCCCGTTTCGGTTCGTTCGTCTTTTGGTAATAAAGGGTGAACGAAAACCATTTCCGATAATCCAACACTTCTTTAATAATTTGGTGCAGCGTATTGCCTTGACCACGCTCTTCTAACAACTCGCGGGCGCGGTTAATTTTCGAGCGGAAATGTTTCGTCACTCGCTGCAAATCTTCCTCTTTTAATAGCCGCGAGTTCATCCGCAACAATTCGACAAGCTCTTTCGTATCCATCTCTTCTTCCGTTTCCGCAGTGCGCGGCTTCCATTGAATAAACAACACAAGACCGGAAGATGTGTCGAGCTGTTGCATTAGTTCGTTCATATCTTTTACCCAACGCTCCGCCCGTTGAATGCGGCTGCGCAAAATCCGCCCGATTGTTTTTAAAATAATTTCTTCATACAATTCGCGGTCTTGCTCTTTCATATATTCGCGCTGCAAGAAAATGTCATGCTCGATTTCATGTAGTACATAAAATGGTGATACGCGCTGCCCTTTATAATCAAGCAAAAGGACGATGCGGTCTTGCTTTTCTCTCCACCCTGCGACTTTTAATTCCATTTCTTCGTCTAATTCGATATCGATAAATGGATTCGTTTCCTCTACCGAGACTGGCTCTTGGCTGAGCCGGTATTCCGTTAAATTCGCTGATTCTTGAAAAAAGATGCTATTTAATCGGTTCACAAGCGACGTTCTCGTTTCTTTTAACAGCGCCCCATATCGCTGAATCGCCTCTTTCGCCTGTTCGAACGTATCATGGGCATGCAGGTCAACAAGTTCAAGGGCGACCTCTCGCTCAAACGACCGCTTCCACGCCTCCGCTAACCGCTTAGCGAACGCTTCTTTCACCACCAACTGTTCGCATTTTTCGCCAATAGCTTTTAGCTCATGCTCTAGCGCGATACGCTCGTTCAGTTTCGCTGGCATTTCTCGCTGTAAAAATGCTAACCGGTCACGAACGCGTTGAATCTCTGCTTGAATTTCTTCTGCGCCCATTAGTTGCAGCGTGCGTTCGACTTCTTGCCGTTTTAGTTCGAGTTTTTGCTGCTCTTTTGCAAGCACATGTCGTTCACCTTTTGTTTCATCGATTTCTTGTTGTACCGTTTCTAGCTGTTCTGTACGATGGCGAATCATGTCGAGCAAATGAAGAAACTCCCGATGAATCATTTGCAGTTCGTGAAGCCCGCGCATATACGATTTCATAAAGAGAAGCGCCTGTTCATAGCCGTCTTTGGAAAACTCTAAATCGAGTCCCTCGGTGTACTCGCGCAACGTTTGTTTTGCTTGTTGCCAGTCGCGGGCTAGTTGGGCAAGCTTCTCGTTTTTCCGCTCCCATTCTTGTTGCTTGCTTATCGTCATTCGTTTCGTTTTTTCCCGTTCTTCAAAAGCTGCGCGCATGTCGCGGTCGGTTGGAAAGGCGCGAAACCAGCTGTTTATTTGCGCAATCGTCTGCTCGAGCTGTTTGAGCCTATCGGTTTGCTCGTGCAACTGAGCACGAAGCTCAATTAATTCCGCTTCAAGGGCAGCGATTTTTTCTAGCCGCCAACGCTTGCGGGCAGCCCGTCCGATAAACAGCGCTTTTTCCCTTGCCGGAGCATGCCCTTTGACTATTCCAAGCGTATAATGCCCCTCTTCGTTGAGCATAAACGCCCCGTCCATTTCTCTATCGGCAAGCACGATGCTTTGGAGTACTTCTTTAATGCGCGCTTTTGAAACCCCACACTCTTCATCTACGTCCGGCTGTAAATAGTCTGCTAATGTATGCGCCATTTCGATTGGGCGTGGGACAATCACTCGGTCACAACTTACTTCGACATCGGTTTCCGTAATCAACGCATCGAGCAGCCCAGCGTGATATAGCGCGGATTCAATCCGCTCCCGAAGCGGTTCTGGTACGTGGTCTTGAAATTCCACTCCTGCATAAAACGGGACGAAAGCAATCCCTTTTTCGTCTAACTCCGCCCGCGCTGCCATCGTTTGTTCATCGCGCGCTAGCTCGGGATCTTTTTGCGTTTTCCATTGGTTCCATTCCGCCTCTTTTGCGGCAATCTTCTCTTCTAATAACGCACACGCATGCTTTTGCGCCATTTTTTCTTCGTTTTTTCGATTGAGTGCTTCGTAATACGCTTCCGTAAACGGCTGCTTCATCTCATCGACATGATACGTTTCGTATAGTTCATGGAGGCGCTGTAAAAATAGTTGGACAGATGCTTCTCGTACGAAAACGTCTTGGCATTGTTCGAGCCAGCGAAATACTTCTTGTTGGAACCGTGATTTTTCGTTTTCTAACAGTTCGAGCCATTTCGTTTCTTCATGGCGCAATTCGTCTACTTCCCGCTGCAAGTCACCTACCTCTTTACTCGTCTCTTCATAGCGCGCCTTCATTTCGTCGTGTCGGCGCCAAAGCGCAATCGCCTGTTCTAGTTTTTCGGCGTATTCTTGCCCTTCTCTCTTCCAGACGGTAAAGTCAAATTTCGTTTGGCGCTGGCGAGAGAAATCAGCTTCGTTCAGATCATGCGCAGAAAATGAACTTTCCATCGCATCGTGCCGTAAATCTTCTAGTTGCTGTGCGAGTTGCTTTTCTATCTGATACCGCCGATCTTCGTCTTCTCCTAACTGGCGCTTATAGCGGCGTTCTAGTTGCTCTTTCTCGTCAATTTGCCGCAATAGTTTTTGTTGCTTTTCGTGAATGTCGTTTATTTCTTGTTGAACTCGTTCATATTCTTTTGTCGCTTGGAACACTTCGTGGCTCGCTAACTCTATTTCTCGTTGATGCAATACGTCCTGTTCGTTTGCAAGCGTTTGAATATATTCGCTCAAATCCGCAAGGTGCGTTTGTTTTTCTGCTTCTTCCGTAAGCCATTGTTTTCCTTCTTCTGCTAGCCGCTTCACCTGTTTGTCTGCCTTTATCCATTCACTTGCTTTTTCTGCGATCATATACTCGTTATATGCTCGATATTGCGCACAAAGCCGCTTTAGCGATTGCTCGTCGCGCTCTAGCTGCTCGAGTTGTTGCTTTGTTTGATCCATATTTTCAATCGTTTCCGATAAATGGCGCAACTCGTCGTCTGTCAACGCCGGAAGCGAGCTTTCTAAAATTTCATAAATAACCGTCGGCTTAAAATCTTTCGATAGTTTCGGGCTGCGCAATTGAATCAATAGCTCAATTAATTCTTGAAACGCCTCCATCGATTCAAAGCGGAAGATGTGCTTATTGACGAGCTCCATATATTCTTTTTGTGAATCAACAACCGTTCCGCCGTTGCCAAGCAAATTGGCTAACTCGCGTTTCGTGAGCGGGATTTTTTCTGTTCCGTTCGCTGATTTTTCCGTTTTATATAAAAATAAATCGCGACCGATGCGGCGGTTATCAAAAATGACGAACCCCCAAAAATCCATATTTTTTTGCCGCTTTGCCCGCAACCCGATTCCCGTTGTCACATATTGCTCCGTCTGCTTTCGTTTATATTCTAAAAACAAATAACCTGTCCGTTCATCGCGATCGACAATTTCTTTTTCACCAAGCAAGTAATCTTCCATTCGCCGTGCCCGAGAACCGAACGGGTCGAGCCGGTCCGGCGTTTTTTTGCCGTCCAATAAAACAGGAAGCAAGCTTTGCATCGTCACTGACTTCCCAGAACCGTTCGTCCCGCGAAGCAACAACTTGCCGTCAGCAAATTCGAAATATTGCTCATCGTAATACCAAAAATTAATCAATCCCGCGCGATGAAGCACCCATTTATTCGTCATCATCGTCTCTTCCTTTCATTAGAAAATCGTCTGGATATCGACCGACAAGCCGTCCAAGCAACGGATAAAGAGTCACCATGCCCGTTCCCTGTTCATGCTCTGCCATTTTCCATTCTTTTAAAGCAGAGAGCAGTTCAGATGAAAGTTGTGCCAATGTCATTTCTCGATACGTTTTGCTCCAGCCTTCGCCATATTGCTCCATACAGTGATTGAGCAACTGCTGAAAATCGGACATCGTCACATGAATTTGTCCGTATTCATCCGGTGGATAGTTGTCCAAATGATTGCGAACGACAGAAGCGAAATGAAGGATAATATCCGACGCCCCTTTTTGATCTGGAAACAATGTATACACATGTTGCCGTTCTGGAATGGTTAGCAACGCTGCGTTTTTATATAGCTCGTAGCGAAAATCGGTATGCGCTTCGATGTCGTCACGCAATCGGTGGCGGAAGTTGCGCAAGTAATAAAAGTTTGGATCGTCTTTTTGCCGACGATATACAACAGGCGATAAAAAGAGCTGCCGATAAATAAAGTGGCGACGGTAGTCGTCCGGCGCTGCTTTCCATTCTTCTTCAAGCAGCTGCTCGATCGTTTCATATTGAATAAAATCTTTCGGGTACGAGCGCATAAAATAACGGGACAATACAGGGACTTCATACAACGCTTCTTCGTCTTCTTGATTGGCAAACGCCTCGAGTTCCCCGTCGACGTGATGTACAATCCCGATTTGCTCGGCTGTTTTCAACACGCGAATAAGAGCGCGCCGATGTTGATAGTTCGTCCAGTCAAGCGCTGTTTCACCTGGATACATCGCTTTTATTTCTTCGCATACGTCAGATAATAAAAATTTTTCTTCGACCGCTTTTCCTTCTAAATATGCTAACAAGCAACAAAACAACGCGTAATCGAGCGGTTCTTGAAACGACTCAATTCCCATCCACGCTTCTGGCTCGGCTGGTATTTTTTCGAGCTTAGCAAAATAGCGGTGGACAATGAGCCGATAGCCGAATTTCTCTTGCACATATCGCTTTAACACTTTTTCGCGTTCGCGTATTTTTTGAAAAAGTTCCGGCTCTTTTTCCCGAACAATCCAAAAATGTTCAAACAACGCCGTTAACGCTTCTTTCGCTTTCTCATCAAACTCTTTTTCCATTCTCTCTTCTCCTAGTCTAGCAAATGGATTTCGTAATTTGGCATCATTAACGTACCATCTTCTGCTTTCAGTGTAATCGTTCCTTCGCATTGGACCACTTTCACTTTCCATCCGTTTTCCGTTTGCACGATACGGTCTTCCCGCCCCATCGCTTTCGCAATCCATCCGAGCAACGTCTTGCGGATATGCGAAGCAACGACCGGGAGTTCCCGAAGTATGATTTTCCTGTCGTTTATGAGTTGTTCCAGCTGCTCTTCTTCTTGTTGCTTCGCTGCTAAGTAGGCGGTCATCGTTTCCTCTTTTTCTTTTCGCCTATCGATCATTGCTTCTGGCTTTTTCTTTTCTCGATAGTGGCGAACGCGCGGTTTGACGAGCCATTCTGCCGGTTGTTCCTCCCAAATATCGCGGTACATGTTTTCCGTTGCATCATTTTCGGCGACGATGTGTTTCGTATGGAAACAGCCGAACACAACCGCGGACAGTTTATGTGCTTCTTCTACCGTTTCTAATGACGAAAACCATTTGGCTAAATGCAAGTAGTCTTTCTTTCGGCTGCGAAAATGATGATGGCGCTCCCCTAACCGCTGAACGACACGCGTCATTCGCCGAATGGCTTCGTTCGTCTGCTTTTGCAAAAACGACAGTTCACTTTCGTGGCCGTTTCGCCCTAAAAACCATTCTTTTAAACTGCGCCACGTGTCTAGCTTCTCTTCCGTTAGCTGTTCACGCGAAAAAACTGCGCCTTCAAAACGGGGAATGGCGAGTTGGTAAGCAACTACTTCCTCAATCAATCGGCGCACACCTTCCTCTGGCAAGTCTTCGAGCAGCTTTTCAATTTGCATCGATGTTTTTTGCAATGCGACGATAAAATCGCGCAAATAGGCGGTAAATTGCTCTTTATACACGAGAAACGAATCAGACATCATCCGTTCTTCCATGTTTTCTCCGTTTAAATAGGCGATGTAATCGGCAGAATTTTGGATGATTTTTTTAAAATAATCGAACGTTTCTTCCCACACTTGATTCATTTCCTCTCGTTTTTCGACAAATCCAGCGTGAATAATCGATTCCATTCGGACAAGTGATGCATACAGGCGATCAAATCGTGTTTTTTCGAGCGAGCCGCCAAACGTATCCCCTAGCTGCTCAAGCGTGCGAATCATTCGTTCGATTTCGACCGTATACGGGCTGCATTGATAGCGAAACCGTTTCTTTTTAAATTCCTCAATCGTCCGAATATGGCCCGTTTCTTGTCTAGCGATTAAGTTTTTCCATTTGACGAGCTGCTCTAAGTCTTGTTGCAGCTCCTCTTCTGTATACGCTTGAAATTCATCGAATTGTTTTAAAAAAGCGTACACTTCTTCTGGAAACAAATATTGGCGCATTCGCTCGTGCTGCGTATAAAAATAGCGCAAAATCGCGCGGTACCGATATGCATTGTCAACTACTAAATATTTCGCCTCTGTAATCGGCTTTAGCCATGACGTATCCATCTCGTACTCCCCTTCTATCATTCATCTACTATCATTGTAATTGATTCGCCAGCCGTTCTCTACTAAAACATCGTTTGGAAAATGTGCTCCTCAACCAGCTTTCCTAAAAAATGAACATGTTCGCTAGTCATCCGCTGTCGATTCGTGTAAAATGGAAACGAAAAGGAGGTGAACAATACGGTGGAACAGTTGCTTTATGAAATCCTTCACGAAGTAAAAGCAACTCGAGAAAAAGTCGAATCGCTAGAAAAACGAGTGGAAGCAGTGGAGAAAAAGGTGGAATCTCTTGAAAAAGAAGTATCTTCCTTACGCCAACAAGTTCAAGCACTTGACGAAAAAGTTCAAACGCTCGATGGCAAAGTCCTAGCACTTGACGAAAAAATCCAAGCACTCGATGAGAAAGTACAAGTACTCGATGAGAAAGTACGAGTACTCGACGGAAAAGTGCAAGCGCTCGATGAGAAAATACAGTTACTTGACGAAAGAACGCTCGAAACGAAGGCGATTTGTGAAGCGGTTCGTCACGGTCAAGAGGTGCTCGCCGCAAAATACGATGCACTCGCACTCGATATCCACAACATGCAAGGAAACATCACCCGCTTAACCAACATACTCGAAGAGAAAGTACTCTCTGCCCTCACCGACCACGAATCGAGCATCCAAGTATTAAACAATCGTGTATTTAAAGTAGAAAGCACCTTGCAAAAGCTTGTTCATCTGTAAGAAAAGCGGCATTGTCCGAGGGCAATGCCGCTTTATCCTTATCGTTTATTGATCTCTTCAAGCAATAGCTTATTCACAAGAGGTGGGTTTGCTTGTCCTTTTGTTGCTTTCATAATTTGACCGACTAAGAAGCCGATCGCACGGTCTTTTCCGTTTTTAAAGTCTTCAATCGATTGCGGATTCGCATCGAGCACTTCCAATACGATTCTGCGCAACGTTGCTTCGTCAGAAATTTGCACAAGCCCTTGTTGTTTGACGATTTGCTCTGGATCGCCACCTTTTTCCACAAGTTCTTTAAAGATTTTCTTCGCAATTTTTGACGAAATCGTTCCGTTTTGAATGAGTTTAATCATGCCTGCTAAACTTTCTGGCGTTAACGCAATGTCATGCAATTCTTTTTGTTCTGCGTTTAAATAGGCAGATACTTCAACCATCAGCCAGTTCGAAGCAAGCTTTGGATCCGCTCCATTCGCAACCGTCTCTTCAAAGAAATCTGCCATTTCTTTTGTCAACGTTAATACTTTCGCATCATACTCTGGCAAACCAAGTTCCTCAATGTACCGTTTTTTCCGTGCATCAGGAAGCTCTGGAATCGACGCGCGTACGCGCTCTTTCCATTCATCGTCAATATAAAGCATCACTAAATCTGGTTCTGGGAAGTAGCGATAGTCTTCCGAACCTTCTTTTGTGCGCATCAAAATCGTTGTTTTCGTCGCTTCATCGAAACGGCGTGTTTCTTGCTGGATCACACCGCCAGACAATAAAATTTTCTCTTGACGTTTCGCCTCGTACTCAAGCCCTTGGCGAACGAAGTTAAATGAGTTTAAGTTTTTCAATTCTGTTTTCGTTCCAAATTTGTCTGAGCCAATTGGACGTAGGGAGATGTTCGCATCACAACGAAGCGAGCCTTCTTCCATTTTACAATCGGATACACCTGTATATTGAATGATCGACTTTAATTTTTCTAAATATGCATACGCTTCTTCTGGCGAGCGAATATCTGGCTCAGAGACAATTTCAATAAGCGGTGTGCCTTGACGGTTGAAATCGACTAACGAATAACCGTCACCTGTATGCGTCAATTTTCCTGCATCTTCTTCTAAATGAATGCGCGTAATTCCAATTTTTTTCTTTTTGCCGTTCACTTCAATTTCAATCCAGCCGTTTTGTCCAATCGGTTGGTCGTATTGTGAAATTTGGTACGCTTTTGGATTGTCCGGATAAAAGTAGTTTTTCCGGTCAAATTTTGTTTCTGTCGCGATTTCGCAGTTTAATGCCATCGCCGCTTTCATCGCAAATTCAACCGCTTGCTTGTTTAGCACCGGAAGGACGCCTGGGTACCCTAAGTCAATGACGCTCGTTTGTGTGTTTGGGGGCGCTCCGAATGCATTTGGGCTGCTTGAGAAAATTTTCGATTTTGTTTTCAGCTCGACGTGCACTTCAAGTCCGATGACAATTTCAAAATTCATCACTATTTCCCCCCTTACAACGTTGGTTTTTGTTTATGGTAATCTGTTGCTTGTTCGAACGCATGCGCCACGCGGTAAATTGTGCTTTCGTCAAAATGCTTGCCGATAATTTGCAGACCGACTGGCAACCCGTTGACAAATCCGCACGGCACTGAGATGCCTGGAACACCCGCAAGGTTGACTGGAATTGTTAAAATGTCGTTGGCATACATCGTTAACGGATCGTTTGTTTTCTCGCCGATTTTAAACGCTGGCGTTGGCGTTGTTGGTCCGATAATGACGTCGTATTTTTCAAAGACGTTTTCAAAGTCTTGTTTAATGAGCGTCCGCACTTTTTGCGCTTTTTTGTAGTACGCATCATAGTAGCCTGAACTTAATGCAAACGTTCCGAGCATAATGCGGCGTTTCACTTCATTGCCGAATCCTTCGCTACGCGTTTGCTTATACATCTCCATTAAATTTTTCGCATTGTCTGTCCGATAGCCGTAACGAACACCGTCAAAGCGCGCAAGGTTTGCCGATGCTTCGGAAGACGCTAATAAGTAGTATGTTGCTAGTGCATATTTTGAATGAGGAAGCGATACTTCTTCCCACGTTGCGCCTAAGCCTTCTAATACTTTTAGGGCATTAAGCACCGACTGGCGCACTTCTTCTGATACCCCTTCGCCTAAATATTCTTTCGGTACAGCAATTTTTAACCCTTGAATGTCGCCTGTTAAGGCAGAAACGTAGTCAGGTACATCGACATTGGCAGAAGTAGAGTCCATCGGGTCTACACCAGAGATGACTTGTAGTAAATATGCGTTATCTTCCACGTTGCGCGTAATTGGACCGATTTGGTCAAGCGAGGACGCAAACGCAACAAGCCCATAGCGCGATACGCGCCCATACGTCGGTTTTAACCCAACAACCCCGCAAAACGCAGCTGGTTGGCGAATCGAACCGCCCGTGTCTGACCCAAGCGCAAACGGTACTTCGCCTGCCGCTACTGCCGCTGCTGAACCGCCGCTAGAGCCGCCCGGCACGCGCTCTAAATCCCACGGGTTGCGCGTGAGTTGAAAGCCCGAGTTTTCTGTCGAAGACCCCATCGCAAACTCGTCCATATTTAATTTACCGATCGTTACTGCATCAGCTTCATTGAGACGCTCAACGACTGTTGCATCGTAAATCGGGTCGAAATTGTACAAAATTTTGCTCGCACACGTTGTGCGTAACCCTTTTGTCACAATGTTATCTTTAATGCCAATTGGCATTCCAAAAAGCAAACCAAATTCCTTTTCCGTTGCAAGTTTCTCATCTAACTCTTTTGCTTTCGCACGCGCTTGTTCTTCGTTCAACGTTAAAAACGCTTGTACTTTTTCTTCTACTTCATGAATACGTTTAAACGATTCATCTACTAAATCAGATACAGAAATTTCTTTCTTATGTAACATCCCATGTAATTCCGATAGTTTATAATCAAACAGTGACATCGTTTTCCCCCCTTACTCTAAAATGGCTGGCACTCGGAATTGTCCGTCTTGATGGTCTGGTGCATTTTTCAATACATCTTCTAACGGAAGTCCAGCTGTCGGTACATCTTCACGCATCACATTTTTCATATTCAGCACGTGTGATGTTGGTGGAACGTTTTCTGTATCTAACTCGTTTAACTGCTCGGCAAACGTAATAATCGCATCTAATTGCTTCGCAAACATCGCTGCTTCCTCTTCTGTAATCGCTAAGCGCGCCAAATGCGCCACATGCTTGACTTGCTCAATTGAAATTCGTGACATTTCTTTCACCTCCGATATTGTCGACCTTTCACAATACTATGATGATACCAAACTTTCGCGCAGTGAAGCAACATTTGCCATTCATTTTACTTACAGAAAAAATCATTCATTGACGAAAAAACGATGAACGTTGTAGAATGAAAAAAATTTTTAAAAAAACAACTCGTATAATTTCGGAAATATGGTCCGAAAGTTTCTACCAAACGACCGTAAATCGTTTGACTACGGGGGATCGCTCCTCGTATCGAGTTGAAGAGGAGGAACATCTATGAAACAACTTGCAGTAGCTTCCAAAAGACAAATCGCTGATGTTGTTGTGAAAAACGGAAAAATCGTCAATGTTTTTACCCACGATATCATCGAAGGAGACATTGCGATTACCGACGGAAAAATCGTCGGCATTGGAGAATATGACGGGCAAACCATCATTGACGCCAAAGGGAAATACGTATGTCCTGGGCTAATTGACGGACACGTCCACATTGAATCATCCATGGTTACACCGAGCGAATTTGCTCGCGTCGTCGTTCCACACGGCGTCACTACCGTCATTACTGATCCGCACGAAATTGCGAATGTCGCTGGAACAAAAGGCATTGAATTTATGCTAAACGATTCCGACCACATTCCGCTTGATGTATATGTCATGTTGCCATCATGCGTACCCGCCACCGATTTTGAACATGCTGGCGCGACATTGCACGCTGAACAGTTAACACCGTTTTTCTCCCATCCGCGCGTGCTTGGGCTTGCGGAAGTGATGGATTATCCTTCACTTCTAGAAGGAAAGCAACCTATGCTTGCGAAACTAGCCGCTGCGATGGAAGCAAATAAACTAATCGACGGTCATCTAGCTGGACTGGATGAAACAGCTGTGAACGTGTATCGAAGCGCAAATGTTCATACCGATCATGAATGTGTCACCGTAGACGAAGCGCTCATTCGTGTTCAACGTGGCATGTATGTTTTAATTCGCGAAGGGTCGGTCGCAAAAGATTTGAACAAGCTACTTCCAGCTGTCAATACATATAACGCGCGCCGCTTTTTATTTTGCACAGATGATAAACATATTGATGAGCTTGTCAATGAAGGAAGTATCGATCATCATATTCGTCTAGCGATTCAAGCTGGTATAGAGCCGATAACAGCGATTCAAATGGCGACATTAAACGCCGCAGAATGTTATCGCCTATATACGAAAGGCGCGATCGCTCCTGGGTATGATGCCGACTTTTTGCTTGTGGATGATTTACAGTCGTTTTCGATTACACATGTCTTTAAAAAAGGGACGCTTGTTGCTGAAAACGGATGCGCTACCTTTTCTGTGGCGAAAGCAACTTCGATCGACAAAGCGATTACTCAATCGGTCCATGCCAAAAAGATAACAAAAGAAGATGTGCAAATTCCGTTTACACGCGGAAATCAAGCAAATGTCATTCAAATTATCCCAAATCATTTGCATACAAAACGGCTCATAACAGAAGTGGATGTCGAAAATGGCGTCTTTCAACCGTCGATCGAGCGAGATTTATTAAAGCTTGTTGTCGTTGAACGTCATCGCGGTCTCGGTGTCGGTGTTGGCATCGTCAACGGCTTTCAACTGAAAAAAGGAGCGATTGCGTCATCGATTGCTCATGATTCACATAACATCATCGCCACCGGAACGAACGATAACGACATCATCGTTGCAATTGAACATATAAAACATATAAACGGTGGACTTGCTGTTGTCGAAAGCGGACGCGTGTTGGCAGACTTGCCGCTTGAAATCAGCGGTCTCATGACAGCGAAAAGGTTTGAAGACGTATTAGAACGACTGCAAAAGATACACGATGCTTTAATAACGATTGGAGCATCAGACGAATTCAATCCATTTATTACGCTCGCCTTTTTAGCGTTGCCAGTCATTCCGGAACTGAAACTAACCGATCAAGGTTTATTTGACGTTTCATCGTTTCAATTTATAGACGTGGAAGCATAGAGGGATTTTTTATCCCACTTTTTGTCGAATGATGTTATAATATGGTTGTGTGCAAAGGAGGTGAGAAGATGAGCGAGCAATTATTGGAGAAAATTTTACTCGTCGTCACAGACATCCAAAAAGAGTTGCAGGACATTCGTGAAGAGCAAAAAGCCATTCGTGAAGAACAAAAAGCCATTCGCGAAGAACAGCGAGCCATTCGTGAAGAACAAAAAGCTATTCGTAAGGAACAAATGGCTATTCGCGAAGAACAAATGGCTATTCGCGAAGAGCAGAAAACATTCCGCGAAGAAATAAACTTGTTGCGGGAGGAAATGAATGCATTCCGCAAAGAGCAGCAACTCATTCGCGAGGAGCAACAAGCATTAAAAAATGGACAAAAAGAGCTTTACGATCTTATGAACGCTCTTCTCCATCGTCAAGACGAAACGGACGCAAAGCTTGAAGCTTTAACAATGGATGTCCATCATATGCGCGGTGAAATGACAGCAATGAAACAAGAAATCCACGCACTAAACGAAAAAATTGACTCCCACTACGAACAATTCAACGAACGCCTTAACAATCTCCAACTTGACGTTGATTTCACCGTTCATAAAACAACGATGACAGAACGCGAACTTTTCAAAATGAGAAATCGGCTATTTTCATAGAGAGGGCATTTCCCCATACCCGTCAAGTTTAGTGGTTAGGCATTGCTGTATCCCATGCGCAATGTCTGTGATCATTAGCTGAAGAAAAAGAATATCACATTTTTCAGGCATGCCAAATAACCCTCTCTAAGAGGGTTATTTGGAATTTTTACGAATTAAATTAATAAATATGGCTCTTCACCACAAGTTGTACTTGATCATTGAAGGTAAGTGTGCATAGAAGAAATAGAGGGTACAAAAAATGCGAATTTTCCTGTATGGTAAAGGTAACC
>NZ_PEDM01000024.1 GCF_002742685.1 Anoxybacillus flavithermus
AGCATTTCGGTCATTTTCATTTGCCTAAAATGCCCCTCAAACTGTCGAACTCGGGATTTTAGTTCTGTCACCATTCCCGCTGAAGCATGGTGCAAGTCATGGCAATGGAACATCCAATTTCCCGGATTATTCGCTTTAAACGCGACGACATATTCTTCACCAGGGTTTACATTTAACGAATCCTTAATCAATGGAGAGCCTGTGACTGGCTTACCGTTTTTGCTTAATACTTGGAAGAAATGTCCGTGTAAATGCATTGGGTGTACATCCATAGGTGAATTGTTCACTATTTTTACTTTTACTAAATCTCCTGTCTTCACATTAATAGGCGCTGTGTCAGGATACGTTTTCCCGTTAATCGTGAAAATCATCCCATTTTTCCCCATCGCCGTTCCTAAATCCATCGTGTACTCTACATCATATTTTTGGTTTAACGTAAATGGGCCTGCTTCATATTTTCCGTATGTTGTCATATCCACAACAGGAAGGTTTTCCTTTGCGTTCGCTTTGTCCGTATTGCTTGCTTGTCCTTCGTATTGAATGTTCACTTTCATGCCATCAGTACCTTTCATATCTCCATGGCATTCTAATAACCATTCTCCTGGATTATCGGCGATAAACTCAATATCGTAACGCTCACCCGGAGCGATATTCAACAGTTCATCTTTGATTAGTTGCGGGTTTTTTAATGGCTGACCATCCGTTGCGACAATTTGAAACGTATGTCCGTGTAAATGAAGCTTGTGGGACATGTACCCTGCATTGACAAGACGAAGTCGCACTTTTTCGCCTTTTTTCACTTTTAACGGTTTGATAGCTGTTCCGCTTTTTCCGTTAATCGTGAAAATATCGTACATACTCATATCATGCATCATCGAGCTATTGCCGTGATGCATATTTGTATGATTGGCTTGTTCAGTCGTTGATGCTTGTTGTTGGCTCATCCATTCATCTAATACGAGCGTGTAATCTCGATCGACTTGTTCTCCTTCTTTTGGTTCAACGATTAATGTACCGTATAATCCTTTGTCCACTTGCTCGGCACTTTTTTGATGCGAATGATACCAATACGTTCCAGGTACAGTTGCCGTAAATTCATACGTAAACGTTTCCCCCGGTTTAATGGCATCCATAGTCATTCCAGGCACACCATCTTGATCGTTAGGGACAGGGTAGCCGTGCCAATGAATCGCCGTCGGCTCAGGCAATTCGTTTTTAAAAATAATTTTCACGCGATCCCCTTGTTTTACGCGGATTTGCGCACCGGGTACCGATCCATTATACGTGTATACTGGGAGTTTGACTTGATCGTTGATTTGTAATAACGCTTCCTTCGCAGTAAGGTGAATCTCTTTCTCGGATAGCACTTCTGTATTCGTTGCTAAAGGCAATTGCTTCCCTTCATTAGAAGCATTCTCTTTTTTCATATGCATGTTGGACGTGTCGTGTCCTTGCATCGTATTGGAGCAAGCTGCACTAATTGCAACAACTCCCGCCAAAACAGTTCCTAACAATAATTTCTTCATCGCTTTCCCTCCATCCACTTGTATCGTATCATCATCATAAAAAAGAAATGTGCAAAATGTATGGAGAAAAATACGTAGTTTGTTTCTTGTGCTCTATGCATACAATAGCATAAGAAAGGGGAATATGAAAATGAAAAAATGGATCGTTATGTTGATGAGTTTTCTTCTTTCTGCTTGCAGTATATCGAAAGCAGAGAAACAAGATGCGTATAAAGAAGGAGATCACATTGCATACGAAGTAGTTACAGCCGAACAACTTCCACAGCATGTGAAAGCGTTGTATGAAAAACAGCATAAACAATTTCAAACGTATACCGTTCAACAAGAAGGTGTGACGTATGTTGTCATTCATCTCGGTGAGAGAAGGACGGGCGGATATGAGGTTGAGGTGATTGATGTACGATACGAAAAAGGGAAGGCGATCGTTTCCTATAAAGAACGAAAGCCTGCGCCTGATGCGATTGTTACTCAAGCGTTAACATATCCGAAAGTGGCAATAAAAATAAAAACATCTGTGCCAATCGAAATAAAAAAGAAATAGCTCTATGTATTGTGCATAGAGCTATTTGCTTGCTGAAATGCCATCCGCCACAATCCATCCTGATAATGCACAGCCGAGTGAGCCTGCGCCAGGAAATACTGTGTCCCCGCAAAGCCACAATCCTTCGACATTTGTTTGCGGTGAATACGTAGACAATAAACTGAAAACACCGTTTGGAATATATCCTCCTACCTTTCCGAACGCCCGATGAGTAAAACGAGAAAATGTCACAGGTGTGCCGACTAATTGAACATGTATATTCGTTAATGGGAATGTTTTATTGACACGTTGCAATATTTGTTCTGTAAGCATCTTTTTCTGTTCATCATACGCATGACGATCCCACCAATGAAGTGGTTCGGTATGGGTCGAAATCGTTATGGAACGTTTTCCAATAGGTGCCATTTGTCGATCGAACGGTGCGGAAGCGGACAATAAAAATTGATTTCCTTCACTCATCGGTTTTGTTTGATTGACGATAAATTGGTGGTATAAGCTATCTGTCTGTAAGTCGTCGTCCGCTCCAATATAAATGGTGAATGCCCCCCAAGCTGGGCGCTTTTTTTCCTTTTCTTCACGAATCGAAAATATGCGTTTTATTGAATCGTCTAAAATGGAGAAAATACTATGCAGAGAGCCATTAAATACAACGTGTTTCGCTTCATATGTTTGTTTTCGATTCGTCGTCACAAGCCAATGACGTTGTTTACGAATGGATACGACTTTTTCACGCATCCGTTGTTCTCCGCCAAGCTGTTTGTAACGTTCCGCAAGCGCATGAACAACGTTTGCAAGCCCTCCCTCAACGTAAAACGCTCCGCGATGAAATATGCTTAAGGCGACGGCGCCAAGCAAAGCGGGACAACGCTCAATCGTTGTTTGCACACTGTCAACGAGTTGGCCGTTTAAAAAAGCGATGAACGTTTCATCACGAATGCCGTAATGTTGGAGTCGTTTCGCAATCGATTGAAACAAAAATGGTGTTGCGCTTATTAGCTTGCTATCTGCTTTTTGCATCGCTTGAAATAACTGTTTGATCGTTTTGGGAGGAACGATCGGTCGTTTATATACAAACGAAAGCATCGCATCCGCCAGAGAAAACATTTCTTCAAAAAAGCGAACAATGGCTGCGCTATCTTTTGGAAACTGTCTGGCAATTTCGTCAAACCAACGTTCTTTTTGTTGGTAATATCGAATCGTTCGTTCCGAAAAATGTACGTCCATGATCGTATCCAATAAATGAACGGGAGGGGGAGATATGTCGAGTTCATGAAATAGTTGTGAAAATACGCCGCCTTCTTCAAATCCCATCCCAAGTGTAGCGCCTGCTTGAAAACGAAACGACTGTCGCTCGAATTTTCCTGCACATCCACCGAGTTCGCTGGCAGCTTCGATCGAGAGTGTGCGATATCCTTTTTTCGCAAGCAGCGCACTTGCGGTCATCCCTCCGAATCCTGTTCCAACAACAATGACATCGTACAATATGTTCACCTTCTTTTTCTTTTTATTATACAATTATTAAACAAATATTGTACAATAAAAACACGTAACATATGAAAGGATGGGATACATGCATACAGCAGTTGTTTGGTTTCGGCGAGATTTTCGTCTACACGATCATACAGCGCTCATTCACGCGCTTCAGTGGGCAAAAGAAAGAGAAGGGAAACTTCTTTTTTTCTTTCATTTTGACCCTTATTTTGCAAAAGAACGAACGTATCACCATGAATATTTTTTTCAAACGGTTGAGCACTTTCGCCAGTCATTACGTGAATACGGCATTCACATGCATGTATTGTATGGGGATACGAATCAAGTATTTACTCGCCTCATTCATCATACAAATATGCGTGCAATTTTTTTTAATAAAGATGAAGTCGGGCGTGGAAAAGAGCGGGACGATCACGTCTGTACGTTGTTAAAAAAGCACGGAGTTGACGTATATGCATACGATGATGCACATATGCATGGCGCATTTGGTGTGCTAAAAGCAGATGGAACGCCTTATAAAGTATATACACCGTATTATCGTGCCTGGCGGAAACGTCCGAAACGTTTTCCTCTTTCCGTTGACATCGATTTGTTGCGCATGCATATGTTACACATCACACCGCTTTCGGAGGATGATGAGCGCACGTTTGCGATGTGGCTTGCGCAATGTACAAAGCACTGGGAACGTACGAGCGAACAAGACGCTTTACATGTTTTACAGCAGTTTATCGATACGGCACTCCCATATTATCATCGGAAACGAGATATCCCGAGCGTTACAGGGACAAGTCGTTTATCTCCACATATAAAAACTGGGACGATTTCTATTCGCACCGTTTTTCATGCGGTTGCGCAACAATTTGGCAATGGCTATGATGAAGCAGTAGAAACATATATAAAAGAATTAGCTTGGCGCGATTTTTACCATATGATTTATGCACATTTTCCATTTACAAAAACGGAAGCGTTTATAGAAAAGTATCGCCATCTTCCATGGTTGCGTGATCACGAACGTTTTGAAGCGTGGAAAGAAGGAAAAACAGGTTTTCCACTCGTTGATGCAGGGATGCGTCAATTAAAAGAGGAAGGATGGATGCACAATCGTCTTCGGATGATCGTGGCATCGTTTTTAACAAAAGATTACCTTATCGATTGGCGCATGGGGGAGGAATATTTTCACCAGATGTTAATCGACTATGATGAAGCATCAAATATTGGAGGATGGCAATGGGCTGCTTCTGTCGGGACAGATGCTGTGCCGTATTTTCGCGTCTTTAACCCGATTGAACAATCGAAAAAGTTTGATCCGGATGGCACGTATATTCGCACATATGTCCATGAACTCGCTTCTTTCCCTTCGGCACATATTCATGAGCCATGGAAAAGCAACATCAAAACCGACTATCCTGCACCAACAGTAGACCATTCATTGCAACGTCAACGTGCGATTGCGTTATTTCAGATGAATGAGTGATTATAAAAGTCCGCTTCATGAAGTGGGCTTTTATCTTTTTCGTCATTAGTCAATCAAGTTTGTGGAGGATTATAAAACATGGAAAAAGAATAGAAATAAATATCATCTATGCTAGACGTATGTCGTCAAAAAGGGAATGATCGTATAGTACTATTTGTCATCAAGTAAGGAATAAACGAAGAAGGGAAGGAAAACGAGATGAGAACAGCAATCGAAAGAAAGAAGCTCTATATTAACGGTGAGTGGATCAAAGTGGAGGCGTATACCAAACTTTTATCCCCGTATTCTGGAGAAGTGTTAGCCGAGATTCCGATTGCTGCCGAACAAGATGTGAAACGTGCGATTGCGGCTGCGTATGAAGCGCGGCAAGTGATGGCGAAAATGCCAGCACACGAGCGTGCAGCGATTTTAGAGAAAGTTGTAGCTTTATTGCAACAACGCGCCGACGAAGCGGCTACGATCATTGCAAAAGAAGCCGCAAAACCGATCACGACCGCCAAAGCGGAAGTAGCGCGCACGATTCAAACGTATAAATTTGCGGCGGAAGAGGCGAAGCGAATTCATGGGGAGACGATTCCCCTTGATGCCGCACCAGGCGGAGAACATCGCGTCGCTTTTACGGTCAGAGAACCGATTGGAGTGATTGGAGCGATTACGCCGTTTAATTTTCCGATGAATTTAGTAGCACATAAGCTAGGTCCTGCGATTGCATCAGGGAACACGATCGTGTTGAAACCTGCAAGCCAAACGCCGCTTTCTGCCTACTTTATTGCCGAATTATTTGAGCAGGCAGGACTGCCAAACGGAGCGCTTAATGTCGTGACGGGGAGCGGAAAAACAGTTGGTGATCAAATTGTGACAGATTCACGTGTTCGCATGATCACATTTACAGGAAGCCCTGAAGTAGGGATTGCTATTCGTAACAAAGCTGGCTTAAAACGCGTCACGCTAGAGTTAGGGTCAAACTCAGCTGTTATTATCGATGAACAAGTCGATATCGAACGAATCATTCCGCGGTGCGTTGTCGGTGCTTTCTCGTTCCAAGGGCAAGTGTGCATTTCGTTGCAACGTATTTACGTACATGAAAAACGGTATAAAGAATTCATCGAAAAGTTTGTGACAGCGGTGAAGCAGTTGAAAGTTGGTGACCCGCTTGATCCGAAGACAGACGTTTCGGCTCTCATTTCTGAAAAAGATGTCGAGCGTTCGCTAGAGTGGATTGAAGAGGCAAAACGAGGTGGTGCTGTTGTTGCCATTGGTGGGGAGAGACAAGGAAATATTTTGTTGCCAACGGTCATTTTAGATGCGGCGCCAACGATGAAAGTATCGTGCCAAGAAGTATTTGCGCCAATTGTTTTGATTAATCAAGTGTCTTCCGTCGACGAAGCGATTGATCTTGTCAACGATTCACGCTACGGCCTGCAAGCCGGCATCTATACAGACAACGTTCATACTGCTTGGGAAGCAGCGGAGAAACTGCATGTCGGAGGGGTGATTATTAACGATATTCCAACGTTTCGTGTCGATCATATGCCGTATGGTGGGGTAAAAGAAAGCGGATTTGGGCGTGAAGGTATTCGATATGCAATCGAAGAAATGACAGAATTAAAGCTGATTATTTTTAATCGGAATCGGTAAAGAGTGCACAATCGAACAATTTTGGCTCTTGTCGTCTGAAACAAGAGCCGTTTTAATTCCATTCAAGTACATACTTTAATGGAATAGCTAAGTCCTTAAATTGTGCAGAATGCAATGTGTCTTGTTGTCCGTATGTAGCGTGTCGTTGATACGCCCCTTCCTGCAAATTGTACACATGAATCATTTTGTTAGCAGTATCAACAATCCAATATTCGATAATTTGATATTGTTGGTAAGTATAAAATTTTTCGTTGTAGTCTTTTAAGGCAGTTGAAGGTGATAATACTTCGACAACAAGCGTAGGCGGTCCGTAACATCCTTTTTTAACAATTTGTTTTTTATTGCAAATAACTGCAATATCGGGCTGAACAATATCATCAGGGATTTCATACGTGTCATGTTTGCTAAGAAATACATCAAATGGTGCCATAAAAACATAACAATGTTTATTTTGAAAAAAGTGACGTAAAGCAAAATACAATTCCCCCACTACAAATTGATGTTCCGAAGATGGAGCAGGTGTCATATTATATGGCTTTCCATTTATCAATTCCCAGCGCCCTTCCCATGTTTTCCAGTCGGCGTAAGAGTAAATTTTGTTCGAGTCAGGGATATTACCCATTGTTTCACCCTCTTTTTGTATTGAATGGATATATGTTTTGTTTACAATATTTTATAGAGAAACTATAAAAAAAAGCAACCATATATCTTACGGAAGCTCGTCGACAAAGTAGACAAGCTGATAGAGGGCATTATGTCAAGAAAATAGACACATAAAAATCGAGAAAAATTTTAAAACTCTACTACCACACTTCGTTTGGTGGCTTCTTGAGAAGGAGAATGATTTGGTAAACCTTTCCCTTTCTCAAGAGTGAAGTTGATGCATCTTCGCATGCTCAATTTGAGACAGTACTCAATAGCGGAATGAATTCTCTCCATTCAATGTATTCGAAAATCCGTTGTTTCGCTTTTTTCTTGGTGTAAAAGATTCGTGGAAAATGAGTTTCTTTTTCAAGATGCTGTGAAACGATTCGACATATGTGTTGTCATAACCGTTTCCCTTTCGACTCATGCTCGTCTGGATGCCGTATTGCCTCAACATGGCTTAGTATTCATTCGATGCATACTGGCTCCCTCGATCTGAATAGTGAATCAGACCTGGTTGAGGATTTCGCCGATGAATGGCTCGGTGAAATGCTTTGATCACTAACTCCTTTGGCATGCGCTCGGAAAGATGCCATCCTACAATTTTACGAGAAAACAAATCCTGATGGATGCGAAATACAGCCAGCCTTCTTTCGTCCGAATATCCGTGATATTCGCCACCGGCTCATTCACTTCAAACGGCTGATTCAATCGATTGGGGTACACAGGTCAATGATGCTTCGAGTTAGTGGTTGTCTTATATTTTTTCTTTGTTTTTTGGACGAATGTTCTCATATTTCATAATTTTGTCCATACTTCGCCACTTGTTTCTGTCCCCTTGTTTCTGAAGGATTTTTGGACTGACTTATGTTTGGGCGATCGCTGTTCCTTCCTTGACCACTCATTTTACTGCATGTATTTTGAATTCTTTATCAAAACGCCTTGTCATTATAGACACTCCTCATCATTGATCGATTTACTATACATTTCTTTATTCGTTGTGGCGATAATCTAGACTAACATCAATTTTTTATGCTTACTTGATTTTATCTAGCACCACGGGTAAATCTATAAAAATAATTTTGTATTTTGTGCACAAAATGAACAAAATTATTTTTATTTTCAAAAACTTATTTTTCAGAAAATTGTTGCTATAATTACTTTCGAATATGTAAACGTTATCAAACAAAGGGGGAAGAAAATGGTGAGAAAATGGGTCAGTTGGTTGGTTATAGGGTTGGTTGTACTAATTCTTAGTGCCTGTGGAAATGCCACAACAAAAGAAGCGAATACGACAACAAAGACATCTGAAAAACGGTCAGATTATCCGACGAAGCCGATTGTGATTGTCGCGCCTTCAGGGGCTGGAGGGGGATGGGATTTAACTGCACGCGCAATTACGAAAGTGTTGAGCGAAACGAATTTAGTGAAGCAAACGATGACAGTTGAGAATAAGCCGGGCGGCGGCGGAGCAGTGTTTATGGCCGAGTATGCCACTCAAGATACAAAAAATGATTATAAGCTATTTGTAAATTCTCCGCCGATCATCATTAACAACTTAAAAGCAGAAGGAAATAGCCCGTTTGGTTATAAAGATACTACTCCGCTTGCCCAATTAACGAAAGACTTTGGAGCGATTGTTGTCAAATCAGATTCTAAATTCCAATCATTAGCTCAGTTGCTTGATGAAATTAAAAAAGACCCGAAATCTATCACAATCGCTGGCGGATCGGCACCAGGTTCAATGGACCATTTAGTGGCGATTCTTCCGATTTATAAATCAGGGATTGATCCGAAAGTGGTCAAATACGTTTCATACGATGGAGGTGGCGAAGCGATTGCGGCTCTCCTTGGTGGAAATGCAGATGTTATTGCGACAGATGCTTCCTCGGTTGGTGAGTATGTGAAAGCTGGAAAAGTGAAAGTGCTTGCTGTTTCTTCGTCTGAACGACTTAGCGGAGACTTGAAAGACGTTCCGACGATGAAAGAACTTGGTATTGATGCAGAGTTTACGATTTGGCGAGGGGTGTTTGGCCCGAAAGAAATGTCTGCAGATGCGAAGAAGTTTTGGGAAGAAACGCTCCAAAAACTGGCAGGTAGTGATCAGTGGAAACAAGAACTAGAGAAGCAAGGATGGCAGTCAGACTACAAAAATGCAGAGGAATTTACGAAATTTTTACAAGAACAAGAAATATTGATTAGCGATATGTTGAAGTCGCTTGGCATGCATAAATAAATGGATGGGGGGAGAATTCTCTCCCCTTTTCCCAACCGAAAGGAAGGTGTAACGATGAACAAAACGTTTGACCGTATTGCGACTTTAACGTTTTTGGCAATAGGAGTGCTGTTTATGATAGGGAGTTTACGAATTTCAAAGAGTGCTTATGGCAGTGTAGTCGGTCCAAACGTATTTCCATTTTTGCTAGGGCTTATTCTTGTGTTGCTTAGCGTTAAGTTACTATTCGAAACGATGCGGTATCGGTCGACTCACGGGGAAAAACAACGGCTGCAATATAAAAAGTTTTGGACTATATTCATCTCCTCTATTTTTTATGCTATATTACTTGAACCAATCGGATACGTAATCACCACTTTTCTTTTCCTTATCATCGGATTTCAGACGATGGAAAAAGGTTCGATATGGAAATCAATCATTATTGCCGCCTGTTTTTCGTTAGGAGTGTATGGACTATACGTTAAGATGCTACAGGGTACGTTGCCAAGTTGGCCAATTTGGTTGAGGTAAGGAGGAACGAGCGTGACATTTCTTCTTGATGGTTTTCAAACGGCGTTGCAGTTGCATAATTTATTTTTTGCCTTTCTCGGCGTACTGATTGGAACGGCTGTTGGCGTTTTGCCAGGAATAGGTCCGATGAGCGGGGTAGCACTGTTAATTCCTGTTACAGCCTCCATGACATCAGGGTTTGAACCGGCACAGGCTGCAACAAGTTCCATTATTTTACTTGCTGGTGTATATTATGGGGCTATGTATGGGGGTTCGACGACTTCTATTTTGCTGAACACACCTGGGGAATCGTCGTCGGTTGTTACGGCGCTTGATGGGTACCAAATGGCGAAACAAGGAAGGGCAGGCTCCGCATTAGCCATTGCAGCGATTGGCTCGTTTGCAGCTGGAATTGTTTCGTTAATTGCGCTTGTGTTGCTAGCGGAACCTCTTTCGAACGTAGCGCTAAAGTTCGGACCGGCAGAATATTTTTCGTTAATGATTCTTGGGCTGGCAGCAGTCAGCGGACTTGCTGGAAATTCGATGACGAAAGCTTGGATGATGACGGTTTTTGGATTATTACTTTCAACGATTGGACTTGATAGTGTATCAGGGGTAGAACGGTTTACGTATAATATTTCGTTTCTTTATGGAGGATTGGAATTTTTAACAGTTGCGGTTGGGCTTTTCGCGCTTGGAGAAGTGTTTAAAGCTATTCTCCATAAGGAGCAAAATAATGATCGTATTGCAAAAATCGGCAGAATTATTCCAGCGAAAGAAGAATTAAAAGAAAGTGCCGGTCCGATTGCTCGCGGCTCGCTTCTTGGCTTTTTAGTCGGGATATTGCCTGGGGCTGGAGCTACGTTAGCTTCTTTTTTCTCTTACATGTTAGAAAAGAAAATAAGTAAACATCCTGAGAAATTCGGAAAAGGGACAATCGCTGGCGTTGCTGCACCAGAATCTGCGAATAATGCGGCTTCCGGTGGAGCGATGATTCCTCTTTTAACACTAGGAATTCCGGGTTCAGGAACGACGGCGATATTAATGGGAGCATTAATGATGTATAACGTTCAACCAGGTCCGTTGCTTTTTGATGAACATCCAGATGTGGCATGGGGCTTAATTGCGAGTATGTTTATTGGAAATGTCATGCTTCTTATTTTGAATATGCCGCTTGTCAAAATATTTGCTAAAATTATTGAGACACCGCCTAAATATTTATTGCCACTTATTATTGCTATTTCTATTTTCGGTGTGTATGCTGTCCAAGTGACAACGTTCGACATTTTTCTGTTGCTCGGTTTCGGGGTGTTAGGATATTTGCTTGCTACGAATGACTTTCCACTTGCACCGCTCGTATTAGGACTTGTATTAGGACCAATGATTGAAAATAATATGAGAAGGGCGCTTACAGCATCGAACGGTGATTTTTTTGTATTTATTGAAAAACCGATTTCATTTGTTCTGCTAATTGCCGCAATTTTATGGATTGCTATCCCGTTTTTAATGAAATTAAAAGGGAAATCGGTTATTGTAAACGAAGATATGTAAAAAACGAAAGACTTACTGCGTTTGGCAGTCGGTCTTTCTCTTTTTTCTAAAGGGTGGTACGATGAAATTACAAACGAAGCTTATTATTATTATTTGTTCATTAACTATTGTCGTCATTGTGTTTTTATCACTGCTTTTTCAGCATATGCTAGCCTCCACTTTAAAAGAACAGATTGGGTTGCGAGCATTGAATGTAGCAGAAAGCGTAGCAGTTGTTCCATTAGTGAGAGACGCTTTTCAACAAAAAGAGCCGCATCAACAAATTCAGCCGTTTGCTGAGATGATTCGTCGAAAAACAGGCGCAGAGTATGTCGTAGTCGGAAATAAAGAAGGAATTCGTTATTCTCATCCGATGGAAGAGAGAATCGGGAAAAAAATGGTTGGTGGGGATAACGACGCGGTTCTCCAAGGGAAATCGATTATTTCAGAAGCTGTTGGTTCACTTGGACCAGCGATTCGCGGGAAAGCGCCGGTTTTTGATGAATCTGGCCAAGTGATTGGAATTGTTTCGGTCGGGTTTATGATCGAAGATATACAACAAGTCGTTTGGGCGTATACGGCAAAAATTTTCCTTTTTTCGATTATTGCGCTATTGTTTGGGGTAGTTGGTTCTGTGCTCATTGCTCGAACGGTGAAAAAATCGATTCACGGATTAGAACCGAAAGAAATTGGGCTTCTTTACCAAGAGAAACAAGCGATATTAGAAGCAATTCATGAAGGGCTTATTGCGGTTAATCAAGATGGAATGGTGAAGATGGTGAATAAAACGGCAATGGCGATATTAGGCTGCGAAACCGAACAACATGTCCTAGGAAAGTGCATTTTACATATTATTCCTCATTCAAGGCTGCTAGATGTGATGGAAACGGGCAAAGCAGAGTATGACGTGGAAATGGCAATAGGAGAACAAACGGTAATTGCTAATCGCATTCCCATTGTCGATAAAAACGGCTCTGTCATCGGGGCGGTATCGACATTTCGCAATAAATCCGAACTTTACCGATTAGCAAAAGAGTTGTCTCAAGTAAAAAGCTACGCTGAAGCACTTCGAGCGCAGACGCACGAGTTTTCTAATAAACTTTATGTGATTTCTGGATTAATTCAGCTAGAATCTTATGAAGAAGCGCTAGAACTCATTACAAAAGAAACAAACGTCCAACAAGATATTGTCCGTTTTGTCATGAAAGAAATTCCCGATCCCGTGATTGGGGGATTGTTAATTGGAAAATTTAATAAAGCAAGCGAGCTAAAAATTACGTTTGATATTGATCGGCAAAGTAGTTTTCGCGATATTTCCAATATTGACCGCGACCACCTTGTTACAATTATTGGAAATATTATTGATAATGCGATGGAGGCGGTATTAGAAAACGGTCGGGAAGAAAAGCGTGTTACGGCATTTTTTACCGATCTTAGCGAGGATTTGATTATTGAGGTTGAGGATACAGGCATAGGGATTCCGGACGGATTAGAATTTCAAATATTTAGTAAAGGGTTTTCCACGAAATCGGGGACGCATCGCGGCTATGGGCTTGATTTAGTTCAAAAATCGTTAACTGCGTTGCAAGGATATATTACGTATCATACAGAAAGAGGAAAAGGAACAGTTTTTACCGTTGTGATTCCAAAGCGGAGGAGATGAGAGATGACAAAACCGATTCGTGTTCTTATTGTAGAGGATGATAAGCGAATTGCAGAAATTAATCATCGATTTGTCGCGCGAGTTCCGGGGTATGAAGTGATAGGAATCGCTACAAACGAGCAGGAAGGAAAGGAATTGATCACCGTACTTCAACCGGAATTAGTTTTATTAGATATTTACTTTCCAGACATGCATGGTTTGCATTTATTAAAATGGATACGGGAGCATTTTATGAATATTGATGTAATTATGATTACTGCTGCCCGAGAGGTTGATTCGTTGAAGAAAGCGATGCATGGAGGGGTGTTTGACTATATTATTAAACCGATTATGTTAGAACGATTTACAGAAACATTAGTTCGATATAAAGAGTATTACGATAAAATGCAGCGGATGATGAAAGAAAAAGAGATTATTAGCCAAGAAGAAATTGATGAACTAATTCGCAGAGACTACGTATTAAGCGATGCAGATGATGAACTGCCAAAAGGAATTCATCGATTGACATTAGAGAAAGTGCTAACGGTGATGAAGCAATATCATAAGGGGATGACAGCGGAAGAGGTCGGAAAACTAATTGGTGCAAGCCGGACGACTACGAGGAGATATTTAGAGTATTTAGTCTCTGTTTCTATCGTCATCGCAGATGTTTCCTATGGAACTGTCGGAAGACCGGAAAGAATTTATCGGTTAAAAAGGAGTTAAGGAGGACCTCCATTGGACATTTTCATCCACATTGTTGTTGATGTCATTTTACCGTTGTTTTTATTAATTGGAGCAGGTGCTTATTTGCATCGGTTATTTCATTTCGACATGCATACGTTGTCGAAACTTACGACGTATTTTTTGCTTCCAGCTGTTGGGTTTGTGAACGTGTATAAAAGCGATATAAAAAGCGAGGTGTTGTTTCACGTTCTTTTCTTTCTCATTTTGCAAAACGGAACGCTTATTGCGCTTAGCGCTGTCATGGCGAAATGGCTAAAGCTTGACCGTAGCCTAGGAGCAACATTTCAAAACACAATCGTGCTCAATAACTCCGGTAATTTCGGCATCCCGGTTAGCCAGCTCGTATTTCGCCATGAACCGTTAGGAATGTCGATTCAAATTGTTGTAACGATTTTTCAAAACTTTTTAACGAACACATACGGCGTGTTTCAATTTATTTCGGCGAGTGAAAATAGGCGGGAAATAACACGTGACATGTTAAAAAATCCGATTATTTATGCACTCGTTCTCGCTGTTATTTGGAAGTTTTTCGATATTGCCGTTCCAGCATTTATTTGGCGCCCCCTTGAACATGTAGCTGATGCTTTTTTAACGATTGCCTTGGTGACGCTAGGTGCTCAACTTGCATATATGGATGTGAAACGTATTCCGCGTCTCATGTTTATAACAATTTGTAGTCGCCTAATCTTATCGCCCTTAATTGCTTTTTTGATCATTTTACTCTTACATATGGAAGGAACTACAGCTCAAGCGTTGCTTATTGCTAGTGCATATCCTTGCTCGCGAAATACAGCATTGTATGCATTAGAATACAATCACCATCCCGAATATGCAGCCCAAGCTGTATTTTTATCTACTTTGCTTAGTCCGTTGACGGTAGCTTGTGTCATCGGTATAGCGGATGTGTATTTTTAATCCATATGCCAAAGGAGCCACTGTTTATGGTTCTTTTGGCATGCGTTTGTTTTATGACTTCATGACGACAGGAACCCACGATTCATTTTCTGGATGTCGAGTTGGCGGATAATAACATTCAATGCAAGGAAAATTAGCGAGCTTATATTGAGAAGCAGGGAGCCATTGTGAATATAATTGCTGCCACGCTTCGTCAATATTTGGAATAACTGCCCATGTATCATGTGAAATCGTCATTCGTTCCATGTTTGACACTTCTCCGTCATAGCGTATCCCCATGAAATAAACAAACTCCTCGTCTGTTATTGTTGCATCTCTTCCACAAACGCCTAACAGTCCTTCAAGTGTGCATTTTGGCTGTTTCCATGACAAATCAATAAGTTGTTGCATCAATCCATTCTTCTCGGCATGAGCCCAAAGCGAAGGAATCATTTGGAATGCTTCGTCTGTTTTCACGCGGTATCCTTTTCCTACAATGGTTAATTCAAATGGAATCGTTTCAATTTTGTGCTCCATGTTTGATAGCTCCTTTTATTTATATGGATATTTTTGTATGAGTTGAAATTCCTCACCTTTTTATATTAACATAAAAATCCAATATGAGTTTGTAAATTTTTTAAGAAGGTGTTGCATGACATTGAATAACATCGTTACGTTGTTTCGTTTTACTGTTGTTGGAGTGAGTAACACATTTGTGGATTTTTTGTTATTTTTCTCCCTCATAGCACTTCATGTGCCATATATGTGGGCACAAATGTTTGGCTATAGTGTGGGTGTGATCAATAGCTACGTATGGAATCGGGCGTGGACGTTTCGATCAGTAGGAGGGGGGAAAAACAATTCGTTCGTTTTCTTGCCGTAAACCTTTGTTCTCTCATCGTGACGATCATGATGCTACACGGTTTCAGAGAAATGTTTCCGATTGTTTTAAACAAAATGATAGCGACGATAAGCGGAATGGTGATCAACTGGATCGGAAGTCGTATGTGGGTATTTTCTACAAAAAGTGTGTCGTAAAGAAAAATGACGTGAATTTTAAAATATTAAGAAAAATGTTTATTTTATTTACTTTTTATGTTATATTCGTGTTATAAAATATAACATAAGGGGGCGTGTGTATGTTTTTGTTAAAGAAGAGGTTGAATGTACAAGAATCTAGTGGAGAGAAGTCGAGTGGGATACTAAGTCAAATTGAAGTGGCGGCTGACCAACTAAAAGCAGTTGTAGAGCAAATGAAATTAGCTGCCGATTCACTTGATCGAACATCGAGTGCTACACAACAAAGCACTGTACAGCTGATCGATCGTTTAGAAAAAACAGTAATTTATACGATGCAAGTAGAAGAAAAGACGAAAATGATTGAACAGTCGGCGTTGAAAATTTCAGACGTTTCCCAGCGTATTCATGCGGATAGCGAAGCATCTTGCAATGAACTTATTCGGTCATTACGTTCATTAGAAAATCTTCAACGTGAAATGAACGATTTGCGGACAGGACATTATGCATTACTTCGTCAAATGGAAATGTTAGTAGAGCGTTCACAGGAAATTCATCACATTCTTTCAACGATCGCCTCTATTTCGCAACGGACGAGTATTTTAGCATTAAATGCAAATATTGAATCAGCGCGTGCAGGTGAACATGGGAAAGGATTTTCTGTTGTCGCCAATGAAGTTGGAAAATTAGCTAATCAAACATCGGTTGCTGTGGAACAAACTCGTGACATTTTGTCGTCGATTCAATCAGAGATTGCATCGACAATGCACATGGTGAAAACAGAGACAGAACAAATTGAAAACGGATCAAGTGAAATGAATAACGTCCTTTCTCTTCTGACTGATTTTAGAGAAAGGCTTCATCATATGACGGCTATGGCGTATGATTCATCGCAATCGGTTGAAGAACAAACGGGAAGCATGCAAGAAATTTCCGCTTTGCTTGCATATATTTCTTCACTCGCGTTAGAAAATAAAGACCACGCGCATGAGGTTGCGAAACATATGGAAATACAGCATGGAAATGTCGAGCAAATGTTACGGGTTAACGAAGCGATTGAAAAAACATCAAACGAGTTACAAACAATTATAAAAAAAGATGAACAAGAGCAAATGTTTTCTGTGGATTTACATGTGATTGAACGGATGAAAGGAAAACTCACATCATTTTTACATGCTTATCCACTCGACTGTTTAGATGTGAGAGAACATGAGAAATGTTTAGATGAGTTTTTGCGGACGAATGACAATGTGGAAGCTGTTTGGTCAAATCGCATTGATGGGACGTTCATTTACTCAAATCCGCCAGCCGGTCTTGTCAATGCGAAAGCGAGACCGTGGTTCGTTGAGGCCGCTAAAGGTAATGTGTACGTTTCCTCTATATATACATCAGCGTTGACAAAGCGTCCATGTTTGACCGTTTCAGCGCCAATTGTCCAAAAAGGTCAAGTAGTTGGAGTTGTCGGCATCGATTTGTCTATGTAGTCACACAGTAAGCCAGTTGCGCTTATCAGCTGGCTTACTGGTATTGATTTAACGTAGCAAAAAATTGTTTTACGAACTGATAAAATACGTTGACAGAAGGTGCAAGGTCATATTTTGGTAAAATGATTCCGACGTTGCGACGAACGAGCGGAAATTCGATCGGGACTTTCGTTGTATAACGAAGTGTCGTTCCGTAAAATGTACTTTCAGGGAGCAAAGTCACCCCGATTCCTGCTGAGACGAGTCCCTTAATTGCATCTAAATCTTCTCCTTCTGATGAAATGATCGGAGAAAAGCCGGCTTGCTTGCAAGCATCTTCTACTATTTTTCGTAAAATAAATCCTTCTGGAAACATGACAAACGGCTCATGTCGTAATTCACTTAAAGTGATGCTTCGGTTTTGACTAAGTGGGTGATCTGTCGGAATGAGTGCGGCGAACGACTCGGTAAATAAAATATCCCCTTGAATGCCCTTTTCTTCAGTTGGTACGGGACCTAAGAAAGCCACATCAATTTCTCGCCTTTTCACTGCATCAATCAAAAACTTATATGACCCTTGACGCAAATGGAAAGAAATGTGCGGATGTTTTTGTTTAAATGTGGAAATGACCATTGGCATCGTATAGCTTGCGAGACTTGTTGGAAAACCAATTTTAATTGTTCCGCGCTCTGGATCTAAATATTCTTCAATTTGTTGCTTCGCATAGTCAATCGCTTTTAATGCCGATTCAATATGTTGTAAAAAGTGGCGGCCGATCGGTGTTAATTTTACGTTTCTTCCTTCACGTTCGAATAGTTTGACCCCGAGTTCATCCTCTAAATTTGCAATTTGACGACTAACAGCAGATTGAGCGACATGCAACGCTTCAGCAGCTTCTGACACATGTTCCCGTTTGGCAACTTCTGTGAAATAAACTAATTGTCTTAATTCCATTTTTTCCACCTCTTTCTATCGTTCTCGAAATGAGATGAATATTATCTAAATTATATATTGTTTATATAATTATTGAAACCTACAATTATACATACAAGATAACGGAATGGGGGATTCACATGAGAGGACTACCAAAGGCGCAAGGGTTGTACTGTCCACAATTTGAACATGATGCATGTGGGATCGGGTTATACGCCCACTTAAAAGGGGAAGCGTCTCATCATATTGTCAAGCAAGGTCTTCATATGTTGCGTCAATTAGAGCATCGCGGAGGTCAAGGGAGCGACCCGCAAACAGGTGACGGTGCTGGAATCATGGTGCAAATTCCTGATGATTATTTTCGATCCGTTTGTTCGTTTTCACTTCCTGCAAAAGGGCGTTACGGAGTCGGGATGGTCTTCTTTTTTGAGCATGACGAACAAAAGAGGGGCATTTTAGAACAGAAAATCAATGACATCATCTGCGAGGAAGGACAAACGTTGCTCGGATGGCGAGATGTACCTGTTAATGTCGGAAAACTCGGAACATTGGCTAAAAAAAGTCGTCCGTTTATTCGTCAGCTTTTTATCGCAGCGGGCGACGATATAACAGATGAACAACATTTTGAGCGAAAGTTATATGTCATTCGTAAACGAGCAGAAAAGTTAGTAAAAAACAATGAGTACTATTTTGCGAGTTTATCCAGTCGAACGATCGTTTACAAAGGGCTAGTCACCCCTGAGCAACTGGATGCTTTTTATATTGATTTACAAGATGAACGATTTCGCTCCGCGTTTGTGCTCGTTCACTCGCGTTTTAGCACAAACACGTTTCCGAGCTGGGAGCGGGCACATCCGAATCGTTATTTAATTCATAATGGGGAAATTAATACGCTACGAGGCAATATTCATTGGATGATGGCGCGTGAAAAACAATTTTCATCCTCTGTTTTTGGTGAAGATTTACAAAAAGTACTTCCGATTTTAGATACGAACGGAAGCGATTCTTCCATGCTCGATAATGCGTTTGAATTTTTTGTGTTAGCTGGAAAGTCGCTTGCTGAAACGGCGATGATGCTTATTCCTGAACCGTGGTATTGGGATGAAGAGATGGATGATAATAAAAAAGCGTTTTATGAATATTATAGCTGTCTTATGGAGCCGTGGGACGGTCCGACTGCGATCGTGTTTACGAACGGAAAACAAATTGGAGGAATTTTAGATCGGAACGGTCTTCGCCCTGCTCGTTATTATGTCACAAAAGATGACTATATTATTTTTTCATCGGAAGTAGGCGTGATCGATGTAGAGCCGAACAATATTTTATACAAAGAACGATTAAGTCCTGGAAAAATGCTTTTTATTGATTTTGAACAAGGACGCATCGTTTCTGATGAAGAAATAAAAAAACAAATTGCCAATGAACGACCATATCGTCAATGGGTGAATGAACAAATGATTTCTATTGACGAATGTGCCGAAGATGAGCAGGAACAACCGTTTAACAACCTTTTGACGTGGCAAAAAGCGTTTGGATATACGTATGAAGACGTGGAAAAAACAATCATTCCGATGGCAACGGAAGGAAAAGATCCAACAGGGGCGATGGGAAACGATACACCTTTAGCCGTCTTATCAGATCGACCGCAAAGTTTATTCAATTATTTTAAGCAACTATTTGCACAAGTAACAAATCCACCGATTGATGCGATTCGTGAATACATCGTCACATCAACAGTGACGTTGCTTGGAAAAGAAGGAGATTTGTTGAATCCGGATGCATCTTGTGCTCGTCGCATTCGATTAGAGTCACCAATAATCACGAACAAACAACTAAACGCCATTCGAATGAGTCCGTATCGTGAATTTGCTAGTGTGACATTGTCAACAGTTTTTACACATAACTTAAAAGAAGTGTTAGATGAATTATGTCAAGCGGCGGATGAAGCGATTGCTTCTGGTGCAACGCTACTTATTTTATCTGACCGTTGCATAAACGAACAACGTGTAGCGATTCCGACACTTCTTGCGGTTAGCGCGGTACATCAACATCTTGTTCGAAAAGGGACACGTACGAAAGTCAGTTTAATTGTGGAAAGTGGAGAAGCGCGTGAGGTGCATCATTTCGCAGCGTTAATCGGATATGGAGCGGATGCAGTCAATCCGTATTTGGCATTTGCGACCATTCGAGAAGCGATTGAAAAAGGAGTGCTTCAATCGACATACGAAAAGGCAGTCGAAACATATAAAAAAGCGGCGACAGATGGCGTTGTGAAAGTGATGTCAAAAATGGGTATTTCAACCGTGCAAAGTTATCGTGGCGCGCAAATTTTTGAAGCGATCGGCATCGGGGATGATGTTATCGATCAATATTTCACCGAAACAGCGTCGCAAATTGGCGGAATCGGTTTGAATGAAATTGCCCAAGAAGCAAAAATGCGCCATATGCAAGCGTTTTTCACGTCTTATGATGAAACATTAGATTCTGGAAGTGAATTGCAATGGCGGAAAAACGGGGAACATCATGCGTTTAATCCGAAAACGATTCATACGTTACAATGGGCATGTCGAAAAAATGACTATGCGCTGTTTAAACAATATTCTGCGATGGCGAATGAAGAGCAGCTTACATTTTTACGTAATTTATTTGAGTTTGACGACACACGTACACCTATTCCGATTGAAGAAGTTGAACCGATAGAGGCGATTGTTCGTCGCTTTAAAACGGGGGCGATGTCGTACGGTTCATTGAGCCAAGAAGCACATGAAGCGCTTGCGATTGCGATGAATCGCATCGGTGGAAAGAGCAATAGCGGGGAAGGTGGCGAAGATCCGCGACGCTATGTACAAGATGAAAATGGTGATTCCCGTCGCAGTGCGATTAAGCAAGTCGCATCCGGTCGTTTCGGTGTAAAAAGTCATTATTTAGTTCATGCGGATGAACTGCAAATTAAAATGGCGCAAGGAGCGAAACCGGGAGAAGGGGGACAACTTCCTGCGAATAAAGTATATCCGTGGATCGGAAAAGTGCGTGGCTCCACGCCGGGTGTAGAACTTATTTCACCACCACCGCACCATGATATATATTCGATTGAAGATTTAGCGCAACTTATTTACGACTTGAAAAATGCGAATCGTCATGCGCGCGTTAGTGTGAAGCTCGTTGCAAAATCTGGTGTTGGCACGATTGCTGCGGGAGTGGCTAAAGGCGGTGCGGATGTCATCGTCATTAGCGGATATGATGGCGGTACAGGTGCTTCACCGAAAACAAGCATTAAACATGCGGGGATTCCTTGGGAACTCGGTTTAGCTGAGACGCACCAGACACTCATGTTAAACGGGCTGCGCGATCGCGTTGTATTAGAAACAGACGGAAAATTGATGACTGGTCGCGATGTCGTCATGGCGGCGTTATTTGGCGCTGAGGAATTTGGTTTTGCGACCGCTCCACTTATCGTTTTAGGTTGCGTGATGATGCGCGTTTGTCATTTAGACACATGTCCGGTCGGTGTTGCAACACAAAATCCAAAATTGCGGGCAAAATTTACTGGAAAGCCAGAACATATCGTTAATTTCATGTATTTTATTGCCCAAGAGGTACGTGAAATCATGGCGCAACTTGGTTTCCGTACGATCGAGGAAATGGTCGGACGCGTGGACGTATTAAAAATAAGTGAACGGGCAAAACGACATTGGAAAGCGAAACATCTTAAGTTGTCACGTTTGTTGCATCAAGTGGAAGGATCGCGCACGTTTTCTAAACCGCACGATCACCGTCTCGAACAAACGCTTGATTACCAAACGATTTTGCCAGCTGTCCAGCAAGCAATAGAGGAGAAAAAGCCTGTGCAATTGCACGTACGCATTAACAACGTACAGCGAACAGTCGGCACGATAGTAGGTAGCGAAGTATCAAAACGATTTGGTGAAGAAGGTCTTCCAGAAGATACGATTCAACTATATTTTCAAGGCTCAGCGGGGCAAAGCTTCGCAGCGTTCGTGCCAAAAGGAATGACGATGACATTAGTCGGTGATGCGAACGATTATGTCGGTAAAGGTTTATCAGGGGGAAAAGTAATCATTCGACCGCTACATGAAGCAACGTTTGCATGCAGTGATCAAGTCATTATTGGAAATGTTGCATTTTACGGTGCGACAAGTGGAGAAGCGTATATTCGTGGTCGTGCTGGGGAGCGTTTTTGCGTCCGAAATAGTGGCGTTCATGCGGTTGTTGAAGGAGTTGGTGATCACGGCTGTGAGTATATGACAGGAGGACGTGTTGTTATCCTCGGCTCTGTTGGAAAAAATTTTGCTGCGGGCATGTCCGGTGGGATTGCGTACGTACTTGCTGATGATAATACGTGGCAAAAACGTGCCAACCGTGAACTTGTTTTATTTGAATCACTAGTAGATAAAGGAGAAATTCAAGATGTACAACAAATGATTATGAAACATTACGAATATACGGAAAGCCCAAAAGCAGCGTATATACTTGCCAACTGGGATCGTGTTGTAAGAAACGTTGTCAAAGTGATTCCGAAAAACTACAAACTTATGATTGGGACAATTGAAGCGATGAAGCGAAGCGGTATGTCACATGACGAAGCGGTATTTGAAGCGTTTAATACGGTCGTAAACAAAAAAGATGTTGCAGCAGGAAAAACGATTGAAGCGATCGTGAAATAAGCGATCGCTTTTGACGAAGAAAGGGGGAGAAACATGGGGAAAGCGACAGGATTTATGGAATACGTACGGGAAGAAGAGAAAAAGCGTGATCCTCTTTCCCGTTTGTATGATTGGAAAGAATATACAGACCCATTTTCAACAGATATGTTAGTTAGACAAGGTGCCCGCTGTATGGATTGCGGTACGCCATTTTGCCATATGGGAATGGAGTTAAATGGATTAACGTCCGGCTGTCCGATTCATAATCTGATTCCAGAATGGAACGATCTTGTATATCGTGGACGTTGGAAAGAAGCGTTTGAACGGTTAGCAAAAACGAATAACTTTCCGGAGTTTACAGGGCGCGTTTGTCCAGCACCATGTGAAGGGTCATGTACAGTAGCTATTTCTGATTCAGCGGTAGCCATTAAAGGAATTGAGCGAGCAATCATCGACAAAGCATTCGCAGAAGGCTGGGTTCAACCGCGCGTACCGAAAAAGCGCACAGGAAAAAAGGTAGCGGTGATCGGATCAGGACCTGCCGGCTTAGCATGTGCAGACGAATTAAATCAAGCAGGCCATTTTGTCACTGTATACGAGCGTGCCGATCGCATAGGGGGATTACTAACATACGGCATTCCAAATATGAAACTTGGAAAAGATGTCGTTGAACGACGTGTGCGTTTACTTGAAGAAGAAGGAATTGCGTTTCTTACAAACACAGAAGTTGGAAAGCATATTCCCGTCGATGAGTTACAAAAACAATATGATGCGGTTGTTCTTTGTATTGGAGCGCAAAAACAACGCGATCTTGTTATCGAAGGACGAGAATTAGCGGGCGTTCATTTGGCGATGGATTATTTAACAGTAACGACAAAATGGTTATTGACTGGTGAAAAGGATGAGACGTTTATTGATGCAAAACATAAACATGTCATCGTCATTGGTGGTGGCGATACGGGGGCGGACTGCGTGGCAACAGCACTTCGCCAACAATGCAAAAGCGTTGTGCAATTCGGTAAACACCCTTCGTTGCCGAAAGAGCGTACGGATGATAATCCGTGGCCTCAATATCCTCTTGTTTTTACGGTTGATTATGCGTATGAAGAAGCGGAAGCGAAGTTTGGTTCCGATCCACGACAATATTGTATTCAAACGAAAAAAATTGTCGGCGATGAAAATGGAAAAGTAAAAGAATTGCATACGATTCATATGGAAAAAAAAGTAGATGAACATGGGCGTGTTACATTTAAAGAAATCCCTGGAACAGAAAAAGTATGGCCATGTGATCTTGTGTTCATCGCTATCGGCTTTGAAGGACCAGATCAGCCAATTTTACAGCAATTCGGAATAGAAACAGTAAACAAAAAAGTGAAGGTGCCAGGATACAAGACGAATATCGAAGGGGTATTTGTAGCAGGCGATGCAAGACGTGGACAAAGTCTCGTCGTTTGGGCGATTCATGAAGGACGAGAAGCAGCGAAAGCGGTGAACGATTTCTTGATGAAGTGTTAAGGAAATGAATCATCTCCTTTTTTTGCGCATATATTGGGGTATCATAAAAAAAAGGAGATGATCTACTTGTCTTTTCCAAACATCCCAAACATTAAACCGGATATTGACTTAGATGAAGAAGATGTGCTGTCGTTATTGCTTGCATCAATTGCGTTAGAAGAGCTGAGTTTGGCTCATATTATGAATGCAGAAGCAGAAAAGTTACAAGCAGTATTAGGTACGCTGACGACAAGTGCAAGCGGGACGAAAGCTCAATCACTTCACGATTTGTTGAAGGTGAACCGTTCAGTAGAGCGTACGCTAAGGACGGTACTGAAAAACCAAATGTTATTACAATTTAAACTAGAAGATGTTAGTGATTTAATTCAGCTTCTTCACGACCAAAAGAGAAAAAAATATAAAGATAAGACAGACTGCGATCAATAAATGTGCATGCTCCCTTTATCTAATAGATAAAGGGATTTTTATTTTTAGAATTGTCATTTTATTTAAAAAAGTGTTACAATGTTTAACAAGTTCAGAAAAGA
Source organism: Anoxybacillus flavithermus (assembly GCF_002742685.1). Lineage (GTDB taxonomy): Bacteria > Bacillota > Bacilli > Bacillales > Anoxybacillaceae > Anoxybacillus > Anoxybacillus flavithermus_E. The sequence continues at coordinate 24,974 of NZ_PEDM01000024.1, forward strand.
TGGAGGGATTTGCTTTGCGTAGCGATATGATAAAAAAAGGATTTGACCGTGCGCCACATCGCAGTTTATTGCGCGCAGCAGGAGTAAAAGAAGAAGATTTCAATAAACCGTTTATTGCGGTTGTCAACTCGTATATTGATATTATCCCAGGACATGTTCATTTACAAGAGTTTGGGAAAATCGTGAAAGAAGCGATTCGAGAAGCAGGTGGAGTGCCATTTGAAATGAATACGATCGGAGTGGATGACGGCATCGCGATGGGACATATTGGCATGCGCTATTCGTTGCCGAGCCGTGAAATCATTGCCGATTCTGTTGAAACTGTCATTTCTGCGCATTGGTTTGATGGGATGGTATGCATTCCAAACTGCGATAAAATTACACCTGGTATGATGATGGCTGCGATGCGCTTAAACATTCCAACCATTTTTGTAAGCGGGGGGCCGATGAAAGCAGGTGTGACAAGCGATGGGAAAAAAATTTCGCTCTCTTCTGTATTTGAAGGAGTGGGGGCGTATCAAGCAGGAAAAATTGATGAAAAAGGGTTACAAGAACTTGAACAGTACGGCTGTCCGACATGTGGTTCTTGCTCAGGGATGTTTACAGCGAATTCGATGAACTGTTTAGCTGAAGCGCTTGGCTTGGCACTCCCAGGCAACGGCACGATTTTAGCCATTGATCCGGAACGAAAAGAATTTGTGCGCCGTTCGGCTCAACAGTTAATGTATTTAATTGAGCACGATATTAAACCACGTGATATCGTGACCGAAAAAGCAATTGACAACGCGTTTGCGCTCGACATGGCGCTTGGCGGTTCAACAAATACGGTGCTACATACGTTGGCGATCGCGAATGAAGCAGGCATTCATTATCCACTTGAGCGCATTAATGAAGTTGCGGCTCGCGTACCGCATTTAGCAAAACTTGCACCAGCATCAGATATGCATATTGAAGATTTGCATGAAGCGGGTGGCGTATCGGCTGTATTGTATGAATTGTCGAAAAAAGAAGGCACACTTCATTTAGATGCATTGACGGTGTCGGGCAAAACACTTGGTGAAAACATTGCAGGGTGCGAAGTAAAAAACTATGAAGTCATTCGTCCAATTGACAATCCGTATTCAGAAACAGGTGGACTAGCTGTATTGTTCGGTAATTTAGCGCCAGATGGTGCAATTATTAAAACAGGTGGCATTCAAGGTGGCATTACACGTCATGAAGGACCAGCGATCGTATTTGATTCTCAAGAAGAAGCACTTGAAGGCATTGCGGCAGGAAAAGTACAACCGGGTCACGTCGTCATCATTCGTTACGAAGGACCAAAAGGTGGACCGGGCATGCCGGAAATGTTAGCCCCGACATCGCAAATTGTTGGGATGGGATTAGGAACGAAAGTAGCCCTCATTACAGACGGTCGTTTCTCCGGCGCTTCTCGCGGCTTATCCATCGGACACGTATCACCAGAGGCAGCTGAAGGAGGTCCGATTGCTTTTGTACAAAATGGCGACCGTATCGTCATTGATATTGTGAAACGAACAATTGATGTCCTCGTTCCAGAAGAAGAATGGGAAAAGAGAAGGGCGGATTGGAAAGGTTTTGAACCAAAAGTGAAAACAGGCTATTTAGCCCGTTATTCAAAACTTGTAACATCCGCAAGCACAGGTGGGATTATGAAAATTTAAAAAATTTTGTCGAAAGATTACTCGTAAATACGAAACAAGCTTCCGTTATAATGAAAGAAGTAAAACGATAATGGGAGTGAGGGGAATGAATACGCAGTTTATTGCAGGTCATGCGCGATTGCCTTCAGGAATGGCGGCAAAAAGCGTATTCGATACATTGACGATTACGGCAGAAGTAGATAAAAAGTATGGCGTCATCGTTGATGCTTCTTGTACGTTAGCGACAGAGCACGGTCGGGATTATGTGGCACGGTTGTTAAAAGGTCATTCATTAAAAGACGGAATCGACGAGCCGCTTGCCCAATTGCACGAAGGATATTTAGGGAAGGCAAATCAAGCGCTATGTGCAGCATTAAAAGATTTGTATAAACAATATTGTAAACTCGAAGAAAAAATGCATACAGAAAAATAGAAGGTGACACGAGCCACCTTCTATTTTTCTTCCCAAGCTGGAAGCATTTTTCGGAGCGGTTTGTCTTGACGATAGCCAAGGACGTACTCCGCTTGCATAATTGTATGAATTTCGCGCGTTCCTTCATAAATGACCGGAGCTTTGGAGTTACGTAAATACCGTTCGACTGGATATTCATTTGAATAACCATATGCGCCGTGAATTTGTACGGCATCGTCAGCCGCTTTGTTGGCAAAATCGCACGCCATCCATTTCGCTAGCGATGTTTCGCGCGTATTTCTTCTCCCTTTATTTTTCAAAAATCCGGCTTTATATACGAGCAAGCGGCTCATTTGTAAGCCTGCTTCCATATTTGCGATCATTTGTTGTACAAGTTGATGACGACCAATTTCTTTCCCGAACGTTTTTCGTTCGTGACAATATTTCACACTTGCTTCCAAGCAAGCCATAATTAAACCACATGCCCCAGCAGCAACAGTAAATCTTCCATTATCGAGTGCCGACATGGCAATTTTAAATCCTTCCCCTTCTTCTCCAAGTAAATTTTCTTTCGGGACGCGCACGTTATCGAAAAATAGTTCGCCTGTATTGCCTGCGCGAATGCCGAGTTTTCCTTTAATGGCACGTGATGAAAAACCAGGCATTGTACGTTCAACGATAAAAGCAGAAATGCCACGATGTTTTTTCGATTTATCTGTGTAAGCAAAAACAATGAAGTGGTCAGCGATGTCACAAAGAGAAATCCACGTTTTTTGTCCGTTTAAAATGTAGTCATCTCCATCACGTACAGCTGTTGTCGAAATCGCTGCAACATCTGAACCAGCGTTTGGCTCGGTTAATCCGAATGCGCCAATTTTTTCTCCCTTTGCTTGTGGCACGAGATATTTTTGCTTTTGTTCCTCTGTTCCCCACTGAAGCAGTGTTAAGCTATTTAGGCCGATATGGACAGAAACAGCGGTGCGAAACGCTGTATCCCCACGTTCTAGTTCTTCACAAACAATAGCTAATGAATTATAATCCATCCCCATTCCACCATATTGTTCTGGGATACATACACCCATTAAATTTAATTCCGCTAAGCGCTTCAAAATGTTTGGATCAAAATAGCCTCGTTCATCCCATTCTTTAATATGAGGTAAAATTTCTTTATCAACAAATTTTCTCACGGTTTGTCTTAACATTTCTTGTTCTTGCGTGAAATCAAAGTTCATCATGTTTACTTCCTCCTTTAATAAATAAATGGTTATGTTCTCCTGCGAGCGGTGGCGCCAATCGATATGTGACCGGTGTATGTGAAAACTTTAGCGGTGTTCCGACAAGATTTAACTCACCGACATCTGGGTGATCCATGCGAATAATCATATTTCGTGCGAGCGTTTGTGGATGTTGAAACACTTGATCGAGCGTATGCACAGGACCACAAGGAATGCCTTTTTGTTCAAATAATCGTTGCCATTCTGCACGCGATTTCTTTTTTAATTCGTCATTTAGTCGTTGATTGAGTTCATGACGATGGGCGACTCGACCGGCATTTGTTTGAAACCGTTCATCCCCACCAATCGTTTGATCTTCTAATAACTCACATAGTGCTTGAAACTGTCGGTCGTTTCCAACAGCGACAACAAACAAACCATCGCTTGCTTCATACGTTGAATACGGAACGATGTTTGGATGATCATTTCCTAACGGTTTTGGCACTTCGCCAGATATTAAATAATTTGAAGCGACGTTCACAAGGGCGCTAATGGCACAGTCAAATAAACTTAAATCAATTTTTTGACCGCTTCCTGTTTTTTCCCGAGCGATGAGCGCTGCTTGCACGGCAATGGCGGCATATAAACCTGTAAAAATATCTGTGACAGCGACACCGACTTTCAATGGCCCAGATTGTTCTGTACCGTTAATACTCATCCAACCACTCATCGCTTGAATAATATAATCGTAGCCAGCTAAATGGCGATACGGCCCTGTCTCACCAAATCCGGTAATGGAACAGTAAATGAGCTTCGGATTAATGGTGGAAAGATCGTCATATCCAAGTCCGAGTCGTTCCATCGTTCCGGTTTTAAAATTGTGAATGATGACATCGGCTGTTTTTGTAAGCTGACGAATTGTTTCTTTTCCACTTTCTTCTTTTAAGTTGACAGTTATGCTTCGCTTATTTCGATTGACTGCCGCATAGTAAGCGCTCATGCCGTTTTGAAACGGTGGTCCCCAAAATCGTGTATCATCCGATCCACCAGGTGCTTCGATTTTAATAACATCCGCCCCGAGATCACCTAAAATCATCGTGGCATATGGACCGGCAAGAACGCGTGTTAAATCAATCACTTGAATGCCATCTAAAGCTCCCGTCATCTGTTCACCTCCATATTTTTGTAATAAAAAAGCCAGTCCCTCCCTCAAACGTACAGGAAAGGAACTGGCATAAACGATCCGAGCGTGCCCTTCGAAAAGAAAGTCGGTCGAATCGGAACAGTTCTTCAAGAGATAGTTACGTTGCTATCCGAGGCCAAACAGTTCGTTGTTTGGTGGGGTTAGCTATTTTCAGTATAAAGCAATATGTTTATTTTGTAAATATTTTTTATTTTAAAAATAGTTTGACAAAAAGAAGAAGACTGTCTTAAAATAAAAACAAATAGGCAAAAAACTGTGGAGCTTATTTTACTCGTCCGACCGGCGGGCAATGCATAAGCACCAGCCAGTTTAGTCATTGTGTGATCACGATGATTAAACTGGCTTTTTATTTGTCGAAGGGGGAGAGATGATGTCGAATTGGATGGAACGAAGAAAAGAGGCGGTTGCAAGAGCGCCGTACAACGTGACAGAAATTTTTATTAAAGAAGCAAAAGGAGCGATCATTCGAGACATAAATGATCGCGAATATATCGACTTTGCCGGAGGAATTGGCGTACAAAACGTCGGACATTGTCATCCGAAAGTCGTCGCTGCCATTCAGCAACAAGCAGCAGCATTTATTCATCCTTGTTTTCATGTGACACCTTATGAATCGTATGTGTTATTAGCAGAAAAATTAAATCAGTTAACACCGGGCGATTTTCCGAAAAAAACGATCTTTTTAAATAGTGGAGCAGAAGCTGTTGAAAATGCGGTGAAAATTGCAAGAAAGTACACGGGGCGTCCTGCAATTGTGTCGTTCACAGGGGGATATCACGGTCGGACGTTATTGACGATGTCGCTGACGAGCAAAGTCATGCCATATAAAAAAGGATTTGGTCCATTTGCTCCAGAGGTGTATAAATTTCCATACCCATACTATTATCGGGCAAACGGACAAACAGCAGATGAGGTGGATGAACAGTTAATAGCAGCACTGCAACAGTTTTTTACTGCGGAAGTGGCGCCTGATCATGTGGCCGCGATCATTATTGAACCTGTACAAGGAGAAGGTGGGTTTGTTGTTCCGTCAGCGAAGTTTATGCAAGCCATTCGTCGTATTTGTGATGAATACGGCATTGTCATGATTGCTGATGAAATTCAAACAGGTTTTGCGCGAACAGGGCGCCTGTTTGCGATGGAGCACTTTGGAATAGCGCCTGATTTAATGACGTTGTCAAAGTCGATGGGAGCGGGGGTGCCAATTAGTGCGGTCGTTGGGCGAAGTGAAATGATGGATGGACCCGAAGTTGGCCAGCTTGGAGGTACGTTCTCTGGAAGTCCACTGGCATGTGCTGCTGCACTCGCTGTTTTAGATGTGATTGAAGAAGAACAGCTCGTTGAGCGTGCCCGCCATTTAGGTGAAAAAATGATGACGCTTTTAACAGAAATGAAGCAACAGTTTGACATCATTGGAGATGTACGTGGGCTTGGAGCGATGTGCGCGATTGAACTTGTGACAGATCGCAATCAAAAAACGCCGGCGAAAGAACAAACGGCATATATTGTTTCTCAAGCGTGGAAGCGCGGGGCAATTTTTTTAAGTGCTGGATTGTATAGTAACGTTGTTCGCTTTTTACCGCCGCTTGTCATGACGGATGAACAGTTAGAACGCGGATTTTCGATTTTGCGTGACTTACTAGCAGATGTACAACAAAAGGTGGTGAAATGATGCGTGAAGTGAAAAATTATATTGATGGACAATGGATTGAAGGAAAAAATGAAATAATTGAACGCTACAATCCAGCAGACAAAAAAGAGCTTGTTGCAATCGTTGCCGGTTCATCTGTTCATGATGTAGATGAGGCGGTGTTGGCTGCGGTGAAAGCAAAGAGAAAATGGGCGCAAACGGCCGCCCCAGAACGTGGCGCGTACTTACAAAAGGTCGCTCAGTTATTTGAGCAACATGTCGATGAATTGGCAGAATTGGCTACGAAAGAAATGGGGAAACGTTTTGCCGAAACGAAAGGAGAAGTGTATCGTAGCGCAGCCATTTTACGTTATTATGCCGGGGAAGGATTGCGAAAAATCGGTGAAGTGCTACCGTCGTTTGATGCTAAAAACTTATTTTTTACAAAGCGTGTTCCTGTTGGTGTCGTGGCAGTCATTGCTCCGTGGAATTTTCCACTTGCTATTCCAATATGGAAAATTGCCCCTGCCCTCGTTTATGGAAATACAGTTGTATTTAAGCCTGCACTAGAAGCAAGTGCTACGGGTGCGCGCATCGTTGAATTGTTTGCAGAAGCGGGGCTACCTCCAGGTGTTTTAAACTTGATTGTTGGTCGAGGCAGTTCCATTGGTGATGCTATTGTTGAGCATAATGAGGTGGATGCGATTACGTTTACCGGCTCGAATGTAATTGGCAGTGAAATTGCGAAAAAAGCAGCAGCACGTGGAGTGAAATATCAACTTGAGCTCGGTGGGAAAAATCCAGCGATCGTTTTAAGCGATGCAGATGTCGATTTTGCTGCTCGACTTGTCGTGGAAGGAGCGATGAAACAAACCGGGCAACGTTGTACGGCAACGAGTCGTGTATTCGTTGAAAAAGAAGTCATGGGCGTATTTCGGGAACGTGTGATTGAACATGTGAAACGCATTCGCGTTGGAAATGGAATGGATGAACAAGTGACGATGGGGCCGGTTGTATCGAAAGGACAATTTGAAACCGTTCAGCGCTATATCCATATTGGAAAACAAGAAGGACGACTGCTTATTGGAGGGGGAGCGAGCGATGATGTAGGCTGGTATATTGAGCCAACTGTATTTGATTCTGTTTCCCATCAATCTATTATTGCAAGAGAAGAAATTTTTGGACCTGTGTTGTCGATTGTAGAAGCAGCATCTATTGATGAAGCGATTGAAATGGCAAACGACAGCATTTACGGCTTAAGTGCGTCATTATTTACAAACAACTTATCGAAAGCGCTTTACTTTATTGAACATATCGAAGCAGGTATGGTGCAAGTGAACAGTGAAACAGGGGGGGCAGAACCACAAGCACCTTTTGGAGGGATGAAGCAATCAAGTTCAGGTACGCGTGAACAAGGGCAAGCGGCCATGGAGTTTTTTACAGCGTATCAAACGATTTCTATTCGACCACATCCAAATATGTGATAGGGGGATATGGAATGGATCAACAGTTTCATAAAGTACTAACGAAACTCGATGTGTTGTTATTAGCATTTGGTGCGATGATCGGTTGGGGATGGGTGGTGCTCTCAGGTACGTGGATCACGAGTGCGGGTGCACTGGGGGCGATCATCGCCTTTTTAATCGGGGGAATTCTCGTGATTTTTGTCGGTTTAACGTATGCGGAGTTATCATCAGCCATGCCGAAAGTAGGAGGAGAACATTATTTCGTTTTACGTGCCCTCGGTCCTAAAGCTTCGTTTATCGCTGCTTGGGCAATAGCCCTTGGTTATTTATCGGTTGTAGCATTTGAAGCAGTTGCGCTTCCAACGGTAATTGAGTATTTATTCCCGACATTTAAATTTGGTTATCTTTGGACAATTGCAGGGTGGGATGTAAACGCCTCCTGGGTAATGATTGGTATGCTCGGTTCCATCATCATTACGTGGATTAACTATCGTGGCGTAAAAAGTGCCGCTTTTTTGCAAGTTGTATTGACGTTTGTCATTTTTCTTGTCGGCATGGCACTTTTAGGTGGGTCACTTGTAAACGGGGAAACAGCAAATTTGCAGCCGTTATTTAAAGATGGTTCAGCTGGTTTGCTCGCTGTACTAGTTATGACGCCGTTTATGTTCGTTGGCTTTGACGTCATTCCTCAAACAGCAGAGGAAATGAAAATCCCTCAACGTTCTATCGGAAAACTTCTTATTTTATCCGTCGCTCTAGCTGTTTTGTTTTATGTCGCAGTTGTTTTTGCTGTATCATACATTTTATCGGATGATGTGTTGACCAATTCGTCGCTTCCAACAGCGGATGCAATGGCAGCTGCATTAGGCAGTTCGTTTTTTTCAAAAGTGCTCATCATCGGGGGGTTAGCTGGCATTTTAACAAGTTGGAACGCATTTATTATCGGTGGTAGTCGCGTGCTTTATGCGATGGCACAAGAAAGATTTCTTCCACAATGGTTTGCCCATATTCACCCAATATACAAAACACCATCAAACGCTGTTTTATTCATTGGAACGCTCGCCACATTTGCTCCTCTACTTGGCAGACCAATGCTCGTTTGGCTTGTAGATGCGGGAGGTTTTTCTATCATCATCGCCTATTTCCTTGTTGCCTGGTCATTTATTGCATTACGTAAAAAAGAACCGAATATGCCACGACCGTTTCAAGTCGGTCAATCATCAGCTGTTGGTTGGATTGCACTCGTGTTGTCGATCGGATTTATTGTCCTATACATGCCAGGCATGCCATCACAGCTCGTCTGGCCGTATGAGTGGCTCATATTTATTGGATGGTGGGTCATTGGCGCGTTTTTTATCGGAAGAATAAAGAAAAAAGCAATGGAACAAACAGAACATGTACATCGGATGTAGGGGAGCAAATACGCTCCTCTTTTTATTTGAAAGGTCATAAAACGATTTCATTTGTGTATACATGATACAAAAAGAAAGGAGGGTTTGTCGTGAATGCAGCTGAGGCGATCGTTCAATGTTTGAAAAGTGAGGACATTTCTCACGTTTTTTGTGTACCAGGGGAAAGTTATTTGCCGATTCTTGATGCCCTTTTTTCTGAAAAAAAAATCCAGCTCATTTCTGCTCGTCATGAAGGCGGCGCCGCATTTATGGCAGAAGGGTATGCGAAGGCAAGCGGAAAAGTTGGTGTTGTGATGGCAACGAGGGCAGTAGGAGCGACAAATGCTGCCATTGGTATTCATACAGCAAAACAAGATTCGACACCAATGATTGTATTATTAGGACAAGTTGCGCGAGCGTTTCGGGGACGTGAAGGATTTCAAGAGGTAGATGTTGAAGCATGTTTTCGACCACTAGCCAAATGGGCAGTAGAGATTGACGATGCACAAAGGCTGCCGGAGTTGTTGACACGGGCGTTTCGAATTGCACAAACAGGAAGACCTGGTCCAGTTGTCGTTTCGCTTCCTGAAGATATTCTTCATGAACAAATTCATAATGAAAAGTTTTCCAAAACATTTGTTCCAAAACCAGCACCAAGCGAAGAAGACATCCAGCGTATCGAGCAATTGTTACAGTCAGCGAAGCGCCCGATTGTCATTGCTGGCGGAGGTGTTATACGTTCAAAAGCTACCGATGTTCTTCGTTTGTTCGCTGAAAAATGGTCGCTCCCTGTCATGGCCTCTTTTCGTAGACACGATGTATTTCCAAACGATCATTTTCTTTATGTCGGTCATCTCGGTTTAGGAACGCATCGAGCGATTGTCGAAACGGTTGAACAAGCAGATGTTGTTTTAGCCATTGGCACACGTTTGTCAGAAGTGACGACACAAGATTATAGGCTATTATCAACGCAACAACTCATCCATATCGATATTGATTACGATGTGATCGGCGTGACTTATTCCCCACATATTGGAATTGTTTCTGATGCGAAAGAAGCTTTAAAGCGATTGCTCACCATTAAGCTTCAGCCAACATGGGCGACGTGGACAAAAAAACGACGAGAAGTGTATGAACAAATATCATCGATTCCGCTCGTTAAACGTAACGTCAATGAGATTGTCATCGATACCCTTCAACGCCTTCTCCCTCCAGAATCGATCATTACAAACGATGCTGGGAATTTTGCGAGCTGGCTTCATTCATTTTTTCAATTTCAGCAACATACATATATTGGGCCGACTTCCGGAGCGATGGGGTATGGTCTACCTGCAGCCATTGGTGCAAAATTGGCTCATCCGCAACGCCCGGTCGTTTCATTGAGCGGGGATGGAGGGTTTATGATGACGATGCAAGAGCTAGAAACAGCCGTTCGATACCATATTCCTATCATTAGTATCGTATTTAACAATCAAATGTACGGAACGATCCGCATGTACCAAGAGCTCCGTTATCCAAATCGCGTCATCGGAACAGACTTAAGTGCTATATCATTTGCAAATGTAGCGCATAGCCTCGGAGCTGACGGTGTACGTATAGAAACCGAAACACAATTTTCACAAGCGCTCATCAAGGCGCTTCAAAACAATAAGCCGACTGTCATCGAAGTAATGACAGATCCGCATGTATTATCTCCGTTTTTAACAGTTGAACAGGCGAGAGGAGGAAAACAATGAAAGTACTAAACTATATCGATGGACGATGGGTGCCGTCTGTAAGTAAGCAGTTTGTACCCATTATTAATCCAGCTAACGGTGAAAGTATCGGGGAAGCGACGGTATCGAATGAACAAGATGTCGAACAGGCGGTGTTGGCGGCAAAACGAGCCCAAAAAGCATGGGCGCTCGTTCCAGCACCAAAACGAGCCGAAGTTCTTTATAAGGTGGGCATGTTACTACAAGAGCGAAAAGAACAAATCGCACGCCTATTGACGATGGAAATGGGAAAGGTCATTGAAGAAGCGCGTGGTGAAGTGCAAGAAGGAATCGATATGGCATTTTACATGGCAGGGGAAGGGAGACGTTTATTTGGAGATACGACTCCGTCAGAGTTACCGAATAAATTTGCGATGAGCGTTCGGGCGCCAATTGGTGTCGTCGGCTTAATTACTCCATGGAACTTTCCGATTGCGATTGCTACGTGGAAGTCATTTCCTGCCATCGTTGCAGGGAATGCGGTCGTTTGGAAACCTGCGCTTGAAACACCGATTATGGCACAGCAACTTGCGCAAATATTCGAGCAAGCCGGATTGCCAAACGGTGTATTTAATGTTGTACATGGGCGTGGCTCTGTTGTTGGTGAAGCGCTTGTTAAACATCCAGATATAAAAGTTATTTCGTTTACAGGATCTAATGAAGTCGGAAGACGAATTGCTGAAACGTGCGGACGTCAGTTGAAAAAAGTATCGCTTGAAATGGGAGGGAAAAACGCCATTATCGTCATGGACGATGCCGACATTTCACTTGCTGTAGAAGCGATCATATGGAGTGCTTTCGGTACGTCTGGACAACGTTGTACCGCATGCAGTCGAATTATTGTTCATGAACGTGTGAAACGACAATTGGAAGAACGGTTACTCGCAGCGATAAGCACATTAACGGTTGGAAACGGCCTAGAGGAAGGAGTAAAAGTCGGACCAGTCATTAATCAAGAGGCATTGCAAAAAATTGATTATTACGTTCAAATGGGTAAAAACGAAGGAGCCACGCTGCTTGCAGGAGGGTATATGTTGCAAGATGAGCAATACAAAGGCGGATTTTATTATGCCCCAACATTGTTTACAAACGTCACACCAGCAATGACCATTGCAAGGGAAGAAATTTTTGGTCCAGTCGCATCGATCATATCTGTTCACAGTTTAGAGGAAGCGATTGAAGTAAATAACAGCGTTGATTATGGACTTTCGAGTGCGATTTTTACACGCGATATTCACCGAGCGTTTACAGCGATGCGTGATTTCGATACAGGAATTGTATACGTGAACGCAGGAACGACAGGGGCAGAAATTCATTTGCCTTTTGGTGGAACGAAAGGAACAGGCAACGGACATCGTGATTCCGGTGTCGCAGCACTCGATGTATTTACGGAGTGGAAAAGCATTTATGTCGATTATAGTGGTAAATTACAACGCGCCCAAATTGATGTGTGAGGAGGTTAGCCGATGAATGTCATTGTTCTTGGAGCGGGGTTAATGGGAAAAGAAGCTGTGCGAGATTTAATTGAACAGCAAGGGGTATTATCGGTGACACTTGCGGATGTCGATGAGGAGAAAGCAAAAGCTGTTCAACGTTCATTGGCATCAGAAAAAGTGAAAGTGAAGCGAGTGAATGCAGCGAATGATCAAGAACTGCGGGCTGCGATGCATGGGCATGATGTAGCCATTAATGCTCTCTTTTACACGTTTAATGAAAACGTAGCGAAAGCGGCCATTGAAACGGGTGTACACGCCGTAGATTTAGGTGGACATATCGGACATATGACAGATCGTGTCCTTGCTTTACACGAACAAGCAAAACGAGCAGGTGTTACATTAATTCCAGATTTAGGTGTTGCTCCAGGAATGATTAATATTTTAACAGGATATGGAGCAAGTCAACTGGATCGCGTTCATACCATTAAATTATATGTTGGCGGTATTCCTCTTCGGCCAGAACCGCCACTTGGATATAATCACGTCTTTTCGCTTGAAGGTTTACTCGATCATTACACCGATCCTTCCTTAATTATTCGTGATGGCCAAAAGCAACAAGTACCGTCTTTATCAGAAATTGAAACGATTTATTTTGAGCGTTTTGGACCGCTTGAAGCATTTCATACATCTGGAGGAACATCAACGTTGCCACGTTCTTACCCGCATGTAAAATGTTTAGAATATAAAACAATTCGCTATCCTGGCCATGCAGAAAAATTTCAGCTTCTTGTCGATCTACAATTCACGCGTCGAGACTACGAAGTAGAAGTCGACGGAGTGATCGTACGTCCGCGTGACGTATTGTTAAAAGTGCTTACGCCACTTTTAGATTTAAAAGAAAAAGACGATGTCGTCTTGTTGCGCGTAATTGTGTCGGGAGAAAAAGATGGGAAAGAAAGAACGTACGAATATGAGATGGTAACAGAGAAAGACCGTCAAAAACAAGTCACGGCAATGGCTCGTTCAACAGCATATACGGTTTCTGTCGTTGCACAAATGATTGGCGACAGAACGATTCAAAAGCGCGGGGCTTACCCACCTGAACAAATCGTTCCAGGAGATCGCTATATTGAAGAAATGATTCGCCGTGGTGTCGTTATTCGCGCAACGGTGCATTAAAATTGTGAACAAAATAGTAAATTTTCTGATTGTTATGACGAGTGATTTGTTCATTATGCTAAAATATGTATACATCGAATAGATCTGGAGGTGAACATATGCTACATATTGTAGCCTGTATTAAGCAAGTGCCAGATACAAAAATTATTAAAATGAATCCGAAAACGAATACGATGGACCGTGCGAGTGCCCCGGCGATTTTAAACCCGTATGATGCGCATGCGGTAGAAGAGGCTGTTCGTTTAAAAAAGAAGTACGGTGGAATCGTATCTGTTTTAACGATGGGTCCTCCACCAGCAGTCAAAGCGATTAAAAAATGTATAGAGCTCGGGGCAGATGAAGGGTATATGATTTCAGACCGAGCATTTGCCGGAGCTGACACGCTTGCGACAAGTTATGCACTTACAAAAGCGCTTGAAAAAATCGCCAAACAGCGTCCGATTGACCTTATCATTTGCGGAAAAATGACCATTGACGGGGATACAGGGCAAGTAGGACCTGGCATTGCACGACGTTTAAACATCCCTCCTCTTACTGGCGTGAAAAAAGTCGTTGAAATTAACAAAGAAAAAGGGTATGCGATCGTTCATCGCAAATTAGAAGATGGTTATGAAGTAGTGAAATCGCAGTTACCTTGCTTATTTACCGTAGAAAAAGACATCAATGACATCTCCTTTGCACCATTGCCAAACATGATTAAAGCCGCACGATATCAACCAACCATTTGGACTGCAGACGATTTAGAAGATGTTGACCGCAAACAACTAGGATTGAAAGGATCTCCAACGATTGTATCAAAAGTATGGGCACCACCAAAACCAGAGGGCGGAAAAATATTATCCGGGACAAAAGAACAACAAGTGAACGAACTTCTATCTATTGTACTTGAGAAAAAAGAGCTTTTTGTATAGGGGGAGTAGCGAATGAATTTCGATGATTATCGGGGGATATGGATATACGTTGAAGTGAAAGACGGACAAATTGCTCCTGTATCATTAGAATTATTAGGAGCAGGACGGGTGCTTGCCGATAAACGGAAAACAGAGCTCGCAGGCGTTTTAATTGGTAGCGGTGTAAAAACAGTTGCACCAATGCTTTTTCAATACGGTGCCGATGTTGTATATGTGTATGACGATCCGATTTTTGAGCATTATCGAACAGAACCATATATGCGCGCCTTATTAGATTGCTGTCATAAACATAAACCTGAAGTTATTTTATATGGAGCAACACCATCTGGAAAAGACTTAGCTAGCGCCATCGCCACCGATTTACCGACAGGCTTAACGGCCGATACGACGATCCTTGATATTGAAGAAGACACCGGGTTATTATTGGCGAGCCGTCCGGCGTTTGGTGGAAATATTATGGCAACGATTTTATGTAAAAAGTATCGTCCACAAATGGCAACTGTTCGTCCAAAAGTGATGAAAGCGCTACCGCCAGATCCGTCGCGCACAGGTCGAGTGATCGAGGAACATATTGAATTACACGAAGAAGAAATGCGGACGAAAGTATTAGAGATTGTCAGAGAAACGACAAAAAAAGCGCGAATTGATGAAGCAGATATTGTTGTTGCTGGCGGAAAAGGCATGGGCAGCAAAGAAGGGTTCCAACTCATTCACCAACTAGCTGAAGTGCTTGGCGGTGCAGTTGGGGCGAGCCGTGACGTTGTAGAGGTAGGGTGGATTGATCATCATCACCAAGTCGGACAAACGGGTGTGACTGTCACGCCAAAAATTTATTTTGCGATCGGTATTTCTGGTGCCATTCAGCACGTCGTCGGCATGCAAAACTCAGAGCTAATTATCGCCATCAATAAAGACCCGAACGCACCTATTTTCCAATCATGCCATTATGGTATTGTCGGCGATGCGTTTGAAATTGTTCCACTTTTAATCGAACGGTTCAAAGAAGAAATTCCGAAACTAAAGGGTGCTCACGCGAAGGAGGAAATCCGCCATGCCTGAAAAATTTGACTGTATCGTCGTTGGCGCAGGTCCGGCTGGAACAGCTTGTGCCTATGAACTAGCAAAAGCAGGAGTCAATGTATTGTTGCTTGAGCGCGGCGAATATCCAGGGGCGAAAAACGTCATGGGCGGTGTATTGTACCGTAAAATGATGGAAGATATTATTCCAGAGTTTTATAAAGAAGCACCGCTCGAACGCCCAATTGTCGAGCAGCGGTTTATGATGATGGATAAAGAATCGGCGGTGACGTTTAGCTATAAAGGATTAGAATGGGGACGCGAGCCGTACAACAACTTTACCGTATTGCGCGCCAAATTTGACCAATGGTTTGCCGAAAAAGCAGTCGAGCAAGGGGCGCTTCTCGTTTGTGAAACGGTCGCGGTTGAATGTATTGTCGAAAACGGTCGCGTCGTCGGCGTTCGTACGGATCGACCAGATGGCGACATTTATGCCGATGTCGTCGTGTTAGCGGACGGCGTCAACTCCCTTTTAGCAAAACAGCTTGGCTTCCATCGTGAATGGCGACCGGATGAAGTCGCTTTAGCGACGATGGAAATTTTAAAACTCGATAAAAACATCATTGAAGACCGGTTCAATCTCGAGCCGAACCAAGGCTGTACGATTGAGATTTTTGGCGATGCGACGAAAGGAATTGTCGGCACGGGATTTTTATATACGAATAAAGATACGCTCAGCATCGGTGTCGGAACGCTATTATCAGGACTAATTAAACATAAAATGAAGCCGTATGAGTTGCTTGAGTACGTGAAAAACCATCCGATGATTCGCCCATACATTCAAGGAAGCGAACCGGTCGAATATTTAGCGCACTTAATTCCAGAAGGAGGCTACCATTCGATTCCGAAAGTGGCAGGCAACGGGGTGCTTGTTGTTGGCGATGCCGCTCAGCTTGTCAATGCGATTCATCGCGAAGGTTCAAATATGGCGATGACATCTGGCCGACTAGCAGCAGAAACAATTATCATGGCGAAGGCGCAAAACGACTTTTCCGAAAGCATGCTTGACCAATACCGAATGAAGCTCATGGAAAGCTTTATCGGGCAAGATTTGAAAAAATATAAAGACGCGACGCATCATTTTGAGCGCTTCCCGCAATATTTTGAGCAATACATCCCGATGATGAACCGCGCCGCAAGCCAAATGTTTACAGTGGACGGTACGTCAAAATGGGAAAAACAGCAAAAAATTTGGCGTGATCTTGGCTCGACGAAACAAAAGTTTAAGCTGGCGCGCGATATGATGAAGGCATGGAAGGTGATGAAATGATGAAGGCGCAAACGATTGAAGAAAAGCAATATTTAGTTCGCTTCAACGCGGATACGAAATCGCATCTTCACGTGCTTGACCCGAATATTTGTTTAACGAAATGTCCGGATAAAATTTGTACGATTTTTTGTCCGGCGTCTGTGTATAAATGGGAAGAAGTTCGGATGCACGTCGGCTATGAAGGATGTCATGAGTGTGGCAGTTGTCGCATCGGCTGTCCGTATGAAAACATTCAGTGGGAATATCCACGCGGCGGCTACGGCATCGTCTTCCGTCTAGGGTGATCGCCATGTTTCACATCGGAGACTGCGTTGTATTTACGCGTGATGGTGCGCGTGGTATCGTACTTGAAGTTGACGATCACTCGTGTCACGTTTTATGGGAAGACTATTTTGTTAGCTGGGAGAAAAAAGAGTTATTAAAAGTCGATGAAGAGCTAACAAAAAAACAAACGATTCGCACTTCTTCTAACATCAGCCACCCTTTATTGTAGGGTGGTTTTTATATACAATTTATTCTGAAAAATGAATGTACGGAAAGAACATATGAGTTTATAATTGGGACTAGAAATCGGTAACGATAAGAAGATAAAAATAAGGTGAATTTTATGTTCTTTCAACTTCTATACTCGCTTGTTATTACGTTTTTGTTGTATGTGCTTATTGAGCGAAAAGGAAAACCGCGAGAAAAGATACTGTTTTACACGTGTATTTTCATTTTTCTTTTTCTTTTATCCCGATTGTGAAGATAGTATAAAAGATTTTGTAGAAGGTATTTCTATCAACTGTGGGGTCTTTGCGTTCCTTTCATTCTTTACTTCATGGTCTTTTGTTTTTGCTGTTTTTCCGTTTTCGTTGTTGCTTATTTTGCTTGTTTGTGCGGTGGCAGGATAAAAAATTTCATTAGTGACGATATAAGAAACATCTTTTCTCTTGAGAAGGTAAAGGTTTACCAAATCGTTCTCCCTCTCAAGAGGTCATCAAACGAAGTGCGGTAGTAGGATTCTAAATCTTTCTTGACATAATACCATAACGCATTACCAAATAAAACGTCCATGAGTAATGAGTAGTTCACAAGTCTCTTGCTTATAAAAAGGGAATAGAGAGAAGTTTAGTTTTGCGTTGTGTTGTCTTTTTCGATAAATGTAATCTTATAAAAAATTATTTTTCATACAAAGGAATGCAATTCGAATGATTAGAACTGTTGTTTTTGTCTTGGTTATATACATGCACTTTAAAGTAATGACTTCTGTATGAACACCCTTTTCCATGGTTATACTGCTCCTAAATAATCATGTATAAAAGGAGCGGAAATGACATGAAACGTCTTAAAATTACGAATGATCACGGATGGACACCTCGAACCCTTCGGAAACAAGAACGGAAAATCAAAGACGCTTCGCTTCGTGCTCGGGTCACCTCCGTTCGCCTCGTCATGGAAGGGTATCTCGGAAAAGATGTCGCGAAAATGGTCAACCTATGCCGTCAATCAGTTGCTCTCTACGTCTCACGCTTTAATGAAGGAGGGCTCGATCGTCTACTCGATCGCCGTTTGCCACCCGGTCGTATGCCGTTTCTTACGGAAGAACAACAACAAGAAATTAGACAACTCGTGTTAACCACCACCCCTGTGGAGGTCGGCTGGGGCATTGCTTCGTCATGGAACACACGCCTGTTGCAATCTTACATTCAACAAACATATGACGTTTCGATGTCACGCGAAGGTATTCGTAAGTTATTGCATCGTCTTCGCTTGTCATGGACACGCCCGACGTATAAGCTCGTCAAAGGCGATCCAGTGCTTCAAGCAGCCTTTGAAAAAGAACTCGAGTTTATAAAAAAAACGAATCACGGAAGAAATCGTTCTTCTTCATGTGGATGAGACGCATGTTCGCGCCTATCAAGCGCTTCGTACGACATGGGCAGAAGTAGGGAATCAAAAGCAGGTGCCAAGCTACGGTCACCACGCCCACGTTTCTATTTTTGGCGCAGTCGACGTGCAACAAGGCGATGTCGTGTTTCATCGCGCATCATCCGCCAATGCTGAAACGTTCCTTGACTTTTTGCGCCTGTTGAAAAAGAAATATGCGGATCGATTTATCGTGCTTGTATTGGACAATGCGCGTATTCATCATGCCAACATGGTGCAAGCTTTCCTTCAAAGGGAAGAAGGCGGTGCCTTTCATTTTATTTTTCTGCCGCCTTATTCTCCACATTTGAATCCGATAGAACGGTTATGGAAGTGGCTGAAAGATGACGTCATCGCCAATGTCTTGCATAAAGACCAAAACGATATTGCCCAGTCGATTACTCGTTTTGAACAATACGTCTTACAGCACCCAGATGAGGTGTTACGCCGCATCGG
>NZ_PEDM01000025.1 GCF_002742685.1 Anoxybacillus flavithermus
CAGGCGAAACGACGTTTGGAGGCTTGGATTCACCGATATGTATGTTGTCCTTGTTCGGCTGTACGTGCCATCGCAAAATCGCTTGTCAGACGAACAGATGAAATCATATCGTGCATATTGTCACCTTATTCGAATGGAAAAATAGAGGGAACGAATAACAAGATCAAGCTAATCAAACGTCGGGGGTACGGATACAGAAATATCCAGCGTTTTGCCTTGCGGGTTCGTCTAGAAACAGCTAACATACTTTAATGGTAGGTTCAAGTACATCTTTTGGTGATGAACCATAAAGGAGGGAATTCATATGCTTGATATTCAACAAATTCAACAAATTATTCCACATCGCTATCCGTTTTTACTCGTTGATCGCATTGTGGAAGTGGAAGAAGGAAAGCGCGCCGTCGGCATAAAAAACGTGAGCGCAAACGAACAATTTTTCGCCGGTCATTTTCCTGAATATCCGGTCATGCCAGGCGTATTAATTGTCGAAGCACTTGCGCAAGTTGGAGCTGTCGCCATGTTAATGAAAGAAGAAAACCGCGGTCGCCTCGCCTTTTTTACAGGGATTGACAACTGCCGATTTAAAAAACAAGTGAAACCAGGCGATCAACTTCGTTTAGAAGTCGAAATGATTCGCTTTAAAGGAGCAATTGGCAAAGGAAGAGGAGTCGCTACCGTCGATGGTGAGCTTGTATGCGAAACAGAAATCATGTTTGCGCTCGGTGAAAAATAATGCATAACCGTCTCCTTTCTGGGCATGTTATAGGTGATTACATATAAGACAGAAAGGAGACAAACGATGAAAACGAAATGGCTACTCAAACTACTTAGCGCGCTCATCGCCATTATGGTCGTAACGGGCTGCAATAACGATGATACAGACAACGAGGTAAATAACCAAGAAGAAATGCAGCCAGGTGAAGATACAAATGAAGGTGTCGGCGACGATGAAAACGACGCTGTGCCAGATGAAGAAGATGCAGTCGAAGATGCAGAAGATATGAATGATGCTGACAATACGGACGAATAAACGTAAGAGGTTTCCTCTTGCGTTTTTTTATTGCTATACTTCCTATAACACCTAGCAAAGTTATAAAAAAACTTTGTCAATCCGCGTTTCTTTATGATACATTAACGGTTGACGATTATCATATGGAGGGTTTTATATATGTTAAAGCAGCTTTCTCATCGTATGAAGATGAATATGACTTTATCAATTAAGAAAGTGTTTGAACGATATATGGCAAGCATCGGCTGGGACGAGACAAAATATGATGCCGCAACATTGATGGAACAATGGCGCCATTATTTGTACAATGAAGCGACATGGTTTGCAGAATTAGACGATGCGATAAAAACAAACCCGCAATTTCATGAACAGCTTGCCGCACGCATTAACGAAATTATTGATCAACTCGTCAACGAACCTCCAACAGACGACCAAATCGCAGAAATTAACCGTCTCGTTGAACGGCTTGGCATCGACGATTTCCCTTACGGCTGTCGATTAGAAGCAAAATATCATATTGAACGTTTGCAACACGATTTAAAAAAAAAGAAAAGCTAACGAAACAAGCGAGTGAAAAGCAACGAAAACTGGCAGAAATCTTATATTACCAAGCATATGACCGCTCGCTACCAGATCGCGATTATACCGTTGCGGAAATAAACAATATTATTGCACAGGCAAAACAAATGATTGCACAAGAAGAAACAGAAGAAGGGACTGTTCACTAACCGGCAGTAAATAGAACTGCTGGTTTTCTTTTTTGTGGGAGAAAATTGACAAAAAGGGTAGAGAAACGAAGGAATTTGCCGATATAATGAATGTAGTGAATGTTTTTGTCGAAAATATGTGTATGATATTTTACCGGTATCAATGAAGGTCATTGGTCGTGCTGTGAATGGGGAGGATGACGATCTGATCGCCTCTCAGACGCTTGTCGTCGATGATGCGAATGGGTTAGATACCCAATGCTAACCTTGTTTTTGTTTATGTCTCTTTTTGGCCGTGTTATAATGAAAGAAACGGACAAAGGGGGGGATACAAATGAACCAAGAGCTAAAAGATGTGTTTCGCTCTGTGTTAAAGGAAGAATTGCAGCCGATTCATGGGCAATTGGAGCGTGTTGAACAAATACAACAAGAGTTACAACGTGGCCAAAAAGTATTAGAAGAGAGTGTCGCTCAAATTCAGCAAGATGTAGCACAACTACAAGCAGGCCAGCAGGCGTTGCAGCAAGATGTAGCACAACTACAAGCAGGCCAGCAGGCGTTGCAGCAAGATGTAGCGCAACTGCAAGCGGGTCAACAGACGTTGCAGCAAGATGTAGCGCAACTGCAAGCGGGTCAACAGGCGTTGCAGCAAGATGTAGCGCAACTGCAAGCGGGTCAACAGGCGTTGCAGCAAGATGTAGCGCAATTACACGTAGGTCAACAAAAATTAGAACATGAGATGGGCGAAATGAAACTGTCACTTGGAAATATGGAACAGACGCAAGAACAGATTCTCGAAGAGTTACGCATATCAAAAAACAACCAAGCATTAGTGCTAAATGATTTGACAAGCATAAAAAAATCAATGGATGTGACGGTTGCTTATTTGCAACGTAGATCCGACGTAATGTTTGATAAAATGATTGAACATGAAAAAGAAATTTTAAATTTAAAAACACGTCTACCAAATTAACTCCCAATGGGAGCTATTTTTTTATACATCGACGTATGTATTATGCATAACATGTACGTGGGTGTATAGTTTAGAAAGCGAGGGATATGTGTGAAAAAGGTGCGAAAAGCGATTATTCCAGCTGCAGGGCTTGGAACAAGATTTTTACCTGCGACAAAAGCGATGCCGAAGGAAATGCTTCCGATCGTCGACAAACCGACGATTCAATACATCGTTGAAGAAGCGATTGAATCAGGCATTGAAGATATTATTATCGTCACAGGAAAAGGAAAACGCGCCATCGAGGATCATTTTGATCATGCATTTGAACTAGAACAAGCGTTATTAAAAAGCAATAAACACGATCTACTAGAGAAAGTAAAAGAACCGTCCAAAGTGGATATTCATTACATTCGCCAAAAAGAGCCAAAAGGATTAGGTCATGCGGTCTGGTGCGCACGCAAATTTATAGGTGATGAGCCGTTTGCTGTGTTGCTTGGTGATGACATTGTCCAAGCAGAAACCCCTTGTTTAAAACAACTGATGAACGAATTCGAACAAACAAGAAGCTCTGTTATCGGAGTGAAAAAAGTCGCTGATGACGAAACGCATCGTTACGGCATTATCGACCCACTCGATAAAAAGGGACGAAGATACCAAGTGAAACAATTCGTCGAAAAACCAGCACCAGGCACCGCACCGTCGAACTTGGCAATTATGGGACGGTATATTTTAACACCAGAAATTTTTATGTTTCTCGACAAGCAAGGAGCAGGGGCAGGTGGAGAAATTCAGCTGACGGATGCGATTCAACAGTTAAATGAAATTCAGCGTGTTTTCGCATATGAGTTTGAAGGTAAGCGGTATGACGTTGGAGAGAAGTTAGGGTTTATCCAGACGACGGTGGAATTTGGACTGCAGAACGAAGAAATTAAAGATGATTTGTTGAAATTTATGAAAAAAATAATTGAACAATATGAGCGGCCATAAGCCTTATGCTTATGACTTTTTGTCTCTTATTTTAACCCAGGAAGGGAGTATACAACATTGGCTTATCGAACACGATTATGGACTCTTCTATTGTCTTATCATTTATATTACTGTAGGTGAGTATTTTTTACAATAATTTCCATTTATTAAGAGACAAACAGGGTACCCCTTAGGATAGAGAATCCGATTCGTCTTCAGCATCGTAATGACGTGGAACCCTTTTTTCAAGCAGGCTCCCACGAGGACTTTCGATGAATACCAAGAGTCCATGAGCACATAAACGAGTTGGCGTGTATCTAAAGAAGAAAGCGTCTCCATCGCGAGTTCTCCTTTGCTTTTCCCCACCTTCTTGTCATAGAGGCGAAAGGCAAAAGGAAACGCTTGCGTCATCGTGTGAACCATGAGCCAGACGAGTGAATGCCCTCAAATCGTTTTTTTCTCCGCATGGGAATAATGCCAATCACACCCTTGAATGGCGTGTGTTGCCCGTGACGAGGGCTTCGTCTTTTGGCAAATCGTATCATCGATCGAAACAAAAAGAGGTGGATTCTTCTGTTTAGCCATGCGTTCGACACGATGAAGCATCCATTGCTGGAGTTTGCGAAGCAACGTCTCTTCCTCCCAAGGGCTTTTCGTGAAAAAATGGCTGAGTGTCGTGCGATGGTTCGGATGAAAGCTCCCATGATGAAGATCAATCAATGTTCCCGAAAAGCCTTTCTTAATCATGGCGTCGACGACATGAACGAAATGTTTCATGACCGATTTCGAGAAATAAAGTGCTAACCCCAACATCGTCAAAAACTTGTGAATTCCTTGATGATGTGCTAGTCTATTCATGAGACATGAACCTCCTTGTGGGTAGTTGGTAGCACATCTATTCTAATCAAGGAATCGGGTTCATGTCTTCTTTTTTGTTTGGTTGTAAATTTATGTTAGTGGATTTGCTCATCTACAGTTTAAAATAAAATGAGGATGCAAACGTTTGCATTAAAACATAAACGCGTTTGAAGTTATTATAATGATGAATGTTAACGCTTACAATACTATTTTTTATTTTTATACATTTCACCAAATTTGAAAGCTGTGCAGTTATTTTATGTGGAGGAATGTATAAAGGACCGCCTTTCTTCGGCAGTCCTCTCGCATTTTCGCGCTACTTGAAGCGAATGGTCGCAAGTCGTCGGTTTACTTCTTCGATATCAAAGCGCTCTGGATCAAAGTCGTCTCCGTACCATTCGTCATACCATTCTAAAAACTCTTGACGCTCTTGTTTTCGCGTATCGTCCTTCATCATGTCGATTGCATCTTGGTAGCCCCAAACGCCACCGACATCTTCTGGTGGGCATGCTCGTGATCCTTTGATGCAAACAGGATGTGTTAACGGTTCGATTCGTTTTTCGATTTTCTCCAATGTAATGATATGATCCCAGTTGTCCCCGAAGTCATACGTATACAGCACTTTTTGTTTCTCTTTACTTAAATATTTTTTAATCGGTGTTTTTTGTGAATCGAGCTTGTCCTTCCAAAGAGTCATAAAACGATCATCTGGATGCGGGACGTCAATGATCGCATCACTTGTTTCAAACTGATACAAATGGTAATTTCCCCAGCCCATCGCCTCTTGAATGATGAGATGGAGCTGATCGAATGTTATGTCGCTTGGGACGAGCACACGTCGCCAAATCGGTGGACGAATACCGCGCAACTGAATTTTTAATTGATAAATTGTTTCAGCTTTCTTGACTTGTTCTAAAGTTTGTTCAATCTCGTGGCGGAGCGAAGCGGGTAATGTCTCGTAATCTGATAACTTTGTAATCTTTTTTAATGTTTCCCATGCAGTTGGCATATGCTATTCCTCCTCTGTCCTTTTACTATAATCATAGACAAATGTTCACTTTCTTATAAGTGAAATGGTTTATTTTTTGAAAAATATTTTTCAGAATAGCTGTACCGTGCAAAAGTGTTCGTATTTGTGTAAACTGAAAAAAAACGTGCACGGAGGTTGGTTATGAACATTGTCGTTGTCGGAACAGGATATGTTGGTTTAGTGACTGGTGTAACGCTTGCGCATATTGGTCACCGAGTCGTATGCGTGGATGTCGATGAACAAAAAGTCGAACAGATGAGACAAGGCATTGCACCGATTTATGAGCCGGGCATTGAGCTATTAATGAAAGAAAATATGGAAGCAAATCGGTTGTTTTTTACAACAGATGGGGCGCGTGCATATCGAGAAGCGGATGTCATTTACATCGCGGTCGGCACGCCTGAAAATGAAGATGGTTCGGCGAATTTGACGTATTTGAAACAAGCGGTAAAAGACATTGCTTCAGCGGTGACGAAAGACGTGATCGTCGTCACGAAAAGTACGGTGCCGGTTGGTACGAATCATGAAATAAAACGTATGTTTGAGTATTTGGCTCCGCATGTGCGCATCGATGTCGTGTCGAATCCGGAATTTTTACGTGAAGGTTCAGCGATTTATGATACGTTTCATGGTGATCGCATTGTGATCGGGGCGGATGATGAACGAGCGGCAGCTGTGGTCGCACACATTCATCGTCCATTTGGCATTCCGATTTTTCAAACGGATATTCGGAGCGCAGAAATGATTAAATACGCCTCAAATGCCTTTTTAGCAACGAAAATTAGTTTTATTAACGAAATTGCGAACATATGTGAAAAAGTTGGCGCAGACATTGAACAAGTGGCAGCGGGAATGGGAATGGATGAACGTATCGGCTCATCGTTTTTACGTGCCGGTATCGGTTACGGTGGCTCTTGTTTTCCGAAAGATACGAAAGCGTTAGCGAAAATTGCAGCAAATATAGATCATGATTTCGAGTTGTTGAAGGCAGTCATTGAAGTAAACAATAAACAACAACGAAAGCTCGTTGAAAAAGCAAAAAAACGTTTTGGACATATTCAAGGCAAAAAAATTGCCCTTCTCGGTTTGTCGTTTAAGCCAAATACAGACGATATGCGAGAAGCGGCATCGCTTGTTATCGCACGTGAACTCGTTGCTGAACAGGCGATCGTTGTTGCTTACGATCCGATTGCGATGAATAAAGCAAAAGCGGTATTGCCGAAAGAAGTGATATATGCAAGCCATGTCGAAGAAGCGCTCAAAGATGCGGATGCGGCGATGATTTTAACAGAGTGGGATGAGTTTCGACAACTCGACTTATCTGTATACGTCAAGCAAATGAAAACGCCGATTATTTTTGATGGGCGTAATTGTTATGCCCTTGAAGATGTCAAAAAGTATGCCATCGAATATTATTCAATTGGAAGAAGAGCGATCAAATAAGGAAGAAATGATGCTCGATTTTTCCATATCTGTATAGTAATATGGTCATATATCGGGTTGAAAGGAGTTTCTGTATGATTTTAGTCGTTGGTGGAGCGGGATACATCGGCAGCCACGTCGTCAAACATTTAGTGGAAACAAACTCGGTCGTTGTGCTTGATAATTTATCGACAGGGCATCGGTATTTAGTCGATAAACGAGCGGTGTTTGTGCATGGCGATTTAGGGGATCGGGCAACGCTTGTACGCATTTTTGAAAAATATCCGATTGATGCGGTCATGCACTTTGCGGCAAATAGTTTAGTAGGCGAGTCGGTTGCAGAACCGATGAAATATTATAAAAACAACGTCGCTGCGACATTAACGTTATTAGAAACGATGATGGCATATGGAGTGAAGCGGTTCATCTTTTCATCGACAGCGGCTGTGTACGGTATTCCAAACGTTGATATTATTACGGAACAATGTCCGACGCTTCCAATTAATCCGTACGGCCG
Organism: Anoxybacillus flavithermus; assembly: GCF_002742685.1. Taxonomy (GTDB): domain Bacteria; phylum Bacillota; class Bacilli; order Bacillales; family Anoxybacillaceae; genus Anoxybacillus; species Anoxybacillus flavithermus_E. Next base: position 7,465 of record NZ_PEDM01000025.1, read on the forward strand.
TTCGAAACTGATGATTGAGCATATGCTTTCTGATTTTGCATCAGCGTATGATTTACGCTACGTCGTCTTGCGCTATTTTAATGCGGCAGGTGCGCATGAAAGCGGTGAAATCGGGGAAGATCATCACCCAGAAACGCACTTAATTCCGCTCATTTTGCAACATTTGCTTGAATTGCGCGATAAAATTTCAGTGTTTGGCACAGATTACGATACACCAGATGGCACATGTATTCGCGATTACATTCATGTGATGGATTTAGCAGAGGCGCACATTCTCGCTTTGCATGCCCTTCTTGCTGATCAGAAAAAGACGGCTGTATACAACCTTGGCAACGGTCTCGGCTATTCGGTGAAAGAAGTGATCGACATGTGCGAGCGCGTGACAGGGAAAAAAGCAACGATTGAATATACAGCGCGTCGTCCGGGAGATCCGGCTCGCCTTGTTGCTTCATCCGAAAAAATTGCCCGCGAACTCGGCTGGCAAGCGACACGTTCGTTAGAGGACATCATTAAAACCGCTTGGAATTGGCATAGTAAGCAAAGAGGTTGAATACGTTTCAGCCTCTTTTTTCGTTTGTTCCCAAATTTGACAATGGATTTATGTGTTCGTTACTCTATCATTAGAACAAACATGGGGGGAGATATAATGGGCATTAGCCATTTTTCGATTCGGCGTCCTGTGCTGACATTTGTGTCGATGATTATCGTCATTCTTTTAGGGGCGGTATCGTTATTAAATATTCCGATGAAGTTAATTCCCGATATTCAGCCACCTGTTGGGGTTGTTGTGGCGACGTATCCGGGGGCAGGGCCAACGGAAGTGCTTGAAAAAGTGACGAAGCCGTTAGAAAGCAGTTTAGCGACGTTGCCGGGGTTAAAGTCGATGACGTCAACATCCCAAGAAGGCTCGACGCTCATTTTATTGCAATTTTCATGGGCGACCGTCATTGATGACATGCAAAATGATGTCATGCAGCGCATTGATCAAGCGCCACTTCCAGATGATGTGCAAAAGCCGCGATTTTTGAAGTTTGATCCGTCGCAGTTTCCAGTCATTCAATTGACGCTAACGAGCCAAAAAGGAACTGAGGAGTTAAAAACGTTAGCGCAACAGTTAAAAGCAGAGCTTGCGAAAACAGAAGGTGTAGCGAGCGTGAACGTATCCGGCACGTTAACAAAGCGCGTACGCGTGCTCGTGGATCAAAATAAACTGCGCACGTATCGGCTTTCCCAACAAGACATTGCGAACTTTATTTCAGCCAATAACGTGTCGCTGCCGGGTGAAACGGTTGTCATCGATGAGCGGCAATTATCGACGCGCATTTTAAGTACTGTACAATCTGTTGATGAATTAAAAAAACTTGTTGTGACAATCGATCCGCTGACAAAAAAGCGTATTCGTCTACAAGATGTAGCGAAAGTCGAACTCGTTTCAGACGAACAACAAACCATAACAAGAACGAATGAACAGCTGTCTGTGTTGATGAGCGTACTGCAAAAAGCGGATGCGAATACGGCGGAAGTGTCAAAAGCGTTTCAAAAGCAGCTAGACAAGCTATTGAAAAAAGAGCAATTTCAACACGTCCGTGCTGATATATTATTTGACCAAGGGGAGTTTATTGAACGGACGATTCGAAATATCGCCCAGTCGCTCGTGTTAGGTGGGGCGTTTGCGATGGCGGTGTTGTTTATCTTTTTACGGAACATCAAAAGTCCAATCATTATTGGCATCGCCATTCCGTATTCGGTCGTTGTGACGTTTGTGTTAATGTATTTTTCCGATTTTACGTTAAACATTATGACGCTTGGCGGATTAGCACTCGGAATCGGTATGCTTGTCGACAACTCGATCGTCGTCATCGAAAATATTTCGCGCCATTTAGCGATGGGGAAAGAGCCGAAAGAAGCGGCAAAAGACGGGGTAAGCGAAGTCGGAAGTGCCATCGTCGCTTCCACGTTAACGAGCGTTGCCGTATTTATCCCTGTGCTATTTATTACCGGATTAATCGGTGATTTATTTACCGAATTTGCGCTGACGATTGCGTTTAGTTTGCTTGCTTCGTTGTTTGTCGCGTTAACGGTTGTGCCGATGCTTGCGAGCCGTTGGTTGCGCCCGCGCAGACGTTATCGCGAAGAAGCGCGGTTATCTTCTGCCCCGATGCGCGTGCTCGAACGAAGCTTACGTTGGTCATTGCGCCACCGTTTCGTTGTGTTGTTGCTGGTGGTTAGTTTGCTTGGTGTTGGTGTTGTCGGGTTAACAAACGTCGGAATGCAGTTTTTGCCGAATACAGATGAAGGGTTTTTCTCGATTCGTGTGCAAACGGAGGACGGTTATTCTTTACAAGCGACAGAGCGTGTCGTTCAAGCGATTGAACATGAGTTAAAGCAGGTCGATGAGATTGAAACGTACGTCAGTCTCATCGGTTCAACGCAAGAACAGTCGTTTCGTGGAACGACACAAAGCAACGTAGCGGAAATATATGTGAAAATGAAGCCGAAAGATAAGCGTGAGCGCTCGGTGTTCGTCATCGTTGACGAGTTAAAATCACCTGTGCAACAAGCGGTGAAAAAAGTGAACAAAACCGCGGAAGTGTCGTTTAACTTGCAAGCATCGACAGGAAGTGCGCCAAATACGTTAACATTTAGTGTAAAAGATACGGATGAGAAGCGGTTGAAACAAGTCGTCAGTAAAATTGAAAAACGAGTGAAGGCGTTAAAAGAAGTAAAAGAAGTGACAACAGATGTATCAGAAACAGTTGATGAAATTCAAGTTAAAATCGATCGGGAAAAAGCGTTGCAACATGGGCTCACCCCAGCGCAAGTCGCCATCGTTGCCGAACAAATGACGCGCGGAACGACAGCGACGCGCATCATTGACGCATCTGCGAACGTGTACGATGTGACGGTCGAATACGATGAAAACGTGAAAAATTCTGTATCCGACTTAAAGCAGTTGCTTGTGAAAAAGCCGGACGGTTCGTTTGTGAAACTTGGCGACATTGCATCCGTTTCGATCGGCAAAAGCCGCGTCCAAATTCAGCGCGTAAATGAGCAAAGCGCTGTTCAGTTTACGGTGAAATATAAAAATTCCGTGACACTTGGCGACATATCGGCGCTTGTCGATCGCGAAATCGAAAAGCTCGATCTTCCGTCAGAAACAGATATCGTCTTTAGTGGCGATCGGGAGTTGCTTGAGTCGTCCATTGACGATTTAGCATTAGCGTTTGCGTTGGCGGTGACGTTCGTCTATCTTGTTATGGCAGCGCAGTTTGAATCGTTTAAACATCCGTTTATTATTATGTTTACGATTCCGCTTATGATCATCGGCATTACAGCTGGCTTATGGTTTACGCAAACACCGATGAGCGTCATGGTCATTATCGGTGGCATCGTCCTTGCGGGCATTGTTGTAAACAATGCGATTGTGCTTGTGGACTACATGAACCAGATGCGTGCGCGCGGAGAGCGGGATATTATTGTCACAACGGTGAAACTTCGCCTTCGTCCGATTTTAATGACGGCGTTAACGACGATTTTAGGTTTGTTGCCGCTCGCCTTTGGCATTGGTGATGGGGCAGAGCTCAATCAGCCGATGGCGATTACCGTTATCGGCGGACTAATTAGCAGTACCTTTTTAACGTTATTTGTCATTCCGATTGTGTATAGCTTTACGTTACCAAGAAAGTTTTACATTCAAAAATAAACAGCCGATCGTGCCGGCTGTTTATTTTTTTCGCTTTTCTAGCTTTTTTGTCATTTGTTCAAGCAGTTTTTCCCATAACGTTTGTTGCTTCGTTCCTTTTTTCTTTGCCATGTTTCACCTCATGAAAGCGTAAATAGTTCACGCAATTGTTCGTTCGACAGTTCGGTAATCCACGTTTCGCTTTGGATAAGCTGTTCATTGAGCGCTTGCTTTTTCTCGAGCATATCATCAATTTTTTCTTCAATCGTACCCGTTGTAATGAGTTTATGCACGTGGACGAATTTCGTTTGCCCGATGCGATACGCTCGGTCTGTCGCTTGGTTTTCAACAGCAGGATTCCACCAACGGTCAAAATGAATGACGTGGTTGGCAGCTGTTAAGTTAAGACCTGTGCCGCCTGCTTTGAGCGATAAAATGAATATATGAAACTGTCCGTTTTGAAATTGTTCGATCATCTCATCGCGCGTTTGTTTCGGTGTGCTTCCGTTTAAAAAGACGACCGTTTCTTTCAAATGCGTAGAAAGAAGATGTTGGATCATCTCGCCCATTTGAATGTATTGCGTAAAAATTAAACAGCTTTCTTTGTTGTCGCGAATTTGCTCGACAAGCTCAAGCAACTTTTCTACTTTATGCGACCGTTCAACAATTTGTTTCGGATGTTTTTCTTTTAAATAAAGGGCAGGATGGTTACATAGTTGTTTTAAGTTATTTAGCATTTGTAAAATGATGCCGCGCCGTGCAAAGCCGTCCGCTTGTTCGAGTTTTTCAAGCGACTGTTGCACAATTTGTTCATATAATGACGCTTGTTCGATGGTGAGCGGACAATATTCTTTTTGTTCGAGTTTGTCTGGCAAGTCGAGCGCAATTCGTTCATCTGTTTTTGTTCGGCGCAGTAAAAATGGACGAATCAATTTTTGCAGTTTTTCCGTTGCTTGTGCGTCTCCATTTTTCTCAATCGGCGTCGCAAAGCGGCGTTGAAACTCCGTCTGTGAGCCTAAGTAGCCTGGGTTTAAAAAGTGGAAGATGCTCCAAAGTTCGTTTAGTCGATTTTCAATCGGTGTACCGGTAAGCGCAATTTTATGGCGTCCTTTTAGTTTACGAATGGCACGCGCTTGTTTCGTTTGGGCATTTTTAATGTTTTGCGCTTCGTCTAAACAAATGACGTCCCAATCGATGCTTGCGAGGTCATCGAAATCTAAATGTGCCAAGCTGTATGATGTAATGACAAGGTCACAGCTTTTTGCTTTTTCGACAAATGTGTCACTGTGTTCACGATTTGACCCGTGATGAACGTAGACGGTTAAAGACGGTGCGAACTGCTGACATTCTTTTTGCCAGTTGCCGATGACGCTCGTTGGGCAAATGAGCAAGGCAGGTCCGTTTCGCTTTTCGTTTTCTTTTACGTATGTAAGATATGCAAGCATTTGTACGGTTTTTCCAAGCCCCATATCGTCTGCTAAACAGCCGCCAAAGCCGAGCTGGCGTAAAAAGACGAGCCAATCAACGCCACGTTGTTGATACGGGCGTAGCGTCCCTTGAAATGTTTTCGGAACGGCGATAGTCGGAATATGGTCGATATTTTTCATTTTTTTCACAAGCGACGTGAATGAACGGTTTAGTTCAATATCAATTGGTTCATCGTCTTCATGTTGTTCGTTTGTTTTCTCAGCGAGTGTTTGTATGAGTACGTCGCGAATCGATAAACCTTCTTGCTTTGCTTGTTTCATCAGTTTTTGTACGTGTTGAATGACGGCAGGGTCAAGCTGCACCCATTGGTCGCGAATGCGTACGAGGCGACGCTTTTGTTCAACGAGTTGGGCGAATTGTTGTTCTGTCAGTTCGATGCCGTTTGTAGCGATGCGCCAATCGAAATCGACGAGTGCATCTAGTCCGAATACAGATGTTGCCGATGATTTCACGCGTGCTTTTACCCGAAGGCGCGTTTGTTTCACGACTTCCCACCATTCTGGCACAATGACGCGAACACCTGCTTCAGTTAGTTCCATTGTCGCTTCCACTAAAAAGCGCCACGCCTCTTCTTCGGTTAGTTGCGTGCGCAAAGCGCCATTGTCGCTCAGCCATGGAACGATCGTTTGCCATCGTTGTTTTGCTCGTTCAATATGGTTAGCGTATGCTTGCCAAGCTTTCGGCATATTCGGATAAACGGTGATGTCGTTTGTTGCTGTGTCGATGAGCACCGTTTCAAGCGACCATGCACCACCATCTTCCTCAGGTTCGTTTAAACGAATGGCGACGATAAACGGCAGACGGTTTTTATCCCAGCCGATTTCAGTGAGCCAGTCATGCTCGTCCATGAATGAAGCGCTGTCGCTTGTGAGAAGTGGATACGTTTTCACGATTTGTTCCCACGTTTCTTTTAGTTCTATGTCAGATTGAATCCAGTCGTTTATCGCTTCTGAGCGCCACATAGCAACGAACGGATGGTCTTCTTCTATTCCTTTCCAACCGAAACGTCCTTGTTTCCATGCTGCAAAGTCAGGCATGAATTGTTTTTGTTCGATGCCTGCTACGATTTGTTTTGCCCATGTTTGAAATTGCTTGCTTTGTTCGTCCCATATGATATGAATCAATCGATTGGACGATGGATAAGCAAAAAACGTAAGCGCCTCCCAAGGCGAAAGAAGGACGCCGATATGTGTTCCAATCGTTTCGACAGGGGCAAATGTGCCATAAAACGTTTCTTCATGCCAACAAAAGACGAGCTCTTTCCATTGATCGGGGTGCGCATCATCACTATAAATGAAAAACTGTTTTTGTTCATCAAGCCAGCGGCTTTTTAGTTCAAGTTGCATCATATGAATTTCCCTTTCCGTAATAAATCTTGAAAGGCACGTAATCGTTTTGTTTGTTCAACTAATTTTGCGATATACGCTTCCCAGCGGGGCATTTGTTTTAATGCTCGGTAATGTGCCCGCAGTTTTCGTAAATGTTTTATTGCTTGTTCATATGCGCTGCGATTTTTTTGTTCGATGTAATGCATAATCGTTTGGTGATACAAAGGAAGAACGAGCAAACGATCTGCTTGTTCGACTGCTTTTAAATGGAGCGGGTGAATCATATCGACAGTTGCTTTTTCAAGCATATATAATTCAATGAGCTCTTTCCATTTTTGTTCATCAAATAAGTAGTCGATGTACGTATAGAAACTGTACGGAAGCAGTTTTTGAAGAAGCTGTTCATATCGTTCGGTTTGTTCGTTTTTTGTAGCGATACTATATTGGACATAGGCAGATAATACATGTTGAACAAACCACTCACGGTCGCCTATATGAAGCGAATACAAGTATGTCTCCACATTTTGTTCGAGGCGATGAAACCACTCTGCTCCACGTTGAATTTGTTTTTTTGCAAATGACATATGCATGAAACGGACGATATGTTCCGTTGCTAAGTATGGAAACGGTTCAATGAGCTGATAGGCACGATGATCGTCTTCAAGCAAAAACGATACGTACGAAGCTGCGCCGATAAATGGAATTTTTTCTTCTACGGTTTGTTTTTTGTTTAACTGTTCAATCGCCCACTTACATTCTTCTTGACGATATGTTTCGTCGGTCAATACAGTTGTCCATATGATTTCGTATACATCTAATATTTGGCTAAAGTACGTTAATTCGCCTGACAATACGTTTCTTACGTACGGGATGGTAGCGTATAAAAGTTGTTCATGTGCTTTTGTGCGCGGTTTTTTCACTAAATTTGTGAGCGCTTGTTGTACGGTTGAAGAAAATTGTTCTACATGTCGCTCTTGCATGATCGCGAAGTAGCCCCATGATTGTTGCGGAATATGAATGAGTTTAATAAATGTAAATAAGGCAGCATGAACATAATATAAATGATCTAAAAACGGCGCTTTTGACTTCGGTGGCTCGAAAGTTGGGAAAAACGATTGAACGAGCCTACGCATATGTTCTTCTTCCGTTACATTGTATAGCGGAATGCGACGATATTTCTCCTCAAACGATTGCCACCACGCGTCAATGATATTTGCGCTGTTTGGCGCGTTGCTTTCATCTTTCTCGTTTGGTTTCTGTTGCTGAACGGTTTGTTGTTTTACTTGTATGTCTTTTCGCTTTTCATCGTTTACTGCTTTTTTTTGTTTTGTCACTGGCTCTTTCCATGTTCGAATTAAATTCCCAACGGCATCAATTTGGTTGTACGCATATAAAAATAACGCAATATTGTGTGGACATAGACCTACGGCTGTGCAAGTGCATGATGAGCCCGCCGCCTGCTTTAATCGAAAAGACGGCTCATATGTATGTCCTCGGTCTGACACTTTCCCTTTCAGCACATCGTCCTCAATCGTCACGTTATATACATGCCCGGTGCGATACAACTGCCACGCACGTTTAATCAAATCGCTATGTTTTTTGTACGGCAGCAGCTTCATGACACGTTGAGCCGCTTTCGTCATCAACTCTTGCGGCAACATCGTCTGTAACATTACAGCATCTCCTTCTCTTAAATTTGTCCTCATTTTAGCATGATCGCCGTTTGTTTACAAATGGAATAAATCAGTCGTACAACAGGGATAAAAGTGGTAAAATGATTTGTAGATTTCTATTAGGTAGAAAGGACTTAAATAATGATACAAACTAATCGCTTTATGTGGTGGGGGCTTGTCGTTGCATGGTGTGCGTTGATTTACTATTTTACCGAGTCCCCGCTATTTACTGGAGAGCAAACCGCGCAATGGATACGCCAGTGGTTAAATTATTTTGGAATTGAAACGAATCGTCCTGTAAGCGACGGATTATTTTCATGGAATTTTATCGTTCGGAAATGTGCGCATATGACGGTATTTGGAACGTTTTCGTTTTTTGCGTGGAAAGCGACGGGTTCATACCGTGTTGCTTGGTTATTGACGCTTTTTTGCGCTATGTTCGATGAATGGCATCAATCGTTTCAACCGAATCGAACAGCGTTGTTTTCTGACGTCATCATCGATATGATCGGGGCGACGATTGTGTTATGGATTGTTTGGAAGGCGAATAAGCGAGCATAGGCGCTCGCTTATTTATCAGCAGGAAATACAATGCCGGTTTGTTTTCTTGCTTTGTCCATAATTTTCATTGTCGCAAGTGAACGAGTGTGTGAATTGATTGTTGATTCCTTTTCTCCTCGTTCGATGAGCGTCATAAATTCAAGCGCTTCATAGTACATCGGTTCGTACGGTTGTGGAACGGTAATGTCTTCGATGCGCCCGTCGCGGTAATGAATATGAACGCGTGTTGGGGTATGAATCGCATCGATGACGATCGTTCCTTCTTCCCCTTGAATTTCGGCAGGAGTATACGAGTTTGCGATTTTTGAATACATAACAACCGCATCCATCTCACCGTAATCGAGTATAATGCTCCCTTCGCCATCCACTCCAGACGACAAGCGAACGCTATGAGCTTGAATGGCTTTCGGCTCGCCAAATAAAACAACGAGCGGATATAAACAATACACGCCAAGATCCATTAACGCTCCGCTTGAAAAGGCAGGGTGAAAGGCGTTGGCGATCGTTCCTTGTTTAAACGCATCGTAGCGCGAAGAATATTGGCAATAACTTGCGACGTAACGACGAATGCGTCCGATTTTCGGCAAATGATGTTGAATGGTTTGAAAGTTTGGTAAACACGTTGTTTTCATCGCTTCCATCAACACGACATCGTTTTTCCTTGCTGTTTCGATCATCGCTTCTATTTCTTTGACGTTAGATGCAAGCGGCTTTTCACAAATGACATGTTTGCCGTGATTCATGAGCATCATCGCTTGTTCGGCATGAAAAGCGTTTGGACTTGCGATATATACAGCATCAATATCATCGCATGCGGCAAGCTCGTGTAAATTGGTGAACGTTTGTGTGGCGCCTGTTTTTTCGGCGAAAGTATGTGCCGTTTCTTTTTGGCGAGAATAGACTGCTTGTAAATGAAATGACGGGACTTGTTTGGCGGCGCGAATAAACGCCTCTGTAATCCAGTTTGTTCCGATTGTTGCAAAACGAATCATTCGTTTTCTCTCCCTTTGATATATGTCCAACCGTCTTGTTGGTACACTTTTTCTTCTTTCATTAATCGTCCGAGCGCGCGTTTAAATGCGGCTTTGCTCATATGAAAACGAGTCTGAATGTCTTCTGGATCGCTTTTGTCGCTATACGGCATCGCACCGCCACGGCTTTCAAGATAGTTGTAAATCGTTTCAGCATCTGTTTGTAAACTTTCTTGTTTTCGCGGAAGTAGTGATACGTTGATCGTTCCGTCTTCTTTTACAGCGATGACGCGTCCTTCGACGAGTTCGCCAAGGCGTGGTTCTCGTCTTCTTTGTGATTCGTGAATAAACCCGACATAGCCAACGTCTGTAATGAGAAACGATCCCGCTTTAATCAAACGATAAATGCGACCGCGCACGTTTGTGTTAAACGCAGAAGGTGGCGCAGGAACGCTTATTTGTTTCATCGTTTCTTCATCCGCAAGTTTAGCGAGCAGTCTCCCCCGTTTGTCCACTTGGAGTGAACAGTACAATTCATCTCCTTTTTCCGGCCAAAGCGTCGGAAGCGAAGGTAAGTCGTCAATCGATAATAACATATCTTTTTCAATCCCAATATGAACGAAAACGCCTAATTGCGGCACAACGTCGACCACTTCTACCCAACCGTATGATGATGTTGTAATGAGCGGTTTTTTCATCGTCGCGCGCATGCGTCCGTCGTGATCATGATATAAAAATACATGTACATCTTCCCCAATGTGTAATTCGCCTTCATATTGACTGTCATGAAGCAAGGCGCTTTCTTTTCCGTTTGTGACGATATAGCCGAACGGTTTTTGTTCTTTTACTTTCCATGTAACCATTTGTCCAATCATGTATCTCTTCCTTTTTTGTAAGTAGTTTATCCATTATTGTACATGATTAAAATGAAAGAGACAAAGGATGTATCTTGTTTCAGTTTGGCGTGATACAATGAAGAAAAAGAGATTGAGGTGAGAACGATGAATAAAGTAGCACGAAATGCGTTATGTCCGTGCGGAAGCGGGAAAAAGTATAAACATTGTTGTGGGAACAATGTCGTTTCTATTCATAAACTTATCGATCAAGAAGTGGAACAGCATATGCACGATTTCATTCGCTATGCCGCTTTCGAACACGAGTCTTTTTTATATCAACATACAAAATTATACATAGATCAAAAAGAACGAGATGAAGATGTGCTCATGATTTTTCGGTTTTTCATTAGCACATGGGTCATGTTTTTTAAAAAAGATATACGCGGTATGACGATTCTCGATTACTACTTAAGCACGATTCGGAAACATCACGTCCGCCCATCCGTGCTGTCTATTTTGACATCTTGGAAAGAAGCGTTCCCGTCATTTGTACAAATCGATCATATGGACGGTTCGTTTGCGTTCGGAACAGATCTCGTCACAGGGGAAACGAAACAAATCAAATTTTTAGATGAAAATATTGATTACGATCTCGAATTGGGACACGTGATAACAGGCATTTTCGTTCCACATGGGCAATATACAACTTGTTTTTCAACATTTTTCCCCATGCCGATCGTGTTATCGAACGCTGTAAGACATTTTGTACAAGAGCATTGGGAGCAATGTAACAAAGACCGTCAACAATGGATCGAGCAATATCCATATATTTTTCAACAGTCGCTATCGATTTCATTAATTGACACGGACGAGTTGTCGCCGAAGCAGCAAGAAGTGTTAAACGTTCTTGAACAAAAAGCAAATATGGACGACGTGAGTGCGATGGATACGGCACGTATCGTCTGGCGCCAATATTGTCGCATGAAAAATCCGAGCATTCGCAAGCCAGAAGTGTATGCGGCTGCTTTGCATTACCTTCTTATAGAAACCGTTTTGCAAGAAGAATGGATGTCGCAAAAACAGCTGGCGGAAATGTACGGCATATCAGCAAGTACGCTTTCCAAACGAATTGATGATTTATATATGGCGCTTGGAGATTTGGCATTAGATTTGGGAGATCATCTGGATGAACTAGCCGAAGCGCTCGGAATAGATGAAGGATGGGACGACTATGATGATGTTTGGGACGACTGGGACGATGACGATTGGGACGATGAAGACATCTTTGAAGTATGTGAAGATTGCGATGAAGAGGAGTAAAGGGAGCGTGTGGCTCCCTTTTTTAAAAGATAAGAAAGTATAAAATTTCGAATTGATGTCTAGCTCCAAGCGCCTATCGGCTCGAGTCGCTCCGCCCCACACTGCGGCGGCGACAGCCTCCTCGGTGGGGCTTGTGCGCTCTTCGCCGATAGGCGGGCGCTTTGCGCTTTTCTTATATGAGTTCAATGTCTTCTAAAATCATGCTTGCAAAAAAGCCACTAATATGATGCAACGCTTCAAGCACCGCTTTTGGATCGGCGTCAAAAAAGTCTTTCATCATCGGTTGATTTTGTTCGTGAATGAAGGCGAAAATAAAATCCGTTTTGATGCGATTGCTTAATAAGACAGGGCAATAGCTTAGCTCAAGCTTCCGTTTTATATTTTCTTCATCGCTAAAATGCTTTCGATACACATCACGCAACGTTGGCAGTTGTTCTTGAATTTTTTCATGCGCATCTGTTAGCCAAGCTTGCACAGCTTCGGCAGGTGGGAATTGTTTATTTAATAAAATAAGCTCAAATATTTTGTTTAATGCAAAGCTTGATTCTGTCGCAAAAGCGACGTTCGTTAAAAGCAACGAAACATACTCGTCCTCCGTTTTCGTTTCTAAGCGCATATTCATGAAAATTTCTAATATTTCCGAGTGTACCTTCGTTTTCGTCCAGTCTTTTGTCAGTTGTTGTACGAGTGCCATCACTGTTCGATTCACCGTGTCTTTTGTCCATTCCATCGTGTATGCAGCCCTTTCTTTTACGTATATGTATACCATTAGTTTACCAATGTTATCACGAAGAAGAAATAGTCAATGTCATATTCATGTGATATCATTAATAATGTTGTCGAACAATTGAATTGAAGGAGCGTTTTGTATGTCGTTTCAAACGGTTCATATACTTGGAGTCCCGTTTGTGCGCGCAACGATGGATGACATGGTTGCCGTCGTTCATGAGCGCGTCAAACAACAAAAGCCTTGCTTTATCGTCACGGCCAATCCTGAAATTGTGATGAAAGCAAAAGAAGAAGCGTCATATATGGCAACGATTCGACAAGCAGATTATGTCGTTGCGGATGGGATTGGAGTTGTCAAAGCGGCTGAACTGCTTGGCACACCTTTACCTGAGCGTGTCGCTGGCTACGATTTATTATGCCGATGCTTGCAGCTTGCAAATGAACACGAATATCGCGTATACATGATTGGCGCAAAAGAAGAAGTTGTACAAGCCGCCGCACAGCATATTCGAAATCACTATCCAAATGTTCATGTAGTCGGGGTACGCAACGGTTACTTTGATTGGAATGACAAAACAATTGTTGAAGAAGTGAAACGAGCACAGCCAGATTTCGTTTTTGTTGCATTAGGAATGGGAAAACAAGAGCAATGGATTGCGGAACATATAGAGACGGTAGGACGAGGTGTATGGATGGGGGTTGGCGGAAGCTTTGACGTGCTTGCTGGGGTGGTTAAGCGAGCACCTGAACTATGGATTCGTCTAAATCTCGAATGGTTGTATCGCTTAGTAAAGCAGCCGACGCGAGCAAAACGTATGTTGGCATTGCCGCGCTTTGCGTGGACGATTTTAAAGCAAAAGGTTGTCGGAAAATGAGCCGATCATTTGTTAAAGGAACGATCATTTTAACGATCGGAACGATCATTTCAAAAGTGCTTGGCAGCATTTTTCGCATTCCATTACAAAACATTGCAGGAGACAAAGTACTTGGTATTTTTAGTCTCGTTTATCCGCTTTATATGGTTGCGTTAATTTTATCGGTTGCTGGAATTCCGATTGCTGTATCAAAATTAATTTCGGAAGCGCGTGCCCAGCAAAAAGAAGATGAAGTCGCACGTCTTGTGCAAACCGCAAGCATATTGGCATTTAGTTTCGGGATGCTCAGTTTTTCACTTCTTGCAGGCGGTTCGTCATCGATTGCGAAAGCGCTAGGTGGTACGGAAGCGAAATTTGCGATCATTGTCGTAGCGACGACGCTACTTATCTCACCATATATGGCCGTATATCGTGGATTTTTTCAAGGGCTTGAGGACATGAAGCCGACTGCCACGTCACAAGTGCTCGAGCAATTTGTGCGCGTCGCTTTTATTTTACTTGTTGCTTTTTATATGGTTAAAGCCGCATATCCCGATGATGTCATCGCTGGAGGAATTATGATCGGATCACCGCTTGGTGCGCTTGCTAGTCTCGTATACTTGCGGGTGTTGTATGCCCGCTCTCCTTATCGTCCGATACGCGTGAAGCTTTCGCGCGCGCAATGGATACAAACGAGCAAAACGATTTTAGCGTTATCGATCCCGATTGCACTCGGTGCGCTTGCGATGCCATTTTTAAATTTAGTCGATTCGCTTTCCGTCCCGCTTGCTCTTCGTTGGCATGGGACAGAAGCGAGCGAAACGAGTTATTTATTCGGATTATATAGCCGCGGAACAGCCCTTGTGCAAATAGCGACGGTGTTTTCATCTTCGCTCGTGCTTCCGCTTATTCCTCTATTAAGTAAACAAATGGCCAAAGGGGAAACAATACAAGCACAACAAACGATTCAAAAATCGTTTGAGCTATCGCACTTTTTATCGTGGCCGATTGCGGCAGGATTAGCGGCTGTAACCGTTCCGTTAAATATCGCTTTATTTACAAATAACGAAGGAAGCTTGACGATGGCTGTCGTTTTAGCAAGCTCCGTATTCACATCGTTTGCCTTGCTTGGAACAGGGATTTTACAAGGGATTGGACAGTCAAAACGTGCCGCAGGAATTATTTTAATCGGCTGTTTCGTGAAATGGGGAACAAATATGTTGTTCATTTCTTGGTATGGCTTAGTCGGTGCTGGCATGTCAACGCTTGTCACATATGCTTTTATTACATGGGCGAACCATGTTGCGATTCGCCAACGCATGACGCTTTCGTTTTGGAATCGGAAGGCCATCATTTATTTATTTGCCTCGCTCGTAATGGGAGTAAGTGTATTTTTCATCTCCCCGACGTGGGGAAGAATGGCTTCGCTTGGTTACGTAGTCATAGCGACAATCGGAGGCGGTTTGTTTTATGTTGGAATCGTCATCGCACTCGGCGGGGTGACAATTCAAGAGTTTCGTCAATGGTTCAATCAAACGAAGAAGGGATGAAGCGTGTGAAAAAATGGTTGTTGTTCGTCATTGCCATTTCGCTTATGCTCATTGCCCCAGCACTCGTGAACCGGCATGGAGCAGAGTGGAACAATCGAACGTACGAAATGATTATGCCATACGATGAAATTGAAGTATGGTTGCAAGAAGAAAATGAAGAAGATGTATGGAAGCAACTGAAAGAGGCAGGTTTAACAACAGTTAGCGTGGAAGCAGAAACGCTCGATTCGCTTGAAAAATCAGGACATGTCCTGCTGTTAAAGATGGATGAATTGAAACATACACTCGTTTTATTGAATGAAACGGTCGATCATCTTCCATCGCGCGGGCTTGTCGTTTATCCACTTGATGATACGCCGATCGTTTCATTGCTACAAGAAACATTTGGTGATGATGTCAGAGCCGTACAAGTAAATGGAAAAACGTATTATATAATTGAAGGAAGTGCGAAAAAAATTGAACGCGTTCCACTCGGATACGACAAAACGAAAATTGCTCGTCTCATTGAACAAGGTTTCATGGTCGTGCTTCGTATTCCAGATGCACGCGAGATGAACGAAGCGAGTGTACGCGTACTTCAACAAGTAGAAACGTTAAAAAATGAACATATATTTAAACTGCTTCCGACAGGAGAAGAAGTGGCTGGGTATCCAGCGGATGTCGAAAAATGGGGGGAAAGATGGAAGGAAGCAGGATATGTTTTGTTGTCAACTGAGTTTTATGAAGCAAAAGGATTGACAACATTGGCGAAAGCGATGGCTGTGCGTGTTGTTCGCTTGCATAGCCTAAATTTAGAACAACGGAAGCCGGATGAAGCGGTCGATGTCGCTATTCGTGCCATTAAAGAGCGAAATATACGCGCGTTATTTATTCGTCCATATACATCTGCAGAGACAGTACAAAATATTGAGAAAACCGTAACAGTGATGAAGCAAATCGTTCAACATATGCCAAGCCATTACGCGCTCGGACAAGGTGAACCGTTCGCGCCAATTGAACGCTCGAATATGG
This sequence comes from Anoxybacillus flavithermus, assembly GCF_002742685.1. Classification (GTDB taxonomy): domain Bacteria; phylum Bacillota; class Bacilli; order Bacillales; family Anoxybacillaceae; genus Anoxybacillus; species Anoxybacillus flavithermus_E. The sequence continues at coordinate 23,468 of NZ_PEDM01000025.1, forward strand.
CAACGATCGGATTTATTGTTGGGGCGACAGCTTTCGTTTTTCTCGCTGTTCGTTCGCTCGTATCACCGCTATTTGCATTTGTTGCCGCAGGAGGCGCATTCGTTCTTGGGCTCGCTGGCACGGTGTTAGCAATCGATTTAGCGTTGAAAGCACTAGCCTTGCTTGTAGCGATTGTCACGCCCGTTTATGCCGCTAAACCTTCTTCCGTTCGGGAAGGATGGCGCGGTACCTTTATGGGATATGGTCGTGCCATTGCGATTTCGTTTGTCGGAATAAGTTGGATTGTGACGATGTTGTACGGAAATGAGTATATGGCTTATGTCGGTGAAGGGTTTCGTGGTGTCAAACTCGTTTACGTCGTTCCGCTTGTAGCGATGGTTATGCTCGTTTTACCTTCGATTATTCAAGAGCCGCTTCTTCCGTTTATAAAGCGGCTATGGAAACACCCGATTACGATCGGACATGTTGTCCTAAGTTTCTTTGTTCTAGCCTTACTAGCGTACTACGTGTTACGTTCTGGCAATGCAGGAACGGCAAGTGCGTTTGAGTTAGCTGCGAGACAAAAGTTAGAAGAATGGTTGTACGTACGTCCGCGCACGAAAGAGTTTTTGCTCGGTTTTCCAGCGTACTTGCTTGCGTTATTTGTCATAAATAAGCAAAAAAAGCTGGGGGCTATTCTCCTTATCGTTGGAACGATCGGATGGCTATCTATGATCAATACATTTACACATTTGCACATCCCACTTTTTATTTCGTTCATTCGCACGATGTATAGTCTTGGCCTTGGGTTATTGATCGGTACCGCGCTTATTTACGTATATGAGTGGGTATGGAAAAAGGTGATACGATGAACGTTGTACTATCTGGATATTACGGTTTTCATAACGTTGGCGATGAAGCAATTTTATATGCGATTATTCAAGCTCTCCGTGCGCACGATCCAAATGTGCAAGTGACGGTGCTTTCCAACGATCCTGCCTTTACAGAAAAAACATATGGCGTTCATGCGGTGAACCGTTGGCGAATCGGCGACATCGTTCAAGCTCTTCGTCATAGTGACGGTTTAATTAGTGGCGGTGGGAGTTTGCTTCAAGATCAAACCGGATGGCGCAGCATTCCGTACTATACAGGAATTATGCAAGTCGCGAAATGGTTAGGCAAGCCAGTCATCGTTTATGCGCAAGGGATGGGACCTGTCAATAAAAAGCAAAACCAATGGCTCATGAAATGGACGTTAAATCGAGTTGATCGCCTAACGGTGCGCGATGAGCCATCTGCCGAGTTATTGAAAATGTTAGGTGTAAAAAAACCGATGACAGTCGTGCCTGATCCAGTGATGGGACTCGAGCCACCGACATCACCGACAGCTTGGTGGGAAGCACAATCGTTTACACGTCCTGTCATCGCTGTTTCAGTACGTGATTGGGCGCGCGGTCGAGATTTTGAAAGAAAAATAGCCGTTGCGCTTGATCGCTCTGTTCAAGCAGGTTTTGATGTCGTATTCATCCCTATGCACGGACATCACGATGATCAAACGTCCCGCCGCGTGTTGACCATGATGAAAGAACATGCTTTCGTTGCGCCTTACGATGCAAGCATACAAGAAAAGATGGCGATGATTGCAAGTTCGCATTTACTTGTCGGGATGCGGTTGCACGCTTTAATTTTCGCAGCGGTCGGCCATACGCCGTTTATTGCGCTATCATACGATCCGAAAATTGACGCGTTTTCTAGTCAAGCGAATCAACCTGTATTTGCACATGTCGAAGATGATCGCTGGGACGGTGAAGCACTATTTTCATATATCCAACAATGCATGGCAGGGAGAGAAGAGCAAAAAGAAGCGATGATTCGTGCTGTAGCATCACTAAAACGAACCGCCCAACAAACCGCTAAAGAAGCACTAGCGTTGTTTCGAAATAAAAATTAGGTCTAATGGCCTAATTTTTATTTTTTTTATATAATTTTTACGAATCGTCTGATAAAATAGAAAACAATACACACATCTTGTTTTCGTAAGGAGCGTGGATGAGGCAGTGTTTACGTTAGGAAAAAAATTACTGAATCGCTTGCCTTTTAGTAAAAAGTTCGTGTTGTTAGCAACGATTTTTATGTTTACATTGTTTGCAGTCAGCGTCTTATACGTTCGACTGTTGATACATAAAGAAACGTTTATTGAGAAAGAACAACAAGGCATCGCATACATCGCTCCGATGATTGATGCGATGTATGGCATACAAAAACATCGCGAATATACGACGACCGTTCTTCTTGGCCATGGGGATGAAGCGAACGTTGCCGAAGCACAAAAAATGATAAAAAAATCGATGGCGATGATGCAAACGGCTCATAAACAACAACAAGCGTCGTTTATTGAGGAAGAGCAATGGAAACAACTTTTGCAACAAATGAATGACATACAAGAAAATTGGAAAACGTTCACTGTATCTGAAGCGACGAAACGTCATAATGCGCTCATTTACGACTTGCAAAAAATGTTGCTCCACATTGCAGATCGTTCCAACGTATCGCTTGATAACGATATGAACAATCATTATTTAGCGCGTCTTGTAGTTGAACAAGTTCCGTTGCTTACGGAAATGATCGGAGGAGCACAATCGTTTGCGGCAGAGCTAACGTTAAAAAGCGAATTGTACGAAATCGAACGTTCGAAAATGACGTATTGGACGAACGTATTAGAAACAGCGATGCAAACCGTTAGCCGTTCGACCGCGCCGCTTTTTGTCGATGATGAACCGATGCGTAAAAAAGTGCAACAATACAACGACGTCATCTCGACAGATTTATTAAGCATGGTGAGCTTGTTTCAACGTGAATTTTTACAAACAAATCATATTTCGTTAACGTCCGTTCAGCTATATGAGAAAACGAACGATGCGTTTGAAAAATTACATGAGCTTTCTCGCTTTTCACTAGTTGCGTTCCAAAACCATTTACAACATGAATATGAGGCAGTCATGTTTGAAAAATGGGTAACAATTGGTGCGGGTTCACTTGCGGTGGCGGTTGTCATTTACTTATTTATCGCTTTTTATATGGCGGTGCGCGAACAAATTGCAACAATTGAACAAGCGAGCATGCAAGCGGCAAGCGGCGATTTAACGGTGCAATTGTCCGTTGCATCGAACGACGAATTTGCACACATTGCCCGCTCATTTCAATCGCTTATTGCTTCATTCCGTTCGATGATTGGCGCTAACCAACAATTGACGCAAGATGTGTCTGCATCAGCCCAAGAATTGACGGCAATTACAGAAGAAGCGGCACACGCAATGGAACAAGTCGGTGCAACGATGGAAGAAGTGGCTGCCGGATCGAGCAAGCAGCGCATGTGGGCGCAACAAAACGTCGAGGCTGTTCATACGCTTGTTGAGGATACAAATTACATTTTATCTCGCTCACAACAAGCAGCAGAAGCGGCGCGGGCGATGACGAGCGAAGCGGAAAAAGGAACGGCAGCGATGGATAAAATGATCGAACAAATGAAAACGATGAATGATTTCATTACGCAATCAAGCGAATGGATTCAAGCGTTGCATCAACGTTCCGCTGACATTGCCCAAATGGCGACGATGATTACAAATATTGCGGATCAAACGAATTTGCTCGCGTTAAATGCAGCGATCGAAGCGGCGCGCGCAGGTGAGCACGGACGCGGATTTGCCGTCGTGGCGGATGAAGTACGGAAGCTGGCGGAACAATCAGCGTTATCCGCTAAACAAATACGCGAATTGTTACAAGAAGTACAAACAGATACAGCACAATCGGTCGAGGCGATGCAACATGTGCGACATGAATCAGAAAAAAGTATGACATTAGCGCGTGAAGCAGATAAGACGTTCGACCGCATTCAACAAACGACAAGTGACGTCATGGTACAAATGGACGATGTCGCTCAAAAAATAGCAGTAATGACGGGCGCATTTGACGAGCTTGCCTTGACGATGAAAGAGACAGAAACGATCGCACAAGAAGCAGAACGACAAACACAAACGGCGGCAGCAGCCCACGAACAACTACTTTCTGCCGTTCAAGAAATTGCTGCAAATGTGCAAACATTAAGCGATAAAGCGCAACATTTAGCGGAAAAAGGGAAGCAATTTACTGTATAATCTCGGGGATTCTCCGAGATTTTTTGTTGTTAAAATTATGAAAATTCATTATAATAAAGGCGAACGTATATTTGTGAGGGGGAGTTTGGATGGAACGGATGGAAGAGTACATTATCATGGAAGAAACAGCTGCGCTTGTTCCACAATACGATTCATACGGTCGGCTTGGGACGATTGTTTATGAATTGTACAACACGTACAAGGTAGAGCAACCGCCGAAAGAAATTATGCAACAAAGCTGCCGCTACTACGGAAGTACATATGAAGGGAAAGTACATGCAGCAAAACATATTCTCGGCATTCGGCAAATGGTTCCAATCTCCGTTTGTGAAGCGCTTCGGCTCTACTTCTTTCCAACATGTTCTCCTGACAGCGACCGATGCATATGGATTGCACCATCCCACATCAAGACGATACAACCGTATGAAAAAAAGAAAACGAAAGTCATTTTAAAAAATAAACAAGAACTTATTGTCGATATACAAAAAGGAACGTTGGAAGGGAAAATGTATAAAACAGCGATGCTTATTTTTACTTTACAACAAAGAATGATGCATAACTATGAAAAGTAGTGTATAATATTTCGAGGACAGAAAGAAAAGAGGACGATCATGCGAACGTTGCGAGGACATCATTTATTATGCGTACACGGCTTTCAAGGTATGGGATATAGCGAATCATTCGTAGAAAAGATGACGGAAATCGTTGCGTTTATGCGTAATGATTATATAGATGGTCCGATTCGCGTCATCGCAGCTCTTGATGAAGCGTGTTATACGTGTCCCCATCATGGGGTAGATCGCTGTGAAGCAGATGAACAATCGAACGCTCATGTGTTGGCGATGGACCGACGTGTGCTCAAACATTTACAGCTCGAAGAAAACCGAGTATATATGAAATCTGAGTTAATTGAACGAACGAAGCAAGCGGTTGAACCGAGTGACTTAGATGTGCTTTGTGCAGGATGTTCGTGGCTATCGTACGGCGTTTGCAAAGAAGGAATACGGGAATTGAAAAATTTTTCTGACAAAAAAGATTAAAGATGTGCTATGATAATGAAATAAAATGAGAAAGAAAGGGTTATGGCATATGAAAGTAGCAAAATTCGGGGGAAGTTCTGTTGCCAATGCACAGCAATTTCAAAAAGTAGCAAACATCGTCACATCGGACGAAGCGCGCAAATTTGTCGTCGTCTCTGCGCCGGGAAAACGTTTTAAAAACGACACAAAAATGACGGATTTGTTAATTACATTAGCGAAAAAAGTCATTGAAGACGACTTGTATGAAGGGGTGCTTGCTCAAGTTGTCGCGCGCTATGACGAAATCGTGACCGATTTACATTTGTCGCGCGACATTTTAGACGTCATTTCGGCAAGTTTGCAACAAATTATTGATACGTATGACGATCAGCCCGAGCGTTTACTTGATGCGTTAAAAGCAAGCGGAGAAGATAACAACGCCAAATTAATGGCGCACTATCTTCGCCAGCTCGGTTATGAAGCGCATTATGTCAGTCCGAAAGATGCTGGCATTTTCGTGACGGATGAACCAGGCAATGCACAAATTTTGCCTGAATCATATGAACAACTGGCAAAATTAAAAGAAAGAAGCGGTATTTTAGTCATTCCGGGCTTTTTCGGCTATTCGCGTTCAGGACATATCGTTACATTCCCACGCGGCGGTTCGGATATTACCGGTTCGATCGTTGCCGCAGGTGTTGATGCTGAGCTGTATGAAAACTTTACGGATGTCGATTCTATTTACTGTGTCAACCCATCAATCGTCGAGCATCCGTGCCAGCTAAAAGAATTAACATATCGTGAAATGCGCGAATTGTCGTATGCTGGGTTTTCCGTCTTCCACGATGAAGCGCTTGAACCTGTATACCGCCGTGGCATTCCGGTATGCGTCAAAAACACGAACAACCCTGAAGCGAAAGGGACGATGATCGTTGCAACGAGAGATCATCGCGAGCGTCCTGTCGCAGGTATTGCCAGCGATACAGGCTTTTGTAGCATTAACGTCAGCAAATATTTAATGAACCGTGAAATCGGATTTGGGCGTCGCCTACTACAAATTTTAGAAGATGAAGGCATTTCATATGAACATACACCATCAGGCATCGATAACATGTCTGTCATTTTACGTGAAGAACAATTAGCTGGCGATGTGGAGCGCCGCGTATTAGACCGCATTGTAAAAGAATTGCGCGTCGATGAAGTGTCGATCGAACGGGATTTAGCGCTTATTATGGTTGTCGGGGAAGGAATGGAACGCAGCGTCGGTATTGCCGCTAAAGCAACAGCCGCTTTCGCTCGCGCAAACGTCAACATCGAAATGATTAACCAAGGCTCTTCGGAAGTAAGCATGATGTTTGGCGTCAAAGCTGATGCGGTTGAAAAAGCGGTGCGCGCCTTATACGAAGTATATTTCTAATCGTATAAAAATGGAATAATCGAACAAAATAACCATAGCACACATAAGGGAGGAAAATACATGCGCGTGCTATGGTTATTTATTTATTTGTTATGCGCAACACCTGTGCAAGCGGTCATTTCTGAAGAAGCATTGCGACAATACGTGCAAGACATCGGTTGGACGATGGACGATTTAACGCGCTATTTAGCGAAATGGAATATGACGATTAACGACTTTTCTTCGTTGGAAGCACTGAAAAAACAATTAGGCACTCCTATCACGCCTGATCGGCTTGATGCGTTGTTGCTGCAGTATGATATGACGCAAGAAGAAGCGGAAGCGCTTCTCGGGCAATTTGGCGAACAACTGCAACAGTATACGTTTATTGAAGATTTAGCGTATGCCTTATCGTTTTACCGCGACCGTTACGATGCGATGCAAGCGATGACCGACATTTTAGCGACAATTGGACTAACTGAAGATGAAATTCGTCGTTTAGTGGAACGGACGCCTCCGTCTGCGAAACAAACGCTTGAACGTCTCGATGAACAAATGCAAACGCTCGTATTGCGTGACCCATCCAAACCGTTAACAACGCAAGAACAAAAAACGATGATTAGCCTTTGGAACGAATGGCTGTCGCTTTATCGTCTGCAAGCGAAAGTGTATGAAGTGAACGAGCATGGACGAAAACCGATTTCATTTGAACAATTTCAAACCGCCACTGCGTCTGTTGTGATGGAATGGTATGATGATGACGGAACATTGGTGGCTGATTTATATATTCCGTATGAGCGAATTCATTCGAGTACGCTTATTGATGCAAGTGAACAGCTCGCGCATATCGGTAAGATGGCAATTGATTTAGAAAGCGGCTTGCTTGTTGCGCGCATGCCAAAAACCGCTTCTTCATACGGAATAAACATATTGATTGGTGTCGCATTACTTTTTATAAGCTTCGTGTTATGGAAGAAGGGAAAACGATGCGAGCCGTTGCGATAGTGCTCTTTCTTTTTAGTGCATCGTTCATTTGGGCGAATGTCTTCGGCTGGCATAAGGCGTATGAGGCGGTACAACGAAGCGACAAACCCACTGCCCAACAAGGCGATGCCATCGGTACGCTGTTTATGCCAAAACTAAACATAGCAATGCCTATTTATGAAGGGCTGCAACAGTTAAATAAAGGTGTAGCGTACGATGAACGAAGCGACCTTCCTGGTGAAGGAAACCATACGATTTTAGCAGGGCATCGTGATACAGTATTTCGCAAGCTCGTTGACATTCAATTAGGAGATGAGTTAGTCATTCGCATGAACGATCAAACATGGACGTATGTCGTTCAGCATATTCGTATCGTGAAGCCAGATGACAAAACGGTGTTCGTCCCGAAAGCACATCCGACGCTAACGTTAATTACATGTTATCCGTTTCGCTGGATAGGGGATGCGCCGAACCGATACGTTATTATTGCCAAACAAAAAAGAGGCTGAAACAATTAGCCTCTTTTCGTATGCATTTGTTCTTTAAATTGTTGCAGGAGCGTTTCACCGTGAAGCCCGCGTTGAACTAGGTCTTCTAACACGACTTCAGCTAAATTCGAACGTTTGATGATCACTGCGTCCATTAAGATGCTCATTCGTTCACCCATCATTGTTACGGAGCGAACGGTCGCACGCACATGAGCAGGATCATTCGTTTTGCGCGAAATGGTTACAAGCGCATCAAACGTCGTTCCGCTTTCTTTTAACGATGTAAATAGCTCGCGATACGTTTGCTCGACATACGCTTCGATCAGCCACCGTTTATTTTCATCTTCCTTATTAATCATTAACCCATCAATGAGCGGAATGTCTTGTTTTTGGTCATGCAATAGTGTGAGGGCAACGAGCTTAAATGTTTTCACCGCATCCACCTCGCAAAAGTAGTTGTCTCTATTATACCATACGAACAACAGGCAACAAAAAAAGAAAAGAAAAAGTGAAAATTGAATTTTTAGGCGCTTTTTTTGTCAAAAACGGCCGAAAAACGGCAAAAAAACAAAAAAATTGGCTTGAAAATTGAAAAATCGGAATTTTACATCATTTTTATATTTTTGTATGATATGAACCGAGGAGGTGATAAAAAGCAATTCCTCTCAACTTCCTTCCAAAATGTGTCCTCTTACTGCTCCCTCACAATTTGGCTAGCATCCTCTCCGCTAGCCTCTTTTTTCAATTGACCACCTACTGTAGGAGTGGTATGCTAGGGGTAAAATGAGTAGAAAGGGGTGAATGAAAAATGGAAAGCCAAGTTTTACAAGCGGTGAAAGAATTGCTTTATGAAGTACGTGAAATGCGTGGGGAAATAGAAAGCTTAAAACAAGAGATGAAAAGCTTCAAACAAGAAATGCGTGCAGAGATGGAAAGCTTCAAGCAAGAGATGCGTGCAGAGATGGAAAGCTTCAAGCAAGAGATGCGCGCAGAGATGGAAAGCTTCAAGCAAGAGATGCGTGCAGAAATGGAAAGTTTCAAGCAAGAAATACGTGAGGAAGTAAAAGAACTGCATGTGCGTATCGGAAAATTAGAAACAAAAGTGGACAAGCTGCATGATAAATTTGAACTGCACGCACAAAAGCAATGGCAGACAGAAGCAGATGTGTATCGGTTAAAAAAATTAATTGGAATTGAATAAAGGGCAAAAAACGCCCCTTTTTTTATTTCAATGCTTTAATCATTTCATCGATCATCTTTATGATCACTTCTTCTACCCGTTTCCGCTTATGTAAAGGTAACGACTGCAATGCATATAGCCGTTTCGCAAGCTCGCGCTGTTCATTCATGTAACGAATCACAGATAGCTGCTCATCGCTCATTTCATTCGTGCCATATGCTAATCGCACTTCTTGTAATAGCTGTTCATCTGTCGGATGTTTACCGAGCAAAAAATCAACACTCACACGAAATATATTACTCATATCGATAACCGATTGCAAATCAGGGAGCACCTCACCGTTTTCCCATTTGCTCACTTTAGAACGAGATACGTTTAATCGTTGTGCGAATTGCTCTTGCGTCCAATCGTGAGCGTTTCGCAAACGTCGAATTTGTTCACCAATATGTTGTAACATCATCTTCCACCAAATTCCCTTTTTCTTTTTACAATAGAAGAAGAAAGGGGATTTTTTCGTTCTTTTTTACGTATATCAAACAAAATGTTCGAAAATGGAACAAAAACTGATGATATATTTGTCGAAAAAAGTTGATTGAATATTCATAAAATGTAAAAATATACATTGGAAAAACTTGAAGGAGGGGATGAATAGTGAATATTTATTTTTCGAATTTCATTGTTCATCAAGCGAAGGGAGGGGGAAAAACGTGTGAAGTGCTTATTAAAGAGAAACCGTATCCTCCTTTTCACGAGTCCCGAACAATTGAACCGATTCACTTTTCTGATTCACTTCAGTTTATCTCACCGATCGAAAAGTTGCCGCTGGAACCAATTCGCTATCGCATGATTACATGTACAACAAAAGATGATGTATTTTTATTTTTTAAAACGATAGATGATCAACTAATGATTGTCGTGACGCTTTTGTTTGGAAAAGGGAAATTACAAGTATGTGTCAAACGTTGGAATGACCTCGAGAAGCGCTACATCCCCGCACCGATGAACGACCTCACAGCTGCTGAAGAACGAGCCATCCTATGTACAGTCCGCTCAGTTTCCATTCGTTCTGGGCAGAAAATTCGTTATTGTTTATTTTAGTTTCATGTAAGAGATGAAAGAGGAGGAAAAAAATCATACCAAAAAACAAAAAATATGTTTGTTAAACATAAAAAATGATGCTAAAATATAACTGTAGTACTATTTCCTTCTGTTTACGATAGAGAGCGGTTGGTGGCCAGAGGCAAAGAAAAAGAGCTGATGACAACATCAGCTCTTTTTCTTTTACTGTGGAATGTAGGCGCGCCATGTGGAAAAGTCAAATTCGTCTTTTTGTAAAAGTGATTTAGGAAAAATAAATGTCCACGGCTTACTTGTGTTTGCTTTTACTTCTAATTGTAACGTAAATGCTCCGCGTGCGATCACATCCCCCGATGCATCTTCGACGATTAACGGCATTTTCTCAAACGTAATGTTTTTATCACTACCGTTACGAATGAGTAGGGTGACGACTAAATTCCCTTCGTTGTTGATGAGTGCTTGTAATCCCATGACGTTTACCTCACCTTGATTCGGTGGAGTAAGGGAGCGTACGAGTTGCTCAAGTTTTTGCTTGTCTTCTTCTTTTAAATGCTGCTGCCAACTTTCTTCTAAATCTAGTCGATGTGGCTTTTTTAATTCAAACGCTAGCCTCCATCCCGTTTCTGGAACGTCTTCTGTATATAGGTCGTTCGTGGTGAATACAAACTGCCATGGACGGCTACTTTTTGGCGGAATGTCGCCAAGTTCATTCATCGGGAATATTTTTCTTCCGATGACTTTCCTGTCTGGTCCAATGAACAATAACGGCATATGGTCAAAACGAATAGGCTGATCCAAACTGTTGCGGATAAACGCTGTCACAATGTAACGATCTCCATCCTTTTTCCATTCTATCCCCGATAGTGATACTTGATTTTTTTTCAACGGTGGCAATTCGTTATTGATGTATTGAAAATAATATTTTTGTTCCGTCGTTAGTGACATGAGTGGGTGAATCGATAATGTTGTATGCACGTCTTCATCTTGTTGTTCAGCTGCTCCGTCAAATAATTGTTCGGCTTGTACCGTACTATCTTCCCCTTGTTTTTTCTTTTTGAAAAATGGAAACATTGTTCCATCTCCTTTCTTATTGTGAGATAAGCTGAGCAAGTTGTTGGGAAACATCTTTTTCTAATCGGTGATACATAGCTGTAAAGAGCTCCAACCCTTCTTTTGCATATTGGCGCATCGGATCTTCTTGCCCGTAATAGCGCAACCCAATTCCTTCTTTTAATAACTCCATCGCTTCTAAATGCTTTGTCCAGTGAAAATCGATAAGTGAAAGCATAGCACGTTTTAATGCCCATTGTTGTTCTTCAGTATATGCAAAGTCATGAACACGCTCTTTCCATGAAGTGATCGCTTGTTGGACGATCGCTTCTACTTCGTTTCGCTCGACAATACCAGTTACATCAATGTGTTCGTTTGTGACTGCTTGAACGGTTTCTACTAAACGTGCAATGTCCCATTCTTCTGGAATGACATCTTCTGGACATGTGTAAGCCACTTCCCATTCTAGAAACGATGGCACCATATGAACGACAATTGGAATCACATTGTCAGCTTCAAGAACCCGATTACGGAGCGTATAAATCGTTTGACGCTGTTCGTTTAGTACATCGTCCAACTTTAAGTTATATTCTCGCACAGAGAAATTGCTTCCTTCACAAATGCGTTGAACACGGTTCACAAATTCATGAACGTCTTTGTTTAATGCTTCGCCTTCATCGTTCACTTGTAGTGATTTTTTCATTTTTTCTAGTTCCTCTTTTGCGAAGCGACGGAACATGTCGTCTTCAAGCGAAATGAAAAATTGCGAGCGTCCCGGATCGCCTTGACGGCCAGCTCGTCCTTTTAATTGGTTGTCGATGCGGCGACTTTCATGTCGTTCTGTCCCTAACACGTACAAGCCGCCAAGCTCTGCCACTCCTTCACCGAGCATAATGTCTGTTCCGCGTCCTGCCATATTTGTCGCGATCGTAATTTGTCCTTTTTGACCAGCACGTGAAATGAGTTCAACTTCTTGTTCGACGCTTTTGGCGTTTAACAATTGAAACGGCAACCCTTCTTCTGCTAAATATTTCGCCACTTTTTCCGACTGTAAAATAGATGTTGTGCCGATGAGCATCGGTTGTCCAGTCGCATGAACACGTTTCGCTTCTTTGGCGACGGCTTTATATTTTGCATCGATTGTCGCAAAGACACGATCGGGCAAGTCTTGACGAATGACAGGGCGATTTGTTGGGATTTGGACGACATCCATGCCATACAACGTTTGAAATTCTTTTTCTTCTGTTTTCGCTGTTCCTGTCATTCCCGATAAAATCGGATAAAGGCGGAAATAGTTTTGAATCGTAATCGATGCTTGAATTTTATTTTCTTCCGTCAACTCTAATCCTTCTTTTGCTTCGATTGCTTGATGAAGCCCGTTGCTTAAACTGCGCCCTTCCATTGGACGACCGGTGAACATGTCGATTAACAACACTTTCCCGTCTTTCACGATATAGTCGACATCGCGCGTAAACATCACATATGCGCGCAACGCTTGAATGACGTAATGGTACAACACTTGATGTTCAAGGTCATATAAGTTATCAATGCCAAATCCTTTTTCAATTTTTTCAATGCCTTGTTCGGTTAAGTTCACTGTTTTCGTTTCTTCGTCGTATTCGTAATCTTCGTTGCGAACGAAATGTTTTACAATACGAGCACATAAGTAACTTAGCTCTGAGCTTACGCCTGTCTTACCAGCGATAATAAGAGGGGTTTTCGCTTCGTCAATTAATACGCTATCGACTTCATCAATAATCGCATAATGAAACGGGCGTTGGACACGATCAGCAACGCTGTAAGCCATATGATCGCGCAAATAGTCAAAGCCAAACTCGTTGCCGACGCCGTACGTAATATCGGCTTGATATGCCACTTTTTTCTCCTCTAGTGACATTTGCGGCAAATTTAAGCCGACGGTTAGCCCTAAAAATTCATGAATTTTTCCAATTAAATCACGGTCGCGTTTTGCTAAATAATCGTTAACGGTAATGACGTGCACCCCTTTTCCTTCAAGGGCACGCAAATAACTTGGGGCGGAAGCGACGAGCGTTTTTCCTTCGCCTGTCGCCATCTCTGCAATATTTCCTTCCGCAAGCACAAGTCCACCGATGAGCTGAACGTCAAAATGACGCATGCCGAGCACACGTTTTGACGCTTCTCGAACGGTCGCAAAAGCTTCAATTTGCACATCGAATACCGTTTCGCCTTGCGCGAGTCGTTGTTTAAACTCATTTGTTTTCGCACGCAATTCGTCATCTGTCAACGCTTCAAATGTCGGCTCAAGCTCATTAATGCGTGCAATGGTTTTATAATAGTTTTTTAATTTCCGTTCATCGCTGTTTACGAGTTTTTTTATGTAAGATAACATCGGGAACCTTCTCCTTCGTTGTAAATCAAATCGTTTCAACGTACAGTATACCATTGTTCCCAAAATGTTTCACGACCTCGGAAAATATTTCTTTACTTTTTTGTGCTTGGGTGATATTGTAAGATTGTTAGAAAAAATTATCAAAATATGAAACTTTTTTGTCTTTTTTTCGTTATAGTAGGTGTATTTGTCTTCTATGGCGAATACATATGTTACATTCTTTTTAAGGAGGATTTTTATGAAAAAATGGAAGAAGACCGCATTATCCGTTAGTTTAGCTTCCGCGCTCATCGTGCCGACGGTCGCCCAAGCGTCGACGGAACCGCCGATTGCCCAATGGAAAAAACAAGTGACAAAAGGGCAAGCCTCTCTTGCTTACAAACGGTTTGAAGAGGCGCAAAATCAAGTGAGCACCGATACATTGATCGTGAAGTACAATGAGGTCATTCCAGCTGCCGTGCATCGCAGTTTAGGAGCGACATTGAAGCAATCATTTCCGCAATTGGGCTATGACGTCGTCACTGTGCAAAAAGGAAAAGATATGCAGCAAGTGATAAAAAATTACGCAAAATTAAAAGCTGTCAAACGTGTAACACCAAGTTTTACATACAAACGGCTCGGTTTCGCTGATCCGAAAGCAGATCATATGTATTTATTATCGCTTTTAAATATGGATAAGGCGTTAAAACTTGCTGGGAAGTCTAGTGTCACTGTTGCTGTTATCGACACAGGAATGGATACAAAACACCCTGAGTTAAAAGGGCGCGTTCTCCCTGCTTACAATGCGATTAACCCAGCAGGTGCACCAATTAAAGACGTGCACGGCACGCACGTTGCTGGCATTATCGGAGCAAATGCAAACAACGGCATTGGTGCACATGGCGTCAATCCGAACGTTAAAATTTTACCAATTGACGTATTCGGTGGCGGTTGGGGGGCAAGCGACTATACGATCGCCCAAGGTATTTTATATGCGATTGAAAAAGGGGCAAAAGTCATTAATATGAGCCTCGGTGGCTATTTTAGCTCGCCAATTTTAGAAGAAGCCGTTCAAAAAGCGATTGACGCAGGGATTACTGTTGTTGCGGCGGCAGGAAACGAAGCGACCGATATGTATTCCATCCCAGCTTCATACGAAGGGGTTATTAGCGTTGGGGCGACCGACAGCAAAAATAAACTTGCGGAGTTTTCAAACTACGGTCCGTCTGTGGACATTGTGGCACCGGGGGTTGATGTATACAGCCCAATTTATGACTATACGAAAGGGTCTTCGTTTGCGGAGTTAAGTGGAACGTCGATGGCATCACCAGTTGTCGCTGGAATCGCGTCGCTTCTTTTATCGAAATATCCGAATTTGAAACCGTATCAAGTGGAATGGATTTTAGAACGTACGGCAACGGATTTAGGGGAAAAAGGGTACGATTTAACGTACGGCAACGGTTTAGTCAATCCAGTTGCGGCGCTACAATATAATATCAAAAACGTGCCGCAAAAAGAAAAATGGAACGATGAAACGATTTTAGCGAAAGCGCCAGTCATTGATGCGAAAGAACCGTACGTGAAAATAGGTTCGTTAACAAAACCAGAAGAAGTGCATTGGGTGAAAGTAAACGTTCAACAAGGTGAAAGCGTGCAAGCGCTACTTGAAGGAGCACAATCATACGACTATAAGCTCGTCTTCCGTTTCTACCCAGAAGGAAAAACGACGTCTGAAAAACCGATTCAAGTCAATGACGGTCGTGCAGGGGAGATGGAAGCAAAACTATTTACCGCCAAGCAATCTGGCGTGCTTGCGATCGGCGTTACAGATGCAAATGGCAACTACAACTTGCAAGGAAAGTCAACATATACATTAGCTGTACAGTCGTTTACAGAGCTTGCCGACGATGGCTTGACGAAAGAAAATCCAGCAACGATTGAACAATTGCCGTTTGTTGCAGAAAACTTAACGTTTGTGCCAGAAAAAGATGCGAAAGAAGGCGACCGCGACTATTTCTTGTTTACTGTCGCTGAGCCAACGATCGTGAAGTTTCAATTGTCGCCGGTTCCGGGCATTGATTCGTCATTAAACGTTTATTTAGCAGAAGAACTATATCGTCCAGTCGATCCAAACGCAAAATATAAGGAAATTCCGTTTCCAATCGCGTCAGGCAACAACAACGGCGTCGGTAAAGGAGAGACGGTGACGTTTGAAGCGCAGCCGAACGTACAATACGCGCTTGAAGTTTCAAGTGAACCAATGGGAGCATTTTATCCAATGTTGCTTGATTATGGAATGACAAACAATCAAGTGAAAGAAGTCGCTGGCTCGGCAATTCCATATCAGCTGAGCGCTGAAGCGATTACATTGCCGCAAGATGAAGATAACTTCCCGGCGCGTGAACCGATGCCATCGAGCGGTGGCGCTGTTGAACAAACAGAAAAAATAAAAGAACAAATGCGCAAGCCAAACGATATGATCATTATCGGTGATGATGGAAGTTGGAGCTATTTTGAAAAAGAGCAAATCGCACAAATTAAAGAAAATGCGCGCGTCTACAACATTGGCGACCGCATCGAAGCGTTTATCCAATTTAGTGGCGATCAAGACTTTTATCGTTTCACTGTTCCGCACACCGCTATATATCAGTTTTCATTTGCGACACCGGACGATATGACGCCGTCAGCGCTGTTGTTTGAATACGATGAGAAAAAAGACGATTTTGTGCCAGTCAACTCGTTCTACCCGTTCGATTGGATGACAGGGAAAAAACAATCTGACTGGACGTTAATTCTTGAAGAAGGAAAAACGTACTACATGTCGGTGCAAAACGATTATTATCAACCAGTCAGCAATCCGTATGTCATCACATCGAAAAAGCTCGTCGATGCACCGAAAGATGTTAACGAAAAAAATAACGAACCGCTTCAAGCGACAGTTGTGAATGTGAATGAAACGAAAACAGGAAACTTTGTCCTTCCGAACGATGTCGATTATTACTACTATAAACATCGGAAAGCGAACGAACTGTTGACGCTTTTTGCACAGCCAAGCAAACCGAACGAATCGCTGCCAAAACAATTGCGCGGCTCATTAATTCCAATCGTATCCGTTGTTGAAGATACGAACGGCAATATGGCGATCGATGAAGACGAATACAACAAAGCTGTCATGTTTTTCCCGAATGGCTGGAGCCCTTTATATGAGGTAAACGGTTCGTTCCAAGCGAAGAAAAATGTCGGATACTTCTTCGTCGTCAACTCGCTTATGTGGAATGGGCTATCGCTTCAGTCGTATAAATTTGGCATTCAATCGCTCAATAAAAAAGACGAAGATGCGTCATCTGTTGTGAAAAACAATGTGCCATCAAAACCGCTTTCTTTCAATAAAAAAGGAAATGTGTATGAAGCACGTGGCTACATGAACGTCGTTGACTACGGCGATAAAGATTATTACAAATTTGTCGTTGAAAAAGACGGCACATTTACATTCAAGCTCGATGTATCGGGCACGATGGATGGGGTCATGTCCATTTTCGATGCGCAAGGACGCCTCATTCAAACGTACGACCATTACGGCGACGGCGATGCGGAAATCGGCACGCTTTCGTTGAAAAAAGGAACGTACTATGTCGTCGTTGAAGAATCGCTTGCTCGGCCAAATGCTAACCTATATACGCTCTCTATAACGAAGAAATAAATATAAATACAAAGGCTGCCTATGCGTACAGGCAGCCTTCCTTATTTTTCTTTTCCATCGTCGCGTTTGACGTGTTAACATAAATGTAGATTGATAGATAACGAGGTGATTGACGTGCAACGCATGCGCTTCATTTGGCTTTCATTCATTTTTTTATTCTTTTTTCACGCGCCTGTCCACGCCCATGTCGTTGATTTAACGAAAAAAGCGCAGGCGCAAGCGTACGAAGATTATTATCCGCTCATTGCCCGCTATAAAGGAACGAGCGGGGTGACGTTTGAAAGTTATAGCGTATATTGGAATACAGCGAAGCTTGCTCAGCTTGAACAAGAACTATTAAAAAATAAACATGGTGCGGAGCTTTCTTTATTAGGAAGCGTAAAAATTTTCCCGGATTACCCGGCAGGACAAAACGTGCTCGGGCAATATTTTGCGCAATACCAACTGAGCCCAAAGCTTGCTTTATTGCCAAATCGGTATATTTATTTGTACGGCGGCAATGAATGGACGACGGTTGAAGAGATGGCGACGACGCTCGCACATGAGTATGGGCATCATTTCACATTTTATTACTTGTTAAATAAAGAACAGCGCCTTCCGAACGAATGGCTGCAGTCGCAGTATGCGGCGGCGCGCGAATTGTTTCGCTATCCGTCTGTTCACGCGGACGGGAGTGGGGCATACGAATGGCATATGCCTGAAATACTCGCCGAAGATTACGTGCAATTATTCGGTTCGCCAAGCGCATTAAAAGGACATATGCAAATGAACGTTCATTTGCCGACA
Organism: Anoxybacillus flavithermus; assembly: GCF_002742685.1. Lineage (GTDB taxonomy): Bacteria > Bacillota > Bacilli > Bacillales > Anoxybacillaceae > Anoxybacillus > Anoxybacillus flavithermus_E. Next base: position 41,631 of record NZ_PEDM01000025.1, read on the forward strand.
CCGTTTGAACTTCCGACTGTACAAACGTATTGGAAAAATCAGCTTGGGGCTCCGTACGAACCGACGTCTACGCTTCCACTACTGCTGACAAATTATACGGTGAAAAATAACGTGTATGCGCTAAAGCTTTACACATATGCCGATGCAACCGCATACGTAAACGCACAAGATGGAGAAGGGCGCTACGCCTCCATTTATATCGGAAGTGTGCCAAAAGGAGTCAATGAGACGGTATACGATGGGATGAAACTAAGTAGTCAAGTATCATGGCTGTTTCGAGCAACGTTTGTCGATACGGCATTATTCCGTGTCGTTCAGCCGACAACAAAAGGATTTAACCGCGGTTCAGCGACGTTGCGTGTATCTTATGGGGCGATCGATACGCATCTTTCTACTCCCCCGATTTTTCCAGATGTCGTCGGGGAGGAGTTACAAGAAGCAGCAAAATTATTATCGGAACGAGCGATTATTTCGGGATTTCCAGATGGAACATTTCGTCCAAACGAACGGCTCCTTCGCCGTCATGCTGCCCTTATGCTTATTCGTGAATTAAAGTTGACGTTGCCTGAAGGATATGTCATCAAGGCGAAAGATGTAAAACCGACGGATCCGTGGTATAAAGAGATGGCGATTGCGGAGGCGTATGGACTGCTGACGGGATATAACGGAAAGCTACATCCAAATGACTACATGACCCGCGCCCAAATGGCAGCAATTTTGACGAGAGTGTATGCTGATGTGTACGAACAACCGACAACGAATCAATTGTTTTTTGATGTGCCTTCTTCCCATTGGGCGTATGGACCGATCAATACGTTGTTTTATAATCAAATTACGATCAACAACCCATATCGTCCGAACGACGTTGTGACGCGTGGACAGTTTGCCCTCTTTTTAAAACGAACAATCGATAAAAAATAGCGAGGAAAGCTTGTCCTTCCTCGCTACAGCTTGTCGACAAAGTCGACAAGCTGTTTTAATATATAGGTACAAGGGTATTTT
>NZ_PEDM01000026.1 GCF_002742685.1 Anoxybacillus flavithermus
TATTAGGCACGCCGCCAGCGTTCGTCCTGAGCCAGGATCAAACTCTCCATAGAAAAGTTATCCTTAGCTTCTTTACGCTTTTCGCTTCGTTCAGTTTTCAAGGAACATCTTGTCGCCTTTGAAGCGACTTTTTTAATATAACATTTACTTTTTTTCTTGTCAACAACTTTTTTTATTTTTTATTTTCACATGTTACCTTTAATACGGACGTTTAGTAATATATCACATTTCATCATCTTTAAGCAAGATGTTTTTTTTATTTTTTTAAGAAAAACTGAGTAAGGAAAAACACCTCACTCAGTTTTTCTTTTAAAATTATTTATGACGCATTTGAGGGAACAACAACACATCCCGGATTGATGGTGAGTTCGTTAACAACATAACAAGACGATCAATGCCAATTCCCAATCCGCCTGTTGGAGGCATTCCATATTCTAATGCTTCAATAAAATCTTCGTCCATCTCATGCGCCTCGTCATTTCCTTGCTCTTTTTCTTTCAATTGCGCCTCAAATCGTTCCCGTTGATCGATTGGGTCATTTAGTTCTGTGAACGCATTTGCATGTTCACGCGCAACGATAAATAGTTCAAATCGATCTGTGAAGCGTGGATCTTCTGGATTTTTCTTCGCTAAAGGCGAAATTTCAACCGGATGACCATAAATAAATGTTGGTTGAATAAGATGTTCTTCTACTTTTTGTTCAAAAAACTCGTTTACGATATGACCAAATGTCATATGTGGGGCTACTTCCACCCCGTGTTCTTTCGCTAATTGACGCGCTTCCTCATCACTCATATGCTTCCAAAAATCAACGCCCGCATATTCTTTAATTGCATCAACCATATGAAGTCGTTTCCATGACGGTGTTAAATCTACTTCATACTCTCCATATTGAATTTTTGTCGTTCCAAGCACTTCTTGAGCAATATGCGCAATCATATCCTCTGTTAATTTCATAATATCTGTATAATCAGCATATGCCTCGTAAAGCTCAAGCATTGTAAACTCTGGATTATGACGTGTTGAAATACCCTCATTTCTGAACACACGACCGATTTCATATACTTTCTCTAGCCCACCAACGATTAAACGTTTTAGGTGTAACTCAATCGCAATACGCATATACAACGTCATATCTAAAGCGTTATGATGGGTAATAAATGGACGCGCGGCGGCTCCCCCAGCAATCGAATGCATCATCGGAGTCTCTACTTCTAAATATCCTTTTTGATCTAAATAGCGACGCATTGATTGAATGATTAAACTGCGTGTAATAAATGTTTTTTTACTTTCTGGATTCATAATTAAATCGAGGTAACGTTGGCGATAACGTTGCTCGATATCTTTAAGCCCATGATATTTTTCTGGGAGTGGCCGCAACGATTTTGTTAGCATTTCATATGAATGCGCCTTAATAGATAATTCTCCTACTTTTGTTTTGAATACTGTTCCTTGTACACCGACAATATCCCCTAAATCTGATGTGTCAAAAATTTCATACTGCTCTTCACCAACGTCGTCTTTACGTACATAAATTTGAATTTGTCCCGTTAAATCTTGAATATGTGCAAATCCCGCTTTCCCTTTTCCTCGCTTTGTCATAATGCGACCAGCGATAGAAACATGAATTTGCTTTTCTTCAAGCTCTTCTTTTGATAGATGACCATATAACGTAAACAATTCTTCTGCTTGATGTGTGCGCTCAAATCGTTTTCCAAACGGATCGATCCCTTTTTCGCGTAACTTGTGTAACTTTTCACGACGAACTAATAGCTGATCATTTAATTCTTCATGCGACATAAAAATTCACTCCAATAACCGTTTATTTTTCAAGAAATACTGCCAGCATAAACTGCTGACAGTATGTTTTATGATTCTATTGCAACATGATGTTCTTTTGATTCAACTTCTTCAACAAAATTCATAAGCAACGTTACAAGTTCATCACGTGTCTGACATTCATTTATCGCATTGCGAACTTTGGCATTTCCACGAATGCCTTTTAAATACCATGCCGCGTGTTTACGCATCTCTTTTACAGCGATATATTCATTTTTTAAAGCAATTAAACGATCCAAATGCAAAATACACACTTCGATTTTTTCACGCACAGACGGTTCTGGGATGAGCTCGCCTGTTTCTAGATAACGAACGGTACGATAGATCATCCATGGATTACCGAGGGCAGCACGCCCAATCATCACGCCATCGACACCTGTTTGTTCTAACATTCGTTTTGCATCTTGAGGGGTCTGTACATCACCGTTACCGATAACAGGAATACGAACCGCTTCTTTTACTTGTTTAATGACGTTCCAGTCTGCTTTTCCTTCATACATTTGTACGCGCGTTCGTCCATGAACAGCAACTGCTTGTCCGCCTGCCCGTTCTACTGCCTGAGCATTTTCAACAGCATAAATATGATTTTCATCCCAACCGATTCGCATTTTTACCGTCACTGGCTTCTCTACCGCATCGACGACTGCTGCTACCATATCGTAAATTTTATTTGGATCTAATAGCCATTTTGCCCCTGCATCACATTTTGTAATTTTCGGTACGGGGCACCCCATATTAATATCGATGATGTCGGCGTTTGTATGTTGATCTACATATTTAGCTGCTTGTACAAGCGTTTCTTTTTCTCCACCAAAAATTTGTAAGCTTAATGGCTTTTCACGTTCATCAATATAAAGCATGCCCATCGTTTTTGGATTATTAAATAAAATGGCTTTGTCGCTTACCATCTCGGCACAGACAAGTCCAGCACCGAACTCTTTTACAGTTAGACGAAAAGCCGAATTACATACTCCCGCCATCGGTGCAAGCACAACAGGGTTATTGATTTGTACATTCCCGATTTTAAACATTAAACTCCCTCCTTTCTTGAAAGCATAAACAGTTCCGCCACCGCTTCCCGACTCTTCCATATACGAACTCCTTGATCCGATAACTGTTCAACATACGAACGTAAAGGACGTTGAACAGATGGAATAATTAAAGATTCATCTATTTCAAACAACGGGATGAGTACAAACGCCCGTTCAAGCATACGCGGATGTGGAATAATAAGTTGCTCTGTTTCAATATTTTCATGATTATATAGCAAAATGTCAAGGTCTAACGTCCGCGGTCCCCAATGAACTTCTCGCTTGCGGCCAAACTGTTGTTCAATGTCCATCGTAGCGGCCAACAAAGCAAATGGAGATAACGATGTAGCCACCTTTACAACCATATTTAAAAAACAAGCTTGCTTGACATATCCGACCGGATCTGTTTCATAAATTGAGGATGTCGCTAAAACGGAAATGCATGTATGGTCATTTAACGCCATAACCCCTTTGAGCAAATAATCAAAACGATCCTCTATATTTGAACCTAATGAAATATAAGAAATATATTCCATTTTATTAACGTCCTCTCGTAATTTCAACCGCCACATATGCATAGTGACCTTTAATCGGCGGATTCGGCTTTGTTACTTTGACAGTGCACGATGACACCGTTGCATACGCGGATAAAACTTGCTCAGCAATGCGTTCCGCCACTGCCTCAATTAATTTAAACGGCTTTCCTTCTACAATATTTTGACATATGTCGTATATATGTGCATAGTTCACTGTTTCATTTAAATCGTCAGTTATACCGGCTTGTTTTAAATTTGTTTCAATAATGACATCAACATAAAAACGTTGACCGAGTTTATTTTCCTCTGGAAATACTCCATGATACCCATAAAACTCCATCTGCTGAACGTAAATTTTATCGCGCATACACTCCCCCCTTTCCAAGCATCGCATCCATCATTTTAGCCATTCTGGCCATTGGTAAAACATCGTGCACACGAACGATGTGAGCCCCCTTTGCAATACCGAGGCAAACCGTCGCTCCCGTTCCCTCTAATCGATCATGTACCGGCAAATCAAGTACATGCCCGATAAATGATTTTCGCGATGTCCCTAACAAAATGGGATAACGAAGAACCGCAAGTTCATCTAGCCGACGCATTACTTCCAAATTATGTTCCACTGTTTTAGCAAACCCGATACCTGGATCAATAATAATTTGCTCATCTTTCACACCTGCTCGTTTGACTATATGGATACTTTCTTTTAAATCGTTAATCATATTCGAAATGAGATCTTTATAATGGCGATCGTGGCGATTATGCATTAATACAATAGGTACACCATAGTCAGCAGCTACTTGAGCCATGTTGGAATCTGCCTTGGCTCCCCAAACGTCATTAATCATTGTCGCTCCAGCTTCGATGGCTTGTTTAGCTACTTCCGCCTTATACGTATCAATCGAAATTGGCACATCCACTGCCTTAGCAACTGCCTCTACAATTGGAATGACGCGACGCAACTCCTCTTCAAGGGATACTTTTTCAGCTCCAGGACGAGTCGACTCCCCCCCAATATCAATGATATGCGCTCCTTCGGCTACAAGTTGCTTTGCACGTTCAACCGCCTGCTCTACATGATTATACTTTCCCCCATCCGAAAAAGAGTCGGGGGTTGCATTTAAAATACCCATAATGACCGTTTGCTTTCGCAAATCCAACTTATGCTTTCCGCAATATATAACATGCATCAATTAACGTACCCATCCTTTCTTTCATACCTTGTCCATAAATGTGTGGTAAAAGAGGCATATGCGCGTTGGAGACGGCTCGTCATTTCCCCGCATTTCCCGGGATATACATCGTCATCTAACCGACAAACCGACACGATTTCTTGAATGGAGTTTGTTAAAAATATTTCATCTGCTTCTTTCAGTTGTTGTAGCGAGTAAAATCCCTCTTTCACACGAACACCCCACGAGCGCAACAAATCGATCACAAACAATCGCGTTATACCGTTTAAAATACCTGTTTCCACTGAAGGAGTATACACGATACCGTCTTTTAACCAAAAAATGTTGGACACAATTCCTTCTGCTATAAACCCTTCTTTTGTAAGGAAAATACCTTCTACATTTGGGTAATGCCCAACTTCTTGTTTACCTAAAATATTGTTTAAATAATGATGGGACTTTAAACGAATCGGGCCTTCCGGTGTATTTCGTCTCACTTGTAATATTTTACATACTTTTTCTTCTGAAAACGTTGGGATCGGCTTCATATACATAATAATTGTCGGATTTGTATACGGTTCTACTTGCAGTCCAACGTCTCCGATTCCAGCAGATATATTTAAGCGTACATACGCATCGCGATAACCGTTCGCCTTTAACAACTGGAAAAGAATTTGCAACACATCATTTCGAGTGATAGAACATGAAATATTTAGCATATTAAGCCCGCTTTGAAGACGCGTTAAATGGTCGTCAAGTAAAAACGGATGTCCATCGTATACACGAAACGTTTCAAACACTCCAAGTCCATACATAAACCCGTGATCAAATGGGGAGATGAGGGCATCTTCCTTCTTTACGACTTGTCCATTCACATAAACAAACATACGACATCACTTTATCTATATAATGTAATAAAATTTTTAAGTATTTCTAAACCATGCTCAGTCATAATCGACTCAGGATGAAATTGAACCCCTTCAATCGGCAATGTTTTATGGCGAATAGCCATAATCTCCCCTTCTTCTGTCCATGCAGAAATTTCAAAGCAATCTGGCAACGTCTCTTTTTTTACAATTAACGAGTGATAACGCGTAGCAGTAAACGGATTAGGAATATGAGTAAAGATCGTTTGTCCGTCATGAAAAATTAATGATGTTTTGCCGTGCATTAAACGTTCGGCGCGCACAACTTCCCCACCAAACACTTGTGCAATCGACTGATGACCAAGACAAACACCAAAAATCGGTATTTTCCCTGCGAAATATTCAATAGCTTCCATGCTAATACCCGCTTCGTTCGGACTGCACGGGCCGGGTGAAATCATTAAAAAATGCGGTTGAAGTTGTTCAATTTGAGCAATCGTTACTTCATCGTTTCGTTTAACGATTAATTCTTCCCCTAATTGCCCTAAATATTGAACGAGGTTATACGTAAACGAATCATAGTTATCAATCATTAAAATCATTTTGCTCACCTCATGCTTAATTGTACATACTCTTCTTCGCTCAACTCTTTTGCTTTCCATAAAGCAAATGCTTTTTTTAAACATTCTTTATATTCATGTTCTGGTTGAGAATCAATAACGATTCCTGCCCCCGCCTGTACATAGGCAAGACCATCTTTCGCAATCATCGTTCGAATCGCAATGTTTAACTCCATATCGCCGTTAAATCCGATCCAGCCAATGGAACCTGTGTAAACACCACGTCGAACTGGCTCTAGTTCTTCAATAATTTCCATTGTTCGTACTTTTGGTGCCCCTGTAATCGTTCCACCTGGAAACACAGCTGATATCACATCGAATGCGTCTTTACCTTCTTCAATTCGTCCAGAAACGTGAGAGACGAGATGCATGACATGGGAATATTTTTCAATGACCATAAACTCGTCCACATGTACCGTTCCGTATGCACATACACGTCCAAGATCGTTCCGCTCTAGGTCAACAAGCATTAAATGTTCCGCTCGCTCTTTTTCGTTTGCTAATAATGACTGAGCGATTTGTTCATCTTCTTGAATCGTTTTACCACGTGAACGCGTTCCTGCAATCGGACGCGTACTTACATACTCACCTTTCTTTTTCACAAGTAGCTCGGGTGAACCGCTTACGATTTGAAATTCTGGGAAATGCATATAAGCCATATACGGCGATGGATTTAATGTGCGTAATTTTTCATAAATCGCAAACGGGTGTGTAAGTAATCGTTTCGATTGTCGTACAGACAAGTTCACTTGAAAGACATCACCTTGGGCAATATACGCACGCACTTTTTCGACAGCTTCCATAAACTGCTCTTCGTCCATTGAAACTGTTTCTTCTTTTTCGTAGTTCGGAATAAACGGACGGGAAACGTCCGAAAAGTCCGTTGTCCATAGTTGCTCATATCGCGCAAGACGTTCACGTGCTTGTTGTTCTTCTCCTTCTACATAATGAGTAATAAAATAAAGGGAAGATTCATGATGATCATATACGAACACGTCATCAAATATTAAAAAATACAAATCCGGCATATTTAAATCGTCACATGCGATGGATGGAAGATTTTCAATATAACGAGCGCAATCGTAACTGATGTAGCCAATGGCCCCCCCTTGAAAATCGGGTCCTTCTTCTAACTTGTCTGTTTTCCATTGATTGAACCATTTTTTTAACGATTGCAATATATTCCCTTCAAATGTCTCGGTACGATGCTTTTGCCATACCGTCAGTTTGTCGTCTTTACCGATAACTACTGCAAACGGTTGTAAACCGACTATGCTATATCGGCCATCTCGCCCGCTTTCAAGCAAAGCATGATGCAACTGTTGTCGCGACAATGCTTTATATTGCGAAAACCAATCTTGTTGTGTGTATGCGATCTTTTTAATCATTGTTCGTCGCTTTTGCTTGTTCAAAGATGTCCCCCCTCTTCATCAATCCATACGCTTATTGTACAACGAACATATAGAAACAATCACGAAAAAAAATTCGGCAAGAACGCCCTTGCCGAATTATTCTTCAAACTGATATAGTGGTGTGCTCAAATAACGTTCACCGTTACTTGGAATAATTGCTAACACTTTCTTTCCTTTTCCTAATTTTTTCGCCACTTGCAACGCGACATGAATCGCTGCACCAGATGAAATACCTCCTAAAATACCTTCTTGGCGAGCAGCTAGACGTGCGGCAGCAAATGCTTCTTCTGTCTTTACAGTGACGACTTCATCATAAATGGATGTATTTAAAATATCAGGAACAAAGCCAGCTCCAATTCCTTGGATTTTATGTGGCCCCGGCTTTCCACCAGAAAGTACAGGAGAGTCGGCTGGTTCAACGGCATAAATTTTAATGTTTGGATATGCTTGACGCAACACTTCCCCAGCTCCTGTAATGGTTCCACCCGTTCCAATCCCAGCTACAAATGCATCTAGTTGATCACCCATTTGCTCAACGATTTCTTTTCCTGTTGTTAAACGATGCACTTCAGGGTTTGCTTCGTTTTTAAATTGTTGGGGCATAAAATAGCCATGCTCTTGTGCGAGCTGTTCTGCTTTTTGAATCGCTCCACGCATTCCTTCGCTTCCTGGCGTTAAAACAAGCTCTGCCCCATAAGCACGAAGTAAATTGCGACGCTCTAAACTCATCGTATCAGGCATAACGAAAATGGCTTTATATCCTTTTGCAGCAGCAACCATTGCCAAACCAATTCCCGTATTTCCGCTTGTCGGTTCAATGATCGTGTCACCAGGCTGAATTTTTCCTGCTTTCTCGGCTGCTTCAATCATTGCCAATGCAATGCGGTCTTTCACGCTGCTTCCTGGGTTCATAAACTCCAGCTTTAAATACACGTCTGCACTATTTTCATCAATGATGCGATTTAACTTTACTACCGGTGTTTGACCAATTAACTCTGTAATAGATTGTACTACACGTGCCATTTCATCCACCTCTAATCCCGAGTATTTTTATAGAATTTGTAACCAATTTATCAGTTATTTTCGAAATTGTCAATCATTTATTTTTGTTTTGCCAACTTTTTTAATTCTTCAAGATCTTCAGCTGAGAATGTATATGTTTCATTACAGAAATGACAAGACGCCTCGGCTTTTCCTTCTTCATCAATCATTTGTTGAATTTCTTCTGCCCCTAAACTAACAATGGCATCTGCTACTCGCTCACGTGAACAACGACAAGCGAATGACACAGGCATCGTTTCAAGAATTTTTACATTTTGTTCCCCACCGAGCAATGCATATAAAATTTGTTCCGGTGTTAAGCCACTTTCAATCATTTTTGAGATCGGTGGAATGGTAGCTAAATTTTTTTCAATGTCGGCAATTGTTTTTTCTTCTGTGCCCGGCATAAGTTGCAAAATAAAACCACCAGCCGCCAATATCGTATGATCCGGATTGACTAGCACACCAACCCCAACTGATGATGGCGTCTGTTCAGAAGAAACGAAATAGTATGTAAAATCTTCACCAAGCTCCCCAGATACGAGCGGAACTTGTCCTGTGAAATAGTCACGCAATCCTAAGTCTTTTACAACAGTTAACGTTCCATTTGTCCCAACTGCTCGAGCGACATCGAGCTTCCCATTCGCATTCAATTCAAAATGAACATGTGGATTGGATACGTAACCGCGAACATGTCCTTTGGCGTTACTATCAACGAGAATGTGCCCAATAGGTCCGCCACCTTCAATTTTAATTGTAATTTGGCTATCTCCTTTTAACATCGCTCCCATCATCACACCCGCTGTCATCGCACGACCTAATGCTGCAGACGCTGTTGGCCACGTTTGATGTCTTCGCTGCGCTTCCTGTACCGTTTCTGTTGTGCGCACCGCATATGCACGCACTTGACCATCATACGCTAGCGCTTTTACTAAATAATCTGCCATCGTTGTCACTCACCTTTCTTGTTTCGCTCATATAACAATTGTAATCCTTTTAGCGTTAAAAACGGATCAACAATATCAATCACATTCGATTCATGGGCAATTAAAGATGCTAACCCACCTGTTGCAATGACCTTTGGAGGAACGGCACTTTTTTCTTTCATTCGTGACACAATTCCTTCCACTTGTCCAACATATCCATATAAAATTCCTGCTTGCATCGCACTCACTGTATTTTTTCCAATAATGTCATCTGGACGGACTATTTCAATACGCGGAAGTTTAGCGGCTCGAGAGTAAAGCGCTTCCGTAGAAATCGTAATCCCTGGCGCAATAGCCCCTCCCATATATTGCTTATGTTCGTTAATATAGCAGTACGTTGTCGCAGTACCGAAATCGACAATAATGAGCGGTGCGCCATACAAATGAATGCCTGCTACCGCATTAACGATTCGGTCCGCCCCGACTTCTTTTGGGTTGTCGTACTTAATGTTCAACCCCGTTTTAATGCCAGGACCTACAATGAGCGGTTTAATATGAAAATATTTTTTACACATGCGCTCTAATGCAAACATAATCGGTGGAACAACAGAAGAAATAATAATGCCGTCAATATCAGAAAAACGCAATCCGACATCTTGCAATAACATTTTCACGATCATTCCGTATTCATCTTCTGTTTTGCTTCGACTCGTTTCAATGCGCCAATGAAACTTGAGCTCATCGCCATCATACACACCTAATACCGTATTCGTGTTTCCAACGTCTAATACAAAAATCATCACTCATCCCCACTTTTTCACAATTTGTTCCTTTTTTCATCATATCATAATCGCTTAACCCGACGGTAAAAAAAGATGCCTCTTATAAAAAGAGACACCTTTATTCTTCTTTTTTCGTTTGAATATTTACTTTTACTTCTTCTTGTTTATTATCATTTCGATTTGGTAACGTACCATGTTCGAACAAATGCTTAATTTGCTCTGCATCAAGTGTTTCCACTTCAAGTAGCGTATTGGCAATTAACTCTAATTTGTCGCGATTTTCCGTTAGTAAGCGTTTCGCTTTTTCGTAACATTCTTTAATAATGCGTTGCATCTCAAGGTCAATTTCATATGCGATTTGGTCGCTATAATTTTGCTCATTATGCAAATCACGACCTAAGAACACTTGACCATGAGACTGACCAAACTGCATTGGTCCGAGCTTATCGCTCATTCCAAACTCCGTAACCATGCGACGAGCAATACTTGTTGCGCGCTGGAAGTCATTATGCGCTCCTGTACTTACTTCGCCAAATACGATTTCCTCGGCCACACGTCCGCCAAGAAGCCCTGTAATTTTATCAAGCAACTCTGGTTTCGTCATAAAATAACGATCTTCTTTCGGTAACATGACCGCATATCCACCAGCCTGACCACGTGGCACAATCGTTACTTTGTGAACCATTTCCGCATCGGCAAGCACCATACCAATGACAGTATGACCTGCTTCGTGATAAGCGACAATTTTTCGCTCTTTTTCAGAAATAACGCGACTTTTCTTAGCAGGACCAGCAATGACACGATCCGTTGCTTCATCAATATCGCTCATATCAATCTTTTTCTTGTTGCGCCGAGCAGCAACAAGCGCAGCCTCATTTAATAAGTTTTCTAAATCTGCACCTGAAAAACCAGGTGTACGCATCGCAATCGCTTTTAAGTCAACAGATTCATCAAGTGGCTTGTTGCGTGCATGCACGCGAAGAACAGCTTCACGACCTTTCACATCTGGGCGGTCAACCGTAATTTGTCTGTCAAAACGACCTGGACGTAAAAGGGCTGGGTCTAAAATGTCAGGACGGTTTGTCGCAGCGATAATGATAATTCCTTCGTTTCCGCTAAATCCATCCATTTCAACGAGCAATTGGTTTAATGTTTGCTCCCGTTCATCATGGCCTCCACCTAAACCAGCGCCACGTTGACGTCCGACCGCATCAATCTCGTCAATGAAAATGATACAAGGAGCGTTTTTCTTCGCTGTTTCAAATAAATCACGTACGCGTGAAGCACCAACACCGACAAACATTTCAACGAAATCGGAACCGCTAATAGAGAAAAATGGAACACCAGCTTCCCCAGCAACCGCCCTCGCTAGTAACGTTTTTCCTGTTCCAGGTGGTCCGACGAGAAGAACACCTTTTGGAATGCGAGCCCCGAGTTCAACAAACTTACGAGGATCTTTTAAAAACTCAACAATTTCAACAAGTTCTTGCTTTTCTTCATCCGCACCGGCAACGTCTTTAAAGCGAACCCGCTTCTTATCTTCGTTATACAGTTTCGCACGGCTTTTGCCAAAATTCATGACCCGACTGCCGCCGCCTTGTGCTTGGTTTAGTAAAAAGAAAAACAAAATAAAAATGATGATAAACGGAATAATGGACGTAAAAAACGTCACCCATCCGCTCGTTTCATCCGCAGGCAACACTTCCACTTTCGCCTTTTCCGCAGCCTCATCAATTCGTTGAAGAATTTGTGGACTGTTCGCTACGTAAGTTGTGAAAAACTGCCCTTCTGCGTACGTTTTGAGTTGTCCGCGAATTTCATAAACGCCTCGCTCTGGCTTCAATGAGACATACTTTACATCTCCATTTTCTAAATGGGTAATGAACGCATCGTACGTCATCCGCTCCGCCCGTTGATTGCCGCCATTTAAAAAGCTTACAACACCAATGACGACAAGAAAAATAAGTAAGTAAAAGATTGTATTACGGAAAATGCGGTTCATCTCCTACCTCCTCCCACACTTAAAACACGCTATAGTCAATAGTATCATAGAAAAACGTTCCAAAACAAACGATGTGCATGAAAAAATTATTTGCTGTATACTTCTGGTTTTAACACACCGATGTACGGAAGATTTCGGTATTTCTCACAATAGTCTAACCCATAACCGACAACGAATTCATCTGGAACGATAAAACCGACATAATCAGCTTCAATATTTGCTTTTCGACCAGACGGTTTATCAAGCAAAGTCACAATTTTAATCGATTTTGCTTTGCGATAACGGAATAAATCTGCTAAATAGCTTAGCGTTAACCCGCTATCAATAATATCTTCAATAATGAGCACATCGCGACCCTCAACCGATGTGTTTAAATCTTTCAAAATTTTGACTTCTCCTGATGAGACCGTTGCATTTCCATAGCTCGATACATCCATAAAATCAATTTCTAAATATGTATCTATATGCTTAATTAAATCTGCCATAAACGGCATCGCACCCTTTAGTACGCCAACCGCAAGCGGAAAGCGCCCTTCATATTCTTTCGTCAATAATGCTCCTAGTTCTTTTACTTTTTGTTGAATTTGTTCTTCCGTAATTAAAATTTTTTCCATATCTTGATGCATACCCATATTCTTTCCTCCTACCATCATTCATTGCTTTTTATAGTGTAATACAATATAGCGATTTTTTGTAATATTTGTTGCTGTATAAGCGGATTTTTTTACACCAGGAATCCATATAATGTTTCCGTTTGCATCTTCGACGATTGGCCATTGTGCCCGCTTGCTGGCTGGAACTTTTTCATCGATAAAAATACGGGATACTTTTTTTGTATGCTCCATTCCTTTTACTTTCATGCGATCTCCGTGCTTTCTCGTTCGCACCCGAAGCGGCAAAGCTAGGTGATCAACATCAATCACTACATAATCATCGTCTTCAATGAAAGGATAGTGATCAACAAACTGACTGATAAGTTGACATCCATTTGGTAATACGAGCGTATCAGGAACATGGAAAAGAAACTCATATTCATTCGTCTGTTCCTGTTGAAATGTAAATATACACACCTCATATTGACGAATCACTTTTAATCCGTTTGGAAAATGAAGCATACCTGAAGGATGTTGCCGTTTTAAAAATTGTAACGCTTGATTTATATGTATAGAAGACAATTTCGTTGAGACATCCCCATAAAGATAGTTTAATATTAGTTTAATCCCTCGTCTTTGTAAAGGTTTTGGCATGCTCATAAACGAAAGGATATCGATACAGACATATCCTTCTTTTTGATCGGCAACATGTTTCAACTTTTCTTTTGTCAACTGCTCTAAAAACGCTTCATCTTCACTCATCATCTCACTAAACTGTTGAATATGTTCATGGACGCGAATGTTTTCCTGTTTTAAAAAAGGCAAAACGAAATGACGGAAACGGTTGCGTGTGTAATTATCCTTTTCGTTGCTCGGGTCTTGTCGAGGATGTAATCCGTTGTTTTGACAATATTGTTCGATTTGCGGTCGATCAATACATAAAAAAGGACGAATAATGTATCCATTACTGAATGGTCGCTTTACCGGTATGCCTGCATAGCCTTTCGTTGTACTTCCACGTACTAGCCGCATAAGTACTGTTTCTATTTGATCATCACCGTGATGACCTAAAGCAACGTAATGCGCATGATGTTTCGACATCACCTGCTCAAAGAAAGCATAGCGACAGTCACGTGCTGCCTCTTGCACACCCTTTCCAGTTCGCTCCATATATGCTAGAACGTTCAGTTGTGTTGCCTCACATATAATACTATGTTGTTTGCAAAAATGTTTCACAAAATGCATATCTTCTTCTGATTGTTTCCCTCGCAACATATGATCAACATGCGCAACAACAAGCTGAATATCGTAACGTTCTTTTTCGGTCCATAAAAAGTGAAGCAGTGCTAACGAGTCCGGACCGCCTGACACGCCAACAACAACGGTTGTACCACGCTCAAGCAATTGATGCTTTTTAATAAATTCATGCACAACTTCTAGCATACTCTCCCTCTTAGTAGCGTCGTTTTTTACAATCGTACCATATCTTATTGCTTACACTCAAAACGAATGCGAAAAAAATTAAAGAATTTGAACATACAAATAAACAACATACATAAATAAAAGACAAACAAACAAAAACATCGTCTCTAATAAACGAAATTTTTTCTTTCCTTTTGCGC
Source organism: Anoxybacillus flavithermus (assembly GCF_002742685.1). GTDB lineage: Bacteria > Bacillota > Bacilli > Bacillales > Anoxybacillaceae > Anoxybacillus > Anoxybacillus flavithermus_E. Next base: position 14,443 of record NZ_PEDM01000026.1, read on the forward strand.
GCACCGTTCTCTCTTCTCGCTTTTCTTTCTGCACAGACGGCTGTTGCATACATTGCAGCAAATCCGTTCTCATTTCGTGAGCACAAGTATACTTCCCATCTAGTGCACGCCATAGTATTTTCTCATATTTTTTCAAATAAGGATGAGAAGAGATCATAAGACGTAGCTGCTCTCGTCCATTTTCTCTTCTTTCAAATCGTTTGGGATAGCACATATTTATCATAATCATCGCTACTGCAAATAAATCGTATGATGGTTCTGCCTTCCTCGTCCCCATTCCCCAATAACCACGATCAAAAAACTCTGTAAATTCTTTAATCGCTCGTCCACGAATTGTCGTACCTCCTACATCAATTAATCGCACTTTTGGGACCGTCCCAGAAACAATTAAATTGTCTGGCTTTAAATCACCAAACACCCATCCTTTTTCATGCAATTCATGCAAATCACCTAGTAGCTGTAGTATAACAACAATTATCCATTCTTTCCCACGCTTCTGAATAAAAGTTAACAAATCATCTCCTTCAATATATTCCATCACATAAAATGAATAAATCTTTTTTTCATATGGATGAAGCCAATCGTCTACGTCTAATAAACAAGGTCCGAGGGCAACTCCCTGGACCTCCGAAAATCGTTTCAATACATTTACTTCTGACATCATGGTCATTGCTTGATTGCTTATTTTCAGCGCCACAAACGCCCGTCCTTCTTTCGCTAAATAAACAACGCCATTCGCCCCTTTACCGATCGGTTTTATAATTTCATAGCGACGTTTATGCCACTTTCCTTCTATGACCGTCCCTGTTCGAATGTTACATAGATTGTTCGATGTATACATCGTCATCACCGTCATGGATAAATAAACTTTTTAATGAACGTCTTTTTTGAAATTGTTGTACCGCTTCGCGAATGGCTGGACCGGTTGGTGTAATACCACCAGATGTTAGTTTTGGAAATACACTTGAAATGGACTCCATTTTCGGTGTCCAATCTAAAATGCGATCCACCTCTCCCTTTTTCCCGGGAAATACAAAAACAGAAAATTCATTATTTCCCAAACGAGCATTTAAACTAATAGATAGATCTAATAACGCTTCTTTTACTGTTTGCAACTTTGTCTTCATACTTCCACTTGTGTCTACTAATATTAAAACTTGTAGGTTAACGGTTTCGCCTAATTCTTCAACAACTTCCATCACTTCCCCTCTTTTTTCTGGCGGGAGCTGCTCGATTGAAGCTTTGGATCCTAAAATTTGTTTCAACTCTTGATTAATAACACCCTGTAACGTCTGTGTCATCGCTTTTCTTGTTACCATCTGCACGGTTTGTGATAATTGTTTAGCATATACAACTTGACTAATTCCCCCGCCTGATTGAGCAATCCCTTCAATTTCACGTAATCCTTGCTCATCAATAATATCTTGGTCAAGAACACCGATTACATTAACTGTAATCCCTTGTTCTTTTGCTAATGCCGCCATAGCAATTGGATCCTCACCTTGATTAGAACAACCGTCTGTAATTAATAAAATTTGACGCAACGTCCCTTTTCGCATACGTTTATCCCCTCCGAAAAAAAGTAGTATACTTCCATCATCGACGCGCAGAGGGGATTTTATACCTTTTATTTCATATATTGATATGCCGGAATGACCGCCCATTTCGGTGTATTATGCTTAATACGTGCAACAACGATTGTCATATCATCTTCAATTTCCCCACCATTAACACGGATCACTTCTTCTAAAAGCAATTCAGATACTTCTTGCGGATCATTTGTCTTTAATTCCTTAATTTTTCGTTTCATCCATACATCATGGTTCTCAATATGAGAAACTCCGTCAAAAATACCATCACTCATCATAATGAGCAAATCTCCCGCTTTTAATTGTTCTTCGATCATTTCAAACTCTACCCCAGTAATAATTCCTATTGGCAAATTGCTCGACTCAATTTTCATGACGTTGCTTCCTCGTTTAATAAAGCTTGGCGATGAACCGACTTTTAAAAATTTTGTTGTTGCATTTTGCAAATCAACAATGGCTAAATCGAGCGTTGAAAAAATTTCTTCTGTCGTCCGCAACGCTAAAATAGAGTTGATCGATTTAATCGCAATTCGTTCTTCAATTCCCGATTGTAAAATTTTTTGTAATAGTTTGAGTGTTTCTTTACTCTCATAATGTGCTCGTTCCCCATTTCCCATTCCATCACTAATAGCTAACGCATATTTTCCACCACCAATTTCCATCATCGCATAGCTGTCACCTGAAATGAATCCCCCACCCTTTGCAACATATGCAACGCCTGTATCAATGACAAACGCTTTCGATGAACTAAACGCAACACGACAATCGCCATTTGGATAGACAGAACAATCCTCTTTTTTTACAATGATCGTCTCACCTAAAATGTCAGATAGCATCGGTGCGATAAGCTTTTCGCATTCTCCCCTTCCATCGCAATACGGAATGACCATCTCAATATCAACACTTCCTTTATCTAAACTATAAATTTCTACATCGTTCACATCGACACCGAACTGTTGAAGAGCGTGCAAAATCTGCTCTTCCTGCACATAATAATTTTCACGCTCCTTTTGAATTTCTTTAGCAAAATCCTCCATTACTTGCGACACACCTAATAACTGTTCAGCCACAAGCCTTCTACTTTCTTTCATTTGTTGCTTTAATTTTTTATTTGCTTTATAAAACGACACATCTTTCTCAATGATCTGAACAACTTTATTTGCTTTCACGCAATGTTTATTCCATTCGCGAAGCAACTTTGCGTTCGTCATTTGATCGTTTTCACTCGTCTCTTGCATAATTTTCTTCATGTAGTCATATGTTTTATCAAAGTGGTTCATCCAACATTGATCTTTCTTAAAACATGTTTGACACGTTTTAGCAGCAACATCACTTAAAAAATAATCAATTTCACGTTCTTCCTCTTCTTCATGTGTTAGCACACCATATGAAGAGAAACTTTTCGATAATGCTTGAAACACATGAGAAAATTGCTCAACTCGCTGAGCGGTGACATCGCGAATTTTTCGCACATATTGTTGCTGCTCATTCGTATGTTCAACCGTTCCTGGCACATATTTGGCCATCTTGCTCGTTAACGAATGTGGAGTCATAAGAAAAAGTAAAACGGCTAATAACGATTCTACGATGTTCGGCACAATGTCCGCTATTCCCTGACTATAAAGAGCAATTAACAATGTTGCAACGACAAGACCAAGAGAAACACCTAACTTCCTCCCTTCTTTCAGGAGGCCACCAAGCAACCCAGCAAACGCAAGTAAGCTCATTTGATACAAATTTGAGACGCTCGCTAAACTTAAAATAAGTCCTGTAACGACACCAACAGTTGAGCCAACAGTCGCACCAGCGACAAAAGCAAACAACAACAATAAATAGCGCGATGCAACATGTTCTAACGAAAGGTCATAAATCGACCAACCAACCATTCCGGTCAACATTGAAGAAATGAGGATGACAAAGGAAATGACTTCTTCTGGTTTTAACGTTTGTTTATACTTTTGATGATCAAACAACGGAACACTTTGCAAAAAAATGAGCGTTAAAATAGAGGCGAGACCCGCTTCAATAAACATCATCATTCCTTCATATAGCGTCCATTCATGATCCCATGCATAAATCATGCCCATTTTCGCAAAAACAGAGGCAAAAAATACGACAACAGGCAATCTTTTCGGTAGAGCATCTATCCAGAAAAACAATCGATAGAAAATAAGAAACATCACGATCGAAGCAACGATAAATAAAGAAGTGTAAAAAGAAATGGTCAACGATCCTGCAAATAAAGCAATAAACACAAATCCTAACTTATCGCGTCGAAGTAAATAAATTGCTGCGAAAAAAGGTAAAGCAAACGGTGTCATCTTTGTTAAAATGAGAGCTCGTCCAAGTAAAAAACCGATAACTAGAAATAAAAAACCTTGTTGAAATAGTAAATGACTTAGACGAACTGTAAACCGTTGAAACCATTGCGACATCGTTGTTCTTGTCCCACTTAAAGGTACTTCCGCCATTTGATTGACTAACTTCCGTTCCAATCTCTCCACGTTCATCCTCTCCCCTTTTCCATATATCCGTCTATTACTTGATATTATACAGACTGAATTATCAAAATTTTGTCAAAAAAAGAAGACGAATAACATAAATTTTTCGACGGAATACCACAAAAAATGGCTTATATAAACAAAAAACACCAATTTCATGACGAAATTGGTGTTTTTATGACCCGTACGGGATTCGAACCCGTGTTACCGCCGTGAAAGGGCGGTGTCTTAACCACTTGACCAACGGGCCGTTTATACAATTTGGTAGCGGCGGAGGGAATCGAACCCCCGACCTTACGGGTATGAACCGTACGCTCTAGCCAGCTGAGCTACGCCGCCACGCAACGACATTTGTAATTCTACTATGTTTCTCCGATAAAGTCAATAGTTTTTTCATAAAATCCAAACGAAAAAGCATCCACTTACGAAATGGATGCTTATATAAACTGCCTCATGTCTTATTCGGCAGCAAGTTAACCACGTCGAGCACCTCGACCTCCTCGTTTCGATTCGGTATGGCGTTTAAGGGATGCTAAACGATCTTCACTTTCTTTTAAGAAACGGCTAATTTTCTGCTCAAAGCTTTCTTTTGAAGCGCGATCGTTTCCTTTATTGCGCGGACGTGAAGCCTGTTCCTTTGCCTTTTTGATCGATAAGCCAATTTTTCCATCCTTCTCAACATTAATGACACGAACTTCGACAACATCGCCTACTTTAAGATGTTCGTTGATGTCTTTTACATAGCTGTCAGCTACTTCACTAATGTGCACTAATCCTGTCGCGCCTTCTGGTAACTCAACAAACGCTCCGAATTTTGTAATGCCCGTTACTTTTCCCTGTAACTTGCTGCCTACTTCAATTGACATAAAAAAAGTGCTCCTCCTTAAAATCTGAAAAATCGTTTCTTTCATTATACATAATGAAAAAAACAAGTGTCAATAAGCCTTCTGCCCATCTTACTCCTCAGGAGTAATAAAAATAATTTCTCCTTCTTTCGACAAAAAATATTGTTTTCGAGCCAATTCGGCAATATATTTATCATCGTTTAATTTTTTGATTTCCTCTTTCAATCTTTTTTCATCTTGTTGCAACGTGCGTAACTTTTCTTCCAACTGTTCTTTCGCTTTTAGTTGCTCATTGATCGCAGAAGATTGTGCCATCATCGTATATAAAAATAGCGAAGAAGCGGCTAACGCCATCGTTGCCACAATGCTAAAACGAATCACCTTCTTTTTACGACGTCGCGCCTTTTTATGTTCTTGTTTTTCTTGTTGAATGACATACGACGTTTGTATTTTTTTCACTTTACTTCTCTGTGGGACGCCCATGTTTTTCACCGCTCCTTCTTTCGTTACCCTTTTTTTCTAAACATATTCGCTATTCTCAAAAAAAACCCTTTTCCAATATGAAAAACGCGACCAACCGTTACTTGAAAACGAAGTGGGGTCTTTCGCCAAATGAAACGTCCGATCCATATGAATGGTTGCAATAAAAATTGTACACATCCATAGATCACTTTATATAAAATTTTACCAACCGACAAAACAACATGACAAGTAGTGATGAATAAAAAAACAAAAAAACGGTAAAGAAGTCGGAGCGGAAATATGATGATGTAATAAAATAAACGCATAAGGAAACGATATAACGTCACAACGATGCGAATGATCTGTTGCAACAAGCGAACATACATATTTTGAAACAACGCTTGGTAAGCAGCGTACCCACATAAAATAGCTAAAAAAATGTACAAGCGAATTTGCCCATTATTCACGAGCAATAACGTGTAAAAGACATATAGCGCTTGTACGATCCAAAAAAGAATATCTGCAATCCATACGATCAGCCGATGACGTTCAGAACGATGGAATATATGTGCGTATGTATCAAAAGATGCACCGATGATGATTCCTGTTCCAATCATCGCAAGCAAAGTCGTAAATTGCACATGCAAACTCATTTAAACAACTTGCTAAAGAATCCTTTAGCTTTCTCCGTATGATGTTCGTCTAAATAAATGATTTCAAAAATTTTACCTTTAATGGAGACAATTCCTTTGTCTACATCTAAGTTTTTCATTTGTAAATTCTGCCCTTTCACAGACAAAAAGCCCATAACCGTTTCCAGTAAAAACTCTTCATTATCGAAACTTTCTACTTGTTTTACACCGGTAATTTCTAACGTGCGCCGACTGCGCATGACAATGTCGTGTTCTTGAACGGGCCCTTTATTTCCAATATTTTGCGTCATCAACGTCTCCCCCTCACAACGGTCGTTTGTACAAGTGTATGAGGGGAGGGAATAGTTTAGAACAAGCTATTCCACTCGCTCTTCTTTTACAATTTCGTATAATGCACTCGCATCTTCTTTTTTCGCATGCTCTTGCAATTCGACCACTTTTACTGTCACATGTTTTTGACCAAATTGAATCATAATTTCATCACCTATTTTTACGGTTGAGCTCGCTTTTGCTTGTTGACCGTTAATAAAAACACGTCCTTGATCAGCGACTTCTTTTGCTAACGTTCTTCTTTTAATGAGCCGTGAAACTTTTAAAAACTTATCGAGTCGCATATTACAACCCCTCCCTTTTCGCTTCTTCCCACATTTCATCTAATTGGTTCAACGAATATTCGTTCCATTCTTTTCCTAAACCTTTCACTTTCTCTTCGATATATTGAAAACGACGGTAAAACTTTTCATTCGCCATTGCTAATGCTTCTTCAGGATTGACTTTATAATATCGACATACATTGATCAACGCAAATAGTAAATCTCCAAATTCTGCTTTTAGTTTTTGTTCATCCATTTGATTAGCTTCTTGCTGTACTTCATTTATTTCTTCTTCCACTTTACGCCACATCGGCTCCACTTCCGACCAATCAAACCCAACTTTTGCGGCTCTTTTTTGATATTCATATGCGCGTAGCGTACCCGGTAACGCTTTGGCGACATCGTCAAGCAATGAATGAGGTGTATGCTCCTTTTCTGCCTGCTTGATTGCTTCCCAGTTACGTACGACCTGTTCTGCATGCTCGACATGAACGTCTCCAAATACATGAGGATGACGGCGAATCATTTTTTCTGTAATGGCACGAATGACATCATCAATCGAAAACATTCCTTCATCTTCTCCAATTTGAGCATGAAGCATAACTTGTAACAATACGTCACCTAATTCTTCAATCATGTTTTCATCGTCTTGCTGATCAATTGCATCAAGAAGCTCATACACTTCTTCAAGCAAATATTTTTTCAGCGACTGGTGTGTCTGTTTTCGGTCCCACGGGCAACCATTAGGCCCACGCAACGTCGAAATCACACGTCGTAAAGTAGTAAAATCATGATATAGCAGCTCATCATTTTCTACTTTTGGTACATAAACACTCGTTAAATTGCTGACGGTTATGACCCGATCTAGCTCATATAGTGGGACTTTTTCCATGCGTTGCCGCTTACTTCCTGCCGCATAAATGATAAAAACGGGATAATCGTGTGGTAATTTTTCCAATAAAGCTAATTTTACATCAGATGCAATAAACGAGTCATATACTTGGCAAAAAATGATATGATTCCGCAACTGAATTTCGTCCAGATGAAACGAAGTAGCGTCAACAAATTGAAACCCTTCAATCGGATCGAGCTCAATGGCAGTAAATAACGCATCAAGAAAACTTTGTCCTCCTTCCACACGAACAGAAATGTGATCTTTTTTTTCAAGCAATAGCTTTACTGTACGCTCAGCAACTAGTGGATGTCCTGGAACAGCGTATACAACATCCCCTTTTTTCACTTCTTCACATAAATATTCAACAATATGTTCGTATACTTGTTCAAACTGATCGTATTTTTTGTATATGTCGTCAAACGATTGAACGTATATTCCTTCCGCCTCTAATTGTGGGACAACAGGATGATCTTTTGTTCGTAAAAAGATGCGATTTGCCTGTTTTAATGTACGGTACACACCGAAAGACAACTGGTCTATGTCTCCTGCCCCAAGACCGACGATTGTAATTGTACCCATGACTATCCAGCCTTTCTTTGTTTTATATTTATTAAATAACGTCCAAACGGAAAAGCTAACAAGTCTTCTTCCGCAAAAACTTCTTTTTTAACAATCATTATAATATAAACAAATACTCCAATAAAAACGCCAATGATCGCTTGAAAAGACGAAAATAAGCGCCCTTGATGGACTGGCAACTCGTTTGTCAATATGATATATCCAGCCAAAACCATTGCCATCATCGCTGCAGCCTTTATCGTTTGAATGATTGTAGAAAACGAAAGCAAAGGACGAGACATTCTCTTTTGTACATAAAAAAAGGCGATCCCACACATGACAGCATATGCAATGAATGTCGCTACAGCTGCTCCTACTGTATGCCATAAAGGAACGAGCACGACATTCAGCCCCCATTTTGCTATCATGCCCATACAAACGGCGAAAAGTGGACGAAATACATCTCCAAGCCCTTGTAAAATAGCAATAAACGTTAATGTTAAAGAAGTAAAAAGAATGGAAATCGCTAAAATCGTCAGCTCCATTGCACCAACATGATCTTTAAACAACATCACATTCGCTTGTTTTAATATACAAATTAAACCAACTACTGCTCCCATTCCGATGACAAACGCCACACGAACAGCCGTATATATTGTATTACGTTCCATTTGTTCCCCTGATAACATCGGCACAAGCGCTAACGAAAAAGAAGTAGCTGCTACCGTCCCAAGCTGAATGAACGGTTGACCACGATCATAAACTCCCTTTGCCGTTTTAGCTAGTTCATGCAATCCCGCTTGTTGCAATAAAGGGAGAAGGGTAAATGAGTCAACAAGCTGCATTAAAACGAGAACCATGTTAGCTAAACAAATTGTTACACCATGAACAGCTAAAAATAAAAGCACTTTTCTTTTTTCTTTCATCGGAAGCCATAGCCGAGTATGAACATGCATCCGTTTTCGCAACATATATGCAGCGAGTACAGCGAGAGCAGCAAAACTTCCCATAAGTGAACCTGCCATCGCCCCAGCGCCTGCTTCATAAACGGTAAATCCGCGATGAAGCAAAAGAGAAGAAAAAAATAAAATGGCACACACCCGTACAAATTGTTCTACTACTTGTGAAACAGCTGTCGGAACCATCTCCCCTATCCCTTGAAAATAGCCACGAAAAACGGAAGTAAATGGGAGAAGTAAAAAGACAAACGAAATGGCGCGAATGAGCGAAACTAATTGGTGATCCCCCATGGTCTTTGCTAGCGATGAAGCCCCGAAATAAAGAATAGAAAACATGATGATGCTCATACATGATAAAAAATAAAAAGAAAGCCGAACGACAGCAAACTTATATGTTGATTGTTTATTTTCAGCAATAAGCTTTGAGATCGCAACTGGGTAACCATACGTTGACAAAGCAAGAAAAACACCATAAAAAGGATAAACTTGTTGGTAAATATAAAATCCGATGTCACCAGCAATATTTTGATACGGAATTCGGTAAAAAGCACTTAATGTTTTTGTAAATAAGGCGGCGACCGTCAACACGAATGCACCGCGCAACCAATCTTTTTTTTCCATATACTTCACCTTTTCCGATTACGTATAATTATACATCAAAAAAAGGTAGCGAGATGCTACCTTTATTGTTCCATTTGCCGAGCAAGGAAACTCGCTGCAGTTTCTGCTGCTTTATGCTCTACTTCACCGAGCGTTTTATCTTTCGAGAAAATAATGACTGCTCCGATTGGATCTCCTCCAGCGATAATTGGCGCAATCACGTATGATTGCATATGTTCTTCATGACCTTGCGCAAATGATACGCTTTTTTCTTCTGTATGCAAAATAGACTGACGGTCTTCCATCACTTTTTCAACAAGCTCACTTACGCTCTTATTTAAATACTCCTTTTTCGATCCGCCTGCTACGGCAATAAATACATCGCGATCACAAATGAGCACAGGTTGTCCTAAACTGTCAAAAAGAGCCTCAGCGTACTCTTTTGCAAAATCACCTAGCTCACTAATCGGCGAATACTTTTTCAAAATGACCTCGCCATCGCGGTCAACAAATATTTCAAGCGGGTCTCCTTCACGGATGCGAAGTGTTCTGCGAATTTCTTTCGGGATTACAACTCGTCCTAAATCATCGATTCGTCGAACAATACCTGTTGCTTTCATCTATCGATGCCTCGCTTTCATCTAGTGATTAAAAATGGCACTGGTGAAGCAGTTGAATAATTCACCATTGTTGTGATTAGTATCCGTCACAAGCGAAGTTATATACACAATGAAGGGGGATTTTTTTTAAAAGTGAAAATCCCCCATCTTCATCATTGCCACTTATTTATAAACAATAAACATGAAACAATCAATTATTTTTTAGCATATTTTAACCCTTTTAGCAACTCATAAATGATCATTAACCATTGTTGCGGTTTCATTCCTTTTGCATGAACGACAATTTTGAAGCAATCTCCATCCATGCCGAAACCAACATTTCTGCCATACGGTTCACCGAGCTTAAACAATTGACTAACATCAATTTGCTTTGTCATTTCTTGTGAAAATAAAATTGTAATTTCTTGCTTCGTCTGTTTAATGGACTGAATGAGATGCTGTTTGGCATATATTTTTATTTCGGCAATTTGGAATAAATAAGCCACTTCGTCTGGATAATCACCGAAGCGATCCAACATTTCTTCTCGCAATTGCTCCAGTTCTTCTAACGAATCAAGTCCACGGAATCGCTTATACATCTCAATTTTTTGTTGTTCATTTGTAATGTAGTGCTCTGGGATATACGCATCAATTTCTAAATCAATCTCCACTTCAAACGGTTTTTCTTGCTTCGTTCCTCGTCGTTCCTCAATCGCTTCTTTCAACATTTGAGAATAAAGCTCAAAACCAACGGAATCAATAAACCCGTGTTGCTGCGCCCCTAATAAGTTCCCAGCTCCACGAATAGACAAATCACGCATCGCAATTTTAAATCCTGATCCAAGCTCTGTAAATTCCTTAATTGCTTGTAATCGTTTTTCTGCTACTTCATTTAACACCTTATCTTTTCGATACGTAAAATACGCATATGCAATGCGGTTAGAACGTCCCACACGCCCTCGCAATTGATATAGTTGTGAAAGCCCCATTTTATCTGCATCATAAACGATTAACGTATTCACATTTGGAATGTCAACACCTGTTTCGATGATCGTCGTGCTCACTAACACATCATACTGACCTTCTAAAAACGCAAGCATGACTGCCTCTAATTCATGTTCGGACATTCTTCCGTGTGCATATGTCACGCGAGCATCAGGCACGAGCGCCGAAATTTCTTCTGCCTTTCGATCAATATCTTCAACGCGATTATAAAGAAAAAACACTTGTCCTCCGCGCGCCATTTCGCGTTCAATCGCCTCTCGCACAATGATTGGACTGTATTCCATCACATACGTTTGTACAGGGAAACGATTTTCCGGAGGTGTTTCGATGACGGACAGATCGCGGACACCGATAAGCGACATATGTAACGTGCGCGGAATCGGTGTAGCGGTTAACGTTAATACATCGATATTTGTTTTTAGTTGTTTAATTCTTTCCTTATGGGCAACACCGAACCGTTGCTCCTCGTCAATAATTAATAAACCTAGATCTTTAAACGATACGTCTTTTGATAAAAGCCGATGTGTTCCAATCACCATATCAATCGTACCGTCTTTTAAGCCTTGGATTGTTTCGGTTTGTTGCTTTTTCGTGCGAAAACGACTCAATAAACCGATGTTAATCGGATATCCTTGGAAACGTTCACGGACCGTTTCATAATGTTGCTGGGCTAAAATGGTCGTTGGAACGAGAAATGCGACTTGTTTTCCGTCCATAATCGCTTTAAATGCAGCACGCAATGCGACTTCTGTTTTTCCATAACCAACATCCCCACATAGCAATCGATCCATCGGCCGTTCGCTTTCCATATCGCGTTTAATTTCACGAATGGAACGAAGCTGATCTTCCGTCTCTTGATATGGGAACGCCGCTTCAAATTCCCTTTGCATCTCGTTATCCGGTGAAAAAGCGTACCCTTTGCTCGCTTCTCGCTCTGCATATAATTTCATCAAGTCCTCGGCAATATCCTGAACAGAAGACTCTACTTTCTTTTTTACTTTCTTCCACTCTGTTCCACCTAATTTATAAATTTTCGGCTCTTTTCCTTCTGAACCGACATATTTTTGGACGAGATCCATTTGATCAACAGGAACGTATAACGTATCATTCCCTTGATATTGAATGTGAATGTAATCTTTATGAATGCCGTTAATTTCTAGCGTTTCGATTCCTAAATATTTTCCGATTCCATGATTGACGTGGACGACATAGTCGCCAACTTTTAAATCTGTATAACTTTTAATTCGTTCCGCATTCGACAATTTTTGGCGTCGCACAGGACGTTTCATTCGCTTTTTAAATAGCTCTTCTTCTGTAATGACAGCGAGTTTTTGCATCGGCAATTCAAAACCTGCAACTAACCCGGATGGAGCAATTTGACATTTACCGTGCAATAATGCATCATCTTTCCCGATTTGGACAGCATCAATCTCATAATCTTCTAACGTTTGTTTCAGTTTTTTCGCTCGCTCTTCATTTCCTGCTAACAAAACGACAGCATAATTCCCTTTTTGCCACCGCTCAATTTCTCCCTTTAACAACTGCATTTGACTATAAAACACTTGCATTTGTTTACAAGATACATTAACAATATTTTGAGGATGTGTATATGGAATATGACGTAAAAATAAAGATAAGTAAATCGTTGATCTCAACCGCTTTTGCAATACTTCTGAGAACGAATGAGAAATCGAGATACTCTGCACAATTTTTCCTTCTTCTAATAAATTCGTATACCATTCTGCCTCTTCTTGCTCTAATTTTTCTGCTACTTCTTGAATGCGACTCATTTCATCAATGACAACAACACCGTGCTCTGGAATATAATCTAGCAAACTTGCAGCTGAAGGATAGAAGAGTGAGAAATATTTATACATTTCTTCGATTGATTTCCCGTTTTTCAACTGCTCTAATTCAAATGACACATGTTCAAATAAACGATTTTTCGTTTTTTCATCATGAATATGTTGCAGCGTATTATGAAATTTCGCCTCTAACCGCTGAATCGCTTCGTCTATATTTTGTTGTTCAACGATCAATTCAGTTGCCGGTCCGATTAACACCTCGTTTATCTCAGCTATTGAACGTTGATCGTCAATGGAGAACGTTCGAATCGACTCGATCTCCACATCAAATAGCTCAATACGATAAGGAAGATCGGCTGTAAGCGGATAAATATCAATAATGCCTCCTCGAACGCTAAATTCCCCGGGAGTCGAAACAGCAGATACACGTTCATATCCCATTGCAACAAATTGCTTCAAACAATGTTCTACATCCATTTGCTCACCGACGCGAAAATGAAGTTGATAACGTTGCCATACATCTTTCGGTGGTAATAATCGTCGAAGCGCAGCTATAGGAGCAATGACAATTCCTTTTTTTCGTTCACACCAATAGTTCAACACCTCTAAGCGTTGCGCCCGTAATTCTGGACTAGCTACAGCTAATTCAGCTGCAATTAATTCATTGACAGGATAAAGAAGAACTTCTTCCTCATCAATTAATTGAATGAGATCGTCATATATTTTTTGCGCTTGAAATAAATTGTGCGTCACAATACATAAAGGGCGCTCAGTATTCTCATATAAAGAAGAAATGAAAACAGAACGAGCAGAGCCGGATAAACCTGTTACAAGCTGCTCCTTTAATCCATTGCGAATCCCTTCTGCAACCGATTGCATGTCCGCATGATTGATAAAATATTGTCGTAACCCTCGCAAAAAATTCCCTCCTCTCCAAACATAAATACAAAAATGCTTTGGGTGCCCCAAAGCCCATCATTGAATAAATTTTTCATATTGATGAAGATCGGGATTCCGATCTAACGCCTCTTGACAATCTTCGCAAATTGCTTTTACACAAATTTCTCCTGTCGGAAGATATTGAATCATATCTAATCTTTCTTCTTCTGTTAGTCGATGAAAGCCCAATTGCTCACTCTCTAGCGCTAGTGCATCAATTGTTCCAATTTTTACGCCACAATGTCGGCAATAATAGTGTAACGCCATGCTTGCTCCTCCTAAATGGTTGTTTTAATCGAATACATTTTGAACCATTTAGTCGGGAATTATTCATTACTTGTTAAATTCGTTCATCACTTGCGCAAACGGAATTTGCAACGATCGTTCACACGCATCAGCAGCTTTTTGAATCGCCTGTTCGATCTGTATTTTTTCTTCCGCCGTCCATCGCCCTAATACGTAGTCACTCACTCTCATTCCATTTTTCGGCCGATCAATGCCGATACGAATGCGCTTAAATTGCTCTGTTTTCAAATGATGAATAATTGATTTCATGCCATTATGACCGCCAGCGCTTCCCTTTGGACGCAAGCGAACCGTTCCGGTTGGCAAATCTAAATCGTCATAAATGACAATCATTTCATCGATATCAATATTATAATAATCCACTAACGGTCGAACACATTCACCCGATAAGTTCATATATGTAAGCGGTTTGCATAATATAACCTTTTCACCTAAAACGATGCCGCTTGCAAATATACCTTGAAACTTTGTTTGGTTAAGCGTGAGCCCCCAGCGACGTGCGAGCTCGTCAATCACTATAAACCCTACATTATGTCTTGTTTGCTCGTATTCTTTCCCTGGATTACCTAAACCAACAAACAGTTTTGCCATTTCTTCTGCTCCTTCTCTCCATACTGCAAAAGACGTAACCAATGATGGCTACGTCCGTCACGGCGTTGTTTCCCGTCCTTCTTCCGATTCTGGTTTTCCCGGCTCTTGTTCTTCACCGCTATGAATTTCTTCCTCTTGTTTCGGTGGCAAAATCGACGCAATCACTTCTGTCGGGTCGTGATTGATTTCATAAGCACCGTTTGTTTGAATATGTGAAACTGTAACAACATCGCTTACTTGCAAATTAGTTATATCGATATCAATGGATGGCGGGATGTTTGACGGTAACGCTCGAATGGATAATTGATGCATCGCCTGTTGCAATACACCTCCATCTTTGACACCGGCTGCTTCACCAATGAGATGGATAGGAACGTGAACAGCTATTTCTGTTTTTGCATCAATAGCTAAAAAGTCAATATGAATAATATCATGACGAATCGGATGTTTTTGCATATCACGAACGATAATGCGAATATAATCGTCATTTAATTTAGCATCTAAAAGACCGCTCCCGCCAACAGCCCGCCATTGCTTCAAAAACTCAGCCGCTTCAACAAAAACCGATTGGCTACTCGTCGTTTTTCCGTACAAAACGGCCGGAATATGACCTTGTTTCCGCATTTGTTTCACATAAGAACGTCGATGATCTGAACGTAATTGAAGTTGTAACAATGAAATCACCTTCCTACTTTAGAATCGCTCATAGCTTCCCCCAAAATAGGAAGGTCTAAACGTCATTAATCGAACAACGCGCTAATCGATTGTTCTTCATGCACACGAATAATTGCTTCACCGATAAGAGGAGCAACAGATAGCTCGACAATTTTATCCGTTTTCTTTTCTTCAGGAATCGCAATTGTATTCGTGACAACAAGCTCTTTAATTTTTGAGTTTTGAATTCGCTCAATCGCTGGCCCTGATAAAACTGGGTGCGTACAACACGCATATACTTCTTTTGCCCCATGCTCAGCTAACGCATTTGCTGCTAAAGTAATCGTACCAGCTGTATCAATAATATCGTCCACTAAAATCGTCGTTTTTCCTTGTACATTCCCAATGATATTCATCACTTCTGCTACATTTGGTTTTGGACGACGTTTGTCAATAATAGCAATCGGCGCTTTTAAACGATCTGCCATTTTTCGTGCGCGCGTCACACCGCCATGGTCTGGAGAAACGATAACGATATCATCAAGTTGCTTTTCTTTAAAGTAATCTGCTAAAATCGGAACTCCCATTAAATGATCGATTGGAATATCAAAAAATCCTTGAATTTGCGGTGCGTGCAAATCAAGCGTAATGACGCGAGAAGCACCAGCTGTTTCTAATAAATTGGCAACTAATTTCGCCGTAATCGGCTCACGAGAACGCGCTTTGCGATCTTGACGAGCATATCCGTAGTACGGCATAACAATGTTAATTGTTTTAGCAGATGCCCGCTTTAAGGCATCAATCATAATAAGCAATTCCATCAAATGTTCATTTACAGGCGCGCTTGTTGATTGAATAACATAAACATCGCATCCCCGAATGCTTTCTTCAATGTTAATTTGAATTTCTCCGTCGCTAAAACGAGAAACGGAACATTTTCCTAGTTCAACACCAATGACTTTTGCGATTTCTTGGGCTAAAATCGGATTCGAATTTAACGAAAATAACTTTAAATTAGAATTCAAATACTGAGACATGGGTAAGTAAACCTCCATTAGGATTTTTTCTTTTCTTGTAGACGTTCAACATAATTTTCTTTATTTGTTTGCCGAGCGCGCGCAATAGCTAAAGCGCGGTTAGGTACATCATCGGTAATAGTTGAGCCAGCCGCTATATACGCTCCGCTTCCTACAACGACAGGGGCAATCAAGTTCGAGTTGCAACCGATAAACGCACCATCTTCAATTTTTGTCACATATTTATTTACCCCATCATAATTTACCGTAATCGTACCACAACCGATATTTACATCAGCACCTACTTCAGCATCTCCGATATAGCTTAAGTGCGATGCTTTACTTCCATTTCCAAACGTCGCTTTTTTAATTTCAACGAAGTTTCCGATTCTCACATCGTCGCCAATTTTAGATAGCGGACGAATGTGGGCAAATGGACCGATCGTTACATCTTTGCCTACTTCGCTGTCATGTACAACAGAATGACGAATCGATGTATTGTCACCAATACGACTATTTTTAATTTCGCTATTCGGTCCGATGATGCAATTTTCACCAATTACCGTATAGCCTTCAATCCATGTCCCAGGATAAATGATCGTATCCTGTCCAATGTGCACATCAGGTGCTATATACGTATGCTCAGGATCAATGATTGTCACACCATTTGCCATATGTTGTCGGTGAATGCGCATACGCATAATTTTTTCTGCTTGAGCAAGGGCAATGCGGTCGTTTACACCTAACGTTTCTTCAAATATTGGCGTTTCGTACGCTGAAATGATTTCGCCTTGTTTTTTCAAAATTTCGATGACATCTGGTAAATAATATTCCCCTTGCGCATTATCGTTCGACACTTTCGTAAGCGCTTCAAATAGCGCACGATTATCAAAACAATACGTTCCTGTATTAATTTCACGAATCATTCGCTCTTCTTCTGTTGCATCTTTATGTTCTACAATTTTTTCGACATGTCCATCTTGATTGCGGACAATGCGACCATATCCAGTTGGATCTTCTGCAAGGGCGGTTAAAATGGTTGCTTTCGCTTTCGTCTGTAAATGATGTTGTAAAAGCGCTTCCATCATTTCTGAGGTGATCAGTGGTGTATCTCCGCAAACAACGAGAGTCACACCATCTTTATCAGCTAAATGAGGTGCTGCTTGCATGACAGCATGTGCTGTCCCAAGCTGTTGTTCTTGAATGACGTACTCACTTTGATTGCCGAGTTGTTCTTTGACTCGTTCTGCTCCAAAACCAACAACGGTAATTAATCGATCGACATGTAACGTAGAAATGGCATCCACTACATGTTGTACCATCGGCTTCCCACAGACAGGGTGTAACACTTTATAAAGCTTTGAACGCATACGCGTCCCCTGTCCAGCCGCTAAAATGATCGCATATCGTTTCATCGTAAGGCCTCCATACCTCTCTTTATCCATATTGAATATATATCAATTATGTATGTATTTCAAGGAAACATTGTCATCTACCAAAAAAATTCATCATTTTCACTATATGTTCTTTACTAATAGGATGAACATTATTTTCATATGAAAAGGACCCTTTTTTAACGAAAGGGTCCTCTGTTATGATTTACGAAGCACCTGCTTCTTCAAGCTCTTTTTCCAACTCACCAGCACGGTGATACTCGGCTAAAACAGCCTCTTGGATTTTCCCGCGGGTTGTTGAGTTAATTGGATGAGCGATGTCACGGAATTCCCCGTCAGGAGTACGCTTGCTTGGCATAGCGACAAACAAGCCGTTATTGCCTTCAATCACACGGATATCATGAACGACAAATTCATGATCCAACGTAATTGAGGCAATCGCTCTCATACGTCCTTCGGTATTCACGCGGCGTAATCTCACGTCAGTCACTTCCATTCTGTTCACCACCTTTTCCCTATATAAGAACTTAAGTGAATTTATTCCACGTCGTTTTTTATTTTCCTGCTAACATAAAAAAATTTTTTTTACGATTGTTTGACAAGCGCAACGACTTCAATTTCAATTAAAGCATCTTTTGGTAAGCGGGCAACTTCAACAGCGGAACGCGCTGGTTTATGATCGCGAAAATATTGTCCATATACTTCATTCATCGCTGCAAAATCATTCATGTCTTTTAAAAACACTGTTGTTTTCACAACTGTTTCTAAAGACGCTCCTGCCGCTTCAAGTACGGCTTGTAAGTTTTTGAATACTTGATGCGTTTGTGCTTGAATGTCTCCTTGTACCATTTCCCCTTCCGGCGTTAAAGCAATTTGCCCAGAGCTGTAAAACATATTGTTAACGATAATACCTTGGGAGTATGGTCCAATCGCTTGTGGAGCTCGATTCGTGTGTACAACTTTCATGTCTCTTCCTCCTGTATGTAAAATCACTTTATTTATTTGACAAAATGAAAGTAGTTTCCTTCTTCTACTGTAATTTGTTTTTCTTTCACATTAACAGATGTGAGTTTCACAAGAGAAACATATTCATCAACGAGTCGTTCTTCTGCTTCTTCCGACTCGACAAGAACACCAATACCAACAACATTTGCGCGAAATTCTGCAAGTAAACTAATCATGCCATTAATCGTTCCGCCCGCTTTCATAAAGTCATCCACAATTAAGACGTTGGCGCCTTCTTTTAAACTCCGCTTCGATAGCACCATCGTTTGAATACGTTTAGATGAACCAGATACGTAGTTGATACTGACCATTGACCCTTCTGTCACTTTACTGTCACGGCGAATAATGACGACAGGTACATTTAAAAAGCTCGCAACAGCATAGGCTAGGGGAATCCCTTTTGTCGCAACTGTCACAACAAAATCAATATGCTCATGTGCAAACGCAGAAGCATATAGACGCCCAATTTGGTTGACGATGCGCGTATCACCGAGCAAATCCGTCATGTACAAATATCCCCCTGGTAATAATCGCTCAGGGTCTGCTAGGCTTGTACATAATTGCTGAATAAACTGTTTTGCTTCCGCTTCCGACATTTTCGGGACATATTGCACTCCCCCAGCCGCTCCAGGAAGCGTACGCAACAAACCGATTCCTTGTTGTTCAAACGTTTGCTTAATAATAGCTAAATCTTCGCTAATTGACGATTTCGCTGATCCGTATCGTTCCGCAAAAAAAGTAAGCGGGACGAGCTGATGTGGATGGTAAAGCAAATAATGCGTCATATCTACAAGCCGACTACTCCGCCTTAATTTCATGTGATAACCTCCTTATTGTTCATGCCTTTCTCCAATTAATCGAACAGCATATACATGTTCACAAAAACCGCGCAGGCCGTTATATACACGTTGTAAACGTGAATCGTGTTGCACAAGACCAAACACAGTCGGTCCACTTCCGCTCATTAATGATACATCTGCGCCAAAACGTTTCATTTGTTCTTTAATTTGCGCCACTTCAGGATGCATGTTTAATGTGACACTTTCTAATACGTTCCCAGCGAGCGCACAAATTTTTTCATAATTTTTCTCTTTAATAGCCTCAACCATGCCATTTACATCTGGATGATGAACGGATTGTAATTGTAAATTTTTGTATACATCCGCTGTTGATACCCCGATTGTGGGCTTAGCTAAAATGACCCAACATGGCGGCGGGGCCGGAATATGCTCAATTTTTTCTCCCCGTCCTCTTGCAACCGCCGTCCCCCCATATACGCAAAACGGAACATCCGATCCGATCTCCGCGCCAATTTCGGCGAGTTCATCTAAACTTAAACCTAGTCCCCAAAGTTTATTTAATCCACGCAACGTTGCTGCTGCATCGCTACTTCCACCTGCAAGACCTGCCGCAACAGGAATATGCTTCGTGATAGAAATCGCTACGCCACGGTGAACACCTAGCTTTTCTTTTAGCAGTTTGGCTGCTTGATATGCTAAATTCCGTTCATCATCTGGCACAAAGCGATTGTGTGAAATAATTTGAATCGTATTACTGTACAAATCCGTTAACTCCACACGATCAGCTAAATCAATCGTCGTCATCACCATATTGACTTCATGGTAACCGTCTGGACGCTTATGTAATACATCGAGAGATAAATTAATTTTCGCTGGTGCTTTCACTAACAACCTCAAACTGTTCACCTACTTTTCCGACTTCAAACTCCTATCGACATTTTACCACAAAAAATAGTGAACAAATACGTGCCTTTTCCATACACATAAAAAAAGAGACCACCGATATTGGTCGCCTCCTTCACCGTCATGAATGTGAGCTGCTCATCGCTACTTGTTCGTCATCTAAAAATGTAAGCTGTACCGTCTCCGTTAACACGTCTGCATAACTATATGATACACGTTCAAAAGCGTTTTCTTCTTGATCGAGTTCAACAACAAATACGGACGGATATGTTTGGGCTAACACGCCGCAACGCTCAATTGTTTTTCGACGCCCACCGTTCGCCTTTAACGTCAAT
Organism: Anoxybacillus flavithermus; assembly: GCF_002742685.1. Taxonomy (GTDB): domain Bacteria; phylum Bacillota; class Bacilli; order Bacillales; family Anoxybacillaceae; genus Anoxybacillus; species Anoxybacillus flavithermus_E. Next base: position 35,450 of record NZ_PEDM01000026.1, read on the forward strand.
CTTTTACCGAGATTCGAATCCAACACTTTTTTAATTTCCGACAATGTTTTTCCCATCGTATCCACCTCACTATTAAGTAGTATAACAAACGAAATTGAATAAGTCAAAAAATAAGAATTATATCAACAAAAAATATTTTATGTCAATACTTTTGTTTTTATTATGGACAATAATAAAAAAATTATGTACAAAAAGTGTTAAAAAACAAAATGATATTCTTGTCTTCTCACCACAATGGCAAAAAGACAAGAATTATGTTATTTTTTCTCGTCCATCGTCCGAAATGGCATTCCCGTTCGTAAAACGCCTCGCGTTTCGACACCACCAAGACCCTTCTCTCCCGTTAATGTATTTCTTAACACATCCCATACGTTGACACGATCCATAAAAGGGGTAAAGCTAATGCGTGAAACGATATATACAGGATCAAGCGCATGAATATTGACACGCGCAGGAGAGCTTGCAAAATTAGCACCTGCTCGAATAAGCGATTCAAAATGAGATTGACACGCTCCAGCAAAAATCACAAGTTGATCGAGATTTGGAATTTTTTTTCGAGCCTGCTTCACCGTTTGTACAAAATATTTCGAGTGACGATACGCTTTTAAATCATCGACTGCTCCTTTTGACTTCGAATATGCATCATGGCCAGTCACAACTAAAATATCAGGGCGAACCTGTTCAAGTAGTGGGATAACACGATCAGGCATGTCTGTTTCGTGACAATGAACGCCATATACCGGAACCCCAATTCGCTCATACAACTGCATGCACTTTCGTAAATAAAGCGGATCGCCGTCTATATGAAGCACTCTTCCCGGAAGCTGAAAAAAATCCATTTTTACTTCGTATCCACCTGTCGCTTCATATTCGCTTTTTTCTCGTAACAAACGATAATCTTGACGCAACAATTTGTAGCATTCCTCAATATGTTGCTTTTCTTCTTCTTTTCGTCTCTTTTTTTCGCGTTCATCAATCACGACTAAATCGGAAAAAGGAGCATCAGCTACGAGTCGAACATCTTCCCCATATAAGATCGCTTCTTTTTCTCCCCCTTTTTCTTTGATATCAATAACCCGAAACAAAACATCACATTCATACGATTTCCGCGCAACAATGTCCCCAACTTGAATCATATACATCCGCCCTTTCGTTTGTTTTGTTTGTAACATATGCAACGAAAGGATAGAACGTGTAAAAAAAGAGGCATTAAGCCTCTTGATAAAAAATGTGATATAGTTGTTCGCTTAATGTAGCAAACTCAGCAATGGTGAGCGTCTCTCCTCTGCGTTTTGGATCGATATGGGCATTTTCAAGTGCCTTTTCAATTTGTGCTTTTTTCTCCTTGCCGTTTGGCAATTGGCTCATTAAATTGTTTAAAATTGTTTTCCTCCGCTGTCCAAAACTCGCACGAACGACCGTAAAGAAAAACTGTTCATTCGTCACATGAACAGCCGGTTGCTCTCGTTTCAATAAACGAATAACGGCAGAATCGACATTTGGCTTTGGCATAAATACAGTTCGTGGCACATGCATGACCGTTTCCGCGTGCGTATAATATTGAACAGCAATCGTCAAGGAACCGTAGTCTTTCGTTCCAGGCTTTGCCGCCATGCGCTCTGCTACTTCTTTTTGCAACATAACGACCATTCCGCGAATAGGTAAACGATCCGTTAACAACTTCATAATAATCGGTGTCGTGACGTAATATGGCAAGTTGGCAACAACCATAATATCTTCTACATCCGCTAACCGTTCCGATATCACTTGTTGAACATCTGCTTTTAAAATATCTTCATGAATAATCGAAACGTTTGAATATGGGGCAAGCGTATCAGCCAAAATGGGAAGAAGTCGTTGATCGATTTCAAATGCGACCACTTTTTTTGCCCGCCGTGCTAGTTGCTCTGTGAGCGCCCCGATTCCCGGTCCAATTTCAATGACACCTGTCCGTTCAGAAAGTTGAGCAAAATCAACAATACGGTGTAAAATATTCGGCTCAATCAAAAAATTTTGCCCAAGACTTTTTTTGAACGAAAACCCATATTTCTCTAAAATTTCTTTTGTACGAGTCGGTGTAGCAATATCTTTATACATGTTTTTCCTCCTGCATGACTTGCTTCATCGCTTCTATAAATTGTTCTTTTGAAATTTGAAACATTTGTAACCGTTTATGCAGTTGTTTTCCATTTGTATATCCAATTTTTAATAATTGACCTAACCGCTCACGGCGAGCGCGTGCTAATGGGCCACCAATTAACCCTGTATCGACAAGCTGTTGAAATGAGATTTCTTCTTCCGAATCAATCATTTCCTCGTACACGCTCAATAGTGCTGTGCGAATCGCCTCAACAGAAGCATGCTCAACACCGAGACCTTTACCATGTTTTCCTCGCGCTTCTTCACGCGTTAAAAATGCATGCTTGCATCCCGGGACACGTTCAGCAATTGTTTTACGAATTTTTTCACCCGGATAATCAGGATCGGTAAAAATAATTACTCCTCGCTGTTGTTGTGCTAAACGAATGCGTTCGATTGTTTCATCATTAATGGCTGCTCCATTCGTTTCAATCGTATCGGCATCTACCGCACGACGAATCGCTACTGTATCATCGCGCCCTTCAACAACGATAATTTCCTTAATCTTCATAAAACCCTCCATCTCTCATGTGTTCTTCACCCATTATAACGAAAAAAACAGAGGATCGTGAAATCCTCTGTGTTATTTTATAATTTTTATTTTCACACGTTTCGTTCCCCAGCGATATGCAGCTGATTTATCAGGGAAAAATAAGTCGATTTTATATCCCTTTACATTCGCACCTGTATCCGCTGCAATAGCGTATCCGTACCCTTCTACGTATACTTTCGTTCCAAGCGGAATGACACGCCGATCAACAGCAATCACTTTTGCGTTTGGATTTGAACGCAAGTTGACACCCGTTGCCGTTGTTCCAGAACATCCACTACAATATGCTGTATACGCTGTAGCGATCACGTAAAGTTCTTCACCCGCTTCATTACTTCCACGAGAAGCTAACATTTTAGGAGCTGGTTTCGTTCCAATCGCAACAATACGATTTTTGCTTGGCTTAATTGTCTCTGTTTTAATAAGCTTACGCGATACTTCTTTTCCGTTTTCTAAAATAACTTCATATTGCTTAGCGACAAGTCCTTTTTCTCCTTCGCTAAGTACTTTTTGTTTACCTTTTTCTAATTGTGTATCTTTCTTTTTCACAACGATATAATTGACTGGTTCTTCCACTACATCGGTGACTTTTTCAACTCGAACAATGTTTATTTTTGTGTTTGGTTGAATCATTTCATTCAATTTTGGTTGAACGCGATCCATCTCCCGTAATGTAATATGTTGTTTAGCTAAAAAGTCAGCGACCGTAGTCGAAGTAGACCAAACTTGCTGTTGTTTGCCGCCGTCATTTAATGTAATTGGAAATGCTTTACTTATCACAATTTTCATGTTTTCTTGCACTTTTTCATCAACATTCGGTGATACTTGATCGTAATCACGAAGCTCGATTTGTTGAATATGCAATACATCTTTGACAGTTTTAGCCGTTGTTCTTAACTTTTTTTCTACCCCATCAACAATGAGTACAATCGGCTTACTCGCTTCCCATTTGACCGTCAAATGATCAACAATTTTTGCTTGTGGGGAGGGAGAGATAAAATCTTCTTGTTTCAACTTAATGTTTTGTTCTTTCAATAACTCAGCAACTGTATTGGCGTGTGTACGCACTTTCTGCTCTTCTCCGTTCGCATATAACGTAACCGTTTCTTTTGTCCATTCATAACCTGCATATCCCGTCATACTACATAACGCCAAAAATCCTCCCGTAGCTAGCGCAATCTTTTTCTTTGATGCCGATTGCAATAATACTTTTACATACGTAATCAAAATAAAAACGCCTCCTTTTCCGATAGATAACCGTGACGACCCTCCCTTTCTATGAAGCTTATTATCTATTATTCAAAATATTCTTTCATAAGGGAAGAAAGACTTGTCGACAAGCTTATTGTATGCTTGTGAAAAAAGATGTAGAACGATCATGTTTCATCTTTTCTTTAGACAAGTCTTCCGATCAATCGACACGTTTCTCTATCAAATAATGCCGAATAATCGCTTGGCGTTGTCGGACGTTTTTTGAGCAACTTCTTCAAAAGATAACCCTTTTAATTCGGCGATCGCTTCGGCAACATACTTTACATAGCTTGGTTCGTTCCGCTTTCCACGAAACGGATGCGGCGTTAAATACGGACAGTCCGTTTCAATAAGTAGCCGATCAAGCGGAATTTCTTTTGCCACTTCTTTCGGTTTTTTTGCATTCTTAAACGTAACAGGACCACCAAACGAAATATAAAAATTCATATCCATACATTGACGGGCTACTTCTATACTTCCGCTAAAACAATGCATTACGCCTCCGACTTCTCCTGCATTCTCTTCGTGTAAAATATCAACGATATCAGCAGTTGCATCACGATTATGTATAATAATCGGTAGCTTCACTTTTTTCGCTAAACGAATTTGTTTTCGAAACACTTCTTTTTGTACTTCTCTCGGTGATTGGTCCCAATAATAATCCAGTCCCATTTCACCGAGTGCGACGACTTTCGGATGTGCTGCTAAACGTTCAATCATGCTAAGGTCTTCATCAGTCATATGAATCGCATCAACAGGATGCCATCCGACAGCTGCATAAATAAACGGATATTGTTCAACTAACTCCATTGCCCGATCAATTGTTGGGCGGTCAAAGCCGACAACCACAATATGTGACACACCTTCTGCACGTGCTCGTTCAATGACTTGTTCTACATCTTCTTGAAATTGTGTTGCATTTAAATGTGCATGTGTATCAAATAACATATAACCCCTCTTTTCTTCCGATGTTCAGTTTACCACACAAGACTGTTACATAAATCACAGCTATATAACAATTGCATTACAAATTAGAAAATCGAGTAGGAGGAGGTGATTAACCTCCGTCCTCTCACACCACCGTACGTACGGT
>NZ_PEDM01000027.1 GCF_002742685.1 Anoxybacillus flavithermus
GCCTTCGCAGTTCGGGACTTTCACCCTATAGATTGCACCCATGCCGAGCACACCAAAATAACAGACAGAGACGAGCGCTCTGTCTGTTATTTTTTATTTCTCCATAACAAATATACGAAATAAGGCGCACCGATAAGCGATACGAGCACACCGGCAGGAAGACCGTCTGGCTCAATAAGATTTCGTCCAACTGTATCAGCAAACAACAACAGCGCTCCTCCCATTAGCATTGCAACTGGTAAACTCAACTCGTTGCGCGGTCCAACAAGCGCACGAGCCATGTGTGGCGCCATTAAACCGACGAATGCAATGCTCCCTATAACGGAAACCGCCGATGCCGCAAGCGCGACTGCTGTAAGCAACAAAACAAGTCGTTCCCGATCGAGCGATACACCGATGCCGACAGCTACCGGATCGCTTAACTGCAATGCATTGAGACGATGAGCTTTATATAAAACGAACGGAACGAGAATAATAAGCCACGGCAACAATGCGAGAACAAACGCCCAATCGAGCCCCCAAATACCGCCAGCTAGCCATTTTGCAATAAAGTCGACTTTCGTTCGATCAGCTCCTGAAATGAGAACGATCATCAAACCTGAAAACGCAGTGGCAAAACCGATGCCAATTAACACGAGACGAATCGGTTGAAGTCCTGTTTGCTTATTGTATGACAACATATAAATGAGGACGGCTGTCAGTAGCGCACTGAAAAAAGCGACGAGCGGAATAAGGTAAGCAAATGATTCCGCTTGAATCGGGATAAATAAAAAGAACAAAGCGACTCCCACACCAGCGCCAGCATTTATACCGATGACACCTGGATCAGCTAAGTCATTGCGCATGACAACTTGTAAAATGGCACCAGACAACGCTAAAGCCATTCCCGCAAGCAACGTGATCGCGATGCGCGGCAAACGAATGGAGAAAAGAACGAATTGTTCTTTAAACGTCCCTTCACCTAAAAGCACTGGGATCAATCGGTCAAAAGATAAAGAAGAATAGCCTGTCCCCATGCTGATGATCGCTGTCATGCAAATGAGCGTAAATAATACGAGCAAAATGATGCGCTGTTTTTTTCGTAGAGGTACGATCACAACCCTTTTCCTCCTTTACGAACGATGAAAAGAAAAAACGGAAGCCCCATGACCGCCACAACTGCTACAACGGGCGTTTCATACGGTGCGTGAATCGTTCGTGCCACTGTATCTGCAAACAACATAAATGTCGCCCCACCGATTGCACTCATCGGTAAAATGAAACGATAATCTGTTCCGACGAACGAACGAACAAGATGTGGAATCATCAAACCGACGAACGCTAAATGGCCAACAAGAGCGACAGACGCACCAGCAAGTACAATGACAACGAAAAAGAGAATCGTTTTCACACGAGTCAGTTGTTGACCGAGCCCGACCGCTACTTCTTCACTCATGCTTAAAATCGTTAATTGACGGCTTTGCCAAAAAGCAATAAGCATCGCTAAGCAAATAAATGGCGTAACGATTTGTAACTCATGCCATGTTGTTCCCATCATCCCGCCAGCTGTCCACATCGATACATCTTTTGATACTTTATATATAAGTCCGATCCCTTCTGCGACGGCGTATAAAAAAGTAGAAATAGCCGCACCGGCTAAGACGATGCGAAACGGTGAAAATTGTTTTGCGCCAATGCTAAAAACGAGCACCCCCCCAAGCGCAGCCCCGCCAAAACAAGCAAAAACCGTTTGGATATAGTTTGCGGAAGGAAAAAAGGCAAACATCATCGCTAAAGCAGCGTTCGCTCCTGCCGTTAGTCCAATGAGTCCAGGATCGGCGAGAGGGTTGCGAGTCATCCCTTGCATCACAGCCCCGGCTACAGCGAGAGCGGCTCCAACAACAGCCGCAGCCGTTTCACGCGGCAGGCGAACTTCGTGAATCATCGTCGCTATTTTGTTTGTCTCTGGTGCCGTGACAGCTATCCATACGTCTTTTACTGTCGTTTCGGCCGCTCCAATCACAATGGCGCAAACGAATGTTACGAGACATACGATAAAAGCGAATAAAAATTTTTTCAGCATATACATCCTCTCTTTTCTTCTAACGTAAAGAAAGAGGAATTCACGACGAACTCCTCTTTCGTTATACTACTGTCCTAAAAAGTGCTTTTTGAAAAATTCAAGCTGATATTCTAATGTAATTGGGTCGTTAAAGTAAAATTCTTTTGCATTTGCTTCAAAGATGCGATTGTTTTTTACAGCTGGAATGTTTTTGTACGTTTCTGTTTCTGTAAATGAAAGATCACCATCTGCGTTTTTACTGAAAATGACATAGTCCCCAGCAAATTGCGGAAGCACTTCAAGGGAAATCGCGTAATATCCATCCTTCAATGCATGTTCTTCTACTGCTTTTGGCATGTTTAATTTCATTTCTTGATATAAAATTTCTGTCCCACGACCCCAGTTGTTTCCGAATACATACAATTGTTTATCGAAGTTTTCAATGACCGAAACAGTTGCATCTTCACCAATTTTTGCACGGATTTCTTCACCGGCTTGTTGTGCACGCTTTTTAAAATCATCGATCCATTGTTTCGCTTCTTCTTCTTTGTTCAACAGCTTTCCGATTTCTAAATGTTGTGTTAAATAGTCTACTTTTCCGTACGTATATGTGACTGTTGGGGCAATTTCTTTTAATTTATCTAAGTTTTTATTTGTTGATGCAGCAATAATTAAATCTGGCTCAAGCTCGATAATTTGTTCTAAGCTTTCATCTGTTACTTCTTTTGCATCTTTTAAATATGGCTCATAACGAGGGTTCATTTTCGCCCAAGAATCAACACCAACAATCGGTACGTCTAACGCCATCACACTACCTGCTAAAAAGGAAGATAAAACAACGACGCGCTTCGGATGTGTAGGCACTTCGATTGGACCTGTTTCAGATTGATACGTCATCGTTTTTGGTTCGTTTGCTTCTTTTGTTGCCTTTTCTTGTTCGTTTTCTGTTGCTTCGTTACCGCACGCACTCAAGATGAGGACGAACAAAAGAAGAATGGACATCATTCGCTTTTTCAACATGTTCGGCATCTCCTTTTATTAAATGGTATGTAATACACATCGGTTTGTTCGTTCGAGGGTCGCGACCGATTTCTGCGTCGATATGAAACACGTTTCGTAATACGTCAGGCGTCATCACTTGCTCGCACGTTCCCGCCTGAACAATTTTTCCATCTTTCATCGCAATCATATAATCAGCAAAGCGAGCTGCTTGATTTAAATCATGCAACACCATGACGATCGTGCGCTTTTGTTCGCGGTTTAAACGCTGCAACAGTTCGAGCACTTCTAATTGATGCGCCATATCTAAATACGTTGTCGGCTCATCTAAAAAAATGATATCGGTCTCTTGCGCAAGCGCCATCGCAATCCAGACGCGTTGTCTTTGACCGCCTGATAGCGAATCAACTGGACGGTGTTTAAATTCGATCGTTCCAGTCACTTCAAGCGCCCAATCGATCACTTCATAGTCTCGCTTCGTTAGCCGACCGAATCCTTTTTGGTATGGAAACCGTCCGTATGAAACGAGTTCGCCAACCGTTAAACCGCCTGGACTTTCTGGTGTTTGCGGTAAAATGGCCATTTTTTGTGCTAACAGTTTCGTATGCTCTTGCGAAATTTGTTTGCCATCTAAAATGACAGCTCCTTCTTGATGGCGAATGATGCGTGTCATCGCTTTTAACAACGTTGATTTCCCGCACCCGTTCGACCCGATAATCGTCGTGATTTTTTCATCTGGAATATGTACAGTTAACCGATCAACAATGACGCGTTCGCCATATCCAACAGAAAGCTGCTCTGTATACAACCGCGACATATATGTTCCCCCCTCGAACGTCAAGTTAACTAATCGATATTGATAATTAATATCAATACATATTTTAAAATATATGAATTGATTATCATTGTCAATTATTTTTATAAAAAAAACCAACTTCAATCCGTTAGAAGTTGGTTTTTGATGTATGTTTTTGTAAAGGTGTGCGCAGGTACAGGCTTTCCGAGCACGTATCCTTGAATTTCATCGCATTGTAACGAGCGAAGGATGTTCATTTGTTGCAACGTTTCTACTCCTTCTGCAATGACGCGTAATTTTAAGTTTTTCGCTAGCACGATAATTGCTTTAACAACAGCGACGTCTTCTTTTTCCTCTGCGATTCCATCAATAAACGGTTTCGCAATTTTTAATCGGTCAATCGGAAATTTGCGTAAGTAACTAAGCGACGAGTAGCCTGTTCCGAAATCATCAATCGAAATACAAACACCGAGTTGTTTTAATTGTTGTAATTTTTGAATGGTATATTGCTCATTAAATACAGCAACCCCTTCTGTAATTTCTAAATCAAGCTGATTAGGTGGCAATTGTGTTTGCTGCAAGACAGCACAAATATGTTCAACAAAGTTATCTTTTAAAAATTGTTTTGGGGAAATATTCACACTTATCCGAAATGATCGTCCAGTTTGTTCATTCCATATTTTCACTTGCCGACATGCTTCTTCCATGACCCATTCTCCAATCGAAATAATTTGTCCGGTTTCTTCGGCAATCGGGATAAATACCCCTGGTGAAATTGTACCGAGCTCTGGATGAATCCAGCGAATGAGCGCTTCCATTCCGATTAACTCCCCCATTTGTACGTCGAATTGTGGCTGATAAAACAATGTGAATTGCTTTTTTTCAATCGCCTCGTGAAGCGCATTTTCAATCATCGTTTTTTGTAGCACGATGCGATCCATTTCCCCGTTAAAAAACTGATACTGATTTTTTCCTTGTTCTTTTGCCCGATACATTGCCATATCAGCATGTTTCATTAACGTATCGCTCGTTTCCCCGTCATATGGATACACCGCCACTCCTACACTAAGTGATACGCGTATATCTAAACGTTGAATAGTAATCGGTTGGTGGCTAATGGAGACGACGTCATTGACAAAACGCCGAAGTTCATTTACGTCTTGTAGCGGTGTAAAAATAATTGTAAATTCATCACCGCCTTGTCGAGCGACAATGTCGGTCGGGCGGGCTTTTTCTTTTAATACCTTCGCAATGTGTGCAATTAATTCATCCCCCATGTGATGTCCAAAATAGTCATTAATATGTTTAAAACGGTCAATGTCGATAAAAATGACAGCGAAACATTGTTGTTGCTGTTTTGCGCCCATTAACACCCGTTCAAGTTCTATAACAAAGGCGCGACGATTGAAAAGCCCTGTTAAAAAATCATGATTGGCTACATAAGTGAGCTGCTCGTTTAAACGTGTTAACTCGCTCGTTCGTTTCGCTACTTGCTGATCTAAGTCGTCGTTTAATGTTTGCAGTTGTTGTAAAAGCTGTCGATTTTCTTGTAGCGTCATCAATTGGCGAATGAAAATAAATCCGACCGCAAAAATAAGACATGCAATGACGATGCGATCACCTGGGGAAATGAAAGGAGCCCATACTAAAATAAGAAAACATACGTACGGAAAAATTACTCTGATCAAGGAAAAGTGTTCTCTTTTTTGAAACGATAAATCCCCATCTTTGGCGCGATCGGCTGACAGCCCGATCATAAGTACACTTAAAATCCATAATGGATCTAACCATGAATTCGATTCATAATGAAATTGCATCATTTGTATGAAATAAATGGTATCTGTAAATATAAAACATCCGACACCGAGAATATTCCATAACCAAATGCGACGAACGTTTGTTGCAAAAAAGAGAAACAAAAGTAAAAACAACATGACGAGATCAAGAAGCGGATAAGCGACTAAAACGGCAATGTATAGCGCTTCTTCTTCTAAATAGGTGATCGGTTGAACGATATATATCCAGCTATATGCCATGATGACACATGTCACAATGAGCGCATCCCATAATGACTGCCATATGACAATAGTTTTTCGCTGTTGCATCACGATATATAATAGCGCTGCAATGTAGGCAAGAGAATACAACATATAAAATACGTCTGCCCAACTAGGGAACGGCGGTTCTGTTTGAAACGACCATTCATATATGCGATAAATCATTTCAGCGATAAAATAAAAAATTGCACCAGCAGTCATCCATTTCCAAAATGCACGTTCATTTGTTTTCACACGAATGGAAGCTTTCCATAACAAAATAATTGAAAGAAGTATGCCACCTAATGAAAAGAATGAGCTAACAGCCACTTCTGTTTGCCTAGACATGCTAAACAAAGCCATGTAATAAGCAATGATATATAAAAAAACGATGACCTGCACCCGCATCCCTCCTTTTTCCCACATCATATGCACAAGAAAAAGAAACGAATAGGACAACTAGCCAGTCAGTTAAAAATGTGTTATTTCTTTCTTTATGTTGTTTATTTAGAACAATGTTTAATATATCTACAGAGCATTATTGTTCGTCAATTGATAATGAAAGGAATATAATTGTATTACAAAAATAACAAGGAGTGATGTTCCATGCTTTTTACTAAACATAAGAAACAGCTTCCACCATTTCACTTAGACAGTAGAGAGGCGATTGTACATACAACAAATGAAGTGAAAGCACGACTGTCTTACATGGGGGTGACGGAAGGACATTTACAACTATTGCGTGAAATGAAACCGCTCGTCATGGAACATGTTAATGAAGCAGTTGAAGACGTGCTCAATCATTTATATTCGTTTTCATTATTGCAGTCAGTGGCACATGCAAAAACGACGCGCGAACGTTTAAAACAAGTGTTTGTTCAATATGTTGATTCCCTTTTTTCAGCAACAATTAATGAAGAGTATGTCTCTTTTCGCAAACAGCTCGGTAGTAATCATCATCAACGTGGCTTGCCGATCGAATGGATGATCGCAACATATGAAGCGATCGTAACTGCTCTTCTTCCACGCCTATTACCATATGCGGAACAAGAAGGACGAATCGATAAATGGACTCATGCAGTCACTGCTCTCTTTCATCTCATTAATTTTGACTCACAGCTCATTATGAGCGCCTATATGGATGATCGAATGAAAGAGTTGGAGCAGCTGAATAACAAACAAACTTCTATTCAATTACAACTGCGTGACATCGGACAGCAACTTGCCGCTTCCATTGAACAAACAGAAGCTGCGCTAAGTGAAACAGAAGAAAAAGCGAAAAACGTACGCGCACAAACAGAGATGACGGAAAGAAGCAGTAAAAACTTGTCTGGTCTTATGAATACAACAGAAAAACAAGTCGAGCAAACACGGGTAACATTTGATGAAGTGGTCAACAAAGTTAGCGACGTGCTTACTATTTTGCAACAGTTATCTAACTCATCAGATGTCATTCGTAGCACGTCTTCCCAAATCCAAACAATTGCTGACCAAACAAACTTGCTTGCTCTAAATGCTGCGATCGAGGCAGCGCGAGCAGGAGAAGCAGGAAAAGGGTTTGCTGTCGTGGCGGATGAAGTACGTAAACTGGCTGAGTACACAAAACAAATGAGTGCACACATTATTGAAGGAGTGGAGAAGAACTATCGCCAAGTTGAAATACTTGTGCAAAAAATGAACGATATGAGCATGATTGCGAAGGAAGCCGCCGACCAAATGGAGGGAACGAAAGGGACAATGGTGGCGTCAAAAATGGAGCTCGATCATCATATTCATTTATTCCATGAGAGCCAACAACAAATTGACTATATTTTACGCTCAATCGAAGAAATTCATCGAGTGATGAAACATTTATCTTCCTTATCGACTGAATTAGTGGAACAGACAGAATAAGAAAAAGAGAGTGATATGCTGTTTATTTAGAACAATGTTTAATAAAAATAAATTAAACAAAAATCAAGCGGTTTTCGACTAGGAAAACCGCTTGAGCGTACGAGCAAGATTGCGTGCTTTCGTATATAAAAGAGAATGTGCAAATTGCATACTTTGTTCTACCGTCATCGGTTTTGTTGCAATCGCATCACAGCTAACAAAATAATCATAAAGCTTTTCAAACCCATCACCGAGACTGCCGGACAATAAAAACGCAGGCACGTGATGTTGTTTCGCTAATTGTCCAACATAAAACGAAACTTTTCCATATAACGTTTGCTCGTCACTTTGTCCTTCGCCCGTAATAACGATGTGCGCGCGTTTTATTTTTTCTGGCAGTTGCACCATTTCCCCGACAAGTTTTGCCCCAGAAATGAATGTCCCGCCAAGCAATAAGAATGCAAATCCTAAACCGCCTGCCGCTCCCGCTCCCGGCGCATGTGCATATGAACGACGGATTTGCTGTTCGATTGTTTGCGCATACGTATGTAGCCATTTATCTAATGTGCGAACCGTTTCACGATCCGCCCCTTTTTGCGGTCCGAATACGTACGACGCCCCGCGCTCGCCATAAAGCGGATTATCGACATCACATGCAACAAGAAACTCGCTTTCGTATACTCGTTGGTCAACTGATGTCATATCGACGTGGGCAATATGCGGCAAAGAAGACGGCATCGGGGGCAAGCGCTCCCCTTTCGCATTCGTAAACGTCGCCCCGAGCGCACATAACATCCCGAAACCACCGTCGTTTGTGCTACTTCCGCCAAGTCCAATGACGAAACGGCGATACCCCGCATCAAGTGCTGCCACGATCACTTCCCCCACACCATACGTGGTCGTGTGAAGCGGATTTCGCTTTTCATTCGGAACGAGTGGCAAGCCGATCACTTGCGCCACTTCAATGACAGCTGTATCGTGAACAACACCATATGCCGCTTGCCGCGTTTCAAAAAGCGGTCCGCGAACTGTGACATATCGAACGGAGCCGTTCATGGCGGACACGATCGCTTCCATCGTCCCTTCTCCCCCATCCGCCATCGGAACTGTGATCACTGTCGCTTCTGGATATTCAAAGCGAAACGCTTCTCTTATAATTGTGCATACTTCGCTCGCTAATAAACTTCCTTTAAATGAATCGGGTGCAATGACAATATTCATCCGCTCACAACTTTCTTTAATCTATTTTTCCCATCTTGTCGAACAAACACAACGGTCATGATCGTTCCACATTCGCGCGAAAGCGGTTCGTCTGTCATCATTCGTTCATAATCACGATAAGGAGAACGATATAAATCAAATAAAAATGTTGTCTCATCAATCGAATCAATAAATACAATTTCCGCAAACCATTCCCCGTTCACATACGAAAGCGGCGAACCGTCTGGTCGTTCAATCGAAATGAGCTTTTTTTCTTCACCCATTTCACAAAAAGCGACGCCAACATCATCTCCAGCACAAAAGCCGATGAGTGGTTCTGTCGTCATAAATGTAAGCGTCTCTCCTTTGACTTGTACATCAACCGTTTGTTCATGAGCGCAAATAAACATACCTTCAACATAAAATAATTGTTGGTCACCACATTCCATAAGGTCATTCCCTTTCTAATGATGTTCCTTAATAATAAATAATAATACAAGTGAAAATGTTTTCACAATATCATTCCTTTTGCTAAAATGATAGTATGCTTTACAACAAGGAGGAGTTATTATGTTAGAAAAACAGTTACAAAAATATGCCGAACTCGCTGTACGCGTTGGCGTCAACATTCAACCTGGGCAAACATTGTTTATTAACGCTCCGCTGCCGTCCGCTCCACTTGTGCGCGAAATTGCTAAAAAAGCGTATGAAGCTGGGGCAAAACATGTGCATGTCGAGTGGAGCGATGAGGAAATTACGTACATAAAATTTAAACACGCGCCAGAAGAAGCGCTTCATGAATATCCGACATGGCTTGCGAAAGGACGCGAGGAAGTTGCTGAAAAAGGTGGGGCGTTTTTAAGTATTTATGCACCAAATCCAGATTTATTGAAAGATATTGATCCGGCACGTGTAGCTGCGGCAACAAAAGCGGCAAGCATGGCGTTGCAACATTACCGTAGTCGTTTAATGTCCGATCATAACTGTTGGTCTTTAATTGCTGTGCCGACGCCAGCATGGGCGAAAAAAGTGTTTCCAGATATGAATGAGGACGAAGCGATCGCAAAATTATGGGATGTCATTTTCCAAGTGACTCGCGTTGACCAAGACGACCCGATTGCCGCATGGAAAGCGCACAACGAAAAATTGGCTCGCATCGTTGATTATTTAAATAACAAACAATATAAACAACTCATTTATGACGGACCAGGAACAAATTTAACCGTTGCGTTGCCAGATGGACATATTTGGGCTGGTGGTGCAGCAAAAAGTACAGACGGCATCATATTTAATCCAAATATGCCGACAGAAGAAGTATTTACAATGCCGCATAAAGATGGGACAAACGGCGTTGTGCGCAATACAAAACCGCTCAACTACGGTGGGAATATTATTGACGGCTTTACGCTTACATTTAAAGATGGAAAAGTTATTGATTTTACAGCAGAAGTTGGTTATGATACATTGAAACATTTGCTTGATACGGATGACGGTGCACGTCGATTAGGAGAAGTAGCGCTCGTACCACATCGCTCACCAATTTCACAATCAAATCTCGTGTTTTATAATACGTTATTTGATGAAAATGCTGCCTCGCATTTAGCGCTCGGTAAAGCATATCCGACAAATATTGAGAACGGAACAAATATGCGTACCGAACAGTTGCTTGAACGCGGTGCGAACGATAGCTTAGTGCATGAAGATTTTATGATCGGTTCTCACGAATTGAATGTGGACGGGGTCACAAAAGATGGTGTGCGCGAACCGATTATGCGAAACGGGGAATGGGTCATTTCAATTTAAAAATGTTGCGGCGTTTGTCCGCAACATTTTTTTTTGTTCGCATATATTGGCAAAGAGAGGAGGAACGGATGATGATTAAACAATTTATTGCGAACAGCGGGATACTTATTGCTGGTTTTTATTTAATTAGCAAATTTTTCCCTTCAAATATTCATAAACAATCCCCTTTCCATATGCGCCTATTTGCAGGGGCTTTTTGCGGTTTGCTGAGCGTTGTACTCATGTTTTTTTCAATTCCACTCGGACATGGAGTCATCGCTGATTTGCGCCACGTTCCGCTCATTGTCGTCAGCTACTACGGGGGTATGCCGAGTGCATTAGCAGCAGGCATCATTATGGGGACAGGACGATTTTTATTCGGCAATACGTTTGCGTCGATCGTTTCTTTTTTTATTTCTCTTGCAATTGCAATTGGTTGTGGGCTAATAAGTCGTTGGATGAAGCGACACATCACCGTAACAACGTTTTGGATGAACGTTTACAGCATGTGTTTCATTTCATTTGCTTTATTTATTAATATTCCAGATCGCCACATGTACATCGAAACACTATGTGTTTTTTGGCCTATCTCCTTCTTTGCTACGTATATAGCCGCTAATATTTGTAAAGATATTCGCCAATCGAAAGACATGTTGCAACATTATAAACAGTGGGCAACGACCGATTTTTTAACCGGACTTTATAACGTTCGTCAGTTTCATACCGTCTTAAATGAAAAAATGACAAAAGTCAAGCAACGAAACAACTGTTTAGCTCTTATTTTATTTGATATTGATCGTTTTAAATCAGTAAATGACTTGTATGGACATGATGGTGGAGATGTCATTTTACGTCATCTTGGTGAGCTAATTCGCTCACTTGTTCCGAAAAACGGCTTTGCCTTCCGCAATGGCGGGGAAGAATTTTCGATCTTACTTGTTAGTTGTGAACACGAAGCAGTGACATTTGCCGAACATATTCGAAAAACGATTGAACGTCATCCGTTTTTCGTGCAACAACAGACGGTGCATATTACGGTTTCCATCGGCATTTCTGTTTTCCCGACGCTTGCAACAAATGAAGCAGAGCTATTTAAGCAAGCGGATATCGCTTTATATGAAGCGAAGCAACAAGGACGAAATCGCACCATTGTATATAAAAAGGAATACTTGCATGAAACGTAAAACTATACGACAATAAAAGTAAAAACAATTAAAGGAGCGAAACAAATGAAACAACGATCAAAGCTACTCATTTGTGTGACGGCTGTCGCTACATTGCTTTCCGCATGTAACGAACAGACGACAGCGCCAGCGAAACAGCCTGTCGAACATAAACAAGAAGCAAAAGAACAAACACCGCCAAATTTAACACCTGTCGAAAGCACAAATCAATCGTTTACGATTTCGTTATTACCAAAATTCAGTTTGGAAGCTGAGGAGCCGGGAAAAGATGTCGTGATGCATGAAAGCGAACAAGACCAATGGATGCGCATTGAGCTGTTGCCGAAAGAAGCGAAAGACCAAATGGAAACATACGCCAAAGAACGAGCTATAGCTGTCTCGGAACAAGCTACACCGTTTGAAGGCACAATACCGTTTGAAGATGCGATCGTATATGAAGCGCCTGTCGATAACGATGTCGTTTATATCGTTGGGGTAACGGGAGATGAACCGATGTTTTTAACGGTATTTACGAAAAAAGAAGATAACTGGCTGAATACGTTTATGACGATGGCCAAAACAATTGAACGGACGGAAACGGAAACGAGCGAACAACCGCAACCATCCTTTTTCACATATAAAAGTAGCAACCAGCCGTTTCAAGCAAATATTTTAAACGGCTATATGGCGGAAGCAGTCGAGCCAGGGAAAGATATGATTTTTCTCGATGAAGAAAAAGCGTCGATGACTGTTGAACTCATTGATGAAGGGGCAGACTGGTCGCTCATTGCCGAACAAGCAGAACAGTACGTAAAGGCAAGCAGCAAAGACGGAACAGTCGAAAAAATGACGTGGACAAAAGGAACGCGTTTAAACGGTGCCGATGTATATAAAAGCGCCATTGAAGATGGCGAAGTATACGTGTTTGTCGTAAAAAATGGAACGCCGATGCGGCTGACGATTTTTGTACAACAAGAAAATGAACTAAATCCGTTTTTACAAATGGCAGAAACGATTGAACGGATTGATTAAGGGAGGGCTTGTTTTGGAGCTATTAGAAGCATATCGATCATTATGGTCAAATCGTTCGTTGCCTGCTAAGGGAAATGAGGCGGATGATGTGTTGCTCGATGCGATTCAGCGCGATTTATTAGATGAAATGACACATCCTCGTTTGAGAAAATCGCCTTACGAAAAATTTTCATTAGCGATCAAGCGCATTGCGTCATCATCGCTCGATGCGAAACAACAATACGAACTCGTCCGTTTATACGTACAACAGCTTGAAAACTTGCCTTCCCGCTAAGGCAAGTTTTTTTGTATAACATCTCGTCATTTGCACAAAATACGTAGCGAACATAATACGAGGAGGTTTTTCGATGGATCCGTTTCGTTCATTAGATGTGATGCGACGAGATGTAGAACGTATGTTTTCTAGCTTTCCTTCGCTTTTTTCGCACGTAGATGATGTGTTTCGTATGCCTCGCGTCGACGTGCATGAAAATGACAAAGAAATGATTGTCACTTGCGACATTCCGGGACTAGAACGAAAAGAAGATGTTGACATTCATATCGACGATCAAACATTATCGATTAGCGGTCAAGTGCGGCGACAACATGATGTGAAAGATGAACATATGCATCGACAAGAGCGGTTTTACGGACGATTTTATCGCACGATCCCACTTCCGTCCCATGCTGCACATGAAAACGTACAAGCATCATATAAAAACGGTGTGCTTGAAATTCGCATTCCAAAAGTACAATCAGATGGGAAAAAACGAATTGATGTACAATTTCATTAACACCGGCACAATTGCCGGTGTCTTTCTTTTTTCTAACACGTATATACACACGAGGTGAAAGAAATGGATGACAAATCGTTTTTAATCGAGCAACTACATGAAATTGAAAAATGGGAAAAAGAGCAAAAGCGCATTTGGTTTTGGGAAAAAATAAGCCGTTTACCTTTTGTTTTACTTGATCGACTCACCCCTGCGTGGATACATAAAAAAATGGCACAGTTGCTTGATGAGCTTGGCCAATATATTCAAACAGGTGGACAATATTTAGTAAATAAAGAAGCCGTTTTATCAACGTTTTATGGAAAGGCGGGATCTCCCGCCTAACGTTACGCTTCGTCACACGGAATGACCGCATCACGAAGCGCAATATCTACTTGTTTTTCATATTGCTGTCTCTCTTCCTCTGTCCAATTGAAGTATAATTGCATCAACGTAACAACTGATTCGTTTAGCTGGCGAACCGCAGCAATGTCGAAAAAGAGTGCCCCTGTGCGACGAATGAAAAAGTCAAGCGGTGTCATGGTCATTTCGTGTTCAAGTGCATAGATGCACATCACATACCAATCGAGCGGAAGGGACGTTTTGTTTCGATCATATATGTTTGTAAGAGCAAATAAATGATCGACATTCGTACCATATCGTTGCACGAGCCGTTTCGCTTCGTCTTCTGTAAATCCGTAAGCAAGCCCTTCAGCTACTTTTTTTGACATAAACGCATGCCATTTGCCTGCCCCGCCAACGTCACCCCCGGAAATAGGCAAATGTTTCGTTTGGCAAGGCGGATACGCCCCGCCTAGCTGTTTAGCAATAAGGTCAACAACCGTTTCCGCCATTTTGCGATAGCCAGTTAACTTTCCTCCCGCAATCGTAATGAGACCAGATGGAGACTGCCAAACTTCGTCTTTGCGGGAAATTTCAGATGGGTCTTTCCCTTCTTCATAAATGAGTGGACGCAATCCAGCCCAACTTGATTCAATTTGTTGTTCCGTCAAATGAACGGACGGAAACATGTAATGAATGGCACGTAATAAGTAGTCGCGATCTTCACGCGTCATTTTCGGATGAGCGCGATCTCCTTCGTAAAATGTATCCGTTGTTCCAACATACGTTTTTCCTTCACGCGGAATCGCAAACACCATCCGACCGTCAGGCGTATCGAAATACACCGCTTGCTTAAGCGGAAAATGTGCTTGGTCAATGACGATGTGCACACCTTTTGTTAAACGTAATTTTTTTCCGACATGTGAGCCATCTTTTTCACGCAGCACATCGACCCATGGCCCTGCTGCGTTCACAATTTTTCTGGCGTATATCGTAAACGTTTTTTCTGTCATTCGATCGCGACATACGACGCCAATGATATGACCGTTTTCATCGTACAAAAACGATTGCGCTTGTACGTAGTTTACCGCATGTGCCCCGCATTCCACCGCCTTTTTTATCACTTCAATCGTCAAACGTGCATCATCTGTTCGATATTCAACGTAATACCCGCCACCGAGCAGTCCATCTTGTTTAATTAATGGTTCTTTTTGTAACGTTTCATCTGCTGATAACATCGTTCTTCGCTCTTCTTTTTTGACGCCAGCTAAATGATCATACACCCATAAGCCGATAGATGTACTCCATTTCCCAAACGTACCACCGCGATGAATCGGCAATAACATCCATTCTGGTGTCGTCACATGCGGACCGTTTTCATACACAATCGTCCGCTCTTTCCCTACTTCTGCGACCATTTTCACTTCGAACTGCTTTAAATAACGTAATCCACCGTGAACAAGTTTCGTCGAACGGCTTGACGTTCCAGCCGCAAAATCTTGCATCTCAATAAGCGCTGTTTTCATACCGCGTGTCGTTGCATCGAGCGCAATCCCACAGCCAGTAATTCCTCCACCAATGATAAGCACATCATACGTTGTTTTACTCATCTCCTCGATGACTTGCACCCGTTGTTTCGCTGAAAACATGATCATTCCCCCCTATGAAAATAAAAAAGAGACCAAAACAAGCACAATAAGTTTTCGCTTATTATGCATGTATGGTCTCTCTTCGTCTCTTGACATATATGAACTTTATTTTCATTGTATCATACGTGTGGGAAAAGGCAACTGTTTTGCACAAAAAGCCATTTGATGGTTGAACGTGGTTTACATAAGCTAATGTTGATTCCTTTTTCTTTATATTTGTTTACGATATGTTCGACGTTTGACCGCTTGTTTTTCTCTCGTTTTCTTTGCACACGCTCTCTTCCTTTCTCATCTCTTTTACATATTTACGAATCACAATATAAAAAGTTTCGCGAACAAATTATTTTTTCCTGCATATATTACGAACAAACGTATGTCATAAGGAGTGGTATTGATGAAAAAAGATTTGTCTCATATACTTGATTCATTTTTTGATGATCGGTCATTGAAAAAACTGTTGCACACGCTTGATGAATATGTGCATCGTACATTTTCACCGGTCTATATCCCGATCGATGTACGTGAAACAAAGGAAGAGTACGTCATTATCGCCCATCTTCCGAATGCGACACGCGATAGCGTCCATCTACAGTTTATAGACAATACACGTCTATTGTTGTCGGTTATTTACGATGAGCAAACGGAAACAATCGATGATGAAAAGAAAATCGTTCAGCGCCAGCGCACGTATGAACGAGCGACAAAATCGATTTTCCTCCCTTATCCTGTAAGTGAATCAGACATTCAAGCATCATTTCAAGATGGCAAACTAATTATTCGTCTCCCACAGAGAAAAACATTTATCCCCATCGAATAAATGCACGAAAAAACGCAAACGTTACAATTTAAACGTTTGCGTTAATCCTTTTACAAGCCCGGTCATTTGGTTCATCACTTGCACCGCTTGCCCCATCGTATTCATCATTTTTGTGATGTCATACGTTCCATCTTTTGTTTTAAATTGCTCAAGCAAACTTGGCGGTTTCGGGGCAGGAACGAATGGAGACATCGGCGGTACAAAAGGAGAAGCCGCTGGCGGAGCGAATGGAGACATCGATGTTGCAACTGGCGGAACGACTGGCTGAGCCGAAAACGAAATCGGTTGAGAATAGTATGGGTGATAATGAACAGGTGGAATATGTGGCATTTGCATCATAGGCCATGATTGATACATATTTTTTCATCTCCTTTCATTACATCGTATTCGTTTTGAGCGGAATGGTTCATGACTAATCGTGTCAATCGATGTCGGAATTCTCAATTTTTTGAATTTAACATGTCGTCTTTTTTTATGTTATGATAAGTGCAAAAGGGGGAGGGAATAATTATGACAATGATTGAATTAAAAAACAAGTTTATTGCAACGAAACAATATGAGCCGATTGATGCAAATGAATTACTTGATTTTGCGCGTCAACTGTATTTGCGCAACGAGTTGCCGCTTGGCGTGTATC
Source organism: Anoxybacillus flavithermus (assembly GCF_002742685.1). Classification (GTDB taxonomy): domain Bacteria; phylum Bacillota; class Bacilli; order Bacillales; family Anoxybacillaceae; genus Anoxybacillus; species Anoxybacillus flavithermus_E. The sequence goes on from NZ_PEDM01000027.1 coordinate 17,119, forward strand.
GCCATCTCGTGCGCGATTTAGAAGCGCTCGGTGCTTACAAACCTGATGATGAGCGTATCGAGCAATATTCAGGAAGTGCTGAATGATTTTTCACCTCTTGTGCCATGCTAAGTGAGACGTTAGCATGACAAAAGGAGGCATCTGAAAATGGGTCGAGGTGTTCATTTTCACCATAAGAAAAAAGGACATGAAAGCGAGAAGCCAAAACATGGCGAATCGGCACCATCGAAGCAACGTGAAGTGGTTGATTACGCCATTGACACCGTAGGAAATGAAGAACATCGTCCAGTGACAATTGAGCGTGTGAAAGAATAAAGGTGGCACAATTTGCCACCTTTTTATATTGCCGGAGCGAACGTATACGTTTCTTTTTTTTCAATTTGTCGTTCCATGTTGTCGAGTTGGCGTTCGATGTCTTGTAAACTGTCTTGTTGCATATCGTAATGCATAGCCATTTGTTCTGCCGTACGCGCTTTTAATTTATTTTCCAACTGTTCAATGTCATCAAACAACTGTTGTAGTTGCATTTGAATATGTTCCATCCTCCAACTCCCCTTTCGACCTTTGTCATACACATTCGCCATCCATTTTCTCCTCCCTTCTCGATTGACAAAACTAGAAGAAATTCGGCAAACAAAGTGGTATACGTACAAAATTCGACACATTCATACGCATGTTTTTGACATGAGCGGTCAAAATAAAAAAGCGAAAGGAGGCATGGCGATGGCGAAAAAAAAGCAAAAGAAAAAGCAAAAACCGAAGCAAGAAGAAACGACAGGCTTCGGCGACAAAAAGCTAGAAGGCCCGGACCGTCCTTCTACATAAGGAAAAGAAGCGAGCGAATATGCTCGCTTTTTTCTAATTTTCATGAAAATGACGAACAGACGAAACATATGATATAATGTTGAACATTCGAGGGGGGATGATATGTTTAAATATCCGAATGGACGAGCATATAAAAAAAAAGAAAATGAACAGCCGTTGCGCACCTCTGCTGCTGATACGTATGGGAATCGCGGAATGACGCTAGAGGCGGATTTAAATGAAACAAACGCCTACTACTTGGCTCAAAGTATTGCCGTCATTCATAAAAAGCCAACACCGGTCCAAATTGTACGCGTCGATTATCCGAAACGAAGCGCTGCTGTCATTAAAGAAGCGTACTTTAAACAACCGTCCACGACGGACTACAATGGCATATATCGTGGGAAATATATTGATTTTGAAGCGAAAGAAACACGAAATCGTACATCTTTTCCGCTTCAAAACTTTCATGAACATCAAATTGAACATATGAAACAAGTGTTAGCGCACGGAGCAATTTGCTTCGTGATTTTGCGTTTCACGACATTTGATGAAACATATTTGTTGGACGCACATCACCTCCTTGAATATTGGGAACGAAAACAACAAGGTGGTCGCAAATCGATAACAAAAGTGGAAATCGAACGACACGGTCATCTCATTCCACTTGGCTATCACCCGCGAATCGATTATATTCAAATTGTGGACAAACTATATTTTTAGAATAGGAGGAACGATATGGCGAATTATCGTTCACGAACAGAACGAAAACAAGCGGAACAAAAAAAACAACGTCCGCGTAAGCGAGGGCGTTCAATCATGAAAAAAATTGTGCTCATTATGTTGCTCATAATGACAATAGGAATGTTTTCAGGTGTTGCCGCGTTTGCATGGATGATTAAAGACGCACCACCGCTTGATGAAACGTTGTTGCGAGATCCTTTAGCTTCAATCGTTTACGACGTCAACGGACAAAAAGTAGTAGAACTTGGTCAACAAAAACGTATTTACGTATCGTATAACGATATTCCAAAAGTACTTGAAGAAGCGGTGCTTGCGACAGAAGATGCTCGCTTTTACGAACATCATGGGTTTGATATTGTGCGCTTTTTCGGTGCAGTGTTAGCGAACATTCGCGAAGGATTTGGTGCTGAAGGCGGAAGTACAATTACGCAACAAGTTGTCAAACTCTCCTTTTTAACACCTGAAAAAACGTTAAAACGAAAAGTGCAAGAGTTATGGCTTGCCATTCGGCTCGAGCAAAAATACTCAAAACACGAAATTTTAGAAATGTATTTAAACAAAATTTATTACTCAAATCGCGCATACGGTGTTGCAAAAGCTGCAGAAACATACTTCGGCAAAAGCGATTTATCGCAATTGACGTTACCAGAAGCGGCGTTGCTTGCTGGCATTCCACAAAGTCCAAACAATTACAACCCGTTTACGCATCCTGAAGCGGCGGAAAAACGTCGCAATACAGTATTATCGCTGATGGCTAAGCATGGGTTTATTTCGAAAGAAGAAGCAGAAGAAGCAAAAAAAGTACCTGTACAATCGCTATTAACAGAAAACAAACAACAAGGCGATATTCCATACGATTCATTTATTGATCAAGTCATCGATGAAGTGACAGAAAAAACGGGATTGGATGTGTTTACTGCCGGACTGCACATTTATACAACGTTAGATCCAAACGCCCAGTCGTATGTTGAGGAATTGCTCAATTCCGATGAGGTCATTCGTACAAACAAGGCCGATTTTCAAGCCGGCATTGCTCTCGTAGATACAAAAACAGGCGAAATTCGGGCGCTTGGCGGCGGCCGGAAAAAAGAAGAAGGTGTCATGTTCGGGTTTAACTATGCAACCGATACACGAAAACAGCCTGGTTCAACAATTAAACCGATCGTCGATTACGGCCCAGCTATTGAGTATTTAAAATGGTCAACGTACCATCAATTGAAAGATGAGCCGTATCAATACTCTGATGGAACGCCAATTAAAAACTGGGACGGCAAATACGAAGGACAAATGTCAATGCGAACAGCGCTTGCCCGTTCTCGAAACATTCCAGCACTAAAAGCGCTTCAAGAAGTCGGTTTAGAGCGAGCGAAACAGTTTGCAAATAAGCTTGGTATGGGCTTTGAAGAAATGCATGAAGCCTATGCGGTTGGTGGCGTCGGCAAGGGCGTCTCTCCACTCCAAATGGCCGGTGCATATAGCGCGTTCGGAAACGGTGGGATTTACATTGAACCGCATGCGGTGAAAAAAGTTGTGTTTCCAGATGGAACGGAAATGGATCTTCGCCCAGAGCCAAAAGTGGCCATGAAAGACTATACAGCATTTATGATTACCGACATGTTAAAAACGGTCGTTCAATCTGGGACAGGGACAGCAGCGAATGTGCCGGGACTTCATATTGCCGGGAAAACGGGAACGACAAACTATGACGAAAAAGATCGCCGCAAATACGGTCTTGCAAGAGGCGCTGTGCCTGATAGCTGGTTTGTTGGCTATACACCAAACTATACCGCCGCGATTTGGACTGGTTTTAGTAAAAAAAGTAGCGAAGCCTATTTATCTAAGCCTGAACAACAATATGCGAAACAGTTGTTTAAACGCATTATTTCTCACGTAGATGATGGTAGCGGCGGCGATTTTAAACAGCCGAAAAGCGTTGTTCAACTCGCAGTAAAAAAAGGAACGAATCCGCCAAAACTAGCGAATGAACATACGCCAAAAAGTGAAATTACGTACGAATATTTCGTGCGCGGTTATGAAGAGCCAACGGAAGTGGCTGAAGATGAACCAGAAGTGATTGAACCAGTAAAAGACTTACGAGCACAATACGATCCAGCGACACAAACGATTTCGTTGTCATGGTCGTATACGATCGATCCTGAAAAAGATGTGTCGTTTGAAGTGCGTCAAACGGTAGATGGTCGTAAGCCGACCGTTATTGCAACAACAAAAGACTCCCAACTAACCGTTGATGCAAAAGAAGGCTCGGTATACTTGTTTGAAATATATGTCGTCGCAGCAGATGGCACGCAAAGCGCGCCAGCGACAGCGCTTGTGCAAATTCCAAAAGAAGAACCGAAACAACCAAACGAAAATGAGTCACCAGGACAGTCGGGAAACGAAGAAACCCCGGAGACGCCAACAAATCCGACCGAGCCAAACCCAAACAATCCAGAGACGCCAACAAATCCAAGCGATCCGGGAACACCAACAAACCCGACAAATCCAACAAATCCGAATAACAATTCATCAACAAATTCGTCGGGAACGAACAATCAACAACGAAATGGAAATAGCGGTGGAACAACGAATAATCAATAAGTAAGAAAAGAGACTGAGTGCATCCTCAGTCTCTTTTTTGTTGAGCGATTTGTTTATAAAATAGCTTCATGAGCTCGGTAAATAGTTCATCTAATTGAACAAAAGAATGGTGAAGGGTAGGACGAGCGAAAATAAAAGAAAGCCGATCAACGACATTTAGTGGATGGAGCGGGAGCGACTGAACTTCCTTTTCCCATTGGTATACGTTGCTTACTGCTCGTTCATTGAGCCAATGTAGCGCACATAAAAAGTAGCTCATTCCCCGAACCATTCCCTCTTTTGCTTTGTTCGCTTGACGCGCTGCAAACAATGGGGCGAGTTCACGCTTTTCTTCTTCCCAAAGTTTAAATATGGCAGGAAGTGACTGCTCTTTTTGTTCCCACGGCTTCTCTTTTTGCGTTATATCATAATAAAACGGCACACGCTTCATCATCATTGGGAACGGTTGAAACGTATGATCATCAATAGAAGATATCGAAAAAAAGAGCGGATGTTGAAACGTGCTGGGAACGATCATTTACATCTTTCCTTTCATCCGTTTTTTTCCTTCTCGACAAAGATGAAGCAATGGGCAAACGCCACACTTCGGCGATTGTGCTTTACAATGATAACGCCCAAAAAAAATAAGGCGATGATGGGTCACCGACCATTCTTCTTTCGGAATTTTTTTCATTAGTGTTTCTTCTACTTCTAACACGGAATCTTTCCAACGACAAATGCCGAGCCGTTTGCTCACTCGTTCGACATGTGTATCAACAGCAATAGCAGGAACACCAAATGCAACAGATATGACAACGTTCGCTGTTTTCCGTCCGACACCTGGAAGCTTCATTAATTCGTCACGACTTTGTGGCACTTCCCCATTATATTGCTCTAGTAGTATACGACATAGTTGCTGAATGTTTTTTGCTTTATTGCGATATAGTCCGATCGAACGTATGTCTTGTTGAAGCTCTTCTAACGGAACAGACACGTAATCTTCTGGTGTTTTATATTTTTCAAATAGTTGCTTCGTCACTTTATTGACGAGCGCATCGGTACATTGTGCCGATAAAACAACAGCAATTAATAGTTCAAACGGATTGCGATGAACGAGCTCACAATGCGCGTTTGGAAACATGTTTGCAATCTCATCTAAGCAATAGCGAATTTGTTGCTTCGTTAGCATGTAACCATCCTTTCTACGACTGTTCAAGCCAATTATAAATCGGAACGGTTGGTTTATATGGCTGTTCTTGCTTCACTTGGTTTTTACGAAACTTTTTCGCATGTTGTTGTGCTTGTTCAATTGTTTTAATTCCGTTCTTCTTCCACTCAAATAAAATACGATCGATATAACGGAAATTTAATTTTCCTGACAATACTGCCTCGCGTAGCGCCGCTTTAATAATAACTGGATCGTGTTCATCTTGGTCCATCCACATCGCTAGCGTTTCGCATTCCATCGGAGAAAGCGGACGACCAAATTCATGTTCAAAAACGGTGTACAATTGTTCCTCGTGCTCTTCTTCTTGTTTCTTACTTTGAAAAACAGCACGAACGAGCTTTTCCCAAAGCGGATCAAGCGAATAGCATTCACTATGAATGTTGTTATCCATTCGCTCTTCAATGGCTAAAAATCCTTTTTGTACAAGCTTTCTCAGTTGTTGCATACACATTTCAGATGAAATAGTCATGCGTGCAGCAATTTCATCTGGAGTTGGAAATGAAATTCCTTGTTCAAGAAACGAATGAATGTGTAACAGTAACATAAACTCTGTTTCATTTAACCCAAGCGTTTTATAACTCGTTAATAATAATCTTGGAATTGCCACGCTTCCTTCACGAAAAAAACGAATCATTTCATTATCCATGTCAAACACCTCACGCCCTATTATATCATAAAACAAATCCCCCATGTGAGCACGGGGGATTTCATCATTATGGATATAAACGATTGAGTAAACGCGGAAACGGAATCGTTTCACGAACGTGTTCAACACCACAAATCCAAGCAATTGTCCGCTCAAGTCCTAGTCCAAAACCTGAATGTGGTACAGAGCCGTATTGACGAAGCTCTAAATACCATTTATATGCATCGAGTGACAACTGATGTTCTTCTAAACGTTGTTTTAGTAAATCGTAGTCGTGAATGCGCTCTGAGCCACCAATAATTTCTCCGTATCCTTCTGGAGCAATTAAATCGGCACAAAGAACAACTTCTGGACGGTTTGGATCCGGCTGCATATAAAACGGTTTTAATGTCGTTGGATAATGTGTAATAAATACTGGTTTGTCAAAGCTTTCCGCAATCGCTGTTTCATGTGGCGCCCCGAAGTCATCGCCCCATTGAATGTCGTTAAACCCTTTTTCATGAAGAAGCTGAATCGCTTCATCATACGTAATGCGCGCAAACGGTGGCTTTACATTTTCTAATTTGGACGTATCGCGTCCGAGCGTTTTGAGCTCGAGCTGACAATTTTTTAGTACGGATTGCACAATATGGGATACGTATTGTTCTTGTACTTGTAAGTTGTCTTCAAATTGATAAAATGCCATTTCCGGCTCAATCATCCAAAACTCAATTAGATGGCGGCGCGTTTTTGATTTTTCAGCACGGAACGTTGGTCCGAACGAAAATACTTTGCCAAGTGCCATCGCTGCTGCTTCCATATATAACTGACCGCTTTGAGAAAGGTACGCATCTTCATCAAAATATTTCGTATGGAATAATTCCGTCGTCCCTTCTGGCGCACTTCCTGTTAAAATTGGTGGATCCACTTTTACAAAGCCATTTTCATTGAAAAATTCATACGTTGCCCGAATGACTTCGTTGCGAATTTTCATAATCGCATGTTGCCGTTTCGAACGCAACCATAAATGACGATGGTCCATTAAAAATTCAATACCATGTTCTTTTGGTGTAATCGGGTAATCAACAGCCATATGAATGAGTTCAATGTTTGTAACAGATAGCTCGTATCCAAACGGTGAACGGGCATCTTCACGCACTACCCCCGTCACATAAAGCGAACTTTCTTGCGTTATGCTTTTTGCTGATTGAAATACATCTTCATTCACCTGCGCTTTTTCCACAACTCCTTGAATAAAGCCTGTGCCATCGCGCAATTGTAAAAAAGCGATTTTTCCGCTTGACCGTTTATTCGCAAGCCAAGCGCCAATCGTTACTTCTTGTCCTACATATTTATGTACTTCTGCAATCGTCGTTTTCACAAAAATTCCCTCCAAAGACGTTCAACTGTTATGTACATCATCAATATTATACATTTCGACAAAAAAACGCAAGATGATCGTTCTTACACTCAAAGAAAAGGCTAGTCATATCGACTAGCCACGCGTTTTTTCATTTATAAATGTTTCGATACGATCGAGCGCCTGATGAAGTAACTCAAGCGATGTCGCATATGATAAGCGCACGTTGTTTGGCGCACCAAATCCTGAACCAGGCACAAGTGCGACTTTCGCTTCTTCAAGCAACGCTTCGACAAACGCATCGACATTTTCGTATCCGGTCATCGTTGCCGCTTGTTTTGCATTTGGGAACAAATAAAACGCACCTTGTGGCTTCACACATGAAAAGCCAGGAATTTGAATTAGGCGATCGTAAATAATATTTAATCGTTCTTCAAACGCTTGTCGCATTTGTTCAACCGGCTCTTGGGATCCGCTATATGCAGCAATCGCAGCGTATTGAGCAATCGATGTTGGGTTTGACGTACTATGGCTCGCTAAATCTGTCATGGCGCGAATAATATCTGAATCCCCCGCTGCATAACCGATGCGCCATCCTGTCATGGAATGTGATTTCGACACTCCATTAATGATGATCGTTTGTTTTTTCAATTCCGGTGAGAGTTGGGCAATAGAAACATGTTCATGTCCACCGTAAACGAGTTTTTCATAAATTTCATCTGAAATGATAAGCACATCGTGGGCTAAACATACTTCACCGAGCGCCCGTAACTCTTCTTTCGTATAAATGACGCCCGTTGGATTACTTGGAGAGTTAATAATGACCGCTTTCGTGCGAGCTGTAATCGCTTGTTTTAATTGCTCTGGTGTAATTTTGAACTCATTTTCTTCGAGCCCTTCAACATATACCGGCACGCCGCCTGCTAGTTTTACTTGTTCTGGATAACTTACCCAATACGGCGTTGGAATAATGACTTCGTCGCCTTCATCTAAAATGACTTGAAATAGCGTGTAAAGCGCATGCTTCGCCCCGACACATACAATAATTTCTGACGGTTTATAGTCAAGTTGTTGGTCTTGCTGAAATTTTTTAATAATCTCTTGCTTGAGTGTTGCTAACCCACCAGATGGCGTATATTTTGTATGGCCGTCATACATCGCTTTTACAGCGGCTTCCATAATATGTTGGGGCGTATTAAAATCCGGTTCACCGGCGCCAAGCCCAATGACATCGTGCCCTGCTGCTTTTAATTCTTTTGCTTTCGCTGTAATGGCAAGCGTTGATGATGGCGTTAATGATGCAACGCGTTTCGCTAACTTCATGAATCCTTCCCCCTCGCAAAATGATATCTTTTCAAAAAGGTCCCGTCTTCAAAACGAACGTAATAAAACGAATAACGGTCTCGTTCGTCAATATATGTAATTTCCCATAGCGGGACCCCTTTTTCCATTCCTAATTTCACTGAAACAACTTCTCTCGGATGATACGGTTTAACGGAAGATTGCGCTTGTTGTTTTGTAATGCCTTCTGAAGCCTTTCGAACATCAACCACTCTTCCTTTTTCCGTCACCCAGGCAATCATTTGTTCATCTTTATCATTTTTGCCTATGACGATGATGTATACGTCACTACCTCGATACGTATATACATCAGTTATATGGATAATCCCTTTTTTCTCCGCCTGTTTCATCGCACGTTGTTCGCTTTCGTTTTTAGACGATATCGCATCGCTATATGCGTCGATGTATAGAGCTAAAGCGGCGAACAACACACACACGAAGGCAATGACTATTTTTTTCACATTCATCCCTTCTTACGTTCGATAAATCGTAAACACAGCCTTTTCTTTATTTTCTTCATCAAGCGCTAGTCCGAACATTAAATCTTTTTCTTTTAACGTTCGGTTCAAACAATCAACAATTTTGTATAAGTCTGATGAGTACTCAACTTTTACAGTTGCTAATACTTCGATTTTGCTCTCCACGATCCGATCCTCCATGTGCACAAATTTTGTTACTTATATCGTTTATTACGAACGGAAACAATACAATTACACACCGATTTCGGTGTATAAACATCTTCATTGTAGCAACGATTTCCTACATTGGTCAATTTGAATTAAAAAAATTCCTATCGTACACACCGCGGGCCGAACGTTGGCCCTTTTTTAAAATGTCATGACATCGTATTCCTCCAAACTACATTTCACTACAATCACGCCAAAACGATTTGTCTCATAACAATCGATCCACGCCGCGTACAATCGCTCAAGTAAACGTTCACTCGGCCAGTTGCCATGCTTTTTAAAAATGATTGCTACTTGTGGGTCGACATGTTTTAAAAAAGATGTGCGTGGATAATCACTTATACCGAAATGGGCAATTTTTAATATGTTTACATCATGAAGCGGCATTGTCATCAATGTTCGCTCGACATCATTGTCAGCATGCGCCATATATAAAAGGCGGAGCTGACCATATTGAAGGGACATCGTTACATCTCCATCGGCAATATAGAGTGGCTGTATGCGAAAATGAGGAAACGGTTCATACACTTTTTGTTCTTCCCATTCATTCACTATTTTCGGACCGTACGTTTGTTCAATCCATTTGACATTGCCGATATATTCTTGGTCATCACTCGTTAACAAAAGTTCATCAATTTCGGTAATATGGAAATGCTCAAGCCATCTTTTTAGCTCGCGTTCTGTATGCGGTGCCCCTGTATTTAACAATACCGTTTTTCCGCTTGCATGTTTGAATAACGTCGCTTCTCCGTTGCTGAGCGGAAAAAACATAATGGCCATTTCTTCTTCTTCAAGCATCATATCAATTTTTTGAATGTCCTCTCCTGTCGTTGAAGGATGCATGAAACTGCTTAACACAAAAAACAATAGCATCCATTGCAAAACGTTCACTCCCTTCATCTACATCTTTTATCTTTTACGGATGAAGGGAATTTTATAGCCAGTCATTTACATGTTGTAGAAGTTCGGCGAGCGGCGCATGATATACACGGATAGGCGGCAATGATTGTAAAAAATATTTGCTGTACGATGCTGTTAACAATCGCTGGTCTAAAACAAAAATCATTCCCCGATCTTCTTTTGTACGAATTAATCGCCCAAATCCTTGTTTAAAGCGCAAAATCGCTTGTGGCAACGATAAATCGTAAAACGGATTTCCTCCTTTGGCGCGAATATAATCGCTTTTCGCTTCCATAACCGGATCATCTGGTGGAGCAAATGGCAGCCGAACAATGACGACGCATGTTACTTCATTTCCTGGGAGGTCTACCCCTTCCCAAAAGCTGCTCGCACCAAATAAGATCCCCTGCTCAAATTGCTGAAAATGACGCGTTAACTTCGCTGCATTGCTTCCACTTACTCCCTGAGCAAGCAATACAAACTGATCATCATTGAATTGTTTCGCAAACGCATACGTTTGTTTTAACAGTTCATACGACGTAAATAATACGAGCATTCTTCCATTTGTATGTTCGGCAATGCGTATAATTTGTTGTGCCGCTTGCTCGGCATATTGTTCAACAGTAACCGAAGGAAACGTCGGTAAGTCTGTTGGCACCATAAGCGCCGCTTGTTTTTCATACGAAAATGGAGACGGAATGGTGCGTGTAAACGGATAAAAATCATTAAGACCAAGCCGTGCAATTATAAACGAAAAACGATTGTTTGTCGTTAACGTTGCTGAAGTTAAAACGACACTCCGCTTACGTGAAAATAATTGATCAGCAAAAAAATGGGATAAATCGAGTGGCTGTGAAGTGACTGTGACCGCGTTCACTGCAGCTTTCGCATCTACTTCTAGCCAACGAACAATATCATCATCGTCGCTCATTAATAAATGTTGCAACGTATACAAAACGTCAATAAATGTGGTAAAAGGTTTAATCTCTTCTTTTGGAACATCGTCGATCATGTGCGACAATTGTTGCACATCATTCATGACACGCATAAGTAGCTCTATTGCCCCATTCCACTCTTTCCCGTACTCTTTCCACGGAACAAAGCGGTAACGAATACGTCCATCTCCTTTTTGGCGGCGGAACACATAATGACGCAGAGATTGAAATAGTTGATTTAGTTCATATTCAAGATCTCCTAAAAGCGAGCGAAGTACCCCCATTTTGTGTATCATAGCGATGTCGTTCATTCGTGTCCATAATAGACGAACGTACTCATATGAAACGTGCCTTCCGAAAAAATGAGCAGCTACATCTTCTAAATGATGCGCTTCATCAATAATAAGTTGTTCGTATGGTGGCAAAAACTTTTCGTCTGCTGTTAAATCGTGCATAACAAATGAATGATTTGTAATAATGACATGTGCATGTTTTGCTTGTTCTTTGGCACGAACGAAAAAATCGTATTCCTCATTCGTGTCATCGCTATGCACATCTTCCCAAAATAACGTACCTCCAGCAGTTAAGTTTAGTTCATCAACGTCTCCTGTCTCTGTTTCTGTTAACCAGACGAGCAACTGACATTTTGTTAAAGCGATATCGTAGTTTGTATCTATATCTTTTAACGTACGAGCAAATTTTCTAACGCTAATATAATTTCGTTTGCCTTTCAAAACAGCTGTTGTAAATGAAAAAGGAACGAGCTGTGCAGCGCGCGGCAGTTCTTTTTCAATCATTTGTTTTTGCAACTGAAGCGTATGTGTGCTAATGACGACAGGTTGTTGTTGTTTTATCGCATAAAATATGGAAGGAAGTAAGTATGCCATCGTTTTTCCAACACCTGTTCCCGCTTCAATTAGAGCATGTTGACACGTTTGTAACGCATAGTTGACATCTTCCATCATTTGTTTTTGTCCATCCCGATATTCAAATGGGGAAACAAATGGATTTGTCGCCAGCCATTGTGAAAAAGACGGAATATGTTCATGGGAATCAACCCGTTTTGGCGAAAGCCATTTTTTCAAGGCGATTCCTTCATATTCAACCGTTGTTTCGTTCGGTTGAAGAGAGCGCTCCTTTTTCGTAATGTATTGATCTAAAAGGGCCGTCAACTCACTTTTTAACGGTTGGCTATGTCGGCGTAGTTGCTTTAATGTCACAAGCGGTAAATGGGATAGCTTGTGCAGTAAAAGAAGAAGCAGTTGGGCTGTCGCTTCTGCGTCGCAATCTGCTTGATGCGGCCGATCATGGGCAAGCGACAACGCCTCAGCTAAATGGTTAAGCTTATAGCTTGACTGTGTTGGCATAAGAAAACGAGCGAGTTCCACCGTATCTAAAAGCCGACATGTTGGCGGTTGTATGCCGCTACGAACAAATTCCTCCTGTAAAAATGCCCAATCAAAATGAACATTATGCGCTACAAAATAAGCTCCTTCCCATTGTTCAACGAGCATCGGGGCAATATGATGAAACGGAGGAGCATCGTGCACCATCGTATGATCAATGCCTGTTAACTGTTGAATAAATGGCGGAATGTCCCGTTCAGGCTGAATGAATGTTGAAAAACGTTCGCTAACTTTGTCGCCCTCGATGACGACAAAACCGATTTGAATGATGCGATCTTCTTTTTTCGGGGCATTTCCTGTCGTTTCAATATCGACGACGACAAAGCGATCAGTCATCTTTTTTTCACCTCACATCTGTGTAACAAACAAAAAGAGGCGGCATGGCTCCCGTTATAAAACGGTCGCCGCCGGCTCTTGTACGATGAGTTCTTTAATGCGGTTATGCTCGTCCATAATCGCAATTTTCGGGCGGTGAGACGCCAATTTTTCTTCTGGTACGAGCACGTATGAAATGACGATGATAACATCATCTTTTTGAACAAGACGAGCTGCTGCTCCATTTAAACAAAACACACCGCTTCCTCTTTCCCCAGGAATAATATACGTTTCAAATCGTGCTCCATTGTTATTATTTACAATTTGTACTTTCTCATTTGCAACCATGCCGACTGCATCTAAAATATCTTCATCGATCGTAATGCTACCAACATAATTTAAATTCGCTTCGGTCACACGAGCGCGATGAATTTTAGCGTTCATTAATGTGCGAAACATGATGTTTCCCCCTTATTGTACGTTCATAACGATATTATCAATCAAACGAGCGTTTGTAAACCGCACAGCGAGCGCAAGGATGATCTTTCCTTGTAACGTCTCGAGTGGCTTTAACTCTGGATAAGAGTAAATGTCAACGTAATCAATCACACCCATTGTATGTTGTTCGATATGATGTACAATCGCTTGTCGTACCTTCTCTACATCGCGTTCTCCAGCTTCGATGCATGCTTTTCCTTTTTGTAAAGCAGCATATAAAGCAGGCGCTTCTTGTCGCTCACGCTCACTTAAATACACGTTTCGTGAACTTTTGGCAAGCCCATCATCTTCACGCACTGTCGGAACAGCGACAAGTTCAATCGGAAAATGAAAATCGCGAATAAGCCCATCGATAACCGCCACTTGTTGCGCATCTTTCATTCCAAAATATGCGCGATGTGGCATGACAATATGAAATAGTTTCGTCACAACCGTTGCGACCCCGTCAAAATGCCCTGGACGAGATTTGCCACAAAGTACATCAACGCGCTCATGCACCTTTACTGTTACCGACGGCTCATGCGGGTACATTTCACGAACGGACGGGTAGAAGACGATGTCTACGCCCGCTTGTTTAGCGATTTCATGATCGCGTTCAAAATCGCGCGGATAACGATCAAAATCTTCATTCGGCCCAAATTGAAGGGGATTGACAAAAATACTTAAAACAACGAGATCATTCTCCTCTCGCGCTCGTTTTAATAACGCGACGTGTCCTTCGTGCAAGTAACCCATCGTTGGCACGAAACCGACCGTTTTTCCTTTTTGGCGTTCAGCCATTATACAGGCTTGCATTTGTTCAATTTTTTCGATTGTAATCACGATTATTTCCCTCCGTATAACGCCAGCCATTGTTGTTCGTTCATCGTAAATGATTGCTCATCGCTTGGAAATTGACGTGTTTTTACGTCAGCCACATATTCGGCTAGCGCTTGTTGCATCGTTTGCTGAACGTTCGCATATTGTTTAACAAATTTCGGAACGCGTTCTATACCATATCCGAGTACATCATGATAGACAAGTACTTGTCCATCCGTACCGACTCCCGCTCCAATACCAATTGTCGGGATGGCTAGTTGTTTCGTAATCGCTTCGCCAAGTTGCTTCGGCACACATTCTAACACGAGTGCGATCGCTCCAGCTTGTTCACACGCTTTTGCTTCTTGTATAAGACGTCGAGCACTTTCGGCATCTTTTCCTTGTACTTTATATCCCCCCAACACACCGACCGATTGTGGTGTTAAGCCAAGATGGGCAACAACAGGGACGCCTGCTTCTGTTAAAGAAGAAATGACTTGCAATACAGAACCTGCTCCTTCGACTTTGACAGCATTTGCACCTGATTGTTGCATGATCGCTTTCGCATGTTGCAATGCATCAGAAAGCGTGCTATACGACATAAAAGGCATATCTGTGACGATAAACGTATTTGGCGCACCCCGTCGAACAGCTTTCGTATGATGAATCATATCTGCAACCGTCACAGGGATTGTTGAATCGTATCCTAATACGACCATTCCGAGCGAATCACCAACTAAAATCATATCAACACCGGCTGCCTCAGCAAGCTTTGCTGATGGATAATCGTAAGCTGTCAGCATAACGATTGGCTCATGATTTTTTTTCATGTTGAGAAAATCTAATTTTGTTTTCATATACATCCTCCTCTCAATATGCAGAGGAAATGGATAAAAAAAGCCTTCTTTCTGCCAAAATAGAGAAAGAAGGACTTTTTGTTTTGCTCCATCCCTCTGTCCCCGTCCGTTTGATTGGATCAAGGCAGAAATGATCGTCAATATGTCGTATGCGTGGTGCAGTTCTTATGCAGATACTGCCCAATTTCAACCGCTTTCATTTTAACAAATATTTCGAAATTTTCCTACTGTTTTTTTATTTCAATATCTGCTGAGTAAATGTAATGAATGGCTCCATCTTCTGTTTGCACTTTTAACGTGCCTGAATCTGTAATACCAAGTGCCACACCGCGAATCGCCCCATTTACCGTACGCGCTATAATTTGTTGGCCAATCGTGACTGCATAGCCTTCCCACAACAGTTTAATTGGTAGAAAGCCGTGTTGTAAATATTGTTCATATAGCTGCTCTAATTTTTGTAATAATGTTTGAACAATTTTCGGACGGTGGAACGTTCGTCCTGTTTCAATTGCAAGAGACGTCGCAATTGGGGCAATATCATTCGGGAACTGTTTTTGATTGACGTTCATACCGATGCCTACGATGACTGCCCGCACTTGATCGGGATCAGCTTGCAATTCTGTTAAAATGCCGGCCACTTTTTTACCATTGACTAATATATCGTTTGGCCATTTAATGTCCGGTACGATGTTTGTTACTTCTTGAATCGCCTCAGCAACAGCAACAGCAACTAAAAGCGTCAACTGGGGTGCTTGTTGCGGTGGAATAGAAGGGCGCAAAATTAAACTCATCCAAATCCCTGTTCCTTTCGGCGAATGCCATGACCGATTTAAACGTCCTCTTCCTGCCGTCTGCTCCTCAGCAATGACAATTGTTCCTTCTTCGGCACCTTCATGCGCAAGTTGATGGGCTAATTGTTGCGTTGAAGGCATGCTTTCTTGGTCATGTACGTTCCAACCAAAACGTTTCGTTTTTAAACCAAGTTGTAATTCATTCGCGTTCAGTTTGTCAGGCATTTGTGTTAGACGATAGCCGAGCCGTCGAACAGCTTCGACCTCAAATCCTTCTTTCCTTAATTCTTCAATATGTTTCCAAACCGCTGTCCGTGAGCAACCGAGCTGTTCACTAATTTTTTGTCCGGATAAAAATGAATCGCCTGCTTCCGTAAAAAGTTTCAATAGTTGTTTTCTCGTCTCTGATTGCACACCGCCCACTCCTTTAACTTCTCTTTCTTATTTTCCACTTGACGATGCAGTACGGCACGCTCGATGTTTTCAATCATTTCAGCTAACCATGGACCAGCTTTCCGTTCAAATAAAGTAAGCAAATCGTTTCCATTAATCGCAAGCTCTTTGCGATTGTGAATGGGCAACGCCTCCCACTGTTCCAATAACAGATGTACATGTGGTTCATCATGATCAAATGCAGCGCGTATGCGCTCGATATGTGGAATATATGACCCGTACTCATACAATGAATCAATTGTCCAATCCGAAAACGAACGAATATGCTCGAGCGCTTTTAAACAAATCAACACATCACGAATTAAGTGGTTCGGTAATTTCCATTTTTTTAGTTCTTTTTGATGAAAACGGACGACAAATGCAAATCGAGCCCATGCTTCCGTGCGATGAGCTGGCACAAGTGAAGAAGCACCTAGTTGAGCGAGCTCTCCTTTTTTCGTCGCAAGCTCAGGCAAGTACAAAAATAAATTCGTTTCGATGAGAAGCTCGATCGCTTTAGACATAAACGGACCGAGCAACAATTTTTCGAATTCAACAGCGATGCGCTCAACGGCAATATGTTGCAACAAATGACCGTATTGCATGATTGCTTGTTTTGTGTTTGGAGATAAAGAAAAGCCAAGCTGACTAACAAATCGAAGCGCCCGCATCATCCGCAACGCATCTTCGTTAAAGCGCTCAGCAGCATCGCCAACCGTTTCAATGATGCATTGTTTTAACGCTTCGACTCCTCCAAATGGATCGATGATGTCACCGTGCTCATTCATCGCAATGGCGTTCATCGTAAAATCACGTCGCTGCAAATCTTCATAAAGGGAGCGGACAAACGTGACCTCTTTCGGTCTTCGATAATCTTCGTAACGTCCTTCTTTTCGAAATGTTGTTACTTCATATGAAATGCCACGCTCGATAACTATCACCGTTCCGTGCGCAATACCGACAGGAACAGTTTTCGGAAAGATAGACATTACTTCTTGTGGATGAGCAGATGTCGCAATATCGATGTCCCCAATCGGTCTTTGTAGTAAATAGTCGCGAACCGCACCACCGACAAAATACGCTTCATGCCCGTGACGTTTTAATGTTTCAATGACAGAAAGCGCCTGTCGAAATTGTTCGTTCATCATTCATCCCCTTTAAGTTGAAAATAAATATGTTCATATTGTGCCACAATTTTCTCAGAATAAAATTTTTCACATACTGTTTCACATGCTTTTTGTCCCATCGTTTCACGAAGGGATTCATCCGTTAATAAACGAAGCGTTTGACGGGCTGCATCGTTGACATCACCGAGCGCACATAAAAATCCGTTTTTCCCATCTTCAATGACTTCCGGAATGCCGCCGATCGCTGTGCCAACGCAAGGAACTTGACATGCCATCGCCTCTAGTAAAACAAGACCGAAGCTTTCTTTTTCTGACAATAACAATTTTACGTCACTAATGGAATATAACTCCGCTAAATTTTCTTGTTTTCCTAAAAAGCGAACATGGTCACATAGTTTTAATTCTTTGACGAGGCGACAAACAACGGTCATTTCTGGTCCATCACCGACAAGGAGCAATTTCGCAGGGACTTGTTTTACAACGAGCGCAAACGTACGAACGACATCGCATACCCGCTTCACTTTTCTAAAGTTCGATACATGAATGACTACTTTTTCATACGGTGCAATGCCGTATTGACGACGAAGTTCATCGTTTCGCCGTTTGCTGTATACACGTTCATCAACAAAGTTGTACACCGTTTGAATCGGTTTTTGCACGTCAAGCAGTTCGTACGTTTGAATCGCTAACGCATTTGATACAGCTGTGACGACATCGGATTGTTCGATACCAAATTTAATTAAGTCGCTTAATGACGGGTCGTATCCGAGCACAGTAATGTCTGTACCATGCAGCGTTGTCACAATTTTTAAATGATCACCAACCATTTGTTTCGCTAAAAAGGCGCAAAGGGCGTGCGGAACAGCATAATGGGCATGAATGATGTCAAGCTGTTCTCGCTTCGCCACTTCTGCAATTTTACTCGCCAACGCCAAATCGTATGGTGGATATTGGAACACAGAATACGGATTAACTGTTACTTCATGGTAGTAGATATTTGGATATACTTTGTTTAGCCGAAACGGAATGCTTGATGAAATAAAGTGAATGTCATGACCGCGTTCAGCAAGCATTTTTCCTAATTCCGTCGCAACGACCCCAGAGCCGCCGACTGACGGATAGCAAACAATTCCTATTTTCAGTTTCATCTTTCTTCCCCTAACAAATCATGTGCAAGTATAATTGGTTTTTTTGACATAAATCCTTCCGCAAACGAAACACCGACTTCTTTTCCGAACAATCGCTCGCGGCTTTTAACGGTTTCAATATAGCCGTTTGTTAACGGCGTGTCAACTGAACCGCTCGTTCGCTCAAATTGGCTTTCGTATGCTTGTAAACTCGCTAATTTTTTATCAATCGTATCACTAATATCAATAACAAAATGAGGGCGATGAAATCCGTTAATCATATAAAAATACACGGCTTGCACGCGATGAGGTGGGAGCTCTCCATATCGGCGAATAGCAGCTGAAAACACCGCTTCTTCTACTAATCTCGCGCATTGCCCATGATCCGGATGGCGATCTTCCCAGTATGGTGCGAACACAATTTTTGGTCGATATGTACGAATGACAGTCACGATCGGATCAATATGCTCTTTTTGGATCGTTAATCCGCGATCTGGAAGATTGAGCTGTATACGTGTATGAACGCCGAGAATAGCGGCTGCCTGCTTCGCTTCTTGTTGCCGAGTATGTACCGTTCCGTTCGATGATAGTTCCGCTAGCGTCAAATCACATATACCGATGTCATATCCTTGTTGGGCGTATTTCGCAATCGTTCCGCCCATCCCGATTTCAACATCATCAGGATGGGCACCAAATGCTAACATATGCATTACTTCTTCCCTCGTTTCACAATATTTCGCCACGCAAAATCGCCACGCTCTAAACCGTGTATAAGTACTTCAGCTGTCCCCATGTTCGTCGCTAACGGAATGGCATATACGTCACAAAGACGAATAAGAGCACTAACATCCGGTTCATGTGGTTGGGCTGTCAACGGATCGCGGAAAAAAATGACCATATCCATGTCGTTATTTGCGATCATCGCACCAATTTGCTGATCGCCTCCAAGTGGACCAGATTGAAAACGATGAACGGAAAGACCTGTCGCCTCTTGAATGCGCAATCCTGTCGTACCTGTTGCATATAGTTCGTGTTCAGCTAAAATATGTTGATAAGCTGTAACAAATTGTACCATATCTTCTTTTTTCTTATCGTGTGCAATTAATGCAATTTTCAAATTTCTCGCCCCCTTATTCAATTAAATGTTCTAATCCATACACGAGTGTTTCTAGGTTCATCACCGTTTCAACAGAAAAGCGAACACCTGACATAAACGATGCACGGTTAAACGAATCGTGACGAATCGTCAATGTTTGTCCATCACCACCAAAAATCACTTCTTGATGTGCTATAAGCCCCGGCAAACGAATGCTATGAATGCGCATGCCGTCATATAACGCTCCGCGTGCTCCCCCCACCGTTTCTTTTTCAGCTTCATGCCCTTGCATAAATGAAGGGCGCACTTGTTGAATGAGCTGTGCTGTTTTTAACGCTGTGCCAGACGGAGCATCGAGCTTTTGATCGTGATGAAGTTCAATGATCTCTACGTGAGGAAAATATTTAGCAGCCATTTGTGCAAATTTCATCATTAAAATTGCACCAATGGCAAAATTAGGTGCAATAATCGCACCAATTTTTTTCTCTTCTGCTACTTGTGTTAGACGTGTTAAATCATCTTCTGTAAATCCTGTCGTACCAACGACCGGACGAACACCGTAATGCAATGCAATTTCTGTATGACGTTTTCCGACTTCTGGGGTCGTTAAATCGATCAATACGTCCGCTTGTACCGTTTGTAAGCACCGTTCTAAATCTGTAAAAATTGGCGCCTCTATCGCAGGAAAACCGTCAATTTCCGCTAACGTTTTTCCTTCGTTCATTCGGTCTACAACCGCTACAAGTTCAAAATGTTCTGTATGATGAACGAGGGAAACAGCTTCCCGTCCCATACGTCCGCGTGGTCCAGCAATGACAATTCGAATCATCGTTCCTCTTCCTTTCTTGTCCAACGATCGCGGTCTCGCGTTTGAAATTTATGCATGACTGCATCATGTGCCTCTTGTAAATCGATATGTAACGAATTCGCCATACATATAAGGACAAACAATAAATCGCCTAGTTCTTCTTGAATCGTTTTTTCTTGTTCCGTTTTCTTTTTTGGTTTTTCACCGTAGTAATGGTTCACTTCACGAGCGAGCTCTCCTAATTCTTCCGTTAAACGAGCAAGCATCGCCAGCGGGCTAAAATACCCTTCTTTAAACTGCCCAATGTATTCGTCCACTTCTTGTTGCAGTTGTCGCACCGTTTTTTCCATGACTTTCACCTCTTACATTCATGTTAGCTAAAAGTGGGACGTTTGACAAATGTTTTTGACGGGTATGATCACATTCCTCTATAATAAAAAACGCAGTCATATTCAAGGGGTGAAGTTGATGAAGCTGAAAAATGTAGCATTTATTTTACTAGGTTCGGCTATTTTTGCGTTTGGACTTGTCCATTTCAATATGGAAAATAAATTAGCGGAAGGCGGGTTTACAGGGATTACGCTTCTTTTATACTTTTTGTTTGGCATTGATCCTTCCATTTCAAACTTAGTACTAAACATTCCGCTCTTTTTTATCGGATGGAAATTGCTTGGGAGAACAACGTTTTTTTATACAATTCTCGGAACGGTTAGTTTATCTGTATTTCTCTGGATTTTCCAACGATACGGGTTTCACATTCCGCTCAATAACGACTTGACGTTAGCAGCATTGTTTGCTGGTGTTTTTATCGGGGTCGGTCTTGGTATTATTTTTCGCTACGGCGGAACAACAGGCGGTGTCGATATTATTGCGCGGCTTGTATATAAATATAAAGGCATTAGTATGGGAAAAACGATGTTTCTGTTTGACTCATGTGTCATTTTTCTCTCGTTGCTGACATATTTACCATACCGTGAAGGCATGTATACGCTCGTTGCGGTGTTTGTCGGGGCGCGCGTCATTGACTTTTTACAAGAAGGAGCATATGCGGCAAAAGGAGCGACCATTATTTCTGAAAAAAGTGATTTAATTTCCGAGAAAATTATGACAGAAATGGAGCGAGGGGTTACCATTTTAAAAGGAATGGGCTCTTATACAAAACGCGAACGAGATGTTTTATATTGCGTTGTAGCGAAAAACGAATTATCGCGTTTAAAAGCGATTATCACGTCCGTTGACCCATATGCATTTGTTGCCATTAGCGATGTGCACGATGTACATGGTGAGGGATTTACGCTTGATGAAAATAAACAACCGCTACATGAATAAAAGCGTCCAACAGCGGACGCTTTTATTGTTTATCCCTTACCATTTTTCGCTCTTTTTCACCACGGTATTTTCGCCACCCTACATACGTTAACGTCATAATAATCATGCCACCGATCGACGTCATCACCCACCAAAGTGAAGGGAGGGACGTTTGCTTTTTTCCATCCGCAAACAAAGCTTGTAAATCTTCTTCCATTTGCCGCAACTCTTTCATTCGCTCCGTTGTATGCAATTGGCGAAAAGCAGGTGCTTCTAAAAGAGAAATATGAGCAGATACACGTTTCACTTGTTCACGATCGGCATTAATTTTCACGCTCGGCTCAATAAGTTGATACCGTTGTAAAAATTGATGAAACGCTTGTTGAAATAACTGTTCGTCCTCACGTTCCATCGCTTGTTTCATCTTTTCAAACGCTGACATGACAGCATATTTCATTTCTTTCCAAAGCGGTTGATGTTTCGTATGAACAGCATCAACAGCAAGTCGAAATTGCGTTAATTGATTAATTCGTTGTTCCATCGGTACACTCGATGTCGTGACCGCTTTTAATGCTTCTTCATGCGTAGCCGTTAATACATATATGACATCCATCGAATGAATATCTTCACGAAATAACGCGAATTGTTTCTCAAAATATTCCAATAACTGTTTTGCTTCTTGTAAGCGATCATTTTTTGTTAGCTGAAGCGCTTCATCAGAAATTTGATCGAGTTTGTCCCACTCATGTCCGTTTGCATATACAGTATACGGAAATAAAGAAATCATGATAAACATCACGACGAGTCGAATGCGCATCTCCTTGTCCCTCCTTACGATCTTACTATTGAATATATGACCGCAAAAAGAGACATAGACCTCGATTTATCGTCGGCGTGAAAAAATGTACGCCACCGCAATCGAAACGATGCTTAGCCAAAACGTAAAATAGCCGATTTGTAGCGTATATTGCGCCAACATCCGATATTGTGGCATCATCCCAAACACATAATCGATGACGTCGTTATGCAACGTCCAAATCGCTGCGACAACAACATGAATGAAGGACATACGATAATAAGGAGCATACAACAACGCTTGCACCGCCATGGCCCCATGGGATATTACAAGCATCCATCCCGCCCAACCGAGTTCTCCTGTCACAAAAAATACGAGCATGTTCATGACAACAGCCCAAATGCCGTACTTCACGAGCGTAACAACCGCCAATGCTTCCATAAGCGGCCAATGCGTATGACGAAGCCAGGCAATTACAACAAAAACAAAAAATAAGCTTGCGGTTGGACTATCTGGAACAAACGGAAGAAAGATCGTTGGCGTTTCCGACAACTGTGGTCCGTACCATATGTAACCGTAAATCGTTCCAATGACATTCACGATTAACAAAAGCATAAGGAACGACCGATGCATGAACAAAGTACGTATGTGTAGCATATATTAACCTCCCATATGTAATCGAGTAGGAGGAGGTGATTAACCTCCGTCCTCTCACA
>NZ_PEDM01000028.1 GCF_002742685.1 Anoxybacillus flavithermus
ACCGTACGTACGGTGGTGTGAGAGGACGGAGGTTAATCACCTCCTCCTACTCGATTATACTTAAAAAATAAAAAGTTTCGATTGGCTGCAACATTTTCACCTGTTCAGTTGTATGTAAAGTGAAAGGAGGTTGTTTCTTTGTGCACAAAAGAACAAATCCAGCGTGCTATGGATGAATATGGGAATATGGTATTGCGCCTTGCGTATACGTATATGAGAAATCAACATGATGCGGAAGATGTATTTCAAGACGTATTTATTAAGCTATATGAACATATGGATCGGATACAAAGTGAAGAGCATATGAAGGCGTGGTTGATTCGCGTTACCGTCAATGTATGTAAAAATAAGCTAAAATCGTTTGCGTATCGGAAAATGGATACCTATGAAGAATGGTTGCACTCTTCGCCTATCGATAGCAGAGGTGACGTCATTGAAGCGGTGATATCGCTTCCGACAAAATATCGAGAGGTCGTTCATTTATTTTATTATGAAGGGTATCAAACGAAAGAAATTGCCGAGTTGTTGAAAAAGCGTGAAAGTACAGTTCGTTCGTTGCTTGCTCGTGCAAGAGAAATGTTAAAAAACAAATTGAAAGGGGAGTATGATTTTGCGTGAGCGATATAAAAAAGAGATGGAACATATTGTCGTGACGGAGCAATTGAAAAATAAAGTGATGGACCAGATTGAAAAAAGAGAAAAACAACCGAAGCGAAAGTCATTTCGTCCGGCGTATGGTGCCATTGCTGTGGCAAGTGTATTATTAGCTGTTAGCTTGCATCCTACATTATCCACAAAAGAGAAAACACAAGAAAAAGCAGAAATAATGATGGAAAACGATCAAGGAGAGGATATGTTGAAGCTGGAAGCTACCGATTCGAATATAACGATTCATGATGTCGCATACAATGCAAACGAACAAAAGCTTCATTTTTCGGTAACGAATAAAAGTAAAGGTGTGATTTCATTTGGATATGCGTATGCGATCGAGCGATACGATGAGGCAAAACAAACGTGGCAACCAACAACGTTAACGAATGATCTCGCATTTATTGAAATGCTTGCGTTAATTGACCAAGGACAGACTGTGAAAGATATGATTGATCTTTCATTGTTAAATCAACCATTAGAAAATGGGAAGTATCGCATTGTGCGTACGTATTATGCTGATGCAGCTCATTTCACAGGTTACATTGAATTTGACGTTGTCGATCAAAAGTTGTTGAACTTTCACACGTATATTGAGGTGAAACCGACTGAAACGAGCGAAAGTAAAGATGTGAAATTGACATGGGAAAAAGACCCGCGCTTTTCTCTGTATAGTGCTCATAACGGACTTGTCTCAACAAGAACCGGTCGCCAAGGACTGCACATATATCCGATATATGAAGGAAAAGAACAAGTCAATTTCTCGATGGAAGCTAGCGATGGAATGTTATTTACAGATAAAATAGCTGATGATGCGCTAACCATTTATGAAGCGGAGCAATCGGTATCGTCCGATGAACAAATCATTGCTGACTCCATCTCCATGCCACCTGATAGCGGCGGACAAGTGGAGAGTATTGCAGGATACGCAGGACCGAAAGTATTGTTTTTAAATGGTGAGCGAGTTGACGTTGAACCATCGATTGTTTTTTGGGAACCGAATGAAGCAAGTAAAAAAGAGGAAGTCAAAGTGAAAGTGACGGTGATCAACGCACGTACAAACGAATCCATTGGTACATTTTATGTCGTCATCGTTCGACAAGGGGATGAGTATGTGTTAGAGCACATCGAATAAACGAGGGGAAGTCCCCTCGCTTATTTTGTTAAAATAAAACGAATGCTAGAAATAGCCGCCTCATGTTCAAGAGAGCGATGGGAAAGAAGAGTTAACAGTTGTTCATGGTTGTCGATTTTATTTTCTAGCTTTTTAACGATCTCATTTGTTTCAAGCACCGCTTGTTGGATAAGCGCTAAGTCTTGTTTTGTTGCCATGTTTGCTTTGATTTCTTCAAGCTCTTGTTTTGTTGCCATGTTGGCTTTAATTTCTTCAAGCTCTTGTTTTGTTGCCATGTTGGCTTTAATTTCTTCAAGCTCTTGTTTTGTTGCCATGTTGGCTTTGACTTCTTCAAGTTCTTGCTTTGTTGCCATGTTGGCTTTAATTTCTTCAAGTTCTTGTTTAGTCGCCATGTTGGCTTTAATTTCTTCAAGTTCTTGTTTAGTCGCCATGTTAGCTTTGACTTCTGCGAGTTCTACTTCCATGTTTTCAAGCTTGTCCAAAATGCGTTGTAGCATCTGTTCCATGGTTACCCTCCTTTCTTGTGAGAAATTAGAAAGGGAAACAGCTGTGTGGGCATGTCGAGTGTTTAGGAGAGGCTTTGTTTCGTTTAGTGGTAAAGATGAAGAGCGTTCCCCGACATCTATTATACATGATGAGAATGAAGAGAGGAACACGAAAACGTATGCTCTTTCTTTTCATTTCCTCGATGGATGATGTATTGTATAAGAAGATACGAACATGGAGTGATGGACATATGTTGTGGAAAGAGGCGAAACAATTTATTACGTTATGCTATCAAGAACTAGGAAAAAGCAATGATGACATACATGAACGTTTACAACAAATTAAGCGTGAGATTGAACAAACGGGAACGTATGAACATACGTATGAAGAGCTTGAACATGGAGCGCGCATGGCATGGCGCAACAGCAATCGTTGCATCGGACGTTTATTTTGGCAGACGCTTCATGTGTTTGATGCCCGTAAGATGGAGCGGGAAGAAGATATTGCTGAGCGACTGTTTGATCACATTGAATTTGCGACAAACGGTGGGAAAATTCGTCCGACTATTACTATTTTTCGTCCTGAACGTGTTCGCATTTGGAATCATCAGTTAATTCGTTATGCCGGTTATGAAACAGAGCATGGAGTCATTGGAGACTCATCATCCATCTCGTTTACGAAAGCGTGTGAACAGTTAGGTTGGAAAGGGGAACGGACGTATTTTGACATTTTACCTCTCGTCATCCAAGTAGATGGTCGCGAGCCGAAGTTGTTTCCAATTCCGAAACAAATTGTATTAGAAGTGCCGATTGAACATCCAACGTTTTCATGGTTTCGCGATTTACAGTTACAATGGTATGCGGTGCCGATTATTTCAGATATGTACTTAGAAATCGGAGGCATACGTTATACAGCAGCCCCGTTTAACGGCTGGTACATGGGAACAGAAATTGGTGCGCGCAATTTCGCTGACGATTACCGATATAACATGCTTCCGAAAATCGCTTCCTGTATGGGGCTTGATACGTCAAAAAATAGTACACTATGGAAAGATCAGGCGCTTGTTGAATTAAATATCGCTGTTCTATACTCATATAAAAAAGCAGGGGTAAGTATTGTCGATCATCATACGGCTGCACAGCAGTTTAAGCGGTTCGAAAAGCAAGAACAAGAAGCAGGGAGGGAAGTGACAGGCAGTTGGACGTGGCTCATTCCTCCGCTTTCGCCTGCAACGACGCACATTTTCCATCAATATTATGAGAATACAATAGTCAAACCAAATTATTTTTATCAACAACGTCCATACGAGTAACACCGCTATCGACGCGGTGTTTTTTATATGAATATACATTTAATTTTCAGAATATTATTTACTACTTTCTTATTTTTTTGATATAGTATAGAAAAAAGGAAAAGGGGGAGGCTAGATTGGATTTCATTGAGCAACTCAAAACGGAAGAAATGAGAAGGAAAAATTTTTTCTTGTTCCTTATTTACACATTTAGCGCAGTAACAGGTGTGGTGGGGCTTATTTTTATTGGAGATAAAGTTGAGAAGATTGCCATTTATGGCGGAAGTCTTATGCTAAATGCCCTCGTGTATATGACGTTAAAAAAGATGAAAAAGTACGAACACATCTATCCATATTTTATTATTTTTATATTATTTTCTGCGACATTAGGTAGTTTATTTACGACGGGGGGAAGTTTAGGAACGATCGCACTCGCTTTTTGTTTAGTTGTGTTATCTGTGTTGCATTTAAATCGCACGTTGTTTGTAACAGGACTTCTACTTGGCATTATCATTTTAGTTGTCGGTGCGCTTGTTCCTTCTTCTTTTCAGCAAGTATTTCAAAAAACGGGACATACGGTTTTTATTGTTTATGTGATGATTGGTATTGCCCTTTCTGTGTTATTGCATTTAAGTCGTAAACAATTTCATCAACTCGTTGAACATGTAGGACAGACGCATGCCGAAAAAGAAAAGCAAATGGCAAGAAGACATGAACTGGAAGGTCAGTTAAAGTATATTATTGAAAATGTTGAACACATTCATCAACAAGTACTTCAAAATGTACAAGCACAAGAAGAAATGAAAGAAGCGATTCGACAAGCAGCTGTAGCAGGTCAAGCACAAAGTGAACAAGTCATTGATATTCATGATGAAGTAGCGGAAGCGAAAGCAATGAGTGAGCGGATTTACGAGACTTCTAAACAATTAAAGGAACATTCATCACAATCAAGCGAAATGGCACAAGCAGGTATACAAAAAATGCATCTATTATTAACACATACAGAAAAATTTCATGAGGCGATTCATGCGACAAAAGCAACATTAAATGCTTTAACAAATAAAATAGCTAGTACAAATGAGTTAACGAAACAAATTAAACAAATTACAAATCAGACGAATTTATTGGCTTTAAATGCGACGATTGAGGCAGCACGAGCAGGAGAGTATGGAAAAGGATTTGCGGTCGTTGCTGAAGAAATTCGTAAGTTGGCCGTATTGACGGAAGAAACGACGCAACACATCGTTCGTAATTTAGCGGAAGTCAATGAAAGCAACAATGAGCTATTAGAGCGAATGGATGAAACGAGTGAACAATTAACGAAAAATGAAACGTTGACGGATGAAGTAAATGTGTATTTTGAAAAATTGTATCAGTCGTTAAATCATTTGCAAGAACAATTATCTTACTTTTTCATCATTAGCGAAAAGCTAGAGAAGCAAGGAGAGAAAATGGATCGTTCCATTAGCGATTTTTCTGTCTTTATTCAGCAGTCGAGCGCATCGCTTGAAGAAGTAAGCGCAACGGTTGAACATTTAAAAGATGCGAATGAAAAAATGGCAGCATATGTGACAGAAACCGCTCAACGGGCTGCAGTCATTCAACAACAAATGATATAAAAAGAAAAAGCACCCCAAAAAAAAGTTGGAGGTGCTTCTCTTTTGGAGAAAATTTATGATAACTGCTCTCTTGTCTCAAGAAAATCATTCCACATTGTAAGAAATAAGTCAATCAGCTTCGGGTCAAATTGCTTTCCACGACCATCAAGCAAAATGTCTTTTACTTTTTCTGGTGGAAATGCATCTTTGTAAATGCGTTTTGATAACAACGCATCAAATACGTCAACAATCGCAACAATTCGCCCTTCTAGCGGAATTTCTTCTCCTTTCAAGCCGTTCGGGTACCCTTGTCCATTCCACCATTCATGATGGGTTTGAGCAATGTTTGCCGCCATTTGAATGACTGGTAAATCGAGATTAGCTAAAATTTGATGACCGATGAGTACATGTGTTTTCATGGATTCCCATTCTTCTTTTGTTAGTTTCCCTGGTTTGTTTAAGATGTAATCAGGAATTCCTACTTTTCCAATGTCATGAAATTTGGCAGCAACTTGAATGTTCGCGACAAATTGTTCGTCACATCCGGCCAAACGAGCAAGCATGCCAGAAAGAATACCGATGCGATGTACGTGGTTTTTTGTATCGTCATCCCGATATTCAGCTAGTTGAAGCAACCGTTCAAGCGTATCAAACATGACTTTTGCTTCTTTTGTAACGTCTTGAATGACGAGAAGGGCGCGTGATAGCTCAAAAATTTTGTTTTGTGGCAAAAGCCGAACTTTATAATAATGTGGACCGTTTTCATTTTCAAATGTCGCAAGAAATGGCTCCGTTTTTTCTTCTAATGCCGGGCAACCTGAACAAGGTACGGTGCGTTGGTGAAAAAGTTCATAACAACGACGCCCAATTGGATGTTCTTCTTCTATGCCGATATTACGTAGCAATCGTTTTGTTTTTTCATCAATCCATGTAATACGACCAAAGTCGATTGTGCTAATTTCATAAGCATAAATGTCAAGAAAATCGAAATCGCGTAAAAATAAGTATGGTCGAATAATTTCTTGCATAATTGAAAGTGTAAATTTAGAAAATCGTTCGAACGAATGAATATATTGAACGACATGTGGGTCATGCAAATATTCTTTTGTTAAAAATACCTTTTTTATCGCTTCGCAAATACATTCTGTCGTAACATGGAAAAAGCTTTCGTGATATTTTTGATCGATAATTAATCGACTCCAGTCGCGAATGATACGAAAGTACGCTTCCATATCATAATAAATTTTTTCTTGAAAAAATTGTAATAAAAAGTTTTTTACATAATGAAAAAACTTTTCCCGTTCAAAAAAACTGTATGAGTAATCTTCCCATAAACGTTCGGAAAACGATTGGCGAAACGCCTCCATAATCGCATCGACACGAAACGAAATATAGCCGCTAAATTGATCAAGATGTTGCAAATCTTGTTCTGTAAACCCATTTACTTTTTGTAGTTTGTGCAACTCGTAACGAAGTGGATGCGCTGCTTTTTCGATTTCGGCCATTTCATATGCTTCAATCGTCAATTGCATATCAAACGAAAATAATGCATGAATAGCTAATAAAATGTTAATTGCTTCATTCGGAAAAACAGGTGATATATGTTTATAAATGATTTCAACGTATTTCGTGTACGTGGCTAAATACCATTTCAAATCAAGTCCGATTTCTGAATGCACTTTACCAATGTTATATCGTTTTTCAATATACGCATCATCGACTATTCCAGCAAAGCATTCGTTTAAATATGTGATTTGCGTCTTTTTCAATCGCTTTAATGTCGAATGTTCTTCAATTAATTTGCGTAAAGAAGGGATCGATAATATCTCTTTATATAAATCTTCAACAATCCCTTTGACTAACGGTTGCAATACATCACGGTGATTATAAATGGACTGTAGCTTTTCTTCTGTTACCCCTGTGTAACTCAGCTGTTGAAGCCGCTTTTGGTCTGTTACTTGTATATGTTTCATCCCCCGAATTCTCCCCTTATCGTATATGAGCTGTTTGTAGCTGTTTTATCACTTGTTCAAACGGAACAGGTGGACTAAATAAATAGCCTTGCGCTTTGTCGCAATGAGTCGATTGTAAAAATGAGACGTGTTGGTCGGTTTCAACTCCTTCAGCGACAATATACAATTGCAGACGATGGGCAAGCGCGATAATCGCTTCTGTTAATTTGGCTGTATGTTCGTTTGTAATGACCTCAAAAATAAACGATTTATCAATTTTTAGTGTATCGACCGAAATGTGGCGTAAATAAGCAATGGATGAGTAGCCGCTACCGAAATCGTCAATTGCGATGCGAATGCCTATTTGTTTCAGTGCCCGAATCGTTTCAATGACTTGTTTTTCATCGCTTAACGCAATGTTTTCTGTAATTTCCAATTCAATATATTGTGGTTGTAAACAAGTTTGTTCCAATAACTGTTGTACAAAAGAAAGAAACTGTTCGTTTTTCAACTGACGAAGCGATAAGTTAATGCTCACGTATACGTGAGACATTCCTTGTTCATGTAGTCGTTTTAAATCTAATACAGCTGTTTGGAAAATATATTCCCCTAGTGGAATAATAAAACCATCTTCTTCTGCAATACTGATAAATTCATGCGGCGGAACGAATCCGAGCTCCGCATCTTTCCAACGGGCGAGCGCTTCCATCCCAACGAGCTGATTTTGTTTCATATCGATAATCGGTTGATAATAAATAGAAATGGCACGTTGCTCTAAAGCGACGTGTAATCGTTGGCGAATGAGTGATTTGCGGATGCGCTCTTGTTCAAACGTTGGATCGTACATCGCCCATTGATTTTTTCCTTTTTTCTTTGCCTCGTACATTGCCATATCCGCATGTTGAATCAAAGTCATTTCATCTTCCCCATCTGTTGGGTATACGCTCACGCCGAGACTTGTTGTAATAAATAATTCTTTTTGACGAATGAAAAAAGGTTCACCAAGTATATCAATCATTTGTTGTGCCACTTGTTCAAATGAAGGAACATCACCAACAATGACCGCAAATTCATCGCCCCCAAGGCGAGCGACAAAATGATCGTGCAAATGGCTTAATCGTTTCGCCACCAATTGCAACAAAAGATCGCCAGCTGCGTGACCAAGTGAGTCGTTAATGTTTTTAAAGTTATCTAAATCAAGAAAAAAAAGCGCCACCGTTTCGTTTTGTTCTTTCGCTATTTTTAAGCGTTCACGAAGTGTATCAATAAAATAACGTCGGTTTGGTAAATTTGTTAGCTCATCAAATAAAGCTTGTTTTCTCAGTTGTTCTCTACTTTTAGCGAGCGCTTGCTCGGCGCGCTCTCTCGCTTGAAACGGTTCTTTAAATGATGCTAAATATAACCCGCGTAAAAAATAAGAAAAGCCAATTACTTTATATACGTGTCCGAATACGTTTAACACATCATAAACGTGACGGTATAACGTAAAAATAAGCTCGCTTAAAAATAAAAAGACGAAACCAACAATGACATCAAGCGTTGGCGCTAGCCGTTTTTCTTTATAGTGTCGAATGAGTAAAATAATCGTGATGATGTGTAATGTTGTGATAATGTACTCTACTCCGTTTTTTAGTGGCGTTGTTCCTAGCCCTTCAATGACAAGTGGTGGTAAGGAATCTGCAAAATGAACAATACTCATTGACACAAGTCCGACATATAGTAAAGGAACGAAAAAACCAAGTAGTTTTTCCCCTTTTTGAATCGGACCATCAGGAAGCAAGAAAGCGAGCAATAAAAATACTGCTTGTGTGAGCCGAGCAGCTAGCCAAAAAGAAGTCGCAAGCTGAACGGAACTATCTGCAAACACAATGCCCGGCATTTCTTTATATGTAAGCGTGTGCAATAAATCGAGGCAGCCGACAGCTAAAAAAGTTGTCGCAATGCGCAATCGACGGCGCGATAACGCTTGCGGAAACGAAATCCATCCTTGAAACGCGATCGCCATCGCTACCGTAATACTGAAAAACTCAAGTAATGTATGAAGCGATAAAAAGTGATTTCGTTCAAACGTCCATGCGAGTGACGAACGAAACAGCAAAATCGTTAAAAAACATATGACAGCAACTGCACTTACGATTAACGTTCGTCTTTCTTTTTTTGTCATCGATGTTATGTCCCTCCATCATCCCCATGTTACATACATTATATATCGGAAAAATAGGAGAGGAAATGAAAAAATCATGAAAAAAAGCAGGGAATATCCCTGCTCCTTGTCGAGAGCAAGCACTTCGCGTCGAAAAGACGTTCGGCATGAAGTGCTTGCCTTCGCATTATAGTCGTTTTGCTCCAACGAAACGTTGTTTCCAATAAGCTTGATGGATGGAGTTTACTTGAACCCCTTTTGATGATGTCGCGTGAATCATACGACCATTGCCGATATAGATCGCCACATGAGAAATCCCTTTATGTTTCGATGTTTTGAAAAATAGTAAATCTCCTGGTGCTAGTTGGTTAAGAGAAACGGGTTTTCCTTTCGCATACATTGCACTCGAGGAATGCGGAAGTGCAACGCCTACTTTCTTATATGTATAGCTAACAAAACCGGAACAATCAAATCCTTTTGGTGTCGTTCCTCCTGTACGATACGGTGTGCCAATGACTTTATGTGCTTCAGCGATCAGTATGTTTGCTGAAAAGGCAGCCTCTGTTTTGAAAGGGCTTGCAAAATACGTGAAACATAGCAACATGAAGAGAGCGGTAGTGGCTAGAGCTTTTTTCATTGCTTGAACCTCCAAAAGACTTGTTCCATGGACGACTACATTATAGCAAAAAAGATGTCGAAAAATTGTTACATAGCCATTAAATTATGTTACAAATACATTACAACGGTCGGTTTTTGTAAAAATAAAGAGAGAATTTAACATATATGTCTGAACAGAAAAGTTGAATGTAGACGAGCTTCACGATAAGATAGGGGAGAAGTACATTGAAAAAGGGGAACTGTAATGGGTGATTGGATGATTTCTTCAGAAGCGCTTCTTGCTTTGTTAAAAATTATTGCAATTGATATTATTTTATCTGGGGATAACGCCATTGTGATTGCGATGGCTACACGTCGATTGCCGGAAAAACAACGCAATCGGGCTATTTTATTCGGCACAGCTGGCGCGGTCATTTTGCGCATATTGTTTGCGGCAATTATTGTCTTTTTATTGCAAATTCCATTTGTTCATTTTGCTGGAGGATTATTGCTCCTTTGGATTGCGTATAAAGTGTTGGTTAACGAGGAGGAAGAAGCGAACATACAAGCTGCCGACCGTTTATGGAAGGCGATTTGGACCATTATCTTAGCCGATGCTGTCATGAGTTTAGATAACGTCGTGGCGATTGCAGGAGCGTCAGGTGGGCATATTGGTATGATCGCTTTCGGTGTTGCCATTAGCATTCCGATTATGATTTTCGGGTCAAAGGCTATTGTGTTGGCTATGGAAAAATATAAATGGATTCCGTACGTTGGTTCGGGCATTTTAGCGTGGACGGCAGGAGAAATGTTGTTGAAAGATGAACAAATGAAAAAGTGGATTGCTTTTCCGCAAGGTTCGCAGTCGCTCGTATTCCTTATTGTTTTGACCGCTGTTGTTTTACTTTCTGGATACGTAAAAAATAAAAAAATAGATAAACAAAAAATCGCATAAAAATTTTGTGAACATATGTATAAAATTAAAAACAATGGTCATAATGGATAATGCTAAGTGTATTCCCCCGATCCCCCTGTGAATATACTTGAAAGGGCTATCTCCACAGCAAGATAGCCCGATTTTTTTAAATAAACAAGTTTAATCCTGCTTCTTCAGCATCGCCTAAATATGTGGCGACACCGCCAATTTCGATTCCGTCAATTAATTCTTCTTTTTTAATGCCCATAATATCCATTGACATCGAGCAGGCGACAAGTTTAACTCCTGCAGCCATGGCGTTTTTCATCAATGTTTCAATATCGTCGACATGTTTCTTTTCCATCACGTATTGAATCATTTTTGGACCCATGCCTGCCATGTTCATTTTTGATAATGGGAGGTCATGAACACCTTTTGGCATCATCATGCCGAACATTTTCTCAAGCATATCTTTTTGTACCGGCGGAGCGTCTTTTTTCCGTAAAATATTTAGTCCCCAGAATGTAAAGAACATCGTTACTTTTTTGCCCATTGCCGCGGCACCCGATGCGATAATAAACGATGCGAGCGCTTTATCTAAATCCCCGCTAAACACAACGAGCGTTGCCCCGTCTTTTTTCGTTTCTTTTATAGATGGAGTTGGTGCTGTCGTTCCTTTTTGGATATAGGCGATAAACATTTTATTTTCGAACGTAGTCTTTAGTAACGTGTTGCCCGTTTTTTTACACCATGATTGAATGTCACGAGCAAATCCAGGGTCCGTTGCTTTTACCTCTAATACATCGCCATCTTTTAGCTGTTCCATCGTTTGATATACTTTCATAATTGGTCCAGGGCATTGGAGTCCACATGCGTCTAATGTTGTTGTTGCTTGAACGTTCATGACGTCTACACGCTCCACTTGTTTTTCTGTTTGTTCCTCTTTTCGTTGCTCTTGTTGTTCGCTATAAACAGCTGCATATGTTTTATATCCGCCATCTAAGTTTTTCACGCGGAAGCCATGTTGAGTTAATATGCGTGCTGCTAAATAACCGCGTAGTCCGACTTGGCAATACACATAGATCGTTTCATCTTTAGGCAATTCATGAAGTCGCTTGCGCAATTGCCCAAGCGGAATGTTCATTGAGCCTGGAATAAAGCCCATGTCGCGTTCCATTTCTTCACGAACGTCAACGAGACATGCCCCGTTTTTCACTAATTGATTGACTTCATGCCATTGAATTGTTTCAACCATATCTTCAATGATGTTTGTTGCGACATAACCAGCCATATTAACTGGGTCTTTAGCCGATGAATATGGCGGTGCGTAAGCTAATTCTAAGTCTGGTAAGTCGAATACTGTCATTCCACCTTTGATCGCCGTTGCAATGACATCAATTCGCTTATCAACCCCATCGTAACCAACTGCTTGTGCTCCGAATATGCGACCCGTTTGTCGATCAAACAATAGTTTTAGAGCAATCGGAAATGCACCTGGATAATAGCTTGCATGTGAATTTGGATGAATGTGTATGACTTCATATTGTATGCCAAGACGTTGTAGCGTTTTTTCATTGTTTCCTGTTGCCGCTACCGTCATGTCAAATACTTTCGCGATCGCTGTGCCGAGCGTTCCTTTGTAGTGTACGTTTCGGCCGTTGATATGGTCAGCAACGATTCGTCCTTGCCGATTTGCTGGCCACGCGAGCGGAATGTGAGTTGGTTTGCCGTTAATATAGTCCATCACTTCAATTGCATCGCCAATGGCATAAATCGAAGGATCGGATGTTTGTAAATATTCATTGACTTGAATGCCACCACGTTCGCCAATAGCTAGTCCTGCTTGTTTAGCTAGTTCATTTTCTGGCTTTACGCCAATAGCTAAGACGATCATGTCCGTATTAAGTGTTGTTCCACTTTGCAAGCGAACGATTTTTCCTTTTTGCTCAAATGATGCAACGCCATCTTCTAAAATGAGACGTACGCCTTTATCTCTTATATGTTGATGAAGAATCGCCGCCATTTCGTAGTCGACAGACGCCATAATTTGTTTCGCCATTTCAACGAGCGTCACGTCTATGCCGCGTTCCCATAAGTTTTCCGCCATTTCCACACCGATAAATCCACCACCGATGACGACTGCCTTTTTCGGTTTTTTTTCATCTACATATGCTTTGATCCGATCTGTATCTGGAATGTTGCGCAATGTGAATAATTTGCTTGCTTCTTCTATTCCTGGAATGTTCGGTTTTATCGGGCTTGCCCCTGGTGATAAAACGAGATAATCATAGTTTTCTTCATACGTTTTTCCTGTTGGCAAATGTTTTACAGTTACCGTTTTCCGTTCACGGTTGATCGCAATGACTTCACTTTGAATGCGGATGTCGAGATGAAATTTTTCCGCCATGCCTTCAACCGTTTGAACGAGCAAAGCATCACGCTCTGTAATAGCGCCGCCGATATAATATGGAAGACCACAGTTTGCAAATGAAATATATTCTCCACGTTCAAACATCACGATTTCCGCTTGTTCATCTAAACGGCGTAGACGGGCCGCTGTTGTTGCGCCACCAGCTACACCACCAACAATGACAATTTTTTTGCTCATTATTGATCAACCTCCTTACATTGTGAATTGTATCACAATAAAAATTATAGATAAAGGGGTATTAGTATTTGTTTGTGACGAATAT
Organism: Anoxybacillus flavithermus; assembly: GCF_002742685.1. Classification (GTDB taxonomy): domain Bacteria; phylum Bacillota; class Bacilli; order Bacillales; family Anoxybacillaceae; genus Anoxybacillus; species Anoxybacillus flavithermus_E. The sequence goes on from NZ_PEDM01000028.1 coordinate 13,460, forward strand.
GTGAATGTTTTCACGAGAGAACATCGTTGTATTGATTATAGAGATGTTTGTATAATTTTATTGAAGAAAAAACTTGCACAAGGGTGGGGAGAAGTATGCATCCAAGTGTAACGTTTTTAAACTTCGATCATACGTATACGTGGCAACGAAACCTTCTTCGCTTTCCTCATGATTGGATCGAGATGGCTGACATCGAAGGAACAAATTTATATTGCGATGACGATGCGATGCAAGAAATTGAAAAAAGACTTGCACGTCGACATACGAGAGGGATGACGTTAATCGGAAGCGGCAACTATCATTACGTTTCATACGTATTGCTTAAGCAGTTTCATGAGCCGTTTACACTCGTATTGTTTGATCATCATACCGACATGAATGAGCAAACGCTGTTTCCACTTCTTTCATGTGGCTCATGGGTATCATATGCTCAAAAAAACGTTCCGACATTAAAACACGTTGTCATCATCGGTTCTGCAACTTCACACACATTTTCACATGTCACAATCTTTCCAAAAAGCGATTTCATGTATGCGCCAATGACGATTGTGCGCGCGATTCCGACAAAACATATATACATTAGCATTGATAAAGATGTGCTTCGCCCTCAAGATGCACAAACAAATTGGGATCAAGGGACAATGTCGTTACAGATGCTTTTGACTTACATCGACTATCTTTTCCGATACAAACATGTGCTCGGTGTTGATGTGTGCGGAGAAGATCGTTCGTTTTGTGTGAAAAACGAGCAAGCGAATGAAGCCATTATACAGACATGCTTTAAGCATATGCCTATATCCTCTGCCTCGTAATATTTTGTGAACACAATAAAATAAAGATAGATGTTTTTGTTTACTCATACTATAATTATTAATGAAAAAGGTTATCATTATTAATTGGGGGATTACGTATGGTTGCGATGACGCAATTACGAGTTGGGGAACGCGCAAAAATTGTTGATTTATCCCAAGTAAATGATTTAGTAAAAAGAAGGTTGTTAGATATGGGGGTAACGGAAGGAACAGAAATTTGTTTGAAATGCACGATGCCGCTTGGTGGCCCGTTTATGATTGAAAATTGCGGACAATGTGTCGGCATCCGCCGCCATGAGGCGATGAGCATTCAGGTGAAGCCGTTATGATGCATATTGCGCTTGTAGGTAACCCAAATACAGGAAAAACATCGTTGTTTAATCAGTTAACCGGGACGTACGAGTACGTTGGAAACTGGAGCGGTGTGACCGTTGAAAAAAAGGTAGGTGTTTTGCGCAACAAGCAAGCCAAAGTAATCGATTTGCCTGGCGTATATTCGCTCCATCCACTTTCTCGTGATGAGCGAGTGGTGACGCAATTTTTATTGACCGAGTCATTCGATGAAATTTTAAATATTGTCGATGCGTCACAATTAGAACGAAATTTATTGTTGACTGTACAGTTGTTGGAATTTGGAAAACCATTGGCGATTGCTTTAAATATGGTTGATGTAGCTGAAAGACGTGGCATATTCATCGATCAAACAAAATTGGCTCAAGCGTTACGCGTACATGTCGTACCTGTCGTTGCTCGAACAGGAAAAGGATGTGATCAAGTAGAACGCATGTTGCTTGAAAAAGTAACAGAACGAACTGAGCCGCTTACCCTTTTTTACGGTGAGGCGATGGAGCGGGCGATTGAACGTTTTATCGCGACATGGGGGACAGAAGAGTCATTTCCTGTTCGTTGGTTAGCCATTCAGTTTTATGAAGGAAATAGCTACGTGCATGATTATGTAGCCGAAAAATTGCCCGAAGCGACGTGGCGCTCATTATATGAACAAGCAGAAAAAGAAGTGAAACAGACAGAACAAATGCAGCTTGCTCAGTTTATTTATGAAAAACGTCGTTCATTTGTAAAAGAGGTCATCGAACAAGTTGTGCAACGTACAGAAATCGGACAGGTAACGCTGACGGATCGCATCGATGCAGTTGTAACGAATAAATATATCGGTATTCCGCTTTTTTTATTAGCGATGTATATTTTATTTCAACTTACATTTGATTGGCTTGGAGCACCGCTTTCCGATTTGCTTGATGCCTTTTTCGCTGGTCCGTTAACTGATTCGGTGACGGCGATGTTAGAAGCAATCGGTGCTTCTGAATTTATTCGTGCGCTCGTCGTCGATGGCATTATCGCAGGAGTAGGCGGCGTACTTGTGTTTGTTCCGCAAATTTTTATTTTATTTTTCTTTATTTCATTTTTAGAAGATTCGGGGTATATGGCACGTGTGGCGCTTGTCATGGATCGATTAATGGAAGCTGTCGGATTAAATGGAAAAGCGTTTATCCCGCTCATTATTGGATTCGGTTGCAATGTTCCGGGCGTCATGGCCGCAAGGACGATTGAGCAACCGCGAGAGCGGCTTGTGACGATGTTGTTAACACCGCTCATGTCTTGTTCGGCACGCTTGCCTGTATATGCTTTGTTTGTCGGGGCGTTTTTTGCAGCACATCAAGCCATTGTCGTTTTTTCTTTATATGTTCTTGGCGTTTCACTTGCACTTATACTTGCAAAACTTTTTTCGTTAACGATTTTAAAAGAAGAAGCATCGGTGTTTGTCGTGGAATTGCCGCCATATCGTATGCCGCAATGGCAAGCATTATGGCGCAGCACGTGGGATAAAGGAAAAGGATTTGTAAAAAAAGCAGGGACATTCATTTTTGGTGGTTCCGTTGCTATTTGGCTCTTATCTTATGTTGGTCCACATGGTGTAAATGTAAACATGGACGATAGCTTTTTGGCGATGATTGGCGGTGTACTTGCTCCGTTACTTGCACCGCTTGGATTTGGAACGTGGCAAGCTGGTGCCGCGTTATTAACCGGATTTTTAGCCAAAGAAGTCGTTGTATCAACGATGAACATTATTTATCACGTGCCGAATGTCGAATCACTTCAAGGGTTGATGGCAACGCAGTTTACTCCGCTATCAGCGTTTAGTTTTATGGTGTTCGTTTTACTATATGTTCCATGTTTAGCGACTGTGGCAACGATTTATAAAGAAACAGGTTCACGAAAATGGACGATGTTTTCGATTGGTTATGCGCTCGTTTTAGCCTATATCGTTTCGCTCGCTATTTACCAAATCGGAAGCTTGCTTGGCTTCTAAAGGAAGGGATATACATGATCGTAAATGTTGTCATTGGCACAATTATTTTCGGATATGCAGGTTGGACCATTTTTCGTTTCATTCAAAAAAGTAAGCGCGGTACATGTGCGGCTTGCTCAGTCAAAGGATCATGCGGCACAAGTTGTCATGAAAAAAGCTGACTTCGGTCAGCTTTTTTCAATATATAATGCGAAAGGTCATTTCGTGGGGGACGGTAGGAATGGCGTATTGTTCTACTCGTTCTACACGCGCAAATGGTGGCCCTTTTTTTATTTCATCTACAAACGCCTCCACTCGTTCTACTTCTCCTTGAACTTCCATTTCGATCATGTGATCGGCCTCGCAATTTTTTACCCAACCGGTCAAACCTCGTCTTCTTGCTTCATATTGGGCAAAGTAGCGAAACCCTACCCCTTGTACCCGACCGTGCGCAACAACGGAATAACGAACGATCATCTGTTTAATCTCCTTCGCTAAAAATTTTCTATAAAAATCATACAACAGCCTACCTTGTATTGCATACGTTGAATACGTAAAAAAGATTTATGAGGAGGAACTGTTGTGAATGAAATGGATCGCTACATTCAAAAAGCTGTGATGTATGATTTGTTAGCGCGTTATTATCAATATAAAGATCGTGATCAATATGAAAAGTATATGCGAAAACATATGGAGTATGTGGAAAAAATCGTGAAGTCACGCGAGGAAGAGAGGGTTGATGACGCTGGACGCATTCGCGTATTTCATGCCTCACCAAATGCTCCTGCGGTTGATGTATATGTGAATGGGCAAAAAATATTACGCAATATGAAATATAAACAACTAAGTCAATATATGAAAGTTCCAAAAGGAGAGCATCGCATCGATGTGTATCCAGCAGGACATACGACGTCTCCGGTTCTTAGTCAAACGATTCAAGTCTTGCCGAAAATGACGTATACGCTTGCGGTCATTGGTGACGTACATCGCCTACAACTTCTTTCTATTCTCGACGAACCATATGCGCCGTACGGAAAAGCGAAAGTGCGTTTTGCTCATTTTTCACCAGATGCGCCAGCAGTAGATATTGCGCTACGTGGTGGGGATGTATTGTTCCAAAATGCTTCGTTTGGAAAGGTGACGAATTATATTGAAGCGCCAGTTAACGAAAAGTTGCATGTCGATGTGAGGGTAGCAGGGACAAATCAAGTTGTTTTATCGATTCCCAATGTGCGCTTCCAACCGAATAAGTCTTATACGGTCGTTGCCGTCGGTTACGTATCCCGCACTCCTTCATTAGAGGTGCTCGTATTAGAGTCATAAACAAAAAGAGCTTTGATCGAAATGATCAAGGCTCTTTTCGCTGTTCGCGTTGTTTATATAATTCTTCGACATGTTGAGCGATCGATTCATCAAATTGTTGCTCAAGTTGTTTTTTAATTTGTTTAGCTAGCGTAGGGCTTGCTCCGCCTGTCGTAATGGCAATTTGTAATTTTCCGCGTGAAAAAAATGCAGGAACATGCACGTTGCCGAGAAGATGATTGCTCGCTACGTTGACAAGTTGGTTTGGCGCTGCGTATGTAGCGATTTGTTCATTGACGTTTGGGTCATTCGTTGCGGCAATAATGAAAAAAGCATCGGCATAGTCGCTCGGTTCAATCGAACGTGCATGCCACGTAATTCTTTTTTGTTCAGCTAAATGAACGATGGCACCGACCGCTTCTGGGCTAATGACTGTAATATAAGCCCCTTCATGTAAAAGAGGGAGAAGGCGACGATACGCAATCCGTCCCCCTCCAGCAATGACAACTTTTTTTCCTTTCATTCGGATGAAAAGGGGAAACATACGCCTACCTCCATTCCTTCACTTGTTGTTCAACGAGACGGTCTAATACGTCATACGTCCGAATCGGAGGATATAATGTAAACGATATGTCGCTCGTTTGTTGTGCTTGCAGCGTTTCATGAATATAGTTAAGCAGCTGTCCGAAAAATAAAATGTATGGGACAACAGCTACTTGTTTGTGCTTCGCTGCTTGTGCAAGCGAAGTGACAACATCAGAAAAGGAAGGAGAAGCAGCTGCTAAATAACATGGATAGACGGGTATGTTTGTTTCGTGTTGCAATAGATGAGCAATTTGTTTAAAATCTGCTTGCGCATCTATGTCGCTGCTCCCACGGCCAACGAGCACGATCGCATCAGCATGTTCGATTGTTTTCGATATGGCAGAAACGATATGACGTTGTACACCGAACGGTTTTCCATATGTAATCGTTACAGAAGGAAACATCTTTTTTGCTTTTTCTAACTCATATGGAATGTCGCGTTTCGCGTGGTTAGCCGACAATAGTAAAAGCGGAATGGCATAAATCGTCGTTGCTCCATCATGAACGCAACGTTCCACCCCTGCGACAATATTCGGCTCGCATAATTCTAAAAAGCATATATGTTGAATGGGAATAGAAATGGAAGAAGAGAGGCGTTCGACGAAAGCGACCGCCTCTTTTTGCCCTTCTACTGAACGACTTCCATGACAAATATATAATACAGCTTTCATAACGTTACCTCATTCCATGTGCCATTTTTTCTTCTAACATTGTTTCAAACCACTGTAGCTGTTCATGTAGCCGGACAACTTCTCCGACAATGATGATACTCGGATTCGAGATACAGTTTTTTCTTACAGCATCCGCAATCGTATGTAACGTCGCTACGATCGTTTTTTGCTCGGGAAGCGTTCCCCACTGGATGACGGCAACAGGGGTTTGTGGCTGTCTGCCGTACAACTGTAATTGTTTACAAATGAATGGGAGATGTTTCACGCCCATATAAATGACGAGCGTATCGACTCCCTTTGCTAAATGCTCCCATTGTACGGCGTCTTTGGCGTCAAGTCGACGATGACCTGTGACAAATGCAACGCTTCCGCTAAAATCGCGATGAGTGACAGGAATTCCCGCATATGCTGGAACGGCGATGCCAGATGTCACTCCGGGAACGATTTCAAACGGAATGCGATGTTTGATAAGTGCTTGCGCTTCTTCACCACCACGTCCGAATAGAAAAGGATCGCCACCTTTTAATCTCGTGACATATTTTCCTCTTTTCGCATGCTTCACTAAAAAATGATTAATCGTTTCTTGTTTCATTGTATGGTAATTTGGTAACTTTCCGCAATAAATCAAATCAGCATCGCGCTTGGCGTACGACAGTAGCTGTTCGTTAATGAGGCGGTCGTATAAAATAACATCTGCTTGTTGAATACATTTTAACCCTTTGACTGTAATGAGCTCAGGATCCCCAGGACCAGCGCCGACTAAATATACTTTCCCCATTGTCTCCTCCTAAATCCACTGTTTATTTTTTAGATAGGAAATGATTTGTTGAACGCATTGTTCAATTGAATATTGATCGGTATCGACGACAAGTTCTGGCGAAAGCGGTGGTTCATATGGTGAATCAATGCCGGTAAAGTCGCGAATTTCTCCATTTCGTGCTTTTTTATACAATCCTTTCGGGTCGCGTTGTTCGCACGTTTCGAGTGGACAGCGGACATAAACTTCAACAAATTCATCTTGCTTGAGTTTATTACGAACGAGTTGACGATCTTGACGGAACGGAGAAATAAAGGCAGTCAACACAATTTGTCCGCTATCGACGAACAATTTTGCGACTTCGCCAATACGCCGAATGTTTTCGGTGCGATCTTCGGCAGAAAAACCTAAGTCGCTGTTTAAACCGTGACGCACGTTATCGCCATCGAGCACGTAACAGTGAATATTTTGTTCAAATAATGTTTTCGCGACGGCATTCGCTAATGTAGATTTCCCGGATCCTGATAATCCCGTAAACCAAAGGACAAAACTATGATGGTTATTTTTCTTTCGGCGATCTTCTTTTGTTACACTTTCTTGATGCCAAACGATATTCATGAACGGCCACCTCCGACTGTTTGTAAACCATCCATCAGCACGCGAACCACTTCAGGACGGCTAAATGTACTTGGCGGCATTTCACCAGCGCGCAACATTTCCCGTACTTTTGTGCCGGAAAGAACGACGTGAGCTGTCGCATCATGCGGGCACGTTTTCGTTGACGCCATCGCTTCGCATTTTGTGCAGTAAAAGCTATGCTCGAAAAAGAGAGGAGTAATGCCGAGTTCTTCGTTTGTAAACTGCAAGAAAATTTTTTGAGCATCATACGTGCCATAATAATTGCCAACTCCCGCATGGTCACGGCCGACGATAAAGTGGGTGCAACCAAAATTTTTACGTACGAGCGCGTGGAAAATGGCTTCACGTGGTCCGGCATAGCGCATGGCAGCTGTAAATACGCCGAGAAAGACGCGATCTTTTGGATAATAATGCTCAAGCAACACTTGATAGCTTTTTAAACGAATGTCTGCAGGAATGTCATCTTCTTTCGTTTCGCCAACGAGCGGATTTAAATAAAGACCGTCGACGATTTCAAGTGCACATTTTTGAATGTATTCGTGGGCGCGGTGAACGGGATTGCGCGTTTGAAACCCGACGACTGTTTTCCAGCCAAGTTCCGCAAATCGTTGTTTTGTTTCTTTTGGTGTAAAAAAGAATGGCGAAAAAATTCCTTTATCTGTTTGGCGGACAAGCTTCACAGGTCCACCGATATATATATCCGGTTTTTCAAATAATTTTTTTACACCAGGGTGTGCTACGTCTTCTGTTTGGTATACAAGACGCGCTTCTTTTCGCTTGTCTGGGCGATATATATGTTGCACTTCCATTGTGCCGTACACCGTTCGGTCATACACGAGTTCGACTTCGTCTCCGAGCGATAGTTGTTTCGCTTGTTGTTCTGTTACGGCAAGCGTAATGGGGATGCTCCATACCGATCCGTTTGTAAGCCGCATCGTTTCGACAACCGACTCATAATCATCTTTTCCTAAAAAGCCAGTGAGCGGTTCATATCCGCCGACGGCAAGTAATTCAAGGTCGCTTAACTCCGCTTTACTTAATACGATTTGTTTCATGTTTAAGCCCTCCTAAACTTATTATCCTTATAAAATAACTAGGTTTAAATGCCGCCACCATGTTCGTGAAACGAGCGGCGTTCCTCTGTGATCGTCTTTTTTAAGCTAATCGTTCCGAGTGTGGCGAAACAAACGCTCACAATCGCAATGGCTGTATAGACGTCGCTATGAAGCAATAATTTAATTAAGCTATATGAAACAGCTAAAGCAAAAATAGGGGACACTATCCATACTTTCAACACTTGAATAACAATTTGCTTTTGCCAAATTGAAAAACCGCTTTTCGTTGTGCCGATGCCGATAATGGCTGATGTCGTAATTTGTGTTAGTGGAACAGGGAGACCAAAAAGAGATGAAACGATCACGAGCGTTGCCCCGATTCCTGAAATAATGCATCCTTCTAGTTGAGAGAACGTCGTAATTTTTTTTCCGTTCGTCTCTAACACGCGGCTACCGAGCAAAAGCGCTCCAAGGGCAACGAACAACCCGCCAAAAATGATCCCGTGTTGGACGGATAGTAAACCAGCTCCCACGAGAGGGCCGATAGCGTTGGCGACGTTGTTCATTCCTGCTGAAAATGCCTCGAAAAATCCAGCGATAATAAGCAAAAAGCCAACCCATTTGTTTTGCTTTACTGTTTTTCCTTTTAGCCATTTGCTAATGAAAAAAGCGAAAGAAAATGCAGCAAGTGGTGTAATAAGCCAAAATGATACGATCCAAAGAAGCTTGCCGATGTACAAACTTTGGTATGCAATGCCTGCGCCAACGACCGCCCCGACTGTAATTTCGCTTGTTGATAACGGAATGCCGAGCACGTTAGCTGCAAATAACGAAATCGTTGCTGCTGCTAAAACGATGACGACAACGTCTGTTTTCAAAATGGCTGTAGGAACGATCCCAGAACCGATCGTCTTAACGACTTCCCCTCCGCTTAAGCTGCCGAGAAAAATGGCGATGGCGCATATGAATAAGGCGATTCGTTTATCTGACAATGTGCCTGAACCGTAAGCAGCCCCCATCGTCGCCGCAGCACCGCTTCCACCAATGTTCATCGCAAAGAAAAAAGCGATAATAAAAGCAACTGTAACCAATGCGTTCCCCCCTTTACGACTCGTGCAAGCCGCATTCTGTTTTTCCTAACCCAGCCCATCGGCCAGAGCGTAAATCTTCTTCCGTATAGGCAGGGGATGTACATGGTGCACAACCGATGCTCGGATATCCGCGATCATGAAGCGGATTATAGGAAAGACTGTGGCGATGCACGTAGCGCCAAACGTCTTTCCATGTCCAATGAATAAGCGGGCAAACTTTAATATTTTGAAATTTTTTGTCGCGATTAATAAATTCAACATGTTGTCGCGTTGGCGATTGTTCGCGGCGCAGTCCCGAAATCCATGCCTTTTTTCCTGCCATCGCTTGACGAAGGGGAATAATTTTTCTTAGTTCACAGCATTTGTTCGGATCTGTTTTCCAAAGTTCTGCACCGAATTGTTTCTCTTGTTCTGCAAGTGATAAAGACGGTGTTTGTAAATGAATGCGCAGGCGCGGATATGCTTGTTTGACTCGTTCAATTGTTTCATATGTTTCTGAAAAGTGTAAATGTGTATCAAGAAAGACAATTTCAGCGTCATCGCGCACTTGCGAAATTAGGTCAATGAGCACAATCCCTTCAATACCGAAACTGCATGCATACAAAAGGTCGTCACCATAGTGATTATACGCCCATGTAAGCACGTGTAATGCCCCTTTTTCATTATTGTCTATTGGAAAAGTCGGTTTTTGTTCATCATCCCACGTTTCATACGTAATCATGTATTATCTTCCTTTCTTATACCACCTATAATGTTTGATTGTTTTAAATTTTAACACAATTCAGCCGGATGTCAATCCTAGTTTTTCTATCGGAATTTATTTTTAAAAAAACGTCATGGCAAATGAAAAAAAACATGATTATACTGTTTGTATGGGAGATGTTGAAGGGAGTGGAATATGTTTGCGGCTCATTTTATTAGAAGAATACGATGAACGAACGATGGAATTGGCACGGCCGATTTATGATCGCCATCGTCGCGTATTATTAGCAGCAGGAAGAAAAATTCATCCAAAATATGTCGAACGATTAAAACAGATGGATATTCGTTATGTATTCGTAGAAGATGCGGTATCGGAAGGGATCACGTTGGAAGAGTTGCTTGATATGCCATCATGGATGGATGCGATTGAAGTTGTCCAGCAAGCGTTTGACGCCGTACGAAAGCGAGAAGAATTACCGCTTCGTTCGTTGTTTAAACTAGCAGTAAAGCTTGTTGATGAAGTGAAAAAAAGAAAGGTGTTAGCGGTCATTCCAGCGACGTCGCTTGAAATGGACATGCAGCCGTATGCCCATGCAGTTAACGTCGCATTATTGTCGTTGCAGCTAGGAAAGAAGCTGAATTTCAACGATTTACAATTGCGTGACGTAGCGGTTGGGGCGTTGTTTCATGATATTGGAAAAGAAATAGAAGGCGAAGAGCATCATACAGTGAAAGGATTTGAATATTTACGAAAAGAGCGGGAAGTGAATTTATTATGCGCGCATATGGCGTATCAACATCATGAACATGCAGATGGATCCGGTGCACCGCGAGGATTAAAAGAAACGAACATTCATTTGTACGCCCAAATTTGTGCGATTGCAAATGAATATGAACATTTAATTTCGACGGAGTTTGTACCACCGCACGAAGCGCTTGAAATTATTATGGCGCGAAGTGGTTTCCGATATAGTCAGCAGCTCGTGCGGTTGTTTGTTGAGACGATCCCTGCTTATTTGCCAGGGACAACAGTAAAAATGAGCGACAGCCGAAACGCCATTGTGACAAAAATTGTTGAACATATGCAACGTCCATATGTACGATATATGGATACACATGAAGAAATTTCACTTGCTGATCATCCGTCGCTTCTCATTGTCGGACAAACAATTTTATAGTTTTTTTCGCAAGTTTCCGAGCTCTTCAGCGATCGCTTGCATTTCGCTCGGGCTAAATGATGACTTTTTCATCACCATATCGTATATATCTTTTAATTCATCGTATAGTTGTTCATCAAAATGGTCTGGTTTGATCGCATCAAAATTTAATACTTTTAACTTTTCTTTGATTTGTTCGATCATTTGTTCAACTGATAAATGCACAGTCGTCATCCTTTCATGTGTGATTTCGTCCATTGTATCATTGTTTTATATGTGAGGTGAAGTGAAATGATTCGTGTGTTATTTGTTTGTTTAGGAAACATTTGTCGTTCTCCGATGGCGGAGGCGGTATTTCGACATCTTGTGAAGCAAGAAGGACTTGATCACGTCATTTCTGTTGATTCAGCAGGAACCGGCAATTGGCATGTGGGTAAACCACCACATCACGGGACTCAGCGTATTTTAACGGAAAAACAAATCGATTTTACAGGGTTAAAAGCACGTCAAATTTCAAAAGAAGATTTCTACACATTTGATTACATTATTGGAATGGATAGTGATAATATCGCTCATCTTCGTCGCCTTGTTAGCGATTCGTCACACGCTGTCATTGCCCGTTTTATGGATTTTGTGCCAAACCGTCGCGTAGACGATGTCCCTGATCCGTACTTTACAGGAAATTTTGAAGAAGTGTACGAATTAGTTGAGGAAGGATGTAAACATATATTAGAGCGCATTAAACGAGATCACTCGCTGTAAGGGGGAGAAGACGATGGGAAAGGGGAAATGGATTGCATTAGCAGGCATAGCTTTGCTGCTAGCGAATAACAAAACAAGACAAGTCATTAAAGAAGTGTGTCGCGAATGGATTGACAGCGTAGAAGAGGTAAAGGGGACCGTTCATCAAACGAGACAACATGTTGACGAAATGATGAATGATTTGCAGTTTATTGTGAATAAACTAAGTGAAGTAAAAGAAACAACACCGCAAGTGATGGAGTGGATCGGAGAGCTAATTCGCAAACGCTCCACATAAGGAGCGAGGTGGTGAAGAGATGATTATTAGCTTTTCTGTTGTTCGCGAGCTAATGAAACGGTTTGATGAAGATGAAGTGTTTGACTTATCTGCTGAATTAGCATATTTCTTTTTACTTTCTTTATTTCCGTTTTTACTGTTTTTATTGACGTTTTTGTCGTATTTGCCGATTCCGCATGAAGATGTCATTTCCTTTTTAAGTCAATATGCTCCTAGCGAAACGGCACATTTAATCGAAACAAACGTGAAACAACTCATGGAATCACAAAGCGGAAAATGGTTATCGTTCAGCGTTCTTGCAACCGTGTGGGCTGCATCGAACGGGATGTCAGCCATTATTCGTGCTTTAAATCGTGCATACGATGTGAAAGAAACGCGTTCCTTTCTTGTTGCGCGCGGTATTTCCATCTTACTTACATTTGCCATGATTTTCGTCATTATTGTCGCGCTTGTTTTCCCTGTATTCGGTAAAATGATTGGCACGTTTCTTTTTTCAGCGTTTGGGCTTTCGGACGTTTTTTTGCGCATATGGGAAACGATTCGGTGGTTTGTTAGCTTTGTCATTTTATTTTTTGTTTTTTCTGTGTTATACGTTTTTGCGCCAAGCAAATATGTTCGATTTCGCGACGTATGGAGCGGTTCGCTATTTGCCACAGTCGGTTGGATGGTTGTCTCTCTTGCTTTTTCGTATTATGTGAATCAGTTCGGTAACTATTCGGCGATGTACGGTAGTCTAGGTGGCATTATTGCGTTAATGGTTTGGTTTTATTTGTCTGGCATGATGATTGTATTAGGTGGGGAGCTAAACGCTATTTTTTGTTGTAAACGAGAAGGAAATATGCGCATACGGTAGTCATTCCCTCTCATAAAAAAACGCGGTTAAACCATATTAAAAGTGAACGTGGATATGAAGGGGGACTATACGTGACGAAAAAAACGAAAAAAGACGGCGGAACAAAACAAAAAGGAAAAAGCCGTCCGAAACATAAAACGAGCAGTAGCGCAAACGGACAAAACGGATACCATTAAAGAGAAGAGGGATGTGTTGCACATCCCTCTTATTCTGCGATTTCTTCGTAATGATAGTATGTTTGGTTGTAAATATGTTCAATTTCAGCATCTGTCATATAAACAAGTTGTTCTTGATTAAAACCACGCAATTTTGTAATAAACTCAATCATATTTTTTCTTTCTTCTCTGCTCATTATGATCGCTCTCCCCTCTGTTTTAAAACAGTTTATTTTGTTTAATTGTATTATATAACAGAAGGTTAAAAAGCGTCAACGTTTTTTTCTTGTTTTTTCGAAAAATATTTTGAGAATTTTGTGAACGGACGCTGGGCCAATAGTAAAAGAAGCAAAAGAGAGCTCATGGTAAAGAAAAATAATTCCTCTTGCTGTTGTAATACAACGCCACCAATTGCAGGACCGCATATGCTCCCAACACTATATAGCATACCGCATAAGATGTTGCCGACAGGAAGAAGCGACGTCGGCAACAAATCCGCCATATATGCCATACCGAGTGAAAAAAGCGAACCGACAAACATACCGGCAACGAAAAGCGTCGTTGTTAGTTGCACAGCAGAAGAAAACCATGTCGCTATAGCAAAACAAAGAGCACCCATGGCTAATGCAATCATAATCATCGTTTTTCGTGAAAAACGGTCGCTTAACGTTCCGAGCGGAAGTTGAAAAGCGATGCCGCCAAGGGCAAATGCAGGAAGCATCATCGCAACTGTCTCAACACTTAACTCGTTTCTTAACGCATAAATCGGAAACATGCTATGAAGCGACGCCTCTAAAAAGCCGTAGCCGAACGGCAACAACAAAGCTGGCCATGCTTGTTTCCAAGCGTGAAAAAAGCGTGTCGCTCCAACTTTTTCTGCTTCTTCCGTTTCTGGATATGTATGTGGCAACAAAAATAATAATATCCAGCCACATAAGCTGAGCAAAGATGAAACGATAAACGGCAACGCTTCATGTATGTGAACGAGCGGAACGAGAAGCGGTCCGATCATAAAGCCAACACCGAACGATAAACCATATAGCGAAATGTTGCGACCGCGCCGATGAGTAGGAGAAGCGTATGTAATCCACGTTTGCGAACCGAAATGAAGAATATGGTCGCCAATTCCGATGAATAGCCGAAGCATAAACCAAAACAATAACGAAGATGAGATCGGAAAAATCGCCAAGGAAACGATTACAATCGCTCCACCGGCCATAATTAAATGCTTAAAGCCGTAGCGACGAAGCGGACGCTCTAAAAAAGGTGACACGACAAGAACGCCGATGTACATGGCTGTGGCATGTATGCCGCTAAGCGATGAATGAACGCCATTTTGTTCAAAAATGATAGAAATAAGCGGCAACAATAGCCCTTGAGAAAGACCTGAAATCATGACGATGCTAACTAAAATAAAAAAATGACGTTGTCGCATAATTCCCTCCTGTAATATATTCACTATGTTCGATATTAAAGCGTTTCATAAAAAGAAGCAACGAAAAAGACGGATGAAAATGGGATTAGATTTGTGTAAAATATGGTTGATATCCCATAAATGAAAAGGAGACGATTTGATGGAACGTATCTTTTTTTTATTAACGGTCATCGGTGTTCCACTTTCTGTTGCAGGAAGCTTACTTCATTGGCCTGCAACCCCGATGTTTGTCGTTTATTGTGTCACAATTATTGCACTTGCTAGTTATATGGGACGAGCGACAGAAAGCTTAGCTATCGTAGCTGGGCCGCGCATCGGCGGTTTGTTAAATGCGACATTTGGCAATGCGGTGGAGTTAATTATTTCGATTTTTGCGCTAAAAGCTGGATTAGTTGGTGTCGTGCTTGCATCGTTAACAGGTTCGGTGCTTGGTAACTTACTGCTTGTGGCGGGCTTATCTTTTTTTGTTGGCGGTTTGAAATATAAACGGCAATCATTTAACGTATACGATGCGCGTCATAATTCAGGTTTACTAACATTTGCTATTTTAGTTGCTTTCGTTATCCCAGAAGTATTTTCGATGACGATGAATGAACAAAAGACGCTGTCGTTAAGCGTAGGCATTTCAGTCATTATGATTGCTCTTTATTTAGCAGCGTTATATTTTAAACTCGTTACGCATCGCGGTGTATATCAACATAAAGAAGATGTGGAAGAACACGAAGAGCCAGAATGGTCAAAAGGAAAAGCAATGCTTATTTTGGCGCTTGCTACTGTAGCTGTCGCATATGTATCAGAAAGTTTAGTTCATACGTTTGAAGTCGTTGCTCATTCATTCGGTTGGAGCGAATTGTTTATTGGTGTCATTATTGTCGCGATTGTTGGAAATGCTGCGGAGCATGCTTCCGCCATTATTATGGCATATAAAAATAAAATGAACGTTGCTGTTGAAATTGCGATCGGCTCAACGCTTCAAATTGCGATGTTTGTTGCACCTGTTTTAGTGCTTATATCGCTTTTGTTTCCAACGAAAATGGCGCTTGTGTTTACGCTTCCGGAGCTTGTTGCGATGGTGACGGCTGTATTGTTAACAATCGTGCTTTCGAACGATGGGGATACGAACTGGTTTGAAGGGGCGACATTGCTTGGAGCATATATGATTATGGGAATTGGATTTTATTTGTTGTAATCCGTCAGTTGTTGCTGGCGGATTTTTTTATAGGGAGGATAAATTGTTTACTTTTGAAAAAAATAACGATGAACGACGTAAAAAGAAAGGAGTTTGCGCATGAAAAGATGGTTTGCTTTAAGTATCATGTCCATTTTCTTATGTATTCCAACGGTTAGCGAAGCAACTGTCAAGCTCCCGCCATCGGTCATTGACATTTCAAAAGAAAATACGTATCCGAATCCGACGCAAAATTTGCCGTATTTACAACCGAGCGAACTAGCTAAGCAACTGCTTCAGTCGGCGAATGTTAAAATTGAAAATCCGGAATTAATTCGTCTTTTAAACGAATCGTCGATTTCGAGCACACCGTTTGCGTTTGGTTATGAAGCAACGATTTATTTAGGACAATGGCCATTGAATTATGAATCAACGGAAACATCGACAAATTGGGAGTATCAAAAAGTAAATACAAACTTTATTGACAATCGGGGCGGAAAAACAGCGGTTCGATTGACATATCGTCAAGAAATGCAAAAGCAAGTGCGCGGCGGATTAACCGCAAGCATTCCGAATGAAGAAGACGTAAAAAAAATGATGCTTTTAACAGCGATGAAAAAGACGAATTTGCCGCTCTCCTTTAGCACGTGGATCGGCATGGGGACGAAAAAGGAACAAGCATATAACGTCCCGCCGAAAAAATTAGGCTATTTATACGCCTACGCTCCTGCAGTAAACGAAAAAGGAAAAGTGACATACGGAGAAGTGTATATTGTTTTAAAAGGGAAGAAAAAAAGCATTGTCGTGAAAAACGTAACATCGCAAGGCATCGGTGCTTGGATTCCTGTACAAGACCGTCTATCATTCGCATTTGTTGCTAGCGACGTACCGAGATGATGAAAAAAGCTTGTCGAGCGCCCCGACAAGCTTTTTCGTCTTACCGTTCAATTTTTGCTTTTCTTGTTGTAAAATCGACATTCGGATAATAGCGGTTTTTCACAAGCACATTTGGCCCTAAACATTTTACCACAGGGCAATGGCAGTTCAATGATTTTGCTAAATCGGATGTCATCCATTTGTCATAAGCAGAAAGAAGCGAGTCGGTTTGAATGTTTCCGAGCGTCGGTTCATCACCGAAATCAGTGACAATAATGTCACCGGTAAAGATGTTGACATTTAACCGTGAACGTCCATCAGGGTCGTTTCGTACCGTTACATTTTTACTTGCATATAATCGTTTTAATAGCGCTAAATCTTCTTCGTTGTCACTACATGGGTAAAACGGCAACGTACCAAACAACATCCAAACATTTTCATCGCGTATATCAAGCAAATAATGAATCGTCTCACGCAGTTCATCTAATGTTAATGTTTCCAAACTACTAGCGAAGTCGCTCGGATACATCGGATGTACTTCATGACGTTTACAGCCCATTTCGTTTACAATTTGGCGATGAATCGTTTCTAAATGTGGACGCGTCCGTTTATTTAACATCGTTTCTGCCGACACGATTACACCCATATTTGAAATTGCACGTGCATTTTCGATCATGCGTATAAAGTAGCGCTCGCGTTGTGCGACGGTCGGTTTTTTTTCCATCATCGCAAAGCCACCTTCAACGAAATCATCAATCGTGCCCCAGTTATGCGAAATGTGCAAAACATCTAAATAAGGAATAATTTTTTCGTATCGTTCTAAATCGAGCGTTAAGTTGGAGTTGATTTGTGTGCGCACGCCGCGCTCATGCGCATATTTCAACAACGGCACGACATATTGTTCAACAGATTTCAGCGAAAGCATCGGCTCGCCACCTGTAATGCTTAACGAACGCAAATGTGGAATTTCATCGAGTCGGCGAAGAAGAAGATCAAGTGGCAGCGCCTCAGGATCTTTTGTGCGCAACGTATAACCGACCGCACAATGCTCACAACGCATATTGCAAAGCGTCGTTGTCGTAAACTCGATATTTGTCAACTGCATGCTGCCGTACTGTTCGACATCCATATATGCTTCCCATGGGTCAAATGTAGGGGTAATTGCTTGACGCAACAATGTTTCCATAACCAAGCTCCTTTTATTTTAAAATAGGACTAACGATAATTATGCAAACGAAATGGATTGATTGTCAATGATGTTGCGATCGTGTACGATAAAGAAAAAGCGAGGTGACGACGTTGGGCAACGCAGTATCAGATCAAAATCTACAACTATCCTACTTAAAAACGCGCTTAAATATGTTTCTTGAAGTGCTCGAAGCGCTCGATCCAGAAACGGCCGAATTAGAAGACATTGACCGTCTTATTCAAATGATTGATGATTTAGAAATGAAATACGAGCGGTTTAAAAAAGATTGGGAAAAAAGTCGCTAAGCGGCTTTTTTTCGCGTTTGAAAAAGATGTATAATGAAAGTGGAGAATTCAAAAAATTGTTACATATTGAACAAAGGGGAAGGGAATCGTGATGGAAAAGTTTCAAGAAAGTATGTACAAACTGATCGTTGAAACGTCAACAAAATTGCCGAAAGATGTACGTCGCGCTATCGCTAAGGCGAAGATGCGTGAAAATGCTGGAACGAGGGCAGCAATGTCGCTTGCGACGATCGTACAAAACATTCAAATGGCAGATGAGAACGTATCGCCAATTTGCCAAGATACAGGATTGCCGACATTTAAAATTAAAGTGCCTGTAGGAGTTAATCAAATCGAGATGAAAGAGGCGATTCGTCGAGCGATCGCTCAAGCAACGAAAGACGGCAAACTGCGTCCAAACTCTGTGGATTCTCTAACCGGTGAAAATAGCGGCGATAATTTAGGGATCGGGCTGCCTGTCATGAAATTCGAGCAATGGGAGAAAGACTATATTGATGTTCGTTTAATTTTAAAAGGCGGCGGCTGTGAAAATAAAAACATTCAATATAGCTTGCCTTGTGAATTAGAAGGGCTTGGGCGTGCAGGACGTGACTTAGATGGCATTCGCAAATGTATTTTACATGCGGTATATCAAGCGCAAGGGCAAGGCTGTAGCGCAGGGTTTATTGGCGTTGGCATCGGCGGCGATCGTTCCTCTGGATACGACTTAGCAAAGGAACAGTTATTCCGTTCTGTTGACGATGTGAACCCGAATGAAGACTTGCGCAAATTAGAAGAATATATTATGGAGGCAGCCAATAAACTTGGCATCGGCACAATGGGATTTGGCGGAGAGACGACGCTACTTGGCTGTAAAATTGGCGTTATGCACCGCATCCCCGCAAGCTTTTTCGTTTCTGTCGCATACAATTGCTGGGCGTTTCGCCGTTTAGGCGTCATTGTTGATCCGCATACGGGCGATATTCAAGAATGGTTATATCAAGAGGGAGACGACGTCGACTTCCAACAAGAAGAAACGGAAGTTGTGGGTGAAGCGCGTGAAGTTGTGCTTGAAGCGCCAATTACAGAACAACAAATTCGTGCATTAAAAGTAGGGGATGTTGTTCGCATTAACGGTATGATTTATACAGGTCGCGATGCGATTCATAAACATTTAATGGACCATGATGCCCCAGTTGATTTAAACGGTCAAATTATTTATCACTGTGGTCCGGTCATGTTAAAAGATGAAAACGGTAAATGGCATGTCAAAGCGGCAGGCCCTACAACGAGCATTCGCGAGGAGCCTTACCAAGGCGAAATTATGAAAAAATTCGGCATTCGTGCCGTCATCGGTAAGGGCGGCATGGGGGCAAAAACGCTCGCCGCGTTAAAAGAACATGGCGGTGTGTACTTAAACGCGATCGGTGGTGCCGCGCAATATTATGCGGATTGCATTCAATCGGTCGAAGGCGTCGACTTTTTAGAATTTGGCATTCCAGAAGCGATGTGGCATTTGCGTGTAAAAGACTTTACAGCCGTCGTCACGATGGATTCACATGGCAACAGCTTGCACGAAGATGTCGAAAAATCATCGCTTGAAAAATTAGCTCAATTTAAAGAGCGTGTATTTTAATGGAAGTCCGTCTAGTGATGAGCTAGGCGGATTTTTTATGTCCCATTTTGCACAACCTATCATGGAAAGGAACAGGGAGGTGCAAGCAGTGAAAAAAATGATTATGTTGCTTTTCTTCTTTTTATGTTTGCCACTTAGTCAAGTTGATGCGATGTCATGGGGATTTAAGCGAAGTGAAAATCATCTTCCCCCTTCTGCCGGAAAACAGTTAGACGAATTACTTGCTAAGTACGATGCGTTTTATTTAGGCGATCCGACGAAAAAATATATTTATTTAACATTCGATAACGGCTACGAAAATGGTTATACCGCACAAATTTTAGACGTACTGAAACAAAAAAATGTGCCGGCGACGTTTTTTGTAACGGGACACTACTTACAATCGGCGCCCGATTTAGTAAAACGGATGGTGAACGAAGGTCATATTGTCGGCAACCACTCATGGCATCACCCCGATTTAACAACAGTTAGCGATGAAAAGTTACGTGAGGAGCTTGAGATGGTTAGAAAAAAAACAGAGCTGTTGACGGGGCAAAAACATATGCGTTACATCCGCCCTCCGCGCGGCATTTTTGATGAACGGACGCTTGCGGTTGCACGTGAGCTCGGCTATTACCACGTTTTTTGGTCATTAGCTTTTGTTGATTGGCACGTTCACGATCAAAAAGGTTGGTCGTATGCCTACAACAACGTTATGAAACAAATTCATCCCGGTGCGATTATATTGTTGCATACAGTATCAAAAGATAATGCGGATGCGCTCGCGAAAATCATTGACGATTTACGAAAAGAAGGATATGTTTTTAAAAGCTTAGATGATTTGATGATGCAAAAAATGAACGTTCCTCTTTGGCTTTTTTCCCTTTGACGATGTGCAAAGGGATTTGTTTCGTTATAATAGAAGGAAAAAAAGGTAGGAATCGAAATGTGGCAACAACGAATTGAAGTAGAAGCTCCATACGATTTTTCACGTGTATTAGAGCGGTTAGCGCAGGACCCGTTAGCCGCAGTGGACATGGAAAAGCAACAACTAGTTATACCGCTTTATATAAATGAAACCCCAGTTGTTGTTTCTGTTCGCAGCATCGGAACAAAACAAGCACCAGCTTTTCTTGTTGAAGCGCAGCACGAACAATTAAAAGAAGTGATATTGTCCCGTCTGTTTCACATATTGCATTGGGATCGCTCCCTTTTGCTGATTCACAAGCATTTTTTGCAAACAGAATTGCGGGACATTTTTCTTGAACATGAAGGGACACCGCTTGTGTTAGAACCGGATTTATATTTTTGCCTAATGAAATGCATTATTCACCAGCAGCTACATATGAAAGTGGCGTACAAAATGACGGAGCGGTTTGTGAAAACGTTCGGTCGGGAAATAGACGGCATATGGTTTTATCCGCGCTCAGAACAAATTGCGCGCTTATCGTATGACGAACTGAAAGCGTTACAGTTTAGCGGAAAAAAAGCGGAGTATATGATTGATACGTCACGATTAATCGTGGAAGGAAAGTTAAATCTTGAGCGGCTAGCAGACGCAACGGACGAAGAAGTGATGAAAACACTCCTTGCGATTCGCGGCATTGGTCCGTGGACGGTGCAAAATTTCTTATTATTTGGGCTAGGACGGCCGAACTTATTTCCAAAAGCAGATATTGGCTTACAGCGAGCTGTACAAAAACTGCTTTCATTAGAAACGAAACCTTCGCTGGTGCAAATGGAGGCGTTAAGCAAGCGATGGGAGCCGTATTTAAGCTATGCGTCGCTATATTTATGGAGAAGTATTGAATAGGAGAGAGAACGATGTTACAACAAGGACAACAATTTCCACTCACCATTAAACGATTAGGCATTAACGGAGAAGGTGTCGGCTATTTTAAAAAACAAGTCGTGTTCGTTCCAGGAGCGCTTCCGGGAGAAGAAGTCGTCGTTCAAGCGACGAATATATATCCGACGTATGCGGAAGGAAAAATCGTGCGCATTCGCAAACGTTCCCCACATCGCGTTAAACCGCTTTGTCCTGTATATGACCGATGTGGTGGCTGTCAACTGCAGCATTTAGACTACAACACGCAGCTTGAAGCAAAGCGCGATATTGTCATTCAAGCGCTAGAACGCCATAGCCGATTAAATATAGAAGCGCTCGATATTCGTCCGACGATTGGAATGGACGATCCGTGGCATTATCGCAACAAAAGCCAATTTCAAACAGGAGTGAAAAAAGGGCGCGTCATCGCTGGACTTTACAGCATGAACTCGCACGAACTGATTGACATTGACCGCTGCTTCATTCAACATGACGCCACGAACCGCGTCACAACGGTCGTGAAAACGATTTTGCAAGATTTGCGCATTCCGATTTATCACGAGCGGAAAAAAACAGGTGTCGTGCGCACGATTGTCGCTCGTGTCGGGTTTTTTACAGGCGATGTGCAGCTTGTCATTGTGACCGCGACAAAAGAACTGCCGCGCAAAGATTTATTTGTAGCGGAAGTGAAGCGGCGGTTGCCAGAAGTGAAATCGATCGCGCAAAACATAAACGGACAAAAAACGTCGCTTATTTTTGGCGAAGAAACGATTTTGTTAGCAGGGGAACCGTACATTCAAGAAGTGCTTGGCGACCTGTCGTTTGAACTATCCGCCCGCGCTTTTTTCCAGCTTAATCCGATTCAAACGGTAAAGCTATATGATGAAGTAAAAAAAGCAGCCGCGCTCACGAAAAACGAACGCGTTGTCGATGCATATTGCGGCGTTGGCACGATCGGGCTTTGGCTTGCGCGTGAGGCGAAAGAAGTGCGCGGCATGGACATTATCCAAGAAGCGATTGACGATGCGCGCCAAAACGCCGAACGCCACGGCTTCACCAACGTCACGTATGCGGTCGGAAAAGCGGAAGTGCTGTTGCCAAAATGGGTGAAAGAAGGCTGGAAACCAGACGTCATCGTCGTCGACCCACCGCGAACGGGTTGCGACAACGCCTTGTTAAAAACAATTTTACAAGTGAAACCAAAAACAGTCGTGTACGTTTCCTGTAACCCATCCAGCCTCGCACGCGACATCGGCACGCTTGCGAAACAATACCGTGTCGAATACATTCAACCGTTCGACCTTTTCCCGCACACCGCGCATGTGGAGAGTGTGGCGAAGTTGGTGAGGAAGTAGAAAGGCGCTCATAGGGCGTCTTTTTATGCATTCGTACGGGCGTAGAAAAAAGGACGGCTTTTTTGTAGAATGAAAGTATTCGCAAAATAATGAAGATAGAGGGGAAACGTTCATGAAAAAAACAGTTCGTGTCGTAGGGGCAGTTATATTCGACAATCAAAATTGCGTGTTGTGTGCACTTCGGTCGAATACGATGTCACTCCCTAACCTTTGGGAATTTCCGGGTGGAAAAGTTGAAAAAGGGGAGAAGGAAGAAGAAACATTAGTCAGAGAAATTCATGAGGAATTAGGATGTACGATTCAAGTGCATGAAAAAATTGAAGAAGTGCATTACGAATATCCTCAAGTTATTGTCAATTTACTGACATATAAAGCAACAATTATTGAGGGAGAACCGAAAGCGAAAGAACATGCTGAATTAAGATGGGTGCCACTCCAAGATTTAAAATCTCTTGAATGGGCACCCGCAGATATTCCGACTGTAGACGTTTTATTAGCGAATAAAGTCAATATATAAATCTTCCGGCACGGGATGATGTAGGCGCCATGTGATGCTCATCGGCTTATCTCCGTAGCTTGATACATAATCGACTTCGCCGAGATAAGTGAATGGCAATGTCATTCCGTGCATGTCTTCAAACTTTCGCACAAATAGGTGAATATGAATTCCAAGTTCTTTATGACGAATAAAATTTTGTCCGACAGAAGAGCTATGAGACGTTTGATTTTGGCTTTGCCAATGAAAATGTTTTTGGTCGAGAAAATAATCTTTATAATGTAAATGTTCTTTCACTCTTTCCGATTTATTTAAATTGACGAACAGTAAGTAATGATTTCTAACTTTACTTACTCCTTCTCGCCACGATCCTTCTTTTACCCCTGCTTCAAATAAGAAAATTAAATCGTTTCTCGTATAGTTTTGATAAAGAGTAAGCTTTTCCCCTTTAGATAAAAATCTTTCAGGACGATACGTTCTCCTAAATTCAATAAGTCCGTAATCTATACGGTCTTTCATGTAATTGAAAAACTGTTGGTTTTCTGTTAACGCAAGAATGTTGTCATTCAATATAAATTGGCGCCCATTTCGTTGTCCAAACGCCCATTTTTGTTTTTTATACGGCAATGATAGGCGGTCCATCGATTGCATAATCATTTTTTCGTGTTTTTCTAATGGCACATCTACAGCAAATTTTTTGGAAAGTTGCTTTACGACATCTTCACAAGACACAACTTTTTGTAAAAAAGCTAATTGCAACACAGCAAAATCGTAGGGCCATTTGATCGGAAGTTGATTTTCTAGCCGTTCAACGCACTCACACATCAATGGGTGGTGTAAAATCATTTGGTCAAGCTCGTTTATATCATTCATTTTTTCTTTTGTTTTGACCCATGAACGATACTTATATATGAAAAACGTTAAGCTTGGCGATTGCTCGTAATATAAAAAATCTAATATTTCTGGTGAGCGCCCAAGCTCATTTTTAAATTGTTGATATAGCATTTTTAACATATCTGTCGAGTTCATTTTAATGGAGTCAATGCGATCTAAAATTTCTCTTTGTGTCACAGGATCTAAATCGACATATGCGCCGCCTGGTAGATCGGCAAATTCATGTGTAATTGCAACACGAAGAGAATCTTTATCAAACGCTTTGTCGTTCAGTTGTCCAGCTAGAGCGAGCGGAATCATAAACGATTTTTGATAATTTCCTACAAAGTCTAAAATCGTTACAAATTCTTTTCCGGTTACTTTTCTTAATCCCCTTCCTAATTGTTGAATAAATACGGTTGATGACTCGGTAGGTCTTAAAAATAATAAAAGATTTAGACTTGGGATATCAATTCC
The DNA here is from genome assembly GCF_002742685.1 of Anoxybacillus flavithermus. Lineage (GTDB taxonomy): Bacteria > Bacillota > Bacilli > Bacillales > Anoxybacillaceae > Anoxybacillus > Anoxybacillus flavithermus_E. The sequence continues at coordinate 38,182 of NZ_PEDM01000028.1, forward strand.
TTCGTTAAAAATATTTACGGTAAAGATTAGTTGAAGCGGATCGTTAGGATTTTCTAGTTTTTTAATGACCTGTTCGCGATATTCAACGCTATGTTCACCAGTTAAGTATGTTGTGCAATATCCGCGTTTATTAAATTGTTCGCTCATATATTTTGCATGTTCAATATTTACGCAAAACGCAAGCCCAATGATACGATCACCATCGTAACCATATGTACGAATCATTTCGATAATAAAATCTGTTCGTTCATTTGTTTTTAAAGCTTTCACAAGCGATGCTTCATCAAACATGCCATTTTTTAATGGAATTTGACTATAGTCTACTGTACGATCTGAAATGCCAAAGTAGTGAAATGGTGCGAGCAACTGCGCTTCTAACGCTTCTCGTAAGCGTATTTCATATACGACATTATGGTCACAAATCGCTAAAACGTCTCTTCCATCCATTCTTTCTGGTGTTGCTGTTAAGCCGAGTAAAAATTTTGGTTGGAAATAACGAATAACTTTTTGATATGTAGGTGCTTCGGCATGATGAAATTCATCGATAATTATATAGTCAAATTCATGTTGCTCAAAATGTTGCAACGTTTCATCTTTAGATAGCGATTGAACGGTGCTAAATAAATACGATTTATGGAATTGTTTCACTGTCCCTGTAATTTTCCCGAATAGATGATCGTTACCTAGTACATGCTTGAACGTTTCAATTGCCTTGTCTAGCAATTCTTCACGATGAGCGATAAATAAAAGCTTTTTTGGATTATATGCTTTTACGTCAAAAGCTGCTAAATACGTTTTTCCAGTTCCAGTAGCAGCGATAATGACTCCTTTTGTATTACCACTTTTTCTTGTGTGTTCGAGGTTTTTTAATGCTTTTTTCTGCATATCATTCGGTTTCACACTTGATGTAACGATATATTCTTCTTTCGGCTCAGCAGCTAAAGGTTTGTTTTCTTCTCTTATTGTTTGTTGTTTATATTTTTGAATGAAGGCGTGATCAAGAGAAATCGTGTCTGTATGATCCCATATTTTCTCAAACATTTGCTTTGTATGCTCATAAATGGGTAAAAAGCTTGTATCCGGCAGCTTTACATTTAGCTCATGTCCGTTAATAAGGGCCGAGTGTGAAATGTTTGATGAGCCTATGATTACTGTATTTAATCCTGAACGTCGATGGAACATGTACGCTTTCGTATGAAAAGACTGTTGTTGCGTATCGATTATTTTTACTTGTACGTTAGAAAATTGCATTAGTTTTTCAAGCGCTTTTGGTTCTGTAATGCCTAGATAGGTCGATGTGATGATGCGTACAGGAATACGTTCTTTTTCAAGCATAAGTAATGGACGAATCAATAATTGTAGTCCTGACATCCGAATGAAGCTAACCATCAAATCAACGGAATCAGCTGTCAGCATTTCATATTTTAATGTTTTGAAAAAGTTTTTCATTGTATGTTTGTCATTATATAGTAAGTGTAATCTAGATAAGAAAAAGTCCTCTACAATTGGTATTTCTCGTTGTCCATATGTGTATGTAATCATAGAGAGCGGCAAGGAAAAAGAATCGTTGTTATTTGATACTAATGTAGAAATGTGTTGAGTTAATTGAATGATTTCATCAAAACGGTTTTCTTCAGCCAAAGTTTTTAACTTATGAGCGAGTTGTTTGGCGGAATGAAGAACGAGAACTTCAATATAATCTTTCGGTGATAGACGCTGTATAACGCTTGCATCAGGATATTGTTTAGCAAGAAGTTGTAGTTCCTCGAAAAAACTTTTATCCATAAATAAAACCACCTAACGAATGTTTTATAAAATTTTACCATGATATATGTAGATATTCTATATACATGCACTTTAAAGTAATGACTTCTGTATGAACACTCTTTTCCATGGCTATACTGCTCCTACATACTCATGTATAAAAGGAGCGGAAATGACATGAAACGTCTTAAAATTACAAATGATCACGGCTGGACGCTCCGAACCCTTCGGAAACAAGAAAGGAAAATCAAAGATGCTTCTCTTCGCGTTCGGGTGACCGCTGTTCGTCTTGTCATGGAAGGTCATCTTGGCAAAG
>NZ_PEDM01000029.1 GCF_002742685.1 Anoxybacillus flavithermus
CGCATCGGGTGTACTGCGTGAATCAGAGGTTAAAATGTCAATTTGGATGTATATATTATTATGTTGAAAATGGAAGGGGGGTATTCTGTTTTCTAAAGCAGGAATGATGTTTGTGTCGTCGAGAAAAGTATATGATAAAGTTGAAAGGAGGAAATATATTGAACGCCAACTGGAATTTTGACAATAGCTATGCTCGTTTACCCGAGCGATTTTTTACGAAAATACGTCCGACGCCTGTCAGTGATCCAAAGCTGGTTGTGCTTAATCGTTCGCTTGCGGATGAGCTTGGGTTATGTGCGGAGGCGTTAGCGGGCGAAGAAGGAGTGGCGGTGTTTGCGGGAAATCGTATTCCGGAAGGGGCGGAACCGTTAGCGCAGGCGTATGCCGGGCATCAGTTTGGCCATTTTAATATGCTTGGCGATGGGCGCGCCATTTTGCTTGGGGAGCATGTGACGCCAAACGGAGAGCGGGTTGATATTCAACTGAAAGGGTCGGGGCGGACGCCGTATTCGCGCGGGGGAGATGGACGTGCGGCGCTTGGGCCGATGCTTCGTGAGTATATCATTAGCGAGGCGATGCATGCGCTTCGTATTCCGACGACTAGAAGTTTAGCGGTCGTGACGACAGGGGAAGTCGTCATCCGTGACAAGGAACTTCCGGGAGCGATTTTGACGCGTGTGGCAGCGAGCCATTTACGTGTTGGAACGTTTCAATATGCGGCGCGTTTTTTATCAAAAGAGGAGTTACAGGCGTTAGCGGATTATGCGATAAAGCGGCATTATCCGAACGGTGAACATGCGCCAAACCGCTATCTTTTTTTCCTTGAAGAAGTGATGAAAAAGCAGGCAGAGCTTGTTGCAAAATGGCAATTGGTTGGATTTGTTCATGGGGTAATGAACACCGATAATATGACGATTAGCGGCGAGACGATTGATTATGGACCGTGTGCGTTTATGGACGTGTATGATCCGACGACAGTATTTAGTTCCATTGACACGCAAGGGCGGTATGCGTATGGAAATCAGCCGTACATTGCTGGGTGGAACATCGCCCGTTTTGCAGAAAGTTTACTACCGCTTTTACACGAAAAAGAGGAAAAAGCAATCGAACTTGCGCAAGAAGCGATCGCTCAATTTCCAACGCTGTATGAAACGTATTGGCTACAAGGGATGCGCGCTAAACTTGGGCTTTGTACGGAAGAAGCGGAAGATAAAAAGCTTATTGGGGAGTTACTTCATTTGATGTACACCTATCGCGCCGATTATACGAATACGTTTCGGGCGTTGACATTAGATGAATGGCATTTTTGCGAAAAAGAGCTTTGCGACTGGTATACACGTTGGCAAAAAAGAATCGCCCGTCAAGATATGACAAAAGAAGAAGTGTACGAACGGATGCGTCAAAATAACCCTGCAATTATTCCGCGCAACTACCGCGTGGAAGAAGCGCTCGCGGCAGCGGTTGAACGTGGAGATAATACGGTTATGGAACGATTGCTTTACGTGTTGAAACGTCCGTATGCGTACACGAAAGAACAAGAAGAATATGCTAAACCCCCAGAACCATCTGATCGGCCGTATCGGACGTTTTGTGGGACGTAAAAAAGCTCAAGTGGTGCTTGAGCTTTTTAAAATCCCGCGATATGTTTCGCGTATGCGAGTGGATTGAAAAACGTTCGTTCAATTGTTTCGCGATCATAGGACTTATACATACAATCGAATCCAGGCTTTGCATTACATTCGATAAACCATAGTTTTCCTTGTTTATCGATCGCAAAGTCGATGCCGATTTCACCAAACGTTCCGTATACGCGCTCAATGCTTTTGTAGCACGTAAGTAAAAATTCGTCTATTGTTCGTTTCCATGTTTCGATTTGTTCGTCGGTGTAGTGAAAGTATGTTTTGAAGAAATATTCGAAACGGTAAATTTCCGATCCGGTTTGTGAACTAGTAATCGGGGAGCGGTGACCGCCAACGCGAACGGGATATGATGTAATATCGAGGTTTCCGTTTGGTGTTCGTTGCACGGTAGCGCGCAAGTCGATATTTCTTTCGTTCCATGTGATGACATCAATTGCTTGTTGGACGATAATTTTTTTATGTCCAAAAAAAGCAGCAAGTGCTTCATGAAGTGTATCCCAATTTTCGACACTTGTTTCATATAACTGGCGGTCTTTCACATAGCTATATGTGAAATGTTGTTTATCATGTTTCACAATGCGAACGACACCTCGTCCGTTGCTGCCATGACAGTCTTTTAAATAAAGTGTATCGTATAAGTCAAACATATGTTGAACGGTTTTTATATTTTTATAAATCATCGCTTTTGGTAAATACGGTTGCATGTCTATTATTTTTTGCAGCTTTTTATGTGTGTCCCACTTATCAAAATAATGTTGTGGATTGATTTTTTTCATGCCGTTGACTGCTTGTAGTTGTTGGCGAATGTAGTCTGATTGCACCATTTGTTTTTGTAAAACGCCGCCGCCGCGATCGTATAATACGTCAGGGAGCGGGAAGGCCCGTTGTTTCCATATGTTTTCTTGTTCATGAAAAAATGTTCCGTAAATTTTTTGATGAATGAAGTTGACATCGTGAACGGAGAAAAAGTAAAGAATCGTTTTCGCTTTTTTATTTGCGAGTGTGTATTCCGTTTGGCGAAATTTCGGTTGTTGCCGTTTCAATTTTCGGATTTGTCCGTTGCTAATAAACATCGCTACGACAGGTCCGAGACGAATCACATTACCTTTGATTTCTACGTTTGTTTCCATATCGAGTAGCCCGTCAAACTGTTCAAACACATGTGCAGGGAGTTCAACGATATCGGTAAAATCGTTTATTTCACATTTTCCTATAAAAGAAAATGCGCCGATTTTTACATGCGTATGCTCGGAATTCATTAACTTTTCGTGCATATGTTTTGGTATTGTGATATGGCGATGGCTTCCTTGTTTTAAAGTAACAGTCCATTGTTGTTTTTGTGGCATAGCGATATATGTCGCATAGTCGAGCGTTGTCGTAAAAGAGCGCGAAGGATGATTCGCGTACAACGGGAGACCTGGACCGGGGTACTTTTCGGGCTTCGAATTCGCCTCAATAAGCCACATATGTCCTGTCTCATCAATTCCTACATCTAAACCAATTTCAGCAAAATACCCGAACTTTTTTTCAATCGCTTCACAGACGTGTTTAGCAAACGTATGCAAATGTGTAATAGTCGGAACGGTACGATATGTTTCACAAAGTGAAGGGTAAATTGTTTTGAAGTCATATTGGTGATTGTCGCGCACGGTTGTAATTGATGAATGTTCTTCTGCTAAGTTGATGAGGCTGTAAATGGGTTCCCACTGTCCTTCCCCGTTTTTCAACACAAGTATGCGAATATCGAATGGACGTTGTTGAAACGTCATAAGCGAAACGCCTTGTTGCACAAGAAAAGGTTTATGTTTTGTAAATGATTGTACATGGTCTTTTAACTGTTCGATGTCCATTTGCTCAATCATTAGTTCGTTGTTTTTAACGAACATCACTTCAAATGTATCGCGTTTTCTTCTAATTGACATCACTTCTCTCGCACGGCTTCCATAAAACGATTTGACGAATATATAGTTATGTTGCTCGATCATTGTTAGAACGTCTGTAAATGTTTTATATTTAATCGTTTCTGGCAAATGGTGGCGAATAGTAGGGACATCGCGTAAACGTTCATACACTTCCCATTTTCCTAAATAATCAAGCTGATTAATAAACTTCATGTTAGGATTATTGCGCATAGTTGTGCGGATATGTTGAACGAGCGGCTTTTGTTCTGACTGAAATGATGCACCGCGATCGTACATCACGTGCGGGAAAGGAAGTGATCGTCGTTCGAATTGACCGTTCACGTATACATAGCCGTCGATAATCTGTTTATCCCAATTGATATCAAAAATGCTGAAAAAATAGCTTAAACAATGCGCGTGTACGCTTGCGATCGCATGGTTATAAATAAATGGTTCGACATAGTCGGTAGAAAAATCAGCAATATAGGCGGTGTTTAAAAACACTCCCACGACTGGACCGACGTGCAACGTATCGTCCGTTTTCCATATGTGAAGTTTATATTCTAATAAAAAGGTAGGAAAGAGCGCGTTGTGGATAATAAATGCATTGTCATCTGTTGGATGAATATACGCTCGTTCGATCGTTTGTCCAAATGCGATATGATACATCGTTGTTGTTTGTAGTTCGAGCTGTTCATATATATGTTTTGATAAATAACAAACATTTGTAGGCATGTATGATGCTTTCTGCAATTGTACAATCATATTTCTCCACTCCTATTTCGTTGTTTTCTTTACAACATATGTTTGTAGCTATTTTATTGATTAGGCAAGTCATTCGTTGAAACAAAAAGAGATATGAGTCATACGATGAAAGTAAGTGTGAAAAAAAGGAGGGGAAAGTGATGGGCTTTCCAAATGTCCCACATATCAAACCGGAAATTCATGTTGATCGAGACGATGCGCTCGATTTATTGCTTATGTCAATCGCTTTAGAAGAGTTAAGTTTAGCCCACATTTTAAATGCAGAAGGAGAGAAAATTCAATTTGCTCTTGAAGCATTGCAACAGGGAAAAATGAAGAAGCATGCCATCGATAATTTATTAAAAGTGAACCGTAGCGTTAATAGCGTATTACGAAATGTGATTAAAGAAGAAATATTGTTACAGTTTAAGCAAGAAAATGTGTTAAATGTCATTGGATGTGAGGAGGAGTATGACGATGAAGGATAATATATATAAACCAAAGTATATAACAAATATTGATCGTCTTTCTCAGCTTTCAGAACATGAAAAGGAAGTACTAAAACAAGTTGCACAAACGTATGTGTTTCGAATAAATGACTATTATTTAAGTTTAATTGATTGGTCTGATCCGAATGACCCGATTCGTCGTATTGTTATACCGAGGGTAGAAGAATTAGATGAATATGGAACATGGGATGCTTCAGATGAGAAAAGTAACTACGTTGTATCGGGTTGTCAACATAAATACGAAACAACGGCGTTATTGCTCGTTTCCGAAGTATGTGGATCGTATTGTCGTTACTGTTTTCGGAAGCGATTATTTCGTGATGATGTGAAAGAGGTGTTACCCGATGTTCGTGAAGGTATAGATTATATTGAAAAAACACCTCATATTAATAATGTACTTCTTACCGGGGGAGATCCACTCGCACTTTCTACGAAAAAACTTGCCACTATTATTGAACGTCTCCGAAACATTGAACACGTCCAAATTATCCGTATCGGCACGAAGATGCCTCTATTTCATCCGATGCGAATTTATGAAGATGAAGAACTGCTACGTACGATCCGAAAATTTTCAACTGTTGATAAGCGAATATATATAATGGCGCATGTCGATCATCCGCGTGAATTAACAAAAGAGGCGAAAAAGGCGTTTGAAGCGTTGCATGACGCTGGAGCGATCATTGTAAATCAAACGCCTGTTTTAAAAGGAGTTAACGACGATCCTGATGTGCTGGCGCATCTTTTAGATAAATTGTCATGGATGGGAATTACTCCATATTACTTCTTTATTAATCGTCCTGTGGCAGGAAATAAATCGTTCGTTCTTCCACTTCATGAGGCGTATCGCATTGTTGAAGAAGCGAAGGCAAAAACATCAGGATTAGGAAAACGAGTAAAACTTGTCATGAGCCATGCTTCAGGAAAAATTGAAATATTAGCGATCGAGAATAAAAAAGCATATTTAAAATACCATCAAAGTCGATATGGACATCATGGAAAGTTTTTTGTTCTTGATTGCCCAGATGACGCGACATGGTTTGATGATTTGCCTGGTAGTGATCAGTATACCAAGTAAAAACGGTTCCTTTTCTTATGGAAAGAGACTGTTGTTCCATTGTAATATAGGGAAGAAGGGGGGAGGCGTATTGTTTTCATTTTTGTATGGCAGCTCATACATACGAGTGGAGCTCTCGAAAGGGACGGTTGTTTTTCATGAAGGGGATATGTGCGAACATGTAGCATTCATCGTTTCGGGCGTCATTCGGGTTGCAAAAATAGGAGAGAATGGAAAAGAAGTAAATTTATATCGCGTATGTCGCGGAGAGTCATGTGTGTTGACCATTTCAAGCGTATTGTCGCATTCACCTTTTCCAGCGACGGCAATTGTGGAAGAAGATGCGGAAGCGATAATCGTTCCGAAAGATATGTTTGCGACGATGATGGCAACAAACATACAGCTACAAACATTTGTTTATGATATGATGATGAATCGTTTTATGGCGATGATGCAAATGATTGAGCATATCGTATTTGAAAAAATGGATAAGCGTCTTATTGAATTTTTACTCGACCGATGCGAGAAAAATAAAACAAATGTGATCGAGATGACGCATGAACATATTGCGATAGAGCTTGGAACAGCTCGTGAAGTTGTTAGTCGCATTTTAAAACAACTTGAGCGAGAAGGGTATGTTCAACTTGCCCGTGGGAAAGTAATGATTGTCGATAAAGAAAGACTATGTGACAAATTTGCGACAATGTGACTTTATCACGGAGCAATTCGCTTTTTTTCTCTATGATAAAAATAGAAAGGTGAGAGGAGGAAAGAAAATGAAAGCTAATGTTGGTTCAGTTGATCGCATCATTCGTTTTATATTAGGAATTGCGTTATTAGGATTGTTTTTCCTTGAAGGAAATATCAAATACGTTGGCATTTTAGGAATCGTTCTTATTGCTACGGCATTTATGAGATTTTGTCCACTTTACGTTCCGTTTCGGATCAATACGACGAAGAAATAACTCTACCTATTTTAGTTGAAATCAAATAAGAAGGCGCCTTCAAGGACGCCTTTTTTTAATCTACTTTTAACACAACGCGACCGTTAATTTGTCCTTTTAACATACGATCGAATGCGTCGTTCACATTTTCAGAACATAAAATATTTTTTTGTGAAAGGTGAATTTTTGATTTGTGTATTGACGATATAATGACGATATAATGACGATATAACATGTTGCTTGTTTAGTCACAAATACCCACTTCTTTTTTCATAGTTGTTGTGATAAAATGAAAATGTAAAAAAATGAATAATCGGCAAACTACTCGAAAGGGTGGGGCGCAAAGCTATAGGGGCTACGTCTATGTATATAGATATGCCAGCCAGTTGCCCTTCTTATGAAGTGTAAGAAGGTTCTATTCTCTAGGACACGTGTCGAACTATAGCTGCCTCTACTATTTTTTTTGATTGAGGTAGCTTTTTTTATTTTATTAAAAACATAGGAGGAATGATGATGAAGTTAACGGTAAGAAAGAAATTAGTTGCGACGTTTCTTTCGATATTGTTAGTATTTGTTGTGGTGAGTATGTTTACATATAATCGTTTACAACAAATTGATGAGCAGTATTCCAATGCGATGAAAGAAGGATTTGAACGAATTAACCTTGTGACAAATATGCAAAATGCGATGCTGCGGGAACAAATTGCTGTAAGGGGATATTTAATTAACGGAAAACCTGACAGTTTAACTGCATTTGAACAAGGAGCGAACGAATTTGCAGATAATCAAGAAAAAATTGCGTCGTTACAGCTAGACAATAAAGCAAAGGAAGCAGTTGATCGTTTAGTAAAAGCAGAACAAGAGTATCGTGACATTGCGAAACAAGCGATAGAGTTTTATAAGCAAGGTCAGATGGATGAAATTTCACGCCTTATGAAAGAGCGAGGAAATGCGATTACGCTCGAAGTAACAGAAGCAGGTGAGCAAGCGCGCGCGGCGCAAGTGAAGCATTTGCAACAAATGAGTAAAACATTGTCTGACCAAGCGAAAGACATGAAGTATATGACGCTTATAACGATAGGTATTGCCTTTTTTGTAAGTATTTCCATTGGATTGTATATTAGCGAAAAAATTGCAAGACCTGTTCGACAAATTTCGGATCATGCTGAAAAAATTGCGAGCGGTGATTTGTCGATTGATGACATTCATGTGACGAACCAGGATGAAATTGGCGAGTTAGCGAAGGCGTTTAATCAAATGGCTCATAACTTAAGACAGCTCATTCAACAAGTAAGCACAGCAACCGAGCATGTGTCTGCTTCGGCACAAGAACTCATGGCAAGCGCAGAACAAGCAAGCGCAGCGACAGAAGAAGTGACGACGGCGATTCAAGAAGTAGCACAAGGAGCAGAAATACAAGGGAAACACGCAGAAGAAAGTGTGCATGCGATTGGTGAGATGGCAGCAGGAATTGAACGAATGACTCAAACGGCTACCGTTGTAGCAAACTCTGCGACGGAGACGACAAAACAAGCGGCTGTCGGACAACAGTATTTACAAAAAGTTGTTACGCAAATGAATACGATTAACGAATCAACGAATGCAACGAATGCGGTCATTAAAGAACTAAACGAAAAATCTACACAAATTGGAAAAATTGTTGATGTTATCGTTGGCATTGCTGAGCAAACGAACTTATTGGCGCTTAACGCAGCCATTGAAGCGGCGCGCGCAGGAGAACACGGCAAAGGATTTGCCGTCGTAGCAGACGAAGTGCGTAAATTGGCGGAACAGTCTAGGGAATCAGCTAATCAAATTGCACAATTAATTGAAATGATTCAACAAAATACAGGTCATGTTGTCAACATTGTTGAAAAAGGAACGGAAGAAGTGAAACAAGGAACAAAATTAGTAGAAGAGACAGGAACATTTTTTAAGCAAATTTCACTTTCAATTGAACAAGTGAATGAACAAATTCAAGAACTATCAGCGATTTCAGAACAAATGTCAGCAGGCGTCCATCAAGTGAATGTTTCTATGGATGAAGTATCATCAATTGCGAAACGATTCGTTGAACAGACAGCTGAAATTTCGGCTTCTTCTGAAGAACAGCTTGCTTCAAGTGAAGAAGTAACATCAGCAGCTACATCTTTAGCTGAAATGGCAGAAAAACTACGCGATGCGGTTTCTACGTTTAAAGTTTGAAGTACGCATTCATAAGGGAAAGATGTCCCTAAAACTTTCGGGACACCTTCTCTTTTATGATTTTCTTTTTTTACTTTGGCGAATGCCAGCTGCTTCAGCGCGTGCTTGTGCCTCTAAATCTTCATGGTCGGCAAATTCGGCAGAAAACTCTACATCGTATCCATCAGATTTCATCGTTTTCGGTACTTGTGGCATGTTCGATTTGTTTTTGTCTCTTGCCTTTTGGCCACGTGAACGACCCATCACTCTTACCTCCTTTTCGCTCATTTCGCTACTAGCATGCAACGAATGGCGAAAAAAATGAGTGGGGAATGTTGTTAATGTCGGGCGTGTTTGTCAGTAAATCCGCCTGCTTGGTCTGCACGCTTAAAGTCGCGGGCATATGTCACTTCTTGTGCGCTAGAGAGCGTACTTTTCGTTTTCTCACGTTTCTTTTTGTCAGTCATATGTATCTCCCTCACTTTTATAAAATATCACGTTAACATTATGAACAGAAAAATAAAAAATTATCCAAATAAAAAACCTGTTCGCACAGAACAGGTCACGCTTCTTTTAATTGTTGTTCATCGTCAAGTTTTTGTTGGCGCATCGCATATAGTGTATAGTTGTCCTTAGAAATTTCATATAAGTTATATATGTCTTCGCCTTGATTAATGGCTTCCCATAATGGCTTTCTTGTTTCATTAGCAAGGGTGACATAAGGAAGTTTTTCAGCAGCTTTTGTGGAGCGGACGTTGACTTTGCGAATGCGCATGAAGATTGTGTTGATGGAACGTTCGTAAAACAGTTCGTTAAAGAAGGCGTCTTTAGCCAGTTGATTGTATCCTTTTCCATGATACGGCTTTCCAAGCCATGTACCTAAAAAACCTGCGCCATCTTCAATGTCAAATAAGTTAATCGTTCCAATCGGATTGCCCCACTCATCTAAAATGGTACGCGAGATAAGTTCACCGCGTTCTTCAGCTTCAATCGTTTGTTTTGTGATAAATAAAAACTCTTCGTATGAATATGCTTTATGGCGCACGAAAGGGAAGACGTCCGGGTGCACCATAAGCTCGTATAACGCTTGACAATCTTGTAGTTCGCGTTTTTTTAACATCAGATCTCCCTCCACTCACGAGGGCAGCTGACCATAGGGAACGAGCCACCCTCGAAATTTTTTAATTTATGCAAATCAAAAAATTTCGGGGTGGGAATCGAACCCACTAGAACCAGCGCATCGCTGGTGGCGCACCATTTGCCTTCCCTTACTGTCGCATCGATATATAGTTTTGAACGTATATATTTCGTGTATAACCTTTTATATCATACTTGAAACAGTGTAAAAAATAAATAGTTTTTTTATTAATTTTTTTTGTATATTATTTCCCCATTTATCATGGTGAGTATAGGGGTTGCGAGATAGTGAAATGGATGGTAGTTCCAAACAACAATGTCAGCATCTTTTCCAACCTCTAAGCTGCCGACACGGTCATCTACTCCTAAGTTGCGTGCTGGTAAAATCGTAATGCCTTCAAGCGCTTTTTGTTCATCAAGCCCTTCACGTACAGCAATCGCAGCGCAAATGTGTAAATATTGAATCGGTGTGTACGGATGGTCTGTCGTAATGGAGACGTGAACACCTGCATCGGATAAAATTTTATACGTTTTCCAGCTTTTGTTTTTAAGCTCTACTTTCGATCGACGTGTGAGTGTCGGACCAACAGAGACATGCAAGTTTCTACCTTGCAGTTCTTCTGCAATGAGGTGACCTTCTGTACAATGTTCGATACGTAAATCAAGTCCGAACTCATCGGCTAAACGAATAGCGGATAAAATGTCATCAGCACGGTGGGCATGAACACGAATCGGAATTTCACCATTTAATGCTTGAATGATTGGGATGGTGCGAAAATCGTGTGGCCAATCGCTATATTTAGCGTTGTAAAACGTTTCACGAAGCATCCCCATAATGCCCATGCGCGTGAGCGACTCTTTATTCCCTTGACTATGCATGCGTTTCGGATTTTCCCCGAGTGCAATTTTCAAGCCAGCTGGTTGTTTGATGATCATGTTTGCAACGTTTTTTCCATGTGTTTTAATGACTGCTGTTGTTCCACCGATGACATTTGCGCTTCCAGGCATAATGTGAACCGTTGTAATCCCGTGTTCGATTGCATCGCGAAAGCCAGGATCGAGCGGGTATACGCTATCAATGGCACGTACATGTGGGGTCATCGTTTCAATTGTTTCGTTTGCGTCGTTGCCCGCCCATCCTGTTCCTTCATCATATAAACCAAGGTGTGTATGAACGTCGATAAAACCAGGAAAGATGTATTTTCCTGAGACATCCATTACTTCTGTTTGCTCATCTACGGGAAGATTATATCCAATTTCTGTAATTTTCCCGTTTTCAATACGTACATCTGCCCCTTTCATCGGAGGAGATGTAATCGGATATACTGTACCTTGTTTTAATAGTTTGCTTCCCATGTCAATCCCCTTTATGTTTTCTTATAGTGTATTCGTCACGATTGTAGTATGTTCGCTAATGCTCGATCAACAGTTGGAAATGAAAAATGATATCCTGCTTGAAGTAATTTTTCTGGGATGACACGTTGCCCTTCCAATACAAGCATGCTCATTTCCCCTAGCAATACTTTGAGCGCAAAGGATGGAACAGGGAGCCAATGTGGGCGGTGTAATATGTTTGCGATCGTTTTTCCGAACTGCTCCATCGTCACAGGATGTGGGGCAGTGACGTTGATTGGGCCGGATATGTCTTCATGTCGGATGGCAAAATCAATTGCGCCAATGACGTCATCGATATGTACCCATGACATCCATTGTTTTCCGCTTCCGATCGTTCCACCAATAAACCATTTGTAAGGAAGAACGATGCGTGGAAGTGCTCCGCCACTTTTCCCTAAAATAATACCAAAGCGCATAAATACCGTACGCACGCCCAATGATTCAATGCGTCGCCCAGCTTCTTCCCATCGTTTCACGGTTTGAGCTAAAAAATCAATCCCGATTGTTTCGTGACGTTCGGTAAATGTTTCATTGAGCCATGTACCGTAAATTCCGATTGCGCTTGCTTGAATGACAACGCTCGGTTTTTTGTTCATTTGTGCAATAAGCTCATATATGGCATGTGTTGCTTGTAATCGACTTTCCATAATCGCGTGTTTTCTCGTTTCGTTCCATCGCCCACTATTAATTGATTCACCAGCTAAGTTTATGACCACATCAATGGAAGGGAGTTGTTCATGAGGATTTGCGTCAGCTGTTAGCCATTGTACATAATGAATATACGGATCATTCTCCCGTTTTTGTGCATTTCGCGTTAATATATACATATGATGTCCGTTTCGTGTAAAATATGCTGTTAATGCCTTACCGACAAATCCTGTTCCTCCAGCAATTAAAATATTCATTATTTTCCCTCCTTTCCTTTATTATGCGTTGTTTGAAGAAAAAAAGAAAGAAAAGGTGTGTTTTCATGATGTGGATTGAGAAAATTGAAGTGGATCGAAAAAATGCGGAACGATTTTATGTTCATTTTGTCAAAGAAGATGGCGATAAACATACGATTTCTGTTGATCAAGATATACTGATTGAATACAGAATGAAAAAAGGAATGACAGTAACCCGAGAGCAATGGGCGGAAATGATAAAAAAAGATGACGAAAAACAAGCGTATAAGATGGCGCTCCGTTTTTTAGCCTATCGTATGCGCTCGAAACAAGAAGTTGTTGACTATTTGAAAAAAAGACACATAGATGCTCAAACGATTGAACGAGTGATTGGAAAACTACAACATGAGCAATATATAGACGACGAACAATTTGCACATGCATACGTGCAAACACAAATGAACACAACTTTGAAAGGTCCTTATGTGATTTACAAGGAGCTAATGGATAAAGGAGTAAGTGAAGATGTGATCACAAAAGCGATGGAACGTTATACAGAGGATATGCAACGAGATAAAGCAATCAAATGGATGGAGAAAATAAATAAGCAATCGAAAAAGCGGTCGTATCAAGAACAAAAAACATATATTGCTCAACTGTTGCATATGAAAGGTTTTCCTTCGCATATTGTTGAAATGGCAAAACAACATGTGACTGCAGATGACGGAAAGGAGTGGGAAGCGCTCATATATTATGGGGAAAAAGCGCATCGCCGCTATGAAACATATGACCGTTATACGTACGAGCAAAAAATGAAACAAGCATTGTACCGAAAAGGTTTTTCGCTTTCGTTAATTGAAAAATTTTTAGAAAAGAAAAAGGAGGAATAAATCCTCCTACTCCACAATGATTTCTGCTTGTCGGTTATATTGGTTTATAATTGTTTCTGCTACTTGTTTTGGGGAACGAAGGCGAGAGCGATCTTGAATATGGTTAGAATCGTCCCAAAACGGCGTATTCATACCGCCCATATATACAGCGGTAACAGCGACGTTTGTTTCCGCCAGTTCTTTCACGAGACTTTCGCTAAAACCGCGCACAGCAAATTTACTTGCGACATATACACTTTCGTTTACTTTACCGCGCAAGCCGGCTGTTGAAATAATGTTCATAATATTGGCTTCAGGTAACGTTTTAAAATACGGGAGAAACGCTTTTGTCATATATATCGTGCCTTTGACGTTAATATCGATCATTTCGTGAATATGTTGATCTGTCATTTGTTCTAGTGGACCGAAATGGCCGACGCCGGCATTGTTAATAAGCATCGTAATGTTGTATGTATGATAAAGTGCTTCAGCTGTTTGGTGCACTTGTTCGTAATTTGTAATATCAAGCGGGAAAGCGACCGCTTTTCCTCTAAAAGATTCAATTTGTCGTTGGACAGATTGTAATGGCTCCTTTCTTCTCCCGACTAAAATGATTTCGTACCCTCGTTGTGCATATAAAAGGGCAAGTTCTTTTCCGAGACCCGTTCCAGCCCCTGTGATAATGATACTTTCCATTACTTTCATCCTTTCGCACGTCATATATTCACAACAATATGGAAAACGTATACATAAGTAGTTGTCAAGAAGTAGTCAAATGTAATTGTGAATATATGCGCAAACATATGGTACAATGTCTTATGTCATTATATTACAACAAAGAAAGGAGAACAATATGAGCTTTTTACAAGTGATTACAGCTTCTACACCGGTATTAGCTGTCTTTCTTTTTCTCGTTTTATTGCGTTTACCAGCGGCAAAAGCGATGCCGATTAGTTTTCTTATTACTGTTATTTTATCGTTATTTGTTTGGAAAATGCCCGGCATTCAAATAGCAGCTGCAACAATTGAAGGTGTCATTGTAGCAATCTCAATTTTATGGATTATTTTTGGTGCCATTTTATTGTTAAATACGTTGACGAAAAGTGGAGCGATGGATACGATTCGAAGTGGATTTTTAGGTATTACGCGCGACCGACGTGTGCAAGTTATCATCATCGCGTGGTTATTCGGGGCGTTTATTGAAGGAGCAGCGGGATTTGGAACGCCTGCAGCTATTGGTGCTCCGCTTCTTGTCGCTTTAGGTTTTCCGCCGCTTGCAGCGGTCGTTGTTGCCCTCGTTGCAGATAGTAGTCCTGTTTCGTTTGGAGCTGTCGGCACACCGATTATTGTCGGGGTCGATCAAGGGCTTCGGGAAGGAAACTCTGTTGCTGAACGAGTGCAACATGTTATTGGCACAGCGGATTTATCATCATTTCTTCAAACATTAGCTAAACAAGCGGTGTCGTTTGATATTATTATTGGTACGTTGATTCCGCTTATTTTAGTGCTTATTTTAACGCGCTTTTTTGGTGAAAATCGTTCGTGGAAAGAAGGATTGGAAATTTGGAAATTTGCTTTATTTGCAGGGCTTAGTTTCACCGTCCCAGCATTTCTCGTTGCCTCTTTTCTTGGACCAGAGTTTCCATCGATGATCGGAGGATTAATCGGGTTAGCGATCGTCATCCCAGCAGCGAAAAAAGGATTTTTATTACCGAAAGAACCGTGGGATTTTAAGAAAACAGATGCACATGAACAAGTAACGAACGTGCAAAAAAGTGATATGCCGCTTTTACTTGCATGGATGCCGTATATTTTAGTTGCGCTTATTTTAGTATTGACTCGCCTGCAAAACTTACCGTTAAAAGCATGGCTTCGTTCGGTAAAACTACAGTTTAACAACATTTTAGGAACGAACATTAGCACATCGATTGAACCGTTATATTTACCGGGAACGATTTTTCTTGTCGTCATTTTCATTACCGTGTTTATGCATAAAATGAAGCGCGAAGATGTTGTAGCAACAATAAAAGAATCGGCATATACGCTTATCGGTAGCGCCATTGCGCTCGGAACGGCGGTGCCGATGGTTCGAATTTTTATTAACTCCGGTATAAATGAAGCAGGGCTTGCAAGTATGCCGATTGAGCTAGCATCGATGGTCGCGGGGGCGGTTGGTTCCGCTTGGCCGTTAGTTGCTCCTTTAATTGGGGCGCTTGGTTCATTTATTTCAGGTAGTGCAACGTTTAGTAACATGATGTTTTCTTTATTTCAATTTAGCATTGCTGATCAAATTCAAGTGCCTCATCATATCGTTATCGCTGGACAAATGTTGGGGGCAAATGCAGGGAACATGGTTTGTGTATTAAACGTTGTTGCTGCAGCTTCCGTCGTCGGTTTAGCTGGAAAAGAAGGGACAATCATTCGCATGACGCTCATTCCGATGCTTTATTACGTATTGATGACGGGAATTTTTAGCCTTATTTTGATCTATGTATTTTAGCTTCACTTATGGTACGATGAATATGAAGCTGTCATAAAGTGGAGTGAGAGGAATGGAACAAAAACGATATAGTGAAATGAGCGAATGGGAATTAAAACAAGAGATCGCCACATTAACGGAAAAAGCCCGAAAAGCAGAACAAATGGGAATGGTGAACGAATACGCAGTATATGAACGGAAAATTGCGATGGCGAAAGCGTATTTGTTAAATCCAAATGATTTTCAACCAGGGGAATTTTATGAAATTGAAGGGGATCCGCAGTCGCTATTTAAACTTCAATATATGAACGGCGTTTTCGCGTGGGGCTATCGTTTAAACGATCCAAACACAGAAGTCGCGTTACCCATTTCATTGTTAAAAAAAAGAGGTTGACACGCTCGTCAACCTCTCTTTCATTTTAAATTTTCCGTTTGCTTACTTCAGAATGTAAAATCATTAAACTTTGCGATTGTTGTGTTTCACCGTTTACTTGCGCATGGGCGTGTTTCGGGTTTGCCCATGGTTGTGGAAAAGGATCGGAATAACGGTTATCATAAAATTTTTTACGCCAATGTTTACCCATTTTATTCCTCCTCGATGTCGCCACGTTGACTTGATGCGTGCATTCGTTCTTGAGGGTGCGTATTAATCGTGCCGTTTGCGCGTTTTGATGCGTATTCCGCTTTTGCGCGTGGCTCGCCTTCTAATTTTTCGTTGTTTTGATTCGGAAAGCCGCGTTCTTTATTGCTCAATGTTAGTCCCCCCAGACGTTCATTTCGTGCTTTCGAAGCACACGTATAGTATTTGTTGAGAGGGATGACTTTACACCTACTTTAGCTTGGAATAAGTTCTAGTTTTTTGCGCAATTTTTTCTCACTAAAAATCCAGCCTGTATATGAACTGACGATATTGAGGTTGCGATCAAGTTGTACGACCGCAACAAAAGGATAATAATCTTTGCTTCGATATCGTAAGTCAATGAAACGCACTTCATAATGATCGTCATATTCATGAATTTCCCAACGATATACTGGCGAAAACGACAAAAAGGCAGCTAAATTTTCATCCTGTTTTGCTTTTTCAATAACTGGGATATTTGGGACCGGACATTTTTCAAAGATGTCAAGTACATCAATTGACCCGCTTTGTGCCCGCGCAACGTAAAAATGGGTCGATGTCGTTACAGCTAAATGCCACTCATTCCATTTTATTGTAGGTACAGTAATAATTTGTTCCACATCCGAGAACATTTGTTTTAATTTTCGTTTGATCGCTTGTTGTTGACGGAAGCGAATGATATAGTAACCAATGAGCACGATATATACGGAAAGGAACGTATATCCCGCATGGTGTCCGCTCAGCCATAAGACGACGCCAGCTAAGTGAATGATAAAAATGAACGGGTCGAATGTATTGATGATACCGAGGGCGACCCATTTTTTTGAAAAAGGACGTAATGCTTGCGTGCCATACGAATTAAAAATGTCGACAAACACATGTAAACTAACGGCAATCCATGTCCAAAGCGCTACGTGAAAAAAGGACGTGTCATACACGTAGAAAAGGGCGGCACTAATAAGCAACGTCCAAACAAACAAAGCTGGGATCGAATGTGTCATGCCACGATGATTACGAATATATTTTGCATTATTTTTTAATTTTAGCACAGTGTCGATATCA
Organism: Anoxybacillus flavithermus; assembly: GCF_002742685.1. Classification (GTDB taxonomy): domain Bacteria; phylum Bacillota; class Bacilli; order Bacillales; family Anoxybacillaceae; genus Anoxybacillus; species Anoxybacillus flavithermus_E. The sequence continues at coordinate 17,422 of NZ_PEDM01000029.1, forward strand.
GGTGCTTGCGAGCCCAGAAGCGTGCCGATCAGTACGGCATGCGCAAGTGTTGGGTCGTTAGCAACTGCTGGATCGAATGTTGCTAATCCACCTAATGCAAAACCCATTAAAACGTGTGTACCAGTATCCAAATAAAAGGCCTCCTTTTTCCGATTGGACTTACTTTTAGTTTACCACTTTGGAGGAATGAACGTGAAAGAAAATGTACAACAAATATTGGCGCATTTTCATATTGAGCAGTTTCAACACGATTTAATTGATTGGTTTCGAACAGAGCAACGCGATTTACCTTGGCGGAAAAATAAAGATCCATACAAAATATGGGTATCGGAAGTGATGTTACAACAAACGCGAGTTGATACGGTCATCCCTTACTTTTATCAGTTTATTGAAAAATTTCCGACTTTAGACGCGTTAGCTGACGCTAAGGAGGAGGAAGTGCTTAAAGCGTGGGAAGGGCTTGGATATTACTCCCGTGTTCGCAATTTACATGCAGCAGTAAAAGAAGTCAAAAAAAAGTACGGTGGACGTGTGCCAGCGTCTAAGGAACAATTTTCTTCATTGAAGGGTGTCGGGCCGTACACAACGGGAGCGGTGTTAAGCATTGCTTACGGCATCCCTGAACCTGCAGTAGACGGGAATGTGATGCGAGTATTGTCGCGTATTTTTTATATTACAGACGACATTGCGAGAGCGAGTACGAGAAAAAAGTTCGAGCAAATTGTGTCTTGCATTATTTCACATGACGATCCATCTGATTTCAATCAAGCGTTAATGGAACTAGGGGCACTCGTTTGTACACCAAAAAATCCGAGCTGTTTTTTATGTCCTGTTCAGCGCCATTGTCGCGCGTTTGCGGAAGGGGTAGAGGCAGAGCTACCTGTAAAAACAAAAGGAAAAGCGCCGAAGCATGTGGCTTTTCGTGCCATTGTGCTTACGAACGAAGAGGGGAAAATACGAATTGAAAAGCGACCAAGTAGCGGATTGCTTGCTAACCTTTGGCAATTTCCGAACGATGAACATGCTCCAACACCGAATGAACAAGCATTTATAAAAGAAATAAGCGAACGATATCATGTCGTGCTTCGTTCAATACAACGAATCGGTACATTCGAACACGTATTTTCCCATATCGTGTGGCATATTGAAGCATATAAAGGAAACGCGCTTGAATTACAAATCGATGACGAAACGAATAAATGGGTCACAGCCGATGAACTAAATCAGTATGCGTTCCCGGTCATATACCAAAAAATATGGCAAGCATACGAGTAAAGGCATATGCCTTTACTCGTAAAATACTCGCGTTCCATTTGTGTATGTTGCTTCGTTTCGCTGTAAACCGCCTCTTGCTTCAATTTCTTCAATAATTTCACGATGCATTGTTTGTCCTTCAGCATTTAAATACGGAGTCACTTGTTGAAGGGCGTGATGAAAAAACGCTAACTCGCTATCTTTCCATTCCTGTTTTGAAATCATTTGCAGATGTGTTAAATCGCGGCCAATATACATCATTCTCACCTCTTTATGTAGTGTAGGAAGCGAAATAAAAATTATTCATACGCATATTTTTCAGCAAATAATACAAAGTAGTAATCGTGGAGGTGAGTATAATGAACAAACAACCGAACAAAACGGTCGCAGGAACAAATATTCAACATGTAAAACAGCAAAATGCTGGTCAATACGGAACAGAGTTTTCAACTGAAACAGATGTGCAACATGTTAAACAACAAAACGCAAAAGCAGAAGCGAAGAAAAAACAATAACGGGCAAAGGGCATCGGTTTTCGTCCGATGCTCTTTTTCTTCCTCGCGTATTAACGTTATAATAGAGGAAAAAGCGTCGAATGAAAGTAGGGAATATGTATGGATTATCCACAGACAGGGGCGATCATTCAAATTCATAGTTATAAACATGACGGTCATATCCATCGCGCATGGAAAGAAACAGTCGTTTTAAAAGGAAGCGAAGACGAAGTGATCGGTGGCAACGATCGTACACTTGTGACAGAATCAGACGGGAGAACGTGGGTGACGCGTGAGCCGGCCATTTGTTTTTTTTATGCAGAACATTGGTTTAACATTATTGCGATGATTCGTCCAGAAGGTGTGTATTACTATTGTAATATGAGCTCCCCTTACGTTTGGGATGGGGAAGCGCTGAAATATATTGATTATGATTTAGATATTAAAGTATTTCCAAACGGTCAGTACGATATATTAGATCGTGATGAATATGAAAGACATCGCAATCAAATGAACTATCCTGAAATTATTGATAAGATTTTAAAAAATAATATTCAAAAATTAATTCAATGGATTAAAGAGAAAAAAGGACCGTTTGCTCCCGAAGTGGTCGAACATTGGTATAAAAAGTTTACTATGTATGAAAAGTGAAAATGATACATATATTTGTTGGAAACAACGGTTGCTTACTTATAGCCGTTGTTTTTTATTTTTTGTTAAGAATGATAAAATTTTTTGAATTTTTTGTTGTATTTTTTTAATATTCATGTAATAATTTGAAACGTACATAAAAATTATTTTAAAAATATAAATTTTCTGTATATAGAAGGAGGGGCTTCCGTGGGAGATGAGGCTATTTTACGAGTCGAAAATTTAAAAACGTGCTTTTTCACAGACGAAGGGGAAGTTCCTGCGGTTGATGGCGTAGGTTTTTACATAAATAAAGGTGAAATTTTAGGCGTTGTTGGCGAATCGGGCTGTGGAAAGAGTGTGACATCGCTTTCTATTATGGGATTGTTGCCGAAGGGGATCGGGAAAATTACAGATGGAGAAATATGGTTTAAAGATGAAAATATTGTGCTAGCATCAGAAAAACGGATGAAAGAAATACGTGGAAATGAAATGGCGATGATCTTCCAAGAGCCAATGACGTCATTAAACCCACTTTTTACGATCGGTAACCAAATGATTGAAGCGATTCGCATTCATCAAAAAATAAGCAAGGCAGAAGCTCGAAAGCGAGCCGTTGATATGTTGAAACTTGTTGGTTTACCTCGTGCCGAAGAGATGATTGATGAATATCCACATCAGCTATCTGGGGGCATGCGACAGCGCGTGATGATTGCGATGGCGATGGTATGCAATCCATCTTTATTAATTGCCGACGAGCCAACGACTGCTTTAGATGTGACGATTCAGGCGCAAATTTTACATTTGATGAAGCAGTTAAACGAACAATTCGGTACAGCGATTATGATGATCACACACGACTTAGGCGTCGTCGCAGAAATGTGCCATCGCGTTGTTGTGATGTATGCGGGAAAAATTATTGAAGAAGGGGATGTTCAAACGATTTTTCGAAATCCAAAACATCCATATACGATTGGACTTATTCGTTCCGTTCCAGATATTCGAGAAAGAAAAGCACGTTTATATTCTATTCCAGGAAGCGTACCAAAGCCGGGCTCGATTAAACAAGGTTGTCGTTTTGCGGCAAGATGTGAACAAGCATTTGAGCGGTGTTTTTCCGAAAATCCAGATTTATACGAAGTAGAACAAGGCCATCGTGCGCGTTGCTTTTTGTATGCAAAGGAGGAACATACTATCCATGAACGAACCGTTACTACAAGTTAAAGGACTAAAAAAATATTTTCCCATTACAGCAGGTTTGTTTAATAAACAAATCGGTCAAGTGAAAGCGGTTGATGACTTATCGTTTTCTGTTTACAGAGGGGAAACGTTAGGCATCGTGGGGGAGAGTGGCTGTGGAAAATCTACAACAGGACGAATGCTTTTGCGGCTCATTGAACCGACAGAAGGATCTATTGTATTTGAAAATGAAGAAGTGACGAAGCTATCCCCACAACAATTAAGAAAAGTACGCCGCGATATGCAAATGATTTTTCAAGATCCATTTGCATCGCTTAATCCGCGCCATACAGTCGAAAAAATTTTAGAAGAACCGCTCATTGTTCATGGAATCGGTTCAAAAGAAGAGCGGCGAAAAAAAGTGCGTCAGATGTTAGAAGTCGTTGGATTAAGTAGCTATCATGCAAAACGTTATCCGCACCAATTTAGCGGAGGACAACGACAACGTATCGGCATCGCTCGCGCATTGATGACGAAACCAAAGCTCATTATTGCGGATGAGCCTGTTTCAGCACTTGATGTGTCTATTCAAGCCCAAGTGCTGAACTTGCTAGAAGATTTACAAAAAGAGTTTGGTTTGACATATATTTTTATCGCTCATGACCTTGGTGTTGTACGCCATATTAGCGATCGCGTTGGCGTCATGTATTTAGGACGAATGGTTGAACTCGCTAGCAGCGAAGAGCTATATCGCCATCCGAAACATCCGTACACAAAAGCGTTGCTTGAAGCTGTTCCGATTCCAGATCCGGAATATAAAAAAGAAAAGCAACTGCTTAGCGGAGATTTACCGAGTCCATCGAATCCGCCAGCAGGATGCGCTTTTCATACACGATGTCAAGCATGTATGGATATTTGTAAAACGACAAAGCCAGCATGGAAAGAAGTTGAACAAGGGCATTACGTCGCTTGCCATCTTTATACATAAAGATGGCTAAGCGATGAAATATATTATTCACTAAGGGGGAAAAGAGATGAAGAAAAGATGGTTACTTACTATGCTTACATTTCTTCTTGCAGCAGCGACTGCGCTTGCAGGTTGCGGCAAGTCGGAACAAACAGGTGGAGGCAAAACGGAAGAAGCTGAAAAGCAAACGACGCTCGTTTATGGGCGTGGCGGAGACTCCGTTGGATTAGACCCAGCGACAGTGACAGACGGTGAATCGTTTAAAGTCACGAAAAACATTTTTGACACATTGCTCGATTACAATGATGGCGACACATCGATTCAACCGGCATTAGCGGAAAAATGGGAAGTTTCCCCAGATGGACTTACGTATACGTTTACGCTTCGTAAAGGCGTGAAGTTCCACGACGGAACAGATTTTAACGCAGAAGCGGTTGTATTTAACTTTGAACGTTGGGCAAACGGAAATGCGGATACGTTCCCATACTACGGCTCTATGTTTGGTGGATACAAAAACGATGAAGGACATGTCATTAAAGAAGTAAAAGCGTTAGATGAACATACTGTGCAGTTTGTTTTAAAACGTCCGCAAGCACCATTCTTAAAAAATCTTGCGATGGTACCGTTTGCGATTGCTAGTCCTGAAGCCATTAAAAAATATGGCGATAAATTTGGTGAAAATCCTGTTGGAACAGGTCCATTCGTCTTTAAAGAGTGGAAGCGCAATGAACGCATCGTGCTTGAGAAAAACAAGGAATATTGGTTAGAAGGTCATCCAAAACTTGATAAGTTAATTTTCGTATCGATTCCAGACAACTCTGCGCGCCTCAATGCGTTGTTAAAAGGCGAGATTGATATTATGGAAGATTTGAATCCTTCTGATTTAGCTCAAGTAGAAGGAAATAAAGATTTCCAAGTGTTTAAACGTCCTTCGATGAACGTCGGTTATGTCGGATTAACGGTGACACGTGGTCCGTTAGGCAATAAACTCGTTCGTCAAGCATTGAATCATGCCGTAGATAAACAAGCGATTATTGATGCGTTTTATGCAGGTCAAGCACAACCGGCGAAAAACCCATTACCGCCAAGCATTCCTGGCTATAACGATGCGATTCAAGATTATCCGTATGATTTAGAAAAAGCGAAACAATTGCTTGCAGAAGCGGGTTATCCAAACGGATTTGAAATGGAATTATGGGCGATGCCTGTTCCACGTCCATATATGCCAGATGGACAAAAAGTAGCCGAAGCGTTGCAAGCAAGCTTTGCGAAAATTGGTGTAAAAGCAAAAATCGTCACGTATGAATGGGCAACATACTTAGATAAAGTAGCAAAAGGAGAAGCAGATGCGTTCTTGCTCGGTTGGACAGGTGATAACGGTGACGCTGACAACTTCTTATATGCGCTACTTGATAAAGATAGCATCGGTAGCAACAACTACACGTACTATGCAAACGATGAATTGCACAACATTTTAATCGAAGCGCAAACAGTTAGCGATGAAAACAAACGAAACGAATTGTACAAAAAAGCGCAAGAAATTATTAAAGAAGATGCACCATGGATTCCGCTCGTACACTCAACACCGTTATTAGCAGGTAAAGCAAACATTGAAGGATTTAATCCGCATCCGACAGGAACGGATAAATTTACAAAAGTACAGTTTAAATAATCGTTGTGTTGAGGGAGGGGAGGGAATCCTCTCCCTTTCCATCATGTGAGAAAGGAGTGAGACGTATGTTTTCATATACGATCAAACGCTTGTTAACGGTCATTCCTGTATTGCTTGGCATGTCGCTCGTTGTGTTTTTTATGATTCGCGCCATTCCAGGAAATCCAGCTCAAGTCATTTTGGGGCAAAAGGCAACGAAAGAAGCTGTTGAAGCATTAACGCATAAACTTGGATTAGATCAACCGTGGTATGTTCAATATATCAAATATCTCGGTGGATTATTAAAAGGGGATTTAGGGGAATCACTTCGTACAGGTGTAGCCGTCTCCCAAGAAATTTGGCCATATTTGGCGGCGACATTAGAATTATCGCTTGCAGCTATGTTCATTGCTGTGGTGATTGGTGTCAATGCAGGTATTATTAGCGCATGGTTTCAAAACTCTTGGTTTGATTATGTGGCGATGGTGTTGGCTTTAGTTGGCGTTTCGATGCCTATTTTTTGGCTCGGGTTGATGGAGCAATGGATTTTTGCGATTAACTTAGATTGGTTTCCGACATCTGGACGTGAAGATGTTCGTAATCCCATTGAAGCGATTACCCACTTATATGTCATTGATACGTTAATGCAAGGCAATACAGATCAGTTTGTTCAAACGTTGCAACATTTAGTGCTTCCGAGCGTCGCTTTAGCAACGATTCCGATGGCGATTATTGCTCGTATGACTCGCTCAAGCATGCTTGAGGTAATGAAGTCCGATTATATTCGAACAGCACGTGCGAAAGGATTAAGCATGTTTTGGGTAGTGTACAAGCATTCGCTAAAAAATGCGATCATTCCTGTGTTGACGGTGATCGGTCTGCAAATGGGGTTGTTGCTTGGCGGTGCGATTTTAACTGAAACGATTTTCAGTTGGCCTGGAATTGGTCGCTATATTTATGAAGCAATCGGCTATCGTGATTACCCTGTAATTCAATCTGGTATTTTAATTGTGGCGATGATTTTTATTTTCATCAATTTAATTGTTGATTTGTTATATGCAGCGATCGATCCGCGCATTAAATATAATTAAAGGAGGGAGCGCATTGGCTGAGCTTGCACGAAACGAAGCAAATATTGTACAACAAGAAGAACAAGCGACATCGTTATGGAAAGAAGGATGGATTCGCTTTCGGAAAAATAAAATGGCTCTCGTTGGAAGCGGCATTGTGCTATTTTTCATTTTGCTTGCTGTTTTTGCACCATTGATTGCCCCGTACGAGATGAACGATCAACAACTTTCGATGCGTTTACAAGCTCCGTCGAAAGACCATATATTTGGGACAGACGATTTCGGACGTGATATTTTTTCTCGCGTCGTTTATGGAGCGCGCATTTCGCTATGGGTTGGGTTTTTTTCAGTATTAGGTTCGGTAGTCATCGGTTCTTTACTTGGAATTATTGCAGGGTATTATGGACGTTGGATCGACGCCGTCATTTCGCGCATATTTGACATTATGCTTGCGTTTCCAAGCATTTTATTAGCGATCGGCATCGTTGCGGTTTTAGGACCGTCGTTGAAAAATGCACTTATTGCGATTGCGGTCATTAACATTCCAAACTTCGGTCGTCTCATTCGTTCTCGCGTATTAAGCATTAAACAGGAAGAGTATATTACAGCAGCAAAAGCAATCGGGATGAGTGATGCACGCATTTTATTTCATCACATTTTACCAAACAGCATGGCGCCGATTATTGTGCAAGGAACATTAGCAATTGCAACAGCGATCATTGAAGCAGCAGCCCTCGGTTTTCTCGGATTAGGTGCCCAACCACCAAACCCTGAGTGGGGGAAAATGCTAGCCGACTCAAAAGCATATTTAACACAGGCGCCATGGACGATGATTTTTCCGGGCTTAGCCATTATGTTAACGGTGTTAGGATTTAACTTAATGGGAGATGGATTGCGCGATGCATTGGATCCGCGCATGAAAAGTTAAAAAAGATGTCCCGAGATACAACCGGGACATCTTTTATTCTTGTTCAGGGGTAGGGACGGCATGTTCTTCTTTATGGTAATGGTGAAAGCTTTCGATGAGTGTGTCTAAATGTTCAAGTTGATGACTATATTCAATAATCGCTCCGATCAATGGAAATAGTTGATAATTTTCTTGTTGAACACTTTGTTCAGCGTAATGGCTTAAAAACGAGTGAATTAATTCTTTTTTTCCAAAGCATGCCTCTGTCGCAAATTGCGATTGTGGATCAGATTTTGCCTTTCCAATGAACTTCAACAATATTTGATCATGGTAATTCAATAAACAGTCGAGTTCATTTTTAATGGCGTCTTGAAGCGCCGAAGATGTATGTGCTAGTTCGTTTTCTAAACGATGCAACAATTTTAACGTTTCTAACGCACGATTTGTTGCGACAATCATTTGTCGATACAATACGAGTTTGCGCGATTTACTATATTTATGTTTACGAAAATACGTCCGTTCTTCTTTGTAAAGTAAATAAAGTTGATCTAGTTTCATCATATTTTCTTTTAATTTCTCAATGTCCTCTTTTAGTAAATGATGCTCAGATGCATGTCGAACATTCATGCGAATCCATTTCAAAATATGTTCCGTATATTCAACAATTTTTGTATATAGCTTTTTTTCATATTTTGGCGGAAGGAATACTAAATTAACGACAAACGCTGCAAGCACCCCTAACATAATCGTCGAAAAGCGAATAAGTGCAAATTCAATAAAATGCTGTTCTGTGTATTCCATAATGGCAATAACCGTCACAAGTGCGACAGAAATAGAAGATTCTAAACGAAGACGAAGAAACAACGCAATAACTAAAATGGCAGTTAACCCGATAATAAACGGATCGTGTCCGAAAATTAGTGTAAAAACGATTGCGAAAATCGCACCAATGACGTTTGCTTGTATTTGTTCAATTAAAGATAAATATGAACGGTAAATCGTCGGCTGCATCGCAAATACAGCTGAAATGCCAGCAAATACAGGTGAAGGCAACTGCAACAGCTTCGCTAAAACTAAAGCAAATGTAATTGCAATCCCGGTTTTAAAGACGCGGGCTCCAAGTCTCATCGTCGCTCAAATTCCTTTCTTTTTCATCATCTTGTGAGAACAACAAACAAATATACATGTTTTTCATCAGTATATCAAGAAAAAAGGAAAAAAATTAAAAGAACTGCCCCATTTTCGAGGCAGTTCTTTTACATTTATTCTGTTGACACAGACGGATCAGCTTGTTCTTTTTTCGGAATGACTTGGAAAAAGTGTTGTTCTGGCTGTTGCAACAACGGTTGAAGCGTTGCTGCTTCGTCGTGTTGTTCATGTTCGATCAGCAAATCGATATATGTGCGAAGTAATTCTTGAACATCTGATTTTCCTTTTTCGTTCAGCAGTTGAATCGTTACATTTGCCCCTTTAGCAATTCGACGTTCAAGAGCTGCTTTTGTTAATCCCATTTCTGGTTGATGACGCAAATAAACGACACCACCTGTCATTCCAGCGCAAATCCATGGACCTGGGTCGCCCAAAACGAGCCCGCGTCCGTTTGTCATATATTCAAAGGCAAACCCTTTAATGTTTGCGTTGACACCGATATTACCATGCTCCACTTCAGGAATTGGTTTTGTCACTCGACCGCCGATAATCATATCCGCTCCTGATAGGCGAATGCCTGCACGTGCATCGGCATTTCCTTGCACGACTAATAGTCCTTTTTGGGCTCCGTAGCCAAATCCTTTTCCGACCGATCCGTTGTAAAACTTTCCGTCTTTTCCTTTTGATTTGAAGATGAAAATACCGCCACCAAATGATGTTTTTCCAACGCCATCTTGTGCTCCGCCGTCAACGTGAATATGAATGCCCGCGACGTTATACGCACCAAGTCCATTGCCAGGTACAGAGCCGTCTTTATATCGTAGAGAAATATTTGGCAATTTTTTGTACGATCCGTCTAATCGACCACGTACCCGATGGCATGCAACACGGCTACCGAGCACACGCTGTTCAGCTGTGACAGTTGAAAATTCACGTGAGCGGTGCAAGTCTTCAACTTGGTAATCTAAATATTCCGCACCAACTGCAACGGCAAGCTTTCCTTCTTCTGATGTTGCTGCTACTTCTTTTTGATACCATTGACCGATCTCTAATGGTTTTAATAACGTCGCTAAATTCATCCGATCGCGTCCGCGCGTTTGTTCAAGTAAGTCAGAGCGACCGACAAGTTGTTGTAAGTTTGTATAACCAAGCGATGCGGTGAGCGCTTTAAGTTCTTCACCGAACGCGGTAAAGAAGCGCACTAAGTTTTGTACTGCTTGCTCGAATTGTCTTGGAATGAAGCGACGCAAACCATGTTCTTTTGCTTGTGCTTCTGATTCAATTTGTGTAGCGATTCCGACATGGCACGTATCTAAATGACAACCGCGACATGTCGTACATCCGATGGCGATCATCGCTAACGTTCCGAAACCTACGCGATTAGCACCGAGAAGCATCACTTTAATGACGTCCATCGCGCTTTTTATGCCACCATCTGCCCAAATTTCCACTTGATGGCGCAATCCGGCTTCTAAAAGGGCGTTATGTGCCGCTTTAACGCCAATTTCTACAGGTAAGCCAACGTGTTGAATCGCATGAATACGCGCTGCTCCTGTACCGCCGTCGAAGCCGCTTAGTGTAATAATGTCAGCGCCCGCTTTTGCAATGCCGACAGCAATCGTGCCGATGTTAGGGACGACAGGCACTTTGACGGCCACTTTTGCTTGGTCATTTGCTGTTTTCAATTCAGCAATCATTTGTGCTAAGTCTTCGATCGAATAAATGTCATGGTTATTAGACGGTGAAATTAAATCAGAGCCGATCGTTGCGTTCCGTGCTTCGGCAATTTTTGCTGTTACTTTTGAGCCTGGTAAATGACCACCTTCGCCCGGTTTTGCTCCTTGCCCGATTTTAATTTCAAGCAAATTGGAAGAATTCAGTAGTTCAGCATTGACCCCAAATCGTCCAGAGGCGACTTGTTGTCCGCGCGTGCGCGGATATTTGCCGAGCATATCTTTAATTTCGCCACCCTCACCGTTTAAGCTAATCATGTTCAGACGGTTCGCCGCCTCTGCGTAAGCGCGAAACGCAATTTCGTTTTGTGAACCAAATGACATCGAAGCGATTACAAACGGCAAGCTATGTTCACCAACTGAAATGTCGACGTGTTCTTTTTTAGCAGGCACGTTTGCTTGTTTTAAGTCTGTTAAATGGCGAATGGCTGTTGGTGTTTCCGTTTCAATTTCTGTTAACTTTTCACGATATTGATCGTATGAGCCGGTTTGTGCCACTTCGCCAATCGCTTTCCAAATACGTGGGAATACGTGAAATGTTTTTCGTAACTTTGCTTGCTCTGCTTCAAAATCTTTAGCACGGGCGACCGCATCTTGTTTTAATGCTTCAAAATTTTGGGCAAGCGAATCTGAGCCAAAAAAGTTGACGATATTTAATACAGATGCAATGTCTTCGTGTAGTCCGATAGACGAAAATAGACGGCTATATCCACGCAACTCATGAATACCGATTGTTGAAATGATTTTTTCAAGCCCTTTATTTAATGCTTGGAATAAATGGATCGCTGGTCGAGTGGACGAATCAGCAACTGTCGCAAACATCAAATATGGGCTAATGACGTTCGCACCAAGTCCATATGCAACGATGAAATCGTGCAATGAACGAATCGCTCCAGAACGAAGAAGGAGCGAACAGTTTCTCCGTAATTGCGCTTTTGTTAATGCTTGATCAATGGCTGATATGACAAGAAGTGGATCGATCCATAAATGACCATTTTGATGCGCTTTTGCATCGTCAATGACAAGCAACGTTTTTCCATTTGCAACAGCTTCGCATGCCTCTTCGCCTAAACGATTAAGAGCCGTTGGAATCGTTTCGTGCTCAACAAACGTTGCGGATATAAAGTATGCTAATTGTTTTTCTTCAAATGCATGAACGAGTTGATCATATGATGGTTGTTGCAACATTTCCGCGCATTCGTTTCCGAGTTTCCCTTCGATTAAGATAGGTGAAAGAAGTTCAACTGTGTATGGATGTTCTTCATTTGAAACGATACTTGGGCGTTTTCCTACAACAACGCGTGTAGAAAAATGTTCTGTTTCGCGGTCGCGGTCAATGGCAGGGTTTGTGACAACCGCCACGCTTTCTTTTATGAAGTCAGCAATATTTTTTCGTTCAGGATCAATGGCTGCAAGCGGAGCATCATGACCGAGCGAACGAATGGGCTCTGCTCCTTTTTCTGCCATTTGTTCGATCAATTGAATATGTTCACGATCCCAACCGAATGCAGCGTATTGCCCATTATGCACTTTTGTAGGTTGAGCAACGAGCACATACGGTTTTAACGTTGGTGTTTGTAAACGATGTCGCATATTCTCGATATTTAAACGATTTCGAATGCGGTTGTACACCTCTTGCTGATAGTCAGCATATTCGTAAACACGAATTGTTCCGTCTGCTTGCCATGTTAGGCCGATTTTTTCTCCTGGTGCGAGCGGTTTTGGTTCTCCTGTATATTCGCACGCTGGAATGATGCCTGGTTCGGATGCGAACACGTAACGATGCTCTGTTTCAATTTTCCAAAGTGGACGCAATCCAAGTGCATCAACACTAAACACTGCTTCATCTGCATGGCGAGAAATGATGCCTGCAGGTCCTTGTGCAAAATGTCCCCAAGCTTCGCGAATGTAAGTATATAAATCTTGTAAATGGGCTGGATAATGTTTGATTTCGTTTACAATTGGCGGGAACAAAAAGTCCATCACTTCAAACAACGTATAGCCGTCCCGATAAATGAGCGTTTCCATCGTCCGGCTTAAGTCTTGTGAGTCGCTCCCGCCATTCGTGAGCGGGACGCCAATCATTGTCGCTTCCTCGCGAAGTTTGGCGATTGTGTTAATTTCGCCGTTATGACCGAGTACGGTGAACGGTTGAACACGGAAAAAGTTTGATAATGTATTTGTTGAATAGCGATTATGACCAAGTGTCATTGTAGATGCGACGAGCGGGCTCGCTAAGTCATGATAATATTTTGGTAAAATATCTCCAGCTCCCATCACTTTGTAAATGGCATGATGGTTACTAAGAGAGGCGACGTGAACATGTTCATCTTTTTCTATTTCAATCGTTAATTCAAACAACGTTTTAGATAACGTTTCATTTTTGTTTGGTAAAAGGGCTACTTGCCAAAATACAGGTTCTTCGCGTAAAGCGATTGGACCGAGCGCTGAAGAAGAGGTCACGCGATCAGATTCAAAAATAAGATTGAGATGAAATTGATCAAACAATTGACGCATACGTGCTTTTTTCTCTTCGACATTCGTTGTTCGCGTAATAAATATATGGCCAACGATAAAATCATCGCGATCGACGAGTTGAGGGTTAAGTTGGGCAACAGCAAATTTTTCTTTCCAAAGCGCTTTTGGAATGTCAATATGAATGCCGACGCCATCTCCTTCTCCATTGATGAATCCAGCGCGATGATTCATTGTGACGAGGGCGTTAATACACGTTGTAATGTTTTCTCTTGTCGGAATGCGTCGTTTTTCAACCGCAGCGACAATTCCACACGCATCGTGTTCATGTTCATAAAAATGTTGAAATGAAGTTGGATTCCATTGTTGTTTCATAGCATGCGGCTTGCAAGCGACTATCGTTCGCTTCTCGCCTTCGCCACCTCCTACCTGAAAACTTTTTTAAAAAATAAAATTTTCTAAATTTTATAGTTTATATTAACACGACCAAGACAGAAAATCAATTATTTATTCATGTTTTTGGATATGATATTCAGTTTGTGTAACAAAACGTTCACGAAACATGTAAGCGTTTTCATTTGTTTCAAGCACAAAAAACGAGGTGGAATATATGTTCCTACCCCGTTATAATTGTATATTTATTCATTTTTTAAGGATTTAAATGCACGTCCTACCGCTTCAATTGTATACTCAATATCCTCTTCCGTATGAGCTAATGTAATAAACCATGCTTCATATTTCGAAGGGGCGAGATTAATGCCTTGATGAAGCATGAGCTTGAAAAATTTAGCGAACATCTCCCCATCTGTTCGTTCCGCTTGTTCATAGTTTTCTACTTTTTCTGTTGTAAAGTATACGGTGAGTGCTCCTTTTAGACGGTTAATCGTCACAGGAATATCGTATGCTTTCGCATGTGTTAAAATGCCAGCTTCTAACATTGCACCGAGATGATCGAGATGTTCGTATACGCCTTCTTGTTGTAATACTTCTAAACAAGCAATACCTGCTAAAATAGAGGCGGGATTTCCCGCCATCGTTCCTGCTTGGTAAGCGGGACCGAGTGGAGCTACTTGTTCCATAATATCTTTTCTACCGCCATATGCACCAATTGGTAATCCGCCACCAATAATCTTTCCAAGTGCCGTTAAGTCTGGTTCGATGCCGAGCAAGTTTTGAGCCCCACCATACATAAAGCGAAAAGCAGTAATGACCTCATCATAAATGACAAGGGCGCCAGCTGCGTGAGCGATGTCGTTAATCGCTTGTAAAAAGCCAGGTTTTGGCTCAACGATCCCGAAGTTACCAACGATAGGTTCGACAAGAACAGCAGCCACTTCGTCTCCCCACCGCTCCATCGCTTGTTTAAATGCATCGACATCATTAAAAGGAACAGTAATGACTTCTTGAGCGATGCTTTTTGGTACGCCTGCTGAGTCGGGTGTGCCTAATGTGGATGGACCGGAGCCAGCAGCGACAAGAACAAGATCGGAATGGCCGTGATAGCAACCTGCAAATTTTACGATTTTATCACGTCCTGTATATGCGCGTGCGACACGAATCGTCGTCATGACCGCTTCTGTTCCTGAATTGACGAAACGTACTTTCTCGAGAGAAGGGATCGCTTCTTTTAACATTTTCGCGAATGTAATTTCATAAGGTGTTGGCGTCCCGTATAAAACGCCGTTTTCAGCTGCGTGTTGAATCGCTTTTGTAATGTGCGGGTGGGCATGTCCAGTAATAATAGGGCCGTACGCCGCTAAATAATCGATATATTTATTGCCGTCTACATCCCAAAAGTATGCCCCTTGTGCTCTTTCCATCACGACGGGTGCACCGCCTCCAACAGCTTTATATGAACGAGACGGGCTGTTGACGCCACCGACGATATGTTCAAGCGCTTCCTGATATAATTGTTCAGACTTCGTAAAATTCACGCGAAGCCTCCTCCTTTTATGTAAAATTTCTTTCATGGTGTTTATTTTATCACATTTATTTGAGCACACCATTTGTTGAGTTTCAACATTTTCGTTACACTAGTAAATAGTGATTTCATAAGAGGTGAGGAACATGTATGCCATTGAAGTAGAAAAACTACGGAAAGAATTTAAATCGTACTCTAGCCGATCTGGTTTAGCTGGGGCTTTTCGGGATTTGTTCACGAGAAACTATAAAATCATTCGGGCTGTCGATGATATTTCATTTACGGTCAAACAAGGGGAAATGGTTGGTTACATCGGGGAGAACGGGGCAGGTAAATCAACGACAATCAAAATGTTAACAGGAATTTTGACACCGACGTCTGGGCGGGTTGTTGTGAATGGCATGAATCCGCATAAAGAGCGAGAACGTTTCGTGCAGACGATCGGTGTTGTATTTGGTCAGCGATCGCAATTATGGTGGGATATTGCGGTGCAAGAGTCATTTCGGTTGTTAAAAAAAGTATACCGTGTTTCTGACCAAGATTATAACGAACATATGGATCATGTCATTGAAACGTTAGATATTGGTCCGTTGCTTGATAAGCCAGTACGCAAGTTATCGCTTGGTCAACGAATGCGCTGTGAATTAGCGGCTGCGCTTATTCATAATCCACCACTTTTATTTTTAGATGAGCCAACGATCGGTTTAGACGTGCTAGTGAAACTAAAAATTCGTCAATTTTTAAAGGAAATTAATGAAAAGTACAACACAACAATTTTATTAACAACGCACGATATGACAGATATTGAGGCACTTTGTGAACGTGTCATTATGCTTGATGAAGGAAAAATCATTTATGATGGGTCATTGCAACATTTAAAGCAAAATTGGGGAGAAGGAAAACAAATTCACTTCCAATTTCGCGATCTTGTTTCAAAAGAAGAACTTGCATCGCTTGTTCATGTCACATGGGAACAAGGGGAGGATCGATATAATTGGATTGCGCATGTTCGCGCGAATGATATGGCGCATGTGATCGGAAAAGTTGTTTCTTCCTATGAGTTAAAAGATATTCACATTCGTGAAGTTTCAACGGAAGAAATTATTCGCAACATTTATGAAGAAGGGATTCATTATGGCTAAATATATTGAAATGATTCGTATGCGTTTTTTAATGATGTTAGCTTATCGAACGAATTATTATAGCGGCATTTTTATTTATAGCATCAATATTGGTGCGTATTATTTTTTATGGTCTGCCATTTATGGAGGACAATCTTCTATTCAAGGTATGACAGTAGAACAAATGACGACGTATGTGGCGATCGCATGGATGGCAAGAGCGTTTTATTTTAATAACATTGATCGTGAAATTGCGATGGAAATTCGTGATGGCAAAGTAGCGATTGAATTGATTCGCCCGTACAACTATTTAGTCATGAAAACGATGCAAGGTCTTGGAGAAGGTATTTTCCGACTCATTTTCTTTTCACTTCCGGGAATGCTTATTGTCACATTTGTTTTCTCTCTTCAATTTACAACGAATGTTCATACATGGGGATATTTTACTTTGTCGACAATACTTAGTTTTATTATTAACTCGCAGCTCAATTTATTAGCAGGGATGGTCACATTTTTTACGTTAAATGGGGAAGGATTACTTCGGGCTAAACGTTTCATTATTGATTTATTTTCAGGACTCATTTTGCCGATTAGTTTTTATCCCGAGTGGGCACAACATGTGATGCACTATTTGCCTTTTCAAGCGATTAGCTACATCCCAAGTATGATTTTTACGGAAAGCTTCACAGGAGATGTTGCGATCAAAGGAATGATGTTTCAAGCTGTTTGGTGTGTTGTATTGATTGTTCCGATTTATTTGTTATGGAAAGCGGCCAAACGAAAACTCATCATTCAAGGGGGGTGAACATATGTTTTATGTATCGATTTTTTTTCAATATATGAGTCAATATGTCAAAACAAAATTACAATATCGAACTGATTTGTTTGTTGAGTTTTTATCTGACTTAATGTTTCAAGGTGTGAATTTAATTTTTATTCTTGTTGTATTTGGGCATACGCAATTATTAAACGGTTGGACGCGAGATGAAATTATTTTTATTTACGGTTTCTTTTTAATTCCTTTCGCTTTATTTGCTTCATTTTTTAACATTTGGGATTTTAATGAACGATATATTGTGCGCGGGGAAATGGATCGAGTGTTAACTCGACCGGTGCATAGTTTATTTCAAATTGTGCTTGAACGAATGGAACTCGAGTCGCTCCTTGGAGGGATTACCGGTTTAGTTGTTATGGGGTATGCGGCATCAAGATTGCATATGACGTTCCATTGGTATGATGCAGTTTTGTTTGTGTTATTTGTGTTAGGAGGAACATTTGTTTACGCAGGCATTTTTATTTCGTTAGCGAGTATTAGCTTTTGGTCTGATGCGCGCAGTTCAATTATGCCGATGATGTATAACATAGGAAACTATGGGAGATACCCTGTTGACATTTATAATCGCATCATTCGTTACATTTTGACATGGATTTTGCCGTTTGCGTTTGTTGGTGTATATCCGGCAGCGTATTTTTTACGTAAAACGGAATGGTATACGTACTCGTTTTTGACGCCGGTGATGGGAATGGTTTGTTTTACATTGTCGGTACTGTTATGGAATGCGGGCATCAAACGTTATCGTGGGGCGGGGAATTAAATAAAACATCCCCTCGTATATATAAAGGGATAGGAGGGGATGTTGTGACGTATGTGTGGATTGGCATGATCGTTTTTGTTATATGTATGAGTTTTATTTCGTTTTGGCAAACGAAACGTTCTGTCATTTCATTGAAAAATTTTATTGCCATTTTATTTGTTTATTCAACGACAATGATCGGTTTTGCTCTCGTGTATACAATTTTGCATATAAATGGACATGTTGTTATGATGGAAAATGGGAAGAATATAGTCGCCTCTAATTTTTTTCAATATGTCGAAACGAGTTTATATTTTAGTGCGGTGACATTGCTTTCCGTTGGCTATGGCGATATCGTCCCGATTGGGATTGGTCGGTGGATTGCGATGGTCGAAGCGCTGCTTGGTTATGCGCTCCCTGCTGCTTTTGTTGTTCGGACGGTGATGGATGTAGAAAAAAGATAGGAGGAGAAACATGGAAGCGCCTGATTTTACATTACCAGCAAGTAATGGGGAAAACGTCACATTGTCACAATTTCGTGGGAAGTATGTTGTATTATATTTTTACCCGAAAGACATGACGCCAGGATGTACGACAGAAGCTTGTCATTTTCGGGATCATTATGCATCATTAACGGATTTAGGGGCCGTTTTAATCGGAATTAGCCCAGATTCCATTGAGCGACATAAAAAATTTATTGAAAAGCACCACTTGCCGTTTTTACTTCTTGCTGATGAAAAACAAGATGTAGCGAAAGCATACGGGGTATGGAAGTTAAAGAAAAATTTTGGGAAAGAGTATATGGGGATTGAGCGTTCGACGTTTTTAATCGATCCAAACGGTCAAATTGTGAAAGAGTGGAGAAAAGTGAAAGTAAATGGGCATGTCGAACAGGTACTGAACGCTTTAAAAGAGGCGGTTGGCTCAAACAAATAATGAAATCGTTGCGTACGATATAGTAGAGCACACACCTCCTCAAATGTGTATGTGGCGATTCTTCAAGGGTCGCCTTTTTTTCTTCCCTAAAAATCCAATTGACAAACGGTCTCATTTTTTTGTACACTATTTATAAAAATTATAAAGTAATAATTATAATTTTTATAAATGGAAGTGAGGTGCATGACGGTGACGCACGCACATCAATTGAAAGAAGCGCTTCATACGTTGAAAGAAACCGGCGTCCGTATTACACCGCAACGTCATGCGATACTCGAATATTTGATTCAGTCGATGTCCCATCCAACAGCGGATGAAATTTATAAAGCTTTGGAAGGAAAATTTCCAAATATGAGTGTCGCAACTGTATACAATAATTTGCGTGTGTTCAAAGAAGTCGGTCTTGTTAAAGAATTAACGTATGGTGATGCGTCAAGTCGCTTTGATTTTGTTACGACACATCATTATCACGTCATTTGCGAAGCGTGTGGGAAAATTGTCGATTTTCATTATCCTGGTTTAGATGAAGTAGAAGATTTAGCCGCACATGTGACAGGGTTTAAAGTAAGTCATCATCGAATGGAAATTTACGGAACGTGTCCGGACTGTCAAAAAGGACATCATTAAAAAAGCTGGTAGCATCGATGCTATCAGCTTTTTTTGCTTTTTATTTTTCGATTATATTTTTCGTCAAATTCTTTTCCTTCAAGTGTTGGATCGAGTGTAAGTGGCTCGTTGCAATACATACATACATCGACTCGACCTAACATTTTTGTTACTTTGTTGCATGAAGGGCAAACGACTTGTATCGTTTTTGTTGACAACATACCAATCCAAAAATAAACAACTGTACTTGCGATAATAAACAACAATCCTAAAATCATAAATAATGTCATAACAATAGGTGATGTACGGAAAAATATGCCTGCATACATCACGAAAAATCCGATAAAAATTAAACTTAACGCAAACGTACGAATTTTATTAATTTTACTTGAATATTTCACACCCACATTTATCTCCTCCTACGCATAACTATAACATAAGTTTTAAATGATAAGCAGGAGTTTTTTTGAAATTGTCGAATACGGTCAAACAATGTTGAAAATTGGAGGATTCGGTTATGGAAGATGTGTTGCGTCCGATTTACCAAGAGCGAGCCAGTCAGTCACGTACCCTCGGTATTTTAATGGTTGAAAGAGGTTCGGATTATTCTCCGGAGACGGATTTATTTGATGTTATCTTATTTGTCATCGTTCGAGAGGGAGAGGAAACGGTTTTTATTAAACATTATGCGTTTGAAGAAAAAAGTGCATCATTGTACGTTGTAGACGAACGTCAAATGAAAGAATGGGTGTTGCTCGGTTCAAATCGAAAAGTAATGAATTGGTTGTTGAATGGAAAGATTCTGTTTGAACGCAACGAATATATTGCACAATTGCGACAACGTCTATTGCAGTTTCCTAAAGAGGAAAGAAAGGTGAAAATGGGGATAGAGTTCGCTAGATTAGTGCGTCGCTACATCGAGGGCAGGAGTTTTTTTGAAAAAGATCAATGGCTTGATGCGTACAACCATGTGTTGCATGCCCTGCATCACTTAGCTCGTTTATCTATTATCGAAAATGGCTTTTATCCCGAAGTCACTGTGTGGAATCAAGTAAAACAGATTGAGCCACAAATTTATAAATTGTATGCAGAGTTAGTTGGGAGTGAAGAACCGCTTGATAAGCGATTGCAATTATTATTTTTAGCAAGTGATTTTTTTATTCATTCGAAGCTGAAACAAGGAGCGAGTCATCTGATGCATGTGCTTGAGAAAAAAGACACACCGTGGTCGATGGCGGAATTGTTAAGTGAAAAAGAGTTGATGGTGTATGGTGTTGATTTAGAGATTTTGCTTGAATTTCTCGTTGAAAAGCATATGCTTTCTGTTGAAAAAATCGCAACGAAAGGGCAAGGGATTTTTCATAGACATTACATAGTTGAAAAAAATAAAGAAAAGTATTGACGTGTAAAAATGTTCGTGATATATTTTTAATCGTCGCTACCGAGATGTGGCGGCGATTAAAAAGTAAAATTTATTATTGACATGAGATTGTTGATGTGATAGTATAAAAAAGTCGCTTCAAAAGTGACAAGATGTTCCTTGAAAACTGAACGAAGCGAAAAGCGTAAAGAAGCTAAGGATAACTTTTCTATGGAGAGTTTGATCCTGGCTCAGGACGAACGCTGGCGGCGTGCCTAATA